>JAWKYE010000017.1:0-159090 GCA_041396665.1 Burkholderiaceae bacterium
CGTCGAGCAACGAGCTCAGGGAGATGACCAGGGCGGGACGGGTGTCATCGGTGACCGATCCGCTGGGGAGTGACCCGGTCACGGGGCCGACATTGTCGGTGACGCTGGCGATGCTGGCGGTCTGCGAGGGCGACACCGGATCGACGACGACATTCTGGCTCCTGCTGGCGCCGGTGTTGCCCGCGGCATCGGTGGCCGACGCGGTCACGACACTGGTGCCTTCGCCGACCGGGACCGTGGCATAGGTGACCGACCATGTGCCGGAGCCGGTCGTGGTGTCCGTACGGGTCACGCCGCCCCAGTCGACGGTGATCGTCGTACCCGCCTCGGTGTCGCCCGAAATCGTCACGCCGTCCCTTGCCTCGGCCTCGCTGATCCGGTTATTGCCCTCGATGTCGTCGATCTTGGGCCGGCCGGGCGCCGTCGTGTCGATCGTCACGCTGACCGATGCGGCCGCGCTGGAGCCGCCACTGTTGGTGGCCGTGGCGGTGACCGGCCGGATGCCGTCGGCGGGCACGCGGTTCTCGGCGAAGTTCACGCTCCAGGCGCCGTTGCTGCCGGCCACGTCAGTCTCGGTCCGTGTCCCCCACACGACCGAGACCGTGGCATTGGGCGTCGCGGTCCCGCTGATGACCACGCCACCATCGGCATCGGCCGCATTGACCAGGTTGTCGCCGGTGACGGCGCTGATCACCGGCACGCCGGGTGGCGGCGTGGTGTCGGCCTGCACCGAACGGGTGTCGGCCGCGCTCAGGTTGCCCGCCGCATCCCGTGCGACCGCCGAGATCGTCGATCGGCCCTGCGAGGGCGCATCGGCGAAGTTCACGGTCCAGGTGCCGCCGCTGGCCGTTGTCTCGCGGATCACGTTGCCCCAGGTCACCAGCACGGTGCTGCCCGACTGTGCGGTGCCGTTGACCGGGATGCCCCCGGGCAGGTCGGCCGCGGTGATCTTGTCGTCGCCACTGACCACGGCGATCGCCGGCGCGGGTGGCGCGACCGTATCCACCTCGACGCTGCGACTGGCGGCGGTGCTGCGATTGCCGACACTGTCGGTCGCCGTCGCCGTGACCGTACTGCGCCCCTGGCCGGGCACGGTCTCGAACTGGACCGACCAGTTGCCGCTGCCGTTGGCGGTGGTGGTTCGCCCCTGGCCGCCCCAGTTCACATCGATCCGGCTGCCGCCCTCGGCCCGCCCGCCGATGTCGATACGGTTGGCCGCTTCGCTGGCATTGACCACATCGTCGCCTTCGACCGGGTTGATCGATGGCGGGGGCGGCGGCGTGGTGTCGACGATGACCGTGCGCACGGTCGTCGCCGAGTTGCCGGCGGCGTCGGACACGGTGACCCGGATGTCGCTGCGGCCCTCGGTCGGGGCGCGCCCGAACGCCGTCGACCAGTTGCCGCCGGCGTCGGCGACCAGGTTGCGGGTGACGCCCGCCCATTCGAGGGTGACCGCAGCGCCGGCCGCGGCCGAGCCGCTGACCATCACGTTGTTGACCTCGGTGGCATCGACGAGGTCGTTGCCACCGACCGGGTTGATCGTCGGCGCGGCCGGCGGCGTGCGATCGACATTGATCGGGAAAACCGAGCCGGTCAACGGGCCGGTGTTGCCCGCCGCGTCCACGACCGCGGCGCTGTAGGCATACGGGCCATCGACCAGGTCGCGATCGGTGAACGACCAGTTCTGGTTGTCGACGGTGGCCACGCCGGCCTGCACGCCGTTGCGCACGACCACGACCTGTTCGCCGTCTACCAGCGCGCTGCCCAGTGAGCCGGTGAGCGTCGGGCTGGCATCGTTGGTGACGCCGTTGGCGGGCACCGCGCCGGTCAGCGCCGCCTGGTCGTCGATGACGCCGGTGACCTGGGCCGTGGCGCGCGGGGCGACCGTGTCGACCAGCACCGGGACCGGCTTGCCGGTGACGAGATTGCCGGCGATGTCACTGGCATCCGCCCGCAGCGTGTACTGGCCATCGGGCAGACTGCCCGGGGCAACCGGGACCGCAAACCGGCCCGCCGCGCTGGTGGCCCCGGAGTAGGTATAGGCGGCGCCGGCCGCTGTCACGAAACTGAGCGTGATCGTGTTGCCCGGCGTCGCCAGGCCGGTGATGGTGATACCGGCGGCAGCCTCGGCGGCATTGATGGCGGCGACCGGACCTTGCAAGATGCCCGCGGCGGTATCGATCGCGGGTTCGTCCGGCAGGCGGGTGATCAGCGTCACCGGGCGCACCCGGCCGCACCGACGTTGCCGAATGAATCGGTCGCGGTGATGCTCAGTGGCTGGGTGCCATCGGCGGGCAGTTCGCCACTGCCGTAGTCCAGACGAAAGCGCCCGGCACCGTCAGCCTGCGCGGTGCGTACCGTGTCGCCCCAGGTGAGGGTGAGCCGGCTGCCGGCCTCGGCGCTGCCCGTGACCGCAAAGCCGGCCTGCGCCTCGGTGAAGATCACCAGGTCGTCGCCGGCCACCGGATCGATCACCGGGGCCAGTGGACCCGTGCCATCGACGGTGATCGTGAAGACCGCCGAGGCGGGCGACGCATTGCCTGCGGCATCGGACACCGGGCCTCGTAGCGATGCTCACCCTGCGGCACGTTGCTGTCGGTGAACTGCCAGTTCAGGCCATCGAGCGTGGCCGTGCCGACCGGTACGCCATCGCGCCAGATCGTGACCTTGTCGCCCTCGCCCAACGGCCCGTCGATCGTGCCAGACAGGGTCGGCGAGGCGTCATTGGTCTGGCCGCCGCGGGGATGTCGCCGGGCCCCAGGGGCGCGCCGTTCGTGTTGGTGGCATTGCCGTTCGCATCGACAGGCGCCTTGGCGTCACTGGTGATGCCCTCCAGCGTGGCCACCTGGGTCGGCGGCTCGACATCGATGCTGATCGAGCTTTCACCGACCGGCCCGGCGTTGCCGGAGGCGTCGGTGGCAATGGCCCGTATGCCCGACGGCCGGTCGACCGGCAGCCCCTCGGGCGGCATCACGCCGGCAAACGGCACCTGGGTGGCGGTATTGATCTGCCAGTTGCCATTGGCGTCGACCGGGGTCGAATAGCTGATCCGGTTGCCGCTGTTGCCGATGTCGACGGTCAGCGTGACCGTGCTGTTCGCCTCGGCGATCCCGCTGATCACCGGCAGCGGAGTTGCTCGGGGCATCGACCTTGAACAACGGTGCGACCGGCGGCGTGCTGTCGGCCGCGACTGCGCCCCCACCGCCACCGCCGCCCAGGCCCGCGCCCAGTACCGCCAGGCCACCGGCCACCGCGGCCACCGGCCGCCAGTTGTATTCCGACTCGGGGGCGGCGGGGATCGCCGCCTCGCGCGCGCCGTTGCTCCACATCAGGAAGTCGCCCCCGGTGAGCGCGGCGATCGGCTCGCTGGCCGGCGTGATCGCCTCGCCTGGCAGGCCGCCCAGATCCTCGGTCAGCAATGAACACGAAAACTCGGGGGTGCAGGCCGTGAAGAAGCCTTCGAGGCGCACCTCGCCGGTGTCGGGCAGGCCGTTGATCGTCAGATCGTTCCCGTCGCGCACGATACGGACCCCGTCCGAGTCCCGGCTGCCGTCGATATCGCGGATCCGGTACTGGGTGCCGGGCTCGGCGGGGAAGCGGGTGCCATTGGCCGTCAGCGTGGCCTGGGCGCGCGTGCCGTCCGCCGCGACGGCTTCAATCGTGTAGTTCAAGGTGTCCTCTGGCTCTCTGGTTTACTACGAAACCATTATGGGCAGGATTGGTCCCGGTCGGATGCAAGTTCTTGTCATGATCAAATTTGCTTTTACAAACAATTGCTTGGCGACAAAAGATGACCTGCGTCGTAGGACTTTACGGTGGTTTCGTTGCGTCATCAGATAAGCACCCCGACAGCGGTTTCTGGCACTATCGGCGCTTGTGTCCGACCGATATGTTGCCCGATGAGTGAACCCACGACCCTGCCACGTGTTTACGGCGATGGCGATGCGTCCTTTCAGGCGGCCGGGGGCGAAACCGGTCTCTGGCTGCTGGTGCGCGATTTCTATCGCCTGATGAACGAGACACCCCGTTTCGCGCGTCTGCGTGGCATGCACCCGGCCGATATCGAGGTGTCGATCGACAAGCTGGCGCGTTTTCTGTGCGGCTGGCTGGGTGGCCCGCCCCGTTACAGCGAAAAGTACGGTCCGATCCGCCTGCCGATGGTCCATGCGCACCTGCCCATCGTCGTGCAGGATCGCGACGACTGGCTCGAGTGCATGCGCCAGGCGCTGGTGCTGCAGCCGTTCGCCGACGATTTTCGCGAGTACCTGATGATCCAGTTCGCCCGGCCGGCCGATCGCATCGTCACCGTGTGCGCGCACGCAGCCACGCGCCGATCGGGCTGATCCGGCGCTCCGACGTGGCCGGCCCTCCCGACCTGTACGCCGCCTACGGCTCGAACCTGCTGCCGGTTCGCCTGCAGCGTCGCACGCCCAGCGCCCGGTTCCTCGGCTGCGCGGCCCTGCCCGGGCACCAGCTGGCGTTCGGCAAGCGGGGCCAGGACGGTTCGGGCAAGTGCTGGCTGCGCCGCGACGACACCGCGACCGCGCAAGTGGCCGTGTTCGAGGTGGCGCGCGTCGATAGGCAGGCGCTCGATCGCTTCGAGGGGCTGGGCGATGGCTATGAGCGCGAGCTGGTCGATCTGCAACTGGCCGATGGCCGTTGGCAGGGCCGGCGGGTGTCGGCATACGTCTACATGGCGACGCCCTCGGCCATCGACGAGGCGCTGCGCCCCTTCGACTGGTATCGTGACCTCGTGCTGGCCGGGGCGCGTCATCACCGCTTCGCGACATCGTTGGTCCGCTGGCTCGGCGGCTTGCCGGTGGCCATCGACGCGGACCGCGCGCGACAGCTGGCAGCCCGCGACCTGCTGGCCGGGCCGCCCGATCTGCACGGCTGATCCGACAACCGTATCGTTTCATCGACCAGGGGCTGGACCATGATCAACGAACCGCGGGACTGGCCTTATCCGAGGCTCTGCGCGCACCGGGGCGCCGGGCGACTCGCGCCTGAGAACACGATGGCGGCGATGCGTGTCGGTGCCGGCTATGGCTACCGGATGTTCGAGTTCGACTGCAAGCTGTCAGGCGACGGCAGCCTGGTCCTGATGCATGACGACATGCTCGATCGGACCACCGATGGCCGGGGCAGGGTGGGGCAGGCGACGCTGGCCGAACTGATGCGCCTCGATGCGGGCAGCTGGCACTCGACGACCTATGCCGGCGAGGGCGTCCCGACGCTGGCGCGACTGGCCCGCTGGCTGCTGGCCGGCGACTACCTGGCCAATATCGAGATCAAGGCCTGTGTCGGGCGCGAGTTTGAAACCGGTGCGGCGGTCGGACTCGAGGCCGACCACATCTTTCGCGATGCCGACATCGCGCCGCTGTTGTCGTCGTTCTCCGAGAGCTCGCTCGAGGGCGCGCGCGAGGCGGCCCCCGATCTGCCGCGCGCCTTGTTGTTCGACGCGCTGCCGGACGACTGGCTGGCGCGCTGCCTGGCACTGGGCTGCGTCGCGGTCGATCCGCATCATGCGAGCCTGTCGGAGCGGATGGTCGACACTGCCCACGATGCCGGGCTGCGGGTCGTGACCTACACGGTCAATGATCCGCAGCGGGTCGAGATGCTGCTCGAGTGGGGGGTGGATACCGTCATTACCGACGCGGTGGACGTCATTCAATTCATCTAGGTGATTTGGGCCCCCACGTCGCCGCTTC
The DNA here is from genome assembly GCA_041396665.1 of Burkholderiaceae bacterium. GTDB lineage: Bacteria > Pseudomonadota > Gammaproteobacteria > Burkholderiales > Burkholderiaceae_E > JAUIAI01. The sequence continues at coordinate 5,712 of JAWKYE010000017.1, forward strand.
GCGGCGTCTTCCCCCGCGGGGGGCTGACCGGGCAGGTGACGGCTTCGGGCGGCCGGGCGCTCGTCACCTGCCCGGTCAGCCGTTTGCTTGTCTCATGAGGTTGCCCCACGTCGCCGCTTCGCGGCGCCTGCGGCAAGCCGCCTGGTGCGCAGGGGATCAGCCGAAGCGGCCGTGGACGAACCAGCCTGAATCCGCCCGGGGTTGGCGTTCGCGGTAGATCCAGTACAGGTGATGGTCGTCGTCTTCGGCGACGAAGTAGTCGCGCTGGACCAGGTGGTTGTCCCACCAGCCGGTCTCGATCCGTTCGGGGCCGGCCAGCACGGTGAGCGTGCCCTGCAGCCAGGGCCGGTTGTTGCGTTCGCTCAGGGGGCGTGGCTCGCGCAGCAACCAGAGCGGGCGGGGCAGTTGCCCGCCGGGGCTGGCCTGGCCGGCCACCGGGTTCAGGGCTGCCAGCGGCACCAACGCCCCCGACAGGGGGCCAGGCGCGATCCCGCCGGAGGCGCTGGAGCGGTTTGCGGGCAGGGCCGGGGCGGGGCGGCCGATCTGGTCGAGCGATTCGATCACGCAGACCCGGTAGGCCGCCTCCGGACGATGGTCTTCGGCCAGCAACAGGCGCTGGACTTGTTCACGGCCCAGGCGTACCTGCAGCCGCTCGAGCAGGCGCCCGAGGTTTTCATGGGCACTGGCCGGGTTGGCGAACAGTTCGCCGCTGGCCAGCGGCAGGTCGTGGATGTCGTGGCACTGCAGCCGTAGCGCCTGTACCGGCGCGCGCAGGCTCAGCAGGTTGAGTCGCTCGCGCAGCAGGCCGCCCAGGCGGGCGGGTTCGCGGCTGGGGTGGGTCAGGCGGACCGACACGCTGGTCTGCGGCGGATCATGATGCTCGGCCACCAGATCGAAGCTACGTAGCCCGGCCTGGCGGGCCCGCAGCCAGCCGGTGAGTTCGAGCAGCATCCGGTGGGTGGCGAACAGCAACGGTTCGGTGGTTTCCACATCGGCCAGCAGCTCGAGCCGGCTGCTGAAATGCTCGGGGCGTGGAAATAACGGATCGGCTGCGGCTGTACGCCCAGCGCGCGATCGATCTCGAGCAACAGGTTCTTGCCAAAGCGCCGTGCCAGGCCGGCACGGGGCAGATCGAACAGGTGGCCCAGCCGGTGGGCGCCCATGGTCTGCAGCACCGACAGGTGCGCCCTGGCTTCGGTGAGGTGGCCGATCGGCAGGCCGGCGAGCGAATCTTGCAGGGCTTGCCGTCACGGATCTCGCCAAGCGGGGCCAGCGGCGCTGCGCCGGCCCCTGCCGGCGCAGCGCGCAGCCTGTCGGCTCGTTCGTAGGCGGCCTGCCGGGCAAAAGCCATGCCGCACCGGCAGTGGGGGCGATACCGGCCACGGCCTGGTAGCCGAGTTGCTGCAGCTCGTCTGCCAGGCGTTGCAGCAGCGCGTCCTGCCCGCCGAACAGCTTGAGGCTGGGTTCGACCTCGAGCAGCAGGCCGGCATCGGCGGCCCCGGTGAGCGGGGCACTGGCCGCCAGTTCGCGGGTGGGCCGGGCGGCCAGTGGTGGCGGCGCGAAGGCCACCGACGGGGTGAACTGCAAGGCCCAGCAGGCCAGGCGCTCGAGTGCCCGGGCGCAGGCCCCGGGATCGTGGTCGATCCAGCGGGTGCCGGGGGCAAGTGCCTGCGCGGTGGCCCGGCGCATGCCGGCACGCAAAGGCCGGCCGCGGCGGCCAGGGCATTGACCATCAGCAGGTCGAGCCGGTCGCAGAGGGCGATCGGTCCGGGCGGTGCCTGCGGGCCCTGGGCGCCCGCCTGGTCGAGCAGGTCCAGGGGCAACCTTGGAAACGACAGCGCGAGCCACATGGCATCGGAGGACGGTCGGTCAGGCCCTAGTTGAGCAGCGACGCCTGGGGGTTGCCGTGGGCATGCACCGTGGACAGCACCGGATGCCCGGTCGGGGCGGTGCTGCGCTGGCGCAGGTGGATAGAGGCGATCGGCCGGGGCAGGTCGAGCATCAGGGCATGGCCATCACGGGCCCGCGTCGCTTGAGGATCTGGACCGACAACTGCTCGTTGGCCCGGGGCAGCAGCAGCAGCCGCAACGGCGCCGGCGATGTGTCGAACTGTGCATCGAGTTCGCGAAACAGGAAGACCGGCCCGCCCGCCGACTGGGCGGCCAACTGCATCCGGCGCAGGTGTTCGGGCCGGAGTGCGCCGTTGCGGCAGCCAGGCCAGCAGCGCGCCGAAGCTGGCGCTCTTGAGGGTTTGTTCGACGGCCCAGAGGCGGTCGGCGGCATTGCCGGCCTGGATGATGACCAGGTAGTCGAGGTCGATGCCGAAGCCGGCCAGGGCCGGGGCATAGGGAATGAGCGGCGGGGCCAGCAGGATGACGATCTTGCGCTCGCGGGTGAGCTGGCGCAGCAACGCAGCACCAGCAGACGCAATTCGCCGGAGCCGCTTTCGCGGGTGATCAGTTCGGTCAGCATGCCGACCGGCCAGCCGGCGCCGGGCAGTTCGGTGTTCAGCCGGGCGAAGCCGGTGTCGCAGGCGGCGATACCGCGGCTGTCGATCTGGGTGGCGCGCCAGACATGCTGCAGTGACGAAGGATGCATCGGGCCTCCCATGCGGGTGTATCGATCGGACCCCGGCGGGCTCAGAGCGCCTTGCCGGTACGCAGCAGGCCGACCCCCAGGCCCTCGAGGACGAACTCGTCGCGCCGGGTATCGAGCACGATCGGTGGGTAGTCGGGGTTTTCGGGGAGCAACTCGACCTGGAAGCCTTGCCGGCGCCAGCGTTTGACGGTGACGTCGTCGCCGACGCGGGCCACGACGACCTGGCCGTTGCGCGCCTCGCGGGCGCGCTTGACCGCGAGCAGGTCGCCATCGAGGATGCCGGCATCGCGCATGCTCATGCCGCGCACCTTGAGCAGGTAGTCGGGGGTTTCGGCAAAGAGGTTGGGGTCGAGCGCGTAGCTGGCCTCGATGTGTTCCTGGGCGAGGATAGGGCTGCCGGCCGCGACCCGGCCGATCAGGGGCAGGCTCAGGGCGATCTGGACGGCCGAGGGCCCCAGGCCGCCTTCCTGGTCGGCGAACATCTTGAGGCGGATGCCCCGCGAGGCCCCCGAGGTGAGTTCGATGACGCCCTTGCGGGCCAGCGCCTTCAGGTGCTCTTCGGCGGCATTGGGCGAGCGAAAGCCGAGGATGCGGGCGATCTCGGCCCGGGTGGGCGGAAACCCGGTGTCGGAGATGTGCTGCTTGATGAGGGCCAGGATTTCCTGTTGACGGGCGGTAAGGGCGCGCATGGGGTGAGGATCCTTGGGAAAACCGACGAAAAAGGGGGCGAAACGGCAGACAGCGGCAGACGGACGGGCACTAAACAGGTATAAATTGGAGCGATGAAGCCAGCCGCTGGATGAAGCCCATCCGATAACTGTGATTTTATACAGTATCCGAAATTAATCAAGCACCCTGCTCATGCGCCCCTCCGATCCTGCCCGTTCCCCCGCCTTGGCCGGCGACGCCGCCCCGTCCCGTCAGCGGGTGCTCGCCCTGTTGCTGGTCGCCGCCTGGCTGCCCGGATGCGCGGTCGTCACCGTCACCGGTGCCACTGTCGGGGTCGCGGCCACTGTCGTGAGCACCGCGGTCGACGTGACGGTCGGCACCGCCAAGCTCGGTGCGAAGGCGGTGGGGGCGGTTGTGAGTAGCGACGAAGAGTAGAAAAAACAGCCCCCACGCTCCCTTCGGTCGCCCGGCAAGCCACCATCACCGGCTTTGCAAGGCCCGCGTTCCGGCAGTGTTTTCGGATTTCCTGATTGCCGCATTAGTGGGTGGAAGGCGGGATATCGGGATTCATTGACGAATCGCATGATGGCGCGCGGCGGCGGCGGGCGCACGCTGTGCAGTCCCTTCGAAATGTGGCACAGTCTGAACAGGCTTTTCCAAGGGCCGCATCGGCGGTCCGCCCTGCGATGCGGCAGCGCCCGAACCGGCATCAAGGCCTGCCAGTCGCCCGAAGGAACTGAAAGGATCCCGACAGCACATGGCGACCAAAATCTACGTTGGCAATCTTCCCTGGCGAGCCACCGACGAGCAACTCGAGCAGATGTTCGCCGCGCATGGCCAAGTCGCCGAGGCCAAGATCATCACCGATCGCGAGACCGGCCGCTCACGGGGCTTCGGCTTCGTGACCATGAATGACGCCTCGGCCGCGCAGGCGGCGATCCAGGCGATCAACGGCCAGCCCATGGAAGGGCGCAACCTCGTGGTCAACGAAGCCCACGAACAGGCGCCCCGCGCCGGTGGCGGGCGAGGTCCGCGCTGAATCCCGGCTTGCTGCCGGTCGGCATCATCGGGCCGGGCGCCATGGGCGGCGCGATGGCCGCGAACCTGCTCGAGCACCGGTTCCCGGTCACCGTCCGCGACATCGACCCGGCTCGCGAACGACCGTTGCGCGAGCGCGGCGCGCGGGTCGCCGACAGCGCCTCGGCGCTGGTCCGATCGGTCGACGCGGTGTTCGTCGTCGTCGTCGATGCCGCGCAGATCGACCAGGTGTTCGCCGGACCCGACGGTCTGCTGCAGGGGCTTGCGCAACGCGACGACGCCCAACCGGCGGTCACCGTGTTCCTGTGCAGCACGATCTCCCCGACCGACATGGCCCGCCTGGCCGACCAGGTGAATGCCGCAGGCGGCCAGGCCGTGGATGCGCCGATCTCCGGCGGGCCGGCACGGGCCCGCGACGGCAGCATGAGCATGATGATGGCCGCGCCGACGGCGGTGCTCGATGCCCACCGGGGGTTGATCGACCGGGTCGCGGCGCGCCAGTTCCGGATCTCGACCCGGCCGGGCGACGGGGCGCGGGCCAAGCTGGTCAACAATCTGGCCGCCGGCGGCTACCTGGCGATCGCATCCGAGGCGCTGGCGCTGGCCGAGCAGGTGGGTCTGGATCCCGCGTTGGTCCAGAAGCTGATGATGGCCAGCTCCGGACAGAGCTGGATCGCCGACGACCGGCTGTCGCGCGCGATGCTTGATGATTTCGAGCCGCGTGCCGCCACCCGGGTGCTGACCAAGGATCTCACGCTGGCCAACGAGATGGCGCGCGAGGCGGGCATCCCGTTGCCCGTGGGCGAACGCGCGCTCGCCAGCTTTCGGGCGGCCTGCGATGCCGGTCATGCCGAGCAGGACGACGCGGCGCTCTGGCTCTGGTACCGCGGCCGGTTCCGGCGAGGCTGACTCGGGCGCGACAGACCCGGCGCGGCCGCCGGGCAGGCTTCTCGTGCGCTACATGTTCGGATAATTCGGGCCGCCACCGCCTTCTGGCGTGACCCAGACGATGTTCTGGCTGGGATCCTTGATGTCGCAGGTCTTGCAGTGCACGCAGTTCTGCGCATTGATCTGCAGACGGTCCTCGCCGCTGGTGTCGTCCTTGACGAACTCGTAGACGCCGGCCGGGCAGTAGCGCTGCTCGGGTCCCGCGTAGCGCGCCAGGTTGACCTGCACCGGCACGCTGTCGTCCTTGAGGGTCAGGTGGACGGGCTGGTTTTCCTCATGGTTGGTGTTCGATATGAACACCGACGAGAGCTTGTCGAAACTGATCTTGCCATCGGGCCTGGGATAGGCGATCGGCTGGCATTCGCTGGCCGGCTTCAGGTACTCGTGGTCGGGCTTGCTGGTGTGCATCGTGAATGGCGCCTTGCCCCGGAACACCACCTGGTCCACCCCGACCATCAGCGTCCCCATGTACAGGCCCTTGCCCATCATCGGCGAAGTTGCGCGCACGATGGAGTTCATCGTGCAACCACGAGCGCTCGAACGCACTCCGGGTAGGTGTTCAGTTCATCGTGGCGTGGTCGGCCCTGGACCGCCTCGAACGCGGCCTCGGCAGCCAGCGAGCCGGTCTTGATCGCCGCGTGGCTGCCCTTGATCCGTGACGCGTTCAGAAAGCCGGCCTCGCAGCCGATCAAGACGCCGCCGGGGAACACCAGCCGGGGCAGGCTGTTGATGCCGCCCGCGGTGATCGCCCGAGCACCGTAGGCCACCGCTTGCCGCCCTCAGAAGAACGGGCGGATCGCCGGATAAGGTCTTGTAGCGCTGGAACTCCTCGAACGGGGCCAGGTAGGGATTGCTGTAGTTCAGGCCGACGACGAAGCCCACCGCCACCTGGTTGTTTTCGAGGTGGTAAAGGAACGAGCCGCCGTAGGTGTCGTTGGACAACGGCCAGCCGGCCGTGTGCACCACCGGCACCTGCTTGTGCCTGGCCGGATCGATCTCCCAGAAGCCCTTGATGCCGATGCCGTAGCTTTGCGGATCGCGCCCTGCATCGAAGCTTGTAGCGCTCGATCGGGGTCTTGCAGAGTGGCCGCGCGAGCCTCGGCGAACACTCGTGTAGCGGGCGAACAGTTCGATCCCCGGCTGGAAGGCATCCGGTGGGCTCGCCATCGCGGCCCACGCCCATGTTGCCGGTGGCCACGCCGCGCACCGACCATCGTCGTTGAACAACACCTCGGAGGCGGCAAAGCCCGGGTAGATCTCGACCCCCAGGTTCTCGGCCTGCTGGCCCAGCCAGCGCACGACGTCGACCAGGCTGACCGTAGTTGCCGTGGTTGCGAAAGCACCCGGGCAGCATCAGTTGGGCACCTGGCGCGACCCGATCTCGGTCAGGAACAGGAAGCGGTCCTCCAGGAGACCTCGGTATCGAGCGAGACACCCTGCGACTTCCAGTCGGGAAGCAACTCGTTGAGTGCGCGGATCCATGACCGCGCCCGACGGGATGTGGGCGCCGACCTCAGAACCCTTCTCGATCCCGCAGACATTGACCTCGGCGCCCTTGTCTGCGGCCAGCTGCTTTGAGGCGGATGGCGGCCGACAGGCCGGCCGGGCCACCCCGACGATGACCACGTCAAACTCCATTGATTCGCGTTCGATCTCCATCCCTGCATCCTAGTTCATTGGCGTCTCTGACCTGCGATTAATGGCCGAAGCGGTCGGGCCGTGCAAACGACGGTTGCGATAAACTGCCGGAAGCGGTCCGAGCGATCGAAACCTACCGATATCCCTAACGAGTTACGGAGCCAACCCATGACCCTGAGCGTCAACCTAGATGGCAAGACCGCACTCGTGACGGGGGCGTCCAGCGGCCTGGGCAGTCGTTTCGCACGCACGCTGGCGGCCAACGGGGCCCATGTCGTGCTGGCCTCGCCGGCTCGAGCGCCTCAAGGAACTGCGGGCGCAGATCAGATCGGATGGCGGCGAGGCCAGCGTGGTGGCGCTCGACGTGACCGCGCCGCTCGAGCAGATCACCGCGGCCATCCAGCAGGCCGAGCATGCCGGGCCGATCGACATCCTGGTCAACAACAGCGAGGGGTGAGCACCACCCAGCGCCTGATCGACGTGCGCGAGGAGGATTTCGACTTCATCTTCGACACCAACACCCGGGGTGCGTTCTTTGTCGCGCAGGCGGTGGCGCGGCGCATGATCTCGCGCGCCAAGGACACGCCGGAGCACTCCGGCGCGCATCGTCCAGCATTGCGTCGCTGGCGGCCGCAAGGTGCTGGCGCAGATCGGCGTCTATTGCAGAGCAAGGCCGCGGTCGTGCAGATGACCCGGGCGATGGCGCTCGAATGGGGGCGCTGGGATCAATGTCAACGCGGCCAACTACCCGGCTACATCAGCACCGAGATCAACGAGCATCATTGGAGCACCGAGGCCGGTCAGCGCCTGATCCAGATGACGCCGCGCAAGCGCCTGGGCAAGCCACAAGAAGACCTGGACGGACTGTTGTTGCTGCTCTGCTCGGACGATTCGAGTTTCATCAACAGCGCCGCGATCGGCGCCGACGACAGTTTCGGCCTCTGATGAGCAACGCCGGAGATTTCCAGCTCTCGCGGCTGCCCGAGGGCTTTTACGACGATCCTTACCCGGTGTACAAAGGCGCGCAGCAGCGATCCGCTGCACCGTCTTGAAGACAGTGCGTTGTTCCCCTCACCCGCTACGACGATGTCGTGCATTGCTACAAGAGCCCGGCCTGCAGTTCGGACCAAGAAGGTCGAGTTCCTGCCCAAGTTCGGGCCCAGCCCGCTGTTCGATCATCCCACACGACCAGCCTCGTGTTTAAGCGATCCGCCGCTGCACGCACTTCGGGTGCGCCGGCTGATCATGGAGGCAGTCAACCAGCGGGCGGTCAGCCGGATGGAGCCGGCGTTGCATCGCTGGTCGACGACTTGCTGGAGCAATTGGCCGACAAGGGCCGTGTCGACCTGATCACGGCGTTCGCCGCCGCAATCGATCGAGGTGATCGAAGCAGCCTGCTGGCGATCCCGCACAATGAACGCACCAGCCGCCCGCGGGACTGGTCGCTGGCCATCCTGAGCGCGCTCGAGCCAGTGCTCACCGACGAGGGCAAGGCCTGGGGCAATCGCTCGGTCGGCGTTCGCCGCGTACCTGCGCGAGCTGATCGCGCACCGTCGTGCGCATCCGCTCGATCCACAGGAGGATGTGCTCACCCGGCTGATCGAGGGCGAGCAGGGTGAGGGCGATGCCTACCGGCTCACCGAGTTCGAACTGATCCACCAGTGCATCTTCCTGCTCAATGCCGTGGCCACGAGACCACGACCAACCTGATCGGCAACGGAACCTGGCTGCTGATGCGCTACCCGCAGGCGATGCAGGCGCTGCGCGACAGTCCGGCGCTGATCCCGTCGGCGATCGAGGAGATGCTGCGCTTCGAAGGCCCTATCCAGCTCAACAACCGCCGGCTGCTCGAACCGCTCGAGATTGGTGGCCAGACATTCCCGGCCGGCACACTGATCACGCTGTGCCTGGGGGCGGCCAACCGCGATCCGGCCGAGTTCGATGATCCGGACGCTTTCGATATCACGCGGCGGCGCAACCGCCACCTGACCTTCGGCCATGCCCACCGGCACTGCGTGGGCATGAATGTCGCGCAGCTCGAGGGCGGATCGCGATCGGCCGCCTGCTCGAGCGGTACCCGGGATCGAGCCGGCCGGCGAACCAGTGCGCGATCGGCGGGTGCGTTTTCGCGGTTTCTCCACGCTGCCCGTGCAACTGACCTGAGCGATCCCTACCTGATGAACGACGAACAAGAACCTTCCCGCGAGCACCTGCCGGTGAGCCTTGGCGGGCAACTGATGGCCGACGATGCCACCCGCACCCTGGTGTTCCAGATGGACATGCCGATCCGCTGGGGCGGCATGGACGCGATGAACCATGTCAATAACACGATCTACTTCCAGTTCTTCGAGCAGTTGCGCATCCAGCTGGTTCGAGGCGCTGGGCATCGGACTCGATGCGTCCGAGCAGGGGCCGGTGATCATCAGCACGTTTTGCAGCTTCCTGCAGGAGCTGCGCTACCCGGGCACGGTGCGCGCTCGCCTCTCGATAGGCCAGATCGGACGCTCCAGCCTGCAGACCTTTGCCGAGCTGAGCCGGGTCGATGATCCCGACACCGTCTATGCCAGCGGTGGCGCCAAGGTGGTCTGGATCGATTATCCGACCCGCAAATCATCGCCCATTCCGATCGAGTTGCGTTCCCGGATGAGCCAGCCGGCCGGGCTGCTGGCCGAGTCGCCGAAGCGCACCGGCGAAAGCGCCGTGAGTCAGCCAGGCGGTGCGGACTTTCGCATTGGCCTGGTGGCCGACACCGATGGCAGTGGATGGCCGGCCGACCTGTTCGTCGCCGCGGCGGCTTCGCGGCCGCTCACTCCGCTGCGAGCCCCTGGTGCCGGTGAACGGGCACGACGGGTTCGATCCGGTGTTCGACCGGGCGCGGGCGCAGGGCCTGAGCGCAGCGCAATGCATCGACGCGGTACCAGGCGCAGGCGTTTGCCCGCGCCCCGATGCCGGACGCCGACGACCGTCTCAATGGCCTGGTGAACACCGTGGTGTTCGGTGCCGACGGCACGGTCGGCGGTTTCAACACCGACCAGTCGGCCTTTGTCAGCGTGTTCTGTGAGCGCATCGGGCTGCGCGGGCCCGGGACCACCTGCCTGGTGGGCGCCGGCAGCGTAGGGCGGGCCTTTGCCTTCGGTCTGCTGTCGCTGAGGCATCCGCCGGCTGCCTGGCGATATCGACCAGGCCAGGGCGCAGCAGCTGGGCGAGGCGCTGCGCCAGGCTTGCCCGGCTCGACCTCGTCGTCGGGTCCGATCCCGTTGGTCCTTGTCGACGAGCGGGTCGAGGAGCCTGGTCATCCCAACCCCGGTGGGTCTCGCTGGCGATGCCCGGCAGCGTGCTGCCCGCGTCGGTTGCCGGGCGGCGCTGGGCGCTCGATGCGGTGGCCGAGCCCGCGGCCGCGTTTTTGCGCGCGCTGCGCAGGCGGCCGGGGCGGGCACGATCAGCGGCGCCGAATGGGGTCTTCATCGGTGCGCGATGGCATTTCGCCACCTGACAGGGCTGGAGGTCCGACCTGACGAGATGCGCGGCCTGCTGGCGGCCCGCTGGCCGCCACGCCAGCCCGAAGGCTTCCAGCGGTACCAGCGCCGAGGTATCGATCGGGCAACCGGTGCCCAGCGGTGATCATGTCGACCGTCACCCCAGGGCCAGTTCGAGCAGTCGCAGGCCGAAGACACGACTTCGATCACGCCCAGGTCGGTGATGATCATGTCGACGACCCCGACCCCGGTGAGCGGCAGGTCGCATTTTTGCAGGATCTTGAGGCTTTCAGTGCCGTCCTTGGCGCGCGCCGTGGTAACCCATCAGGACGATCACGCGGCCGACGCCGGCGACCAGGTCCATCGCCGCCCATCACCCTTGACCATCTTGCCCGGAATCATCCAGTTGGCCGGAGTCCCCGGTCTGGCTTGCACCCCATAGCGCCCAGAATGGCCAGGTTGATCTTGCCGCCGCGGATCATCGCGAACGAGTCGGCGCTCGAAGATCGACGAACCGGGCGGCGTGGTGACCGTCTGCTTGCCGGCATTGATCAGGTCGGCATCGACCTCGTCCTCGGTGGGAAACGGCCCGATGCCCGCGGAGGCCGTTCTCGCTCTGCAGCAGACCTCGACATCCTTGGGCACGTGGTTTGGCCACCATCGTCGGCAGGCCGATCCCCAGGTTGACGTAGTAACCGTCGCGCAGTTCGGCCGCCGCGCGGCGCCATTTGATCTCTGTTCCCAGGCCATGTCGGTCTCTCACCAGGCGGGACGGGTGGTGCGTTGTTCGATGCGCTTTTCCGGGGTGGCGTTCACCACGATACGGTGCGCACGTAGATGCCGGGCAGGTGGATGCCGTCCGGGTCCAGCTCGCCCACATCGACCACCTGCTCGACCTCGGCGATGCAGACCTTGCCAGCCATCGCGACATTCGGTTGAAGTTGCGTGCGGTGCGTCGGAACACCAGGTTGCCGCTGCGATCGGCCTTCCAGGCCTTGATCAGCGCGAGGTCGGGGGTGAGCGAGCGTTCCATCACGTAGTGGCGACCCTCGAACTCGCGGGTCTCCTTGCCCTCGGCGACGATCGTGCCATACCCAGTTCGTTGAAAAAAAGAAAGGCCGGGATGCCCGCGCCGCCGGCGCGCAGCTTCTCGGCCAGCGTACCCTGTGGTGTGAATTCCAGCTCGAGTTCGCCGGCCAGGTACTGGCGCTCGAACTCCTTGTTCTCGCCGACGTAGCTGGCGATCATCTTGCGCACCTGGCGGGTTTACAGCAACAGGCCCAGGCCCAAACCCGTCGACCCGGCATTGTTCGAGACGCAGGTCAGGTCCTTGATGCCGCTGTCGCTGACACCGCCTCGATCAGCGCCTCGGGGATGCCGCACAACCCGAACCCGCCAACGCCGATCATCAGGCCGTCGCGGGCGACATCGGCAAGCGCGGCCGCGGCGCTTGGGCCGGTTGCTCATGGACGAGGTTCCTGAAGGAGTTGACGCCCGCATTATAGACACGGCCCCGGCGCCGGCCCTGGCGCGAGGGCCGGGTCTGCCTGCAGGGCCACCGGCGGGCCAGGGCTATAATCTGGCTTTCCTGATCGTGTTCCCCATGACCAAGTACGTCTTCGTAACCGGCGGTGTCGTGTCATCGCTCGGCAAGGGCATTGCCGCTGCCTCGATCGGCGCGATTCTCGAATCCCGCGGCCTGCGGGTCACGCTGCTCAAGCTCGATCCCTATATCGCGTCGACCCGGGCACCCGCCCAGGCCCGTTTCAGCATGGCGAGGTGTTCGTCACCGACGACGGGGCCGAGACCGACCTCTGACCTGGGCCATTACGAGCGCTTCGTATCGGCCCGGATGCGCCACGGTCAACAACTTCACGACCGGCCAGATCTACGACTCGATTGCTGCGCAGGAGCGCGGTGAAGATACCTGGGCCGCACCGTCCAGGGTGATTCCGCACATCACCAACGAGATCCAGGCGTTCATCGAGCGCGGCGCCGGAGTGGCCGAGCCCGATGGCGGCACGGTCGCGGCCGACGTGGCAATCGTCGAGATCGGCGGCACCGTGGGCGACATCGAGTCGCTGCCGTTTCTCGAGGCAGTGCGCCAGATGAGCCTGCGCCTGGGCCAGGGCAGCGCCTGCTTCGTGCACCTGACGCTGGTGCCCTTCGTTCCATCGGCCGGCGAACTCAAGACCAAACCCACCAGCACTCGGTGCAAAAGCTGCGCGAGATCGGCATCCAGGCCGACCTGCTGTTATGCCGGGCCGACAGGCGCATCCCTGACGAGCGCGCCGAATCTCGATGTTCACCAACGTACCGCTCGATGCGGTCGTCTCGATCGAAGATGCCGACACCATCTACCGCATCCGCGGATGCTCTACAGTAAAAACGTCGATGATCGAGATCTGCGAGATCCTCAAGCTGTCGCCGCCGCCGGCCGACCACGACCGTCTGGGACAGATCGTCAGCTCGCTGCGCAATCCGGTGCACGAGGTGCACATCGCGATAGTTGGCAAGTATGTCGATCTGACCGAGTCGTACAAGAGCCTGAGCAGGCGCTGATCCCGCCGGCATCCACACCCACGCCAGAGTGCCATCGACTACATCGATTCCGAGCAACTCGAGGTCGGGTGGTGTCGACAAGCTCGGCCGGTACGACGGCATCCTGGTGCCAGGCGGCTTCGGATTGCGCGGGGTCGAGGGCAAGATCGCGGCGATCCGGTTCGCGCGCGAGAACCGCATCCCCTATCTGGGCATCTGCCTGGGCATGCAGCTGGCCGTGGTCGAGTTCGCCCGCAACGTGGTCGGCCTGGCCGGCGCCAACAGTTCCGAATTCGATCCCGATACCCAGCACCCGGTGATCGGCCTGATCACCGAATGGCAGGACCGCGAGGGCCAGACCGAGCGGCGCTCGTCCGATTCGAACCTGGGCGGCACGATGCGCCTGGGCGCCCAGCGCTGCGCGGTCAAGGCCGGCTCGCTGGCCAGTGAGATCTACGGCGAGCATGTCAACGAGCGCCACCGCCATCGCTACGAAGTGAACAGCCGCTACATCGATCGCATCGATTCGGCCGGTCTGCACGTGGTCGCGAGAACCCCGCACGAGGGCCTGACCGAGATCGTCGAGCTCGATCGCGGCGACCAGGGCCATCCGTGGTTCCTGGGCGTGCAGTTCCATCCCGAGTTCACGTCCACCCCGCGGGCCGGGCACCCGCTGTTCACGAGCTACGTCAAGGCCGCGCTGGTCCTGGCCGGGCGTCGTGTCCCCGAGCGCCCGGCGCAAGGCTCGGCGGTCGCGCCTCTGGGCCGGTGATCCTCTGACGGGTCGTGATCCACTATCGCGTCGTGTCTTCGGCGCAGGAGGACATCCATGAATCTTTGCGGTTTCGAAGTGGGACTCGATCGGCCGATCTTCCTGATCGCCGGGCCTTGCGTGATCGAATCGCGCGACATGGCCTTTGAAACGGCCGAGCGCCTCAAGGGCATCTGCGAGCGGGTGGGCATCGCCTTCATCTACAAGAGCTCGTTTGACAAGGCCAACCGAAGCTCGGGCAAGAGTTTTCGCGGGCCCGGGCTCGAGCAGGGCCTGCAGATCCTCGCCGACCTGCGGTCCCGCTTCGATGTGCCGGTGCTCACCGATGTCCACGATATCGACCAGATCGCACCGGTGGCCGAGGTCGTCGACGTGCTGCAGACGCCGGCCTTCCTGGCCCGCCAGACCGATTTCATCCGCAGGGTGGCCAGTGCCGGCAAGCCGGTGAACATCAAGAAAGGCCAGTTTCTCGCGCCGCACGACATGCTGCAGGTGGTCATCAAGGCCCGCGAGGCGGCCGCGGAGCGGGCCGGCAATGCCGGCGCGGCCGAGAACATCATGGTCTGTGAGCGTGGCGTGAGCTTCGGGTACAACAATCTCGTGTCCGACATGCGAAGCCTCGCTATCATGCGAGAGACCGGCTGCCCGGTGGTGTTCGATGCCACCCACTCGGTGCAACTGCCCGGTGGGCAGGGCACGAGTTCGGGCGGGCAGCGCGAATTCGTGCCGGTGCTGGCGCGGGCGGCCGTGGCGGTCGGCATCTCGGGCCTGTTCATGGAGACCCACCCGGATCCGGCCAACGCGATGTCCGATGGCCCCAACGCCTGGCCGATGGACCGGCTCGAGGGCCTGCTCGGTACCCTGCTGGCGCTGGACCACCTGGTCAAGCGCGACGGCTTTGCCGAGCAGCAGTTGTCTGCTGACGGCCTCTGACCTGGAGAGAATCGATGGCTGCATACGTGATCGCGGACGTCTCGGTGTCCAAGCCCGACCAGTACAAGCAATACACGATGCTCGCCCGGCGCGATAAAGGCGGCCGGCGGCGAGTTCCTGGTGCGCGGCGGCGAGACCGCGGTACTCGAGGGCGATTGGCAGCCCGGGCGGGTCATCGTGGCCCGCTTCGAGACGATGGACGCGGCCAAGGCGTTCTACGATTCGGTGCTGTACCGCAAGGCCCGCGAGGTACGCGCCGGCGCCACCGACAAATTCAACATGGTCGTCGTCCAGGGCGTCTGAATCCGGGCCGCACCTATCCTCATTCCACCGAAACCAGAGAGGCTTCGCGAGCACCATTGTTGACATCATCGGCCGCGAGATCATCGACTCGCGCGGCAATCCACGGTCGAGTGCGACGTCTTGCTCGAATCGGGCGTGATGGGGCGTGCCGCAGTGCCTTCGGGCGCATCGACCGGCTCGCGCGAGGCGATCGAGTTGCGTGACGGTGACAGTGGCCGCTACCTGGGCAAGGGCGTGCTCAAGGCGGTCGAGAACGTCAACACCGAGATCTCCGAGGCACTGCTGGGCCTGGACGCGGCCGAGCAGACCTACATCGACCGCGTGCTGATCGACCTGGACGGCACCGAGAACAAGGCCCGGCTGGGCGCCAACGCGATGCTGGCGGTCTCGATGGCCGTGGCGCGTGCGTCGGCCGAGGAATGCGGCCTGCCGCTTTACCGGTATTTTGGCGGCTCTGGCCCGATGGCCCTGCCGGTGCCGATGATGAACGTGATCAATGGCGGCGCGCATGCCAACAACAGCCTGGACATCCAGGAGTTCATGATCCTGCCGATCGGCGCGACCAGTTTTCGCGAGGCGCTGCGCCAGGGCGCCGAGGTCTTTCACTCGCTCAAGAAGCTGGTCCACGACAAGGGCATGTCGACGGCGGTGGGCGACGAAGGCGGTTTCGCGCCATCGGTCAAGAACCACGAAGAGGCGATCCAGCTGATCCTGCAGGCGATCGAGAAAGCCGGTTACGAGCCGGGCACGCAGATCGCGCTCGGCCTCGATTGCGCGAGCACCGGGTTCTACAAGGACGGCAAGTACAGGATGGAAGGCGAGGGCCTGACGCTCAGCGCCGGCGACTTCGTCAACCTGCTCTCGACCTGGTGTGACAAGTACCCGATCATCTCGATCGAGGACGGCATGGCCGAGGATGACTGGAAGGGCTGGAAGCTGCTCACCGATGCGCTCGGCGACAAGGTGCAACTGGTCGGTGACGACTTGTTCGTCACCAACACCGCGCTGCTGCAAAAAGGCATAGACGCCGGCGTGGCGAACTCCATCCTGATCAAGATCAACCAGATCGGCACGCTGACCGAGACCTTTGCCGCGATCGATCTTGCCAAGCGTCATAACTACACGGCAGTCGTGTCGCATCGCTCCGGCGAGACCGAGGACACGACCATCGCCGACATCGCGGTGGCCACCAATGCGTTGCAGATCAAGACCACTCGATGAGCCGCACCGACAGAATTGCAAAATACAATCAACTGTTACGCATCGAGGAAGATCTCGGTGAAGTGGCCAGCTATCCGGGGCGCCGCGCGTTCTATAATCTGCGCTGACGTGAAGGGTCCTGCACGGGACCAAAACCCTAAGCATTCCAAGACGGTACTTCCGTCCCGCCGCTGATCAATCGAGGCCGCCGGGTTGCGCTTTCTTCCGCTTATTCTCGTGGTGATGCTGGGTGCCATCCAGTGGCCGCTCTGGTTCGGGCAGGGCGGCTGGCTCGATGTCTGGCGCCTGGACCGCGAACTCGAGAACCGTGTCAAGCGCAACGATGTCGAGGCCCAGCTGAACGCGGCATTGGCGGCCGAGGTGCGTGATCTGGCCGAAGGCCGGATCGCGGTCGAGGAGCGCGCCCGCTACGATCTGGGCATGATCGGTGAAGACGAGATCTTCATCCAGATCAACCTGCCCCAGGCCAAGTCGTCCCAACAACGTACGACCCAGACCTTGCGCGCCGCCCGGTAGCCATGCGCGTGCCGCCCCAGCACCGGGTCGTGATCGGCGCGCTGCTCACCCAGTTCTTCGTCATCGGCTCGATGTTCGCCTACGGGGTTTTTTTCAAGGCGCTCGAGAGCGAGCTCGGTTGGTCGCGCACCTTGCTGTCGGCGGCGACGTCGATGGCGTTTCTCGTCATGGGCCTGGGCGCGATGGTGGCCGGGCGCGCGAGTGACCACTTCGGGCCGCGCCTGGTGTTGACGCTCTCGGGCGCGAGCCTGGGCATCGGTTACCTGCTGATGATGTTCATGGACGCGCCGTGGCAGTTGTTCGTGCTCTACGGCGGCTTGGTCGGCGTCGGCCTGGCCACCCACGATGTCGTCACGCTGTCGACGGTCGCGCACTGGTTTCCCGGCAGGCGGGGCGTGATGACGGGCATCGTCAAGAGCGGCACGGCGCTGGGCCAGGTGACCCTGCCGCTGCTGTGCACCGCACTGATCGTCGCCTACGGCTGGCGCGTCGCGAGCCTGTGGCTGGGGGTGTTGGCGCTGCTGGCACTGGTGCTCGCCGCCCAGCTGATGCGCCGCCCGCTGCCGGCGGAGAGCACGGCGCTGCTCGAGCGGGCAAGAGCCGCGAGCCGCCCCGGTGCGCCGGATCCGTCGCGCGGCTGGGCGTTTGCACCGGCGCGTCGTACCCGGCAGTTCTGGACCCTGTGCGGTGCCCAGTTCCTGTTCTTTCCGACGCTGATAACCGTGCCGGTGCACATCGTCGCGCACGGCTCCGACCTGGGCCTGAGCACCGGGGTGGCGGCGGCCGTACTCTCGACACTCGGGGGCGTGAGCATTGTGGGCCGCTTGCTGGTGGGCTTTTTCGTCGACCGGATCGGCGGGCGCAATGGCTACCTGGTCTGCTTCTCGAGCTTGCTGGCCAGCCTGACCCTGCTGCTGGTGATCCGCGACCCCGCGTGGCTGTTCCTGTTCGCCGCGTTGTACGGCTTTGCCCATGGCGGCTTTTTCACCGTGGTGTCGCCCACGGTGGCCGAGGTCTTTGGCATGCGCTCGCACGGGGCGATCTTTGGGATCGTGGTCTTTTGCGGCACGCTGGGTGGCGCGATCGGGCCGGTGCTGGCCGGCTCGGTGTTCGATGTGCTGGGCAGCTACCAGGTGGCCTTCGGGATTCTGGCCGGTTTCTCGGCCCTGGGTCTGCTGCTGATGCTGACGCTGCGGCCACTGCCCGCCGATGATCCGCACGGCGATCCGGCGCCGGCGGTGGCACCGATCAGCGAGCCGGGCCGGGCTTGAAGCCGCGCCTGGCCTTGGCGGGCGCCTGGCCGTCCACGTACAGCCACCGCCCGTGTTCGCGCACGAAGCGGCTGTTCTCGTGCAGGCGGGTGGCCCTGCCCGCGGTGCGGCTGCGCGCGACGAACTCGACCCAGGCCTGGTCACCGTCGGTGCGCGTGGCGCGCACCTCGAGGCCCAGCCACTTTTCGCCGAGCCGGTCAGGCTCGATGCGCGGTGGGCGCGTGTCCGGGTGCCAGGTCTGCACCAGGTAACCGGCCAGACCGAACACGAACGCGCTGTACCGCGAGCGCATCAGCGATTCGGCATCGGCCGCGGCCGCCGTGCCCGTGTGCAGCGGCCCGCAGCAATCGCCATAGGCCAGCGCACGGCCGCAGGGGCAGGGCAGCAGCAGGCGTTGGGCGTCCGTGGCGGCTGTCGCAGTTTTCAACGGGGATGCCGTGCCAGGTTCATTGCGGGGTGTCGCTGCCCGGCGCGAGGTCGGTGCGGAACAAGGCCAGGCTGTCCACGGCGTCGAAGTCGTAGCGCTCGTTGCAGTAATCGCAATGCACGATGATCTCGCCGCGCTCCTCGAGGATGTCGTTCACTTCATCGGCTCCCAGCGATTGCAGCATCCGCGCCACCCGGTCACGCGAGCACGAACACGCGAACTGCAGCGGCCGTGTCTCGGTGGCGGACACCGCCTCCTGCCAGAACAGGCGGCGGATCATCGTGTCGGCATCGCTGGCGAGCATTTCGGCCGGTTGCAGTGTGTCGGCCAACTGCTGCACCCGCGGCCAGGTGTCGGCATCGGCATCGTTGCCGCCCGCGCCGCCGTCGCCGGGTAGCCGCTGCAGCAGCAGCCCGGCGGTCTGCTGTTCGTCAGCGGCCAGCCAGAGCCGGGTGGGCAGTTGCTCGGAGCGCAACATGTACTGCTCCAGCGCCTGCGCGATCGATTCGCCCTCGAGTGGCACGACCCCTGGTAAGGCGCTTTGATCGCCATCGCGCGGATCGAGCGTGATGACGAAGCGTGCGTTGCCCCGGGTTGAGCCAGTTCATCAGGTCGGTATCGTCGGTCGGTCGGGGGACGCGCTCGGAGTACTTGATCGTCGAGCGGTATTGGCCGTCGGCATGGCACTCGACGACCGCCAGGCTGATCGCGCCCTCGCCGCCGATGATCTGCGCGGTGAGGCTGCCGCGATGCTTGATGGTGGCGGCCAGGAGCAGCGCCGCAGCCGTGAGTTCGCCCAGGATCCGGGTGGCGACCGGATCGAGCACGTGCCTGGCCGTGACCTCGCGCCAGGCCTCTCCAGTTCGACCCATTCGCCACGCACCTGCGGGCCGATGAGAAATCGCGTCGTCGGTTCATCGTCGCGCCTGCGGACCGCTCACAACGCTCGCAGCCGGTCTCCGGTATTGCGCCGCGCGATCGACATACGACTGCGCGCTGCGCCGCAGCCGCGAGATCTCGTCCTCGGTCAGCGCGCGCACCACCTTGGCCGGCGAGCCCAGCACCAGCGAGCCGGGCGGGATCTGCTTGCCCTCGGTGACCAGGGCGCCCGCACCGACCAGCGAGTTCTCGCCGATGACGGCCCCGTTCATGATCACCGACTGGATGCCGATCAGGCTGTTGTGACCGATCGTGCAGCCGTGCAGCATCGCCTGATGGCCGACGGTGACGTTCTCGCCGATCTCGATGGGGTGGCCCGGGTCGACGTGCAGCACCGAGTTCTCCTGGATGTTGCTGCGGGCTCCGATGCGGATCGGCGCATTGTCCGCGCGCACCGTGACGCCGAACCAGACGCTGGCATGTTCGCCCATCACGGCTTGCCCGATCACGTTGGCGCCGGGCGCGATCCAGGCGGTGGGCGCAATATCGGGAACGAGGTCGGCGAGCGCGTAGACTGTCATGGAGGAACTCTCTTGTCGGATCGATGTCTGTCTTTAGTGTAAGCGAACCCGGATCGAACGAGCGGCCAGGCGACAGCGGTGGCGGCGCGATGCCCGCCATGTCCGTCGACGATTTGCGCAACGGGGCACGGCACGCCTGGGACATTGCCGATCCAGCGGCCAAGTGTGCGCAGGTGGCTGCCCTGCATCGTCAGTGGCACGCGCAGGTGCGCCCGATGCCGCAGGCGCCGGACAGCCCGTCCGGGGAGCCGGCGCTGCTCGACGACCATCCGCTGGCCGATGAATCGGTTGCGCCCGGCCGCCCGGCGCGGCCGGCATTGGTCGCGCCGCGCCACGTGCCGGGCCGCTCTGCGTTCACGCCCAGCGGCAGGGCCGCGCTGCTGCACGCGGTGGCGCACATCGAGTTCAATGCGATCAACCTGGCCCTGGACGTGGTCTGGCGATTCCCGGCGATGCCGCCGCTCTTTGCCGTCCAATGGCTGGACGTGGCGGCCGACGAGTGCCGGCACTTCCTGATGTTGCAGGCCGAGTTGCAGCGCGACGGCCATGGCTACGGCGACTTCGCCGCCCACGACGGACTCTGGGAGATGGCCGTGCGCACCCGGGCCGATCTGCTGGCGCGCATGGCGCTGGTGCCGCGCGTGCTCGAGGCACAGGGCCTGGACGCGACCCCGCCGATCCAGAAGCGCCTGCAGGCGGCGGGTGACCGGCGCGGCCACGCGATCCTGCAGCAGATCCTGGATGACGAGATCGCCCACGTGCGCTGTGGCGATCGCTGGTTCCGTCGCCTGGCCCGGCAGCGCCGGCTCGAACCGGAGCAGGCCTATCGTGACCTGATCGCCGCGTTTCGCGCCCCGTGGCCGCGGCCGCCGTTCAACGAGGCCGCGCGGCTGGCCGCGGGCTTCACGCCGCCCGAGCTGGCCTGGCTGACCCGTCGGGCCGGCGAGGACGGGGCGCCGGGCGGTCACAGAGCCGCTGCGAATCCGCCCGGCCGGCAAAAGCACTAAAATCAGACAGACAACCTGCCTCCTCAGGACCCGGATGACCGATTACCAGCCGCGCCGCCCTAGCCAGGTGCGCCCCGTTGCCGTTCGCGGCCTGAATTACCAGATGCGGCACTGGCCTGCCAAAGCGTCGCCGGCGCATGTGCTCGTGCTGCTGCACGGCTGGGCCGATGTCTCGGCCTCGTTCCAGTTCGTCGTCGATCACCTGCCTGCCGACTGGGAGGCCTATGCGCCCGACTGGCGCGGATTTGGCGGTACCGACGGCGGCGGCGCCGTACATTCTGGTTTCCCGACTACCTGGGCGATCTGGACGCGCTGCTCGAGGCGGTGGTGCCCGGGCGTGCGGTCGACCTGATCGGGCACAACATGGGGGCAACATCGCCACGCTGTATGCCGGCGTGCGGCCCGCCCGGGTACGCCGGCTGGTGAACCTGGAAGGATCGGCCTGCCTGCGGCCGATCCGGCCGAAGCGCCGGCCCGTCTGGGCCGCTGTCGACCAGTTGCAGACCCCGTTGGCGCCCAGCGTGAGCGCCGACCTGGCCGCCGTGGCCGCCCGGCTGATCAAGAACAACCCCCGGCTTCGCCCCGAACTGGCTGCCTGGCTGGCACCGCACTGGAGCGCGCGCCAGCCCGATGGCTCGTGGCGCATCCTGTCCGATCCCGCGCACAAGCGGGTCAATCCCTACCTGTACCGGGTCGACGAGGTCGTCGCCTGCTGGGCACAGATCAGCGCCCCCGTGCTCTGGGTCTTTTGCGAGCACATGAAATCCAGGCAGGCCTTCGTCGACAGCCCCGAGTACGCAGACCGCCTGTCGGTGATTCCGACACTCCGGCGAGCCACGGTCGCCGGGGCGGGGCACATGATGCACCATGACCAGCCCGAAGCTGTGGCGTCGATGATCCAGGAATTCCTCTGATGGACGGCTCGATCGCAAGCATGACCCGTGCCGGCCTGGCCGACGATGCACTGCTCGCCGACCCGTGGCGGCTCAATGCCGACCTGCATTGCCATTCGATGTATTCGGACGGCGTGCTGCGCCCGGCCGAACTCGTGCGCCGGGCCGGCGAGCGCGGCGTCTCGATGCTCGCGCTCACCGACCATGACGACATCGAAGGACTGCCCGAGGCCGCTGCCGCGGCCGCCGACCATGGCCTGATCTTCGTGCCCGGGGTCGAGATCAGCGTCACCTGGGCCGGCAAGACCATCCACGTGGTCGGACTGGGAATCGATCCGCAGGCGCCGGCGCTGGTCCAGGGCCTGGCACGGATCCGCTCGGTGCGCGACGGCCGGGCGCGCGAGATCGGCGATTCGCTGGGCAAGGCCGGGATCGCCGGCGCCTACGAGGGCGCGCTCGAACACGTGCGCAACCCGGCGCTGGTCTCGCGCACCCATTTCGCACGCTTCCTGGTCCAGGCCGGGGTCTGCGAGTCGGTCAACGATGTCTTCCAGCACTACCTGGTCGAGGGCCGGCCCGGTTATGTTCCCCAGCAGTGGGCACGCCTGGGCGAGGCGGTGCAGTGGATCCTGGCGGCCGGGGGCACGGCGATCGTCGCCCACCCGGGCCGTTACAAGCTCGACGAGACGGCACTCTGGGCGTTCATGGGCGAGTTCCGCGAGGCGGGCGGCACCGCCATCGAGGTGATCACCGGCAGCCATACCCGCGACCAGTACCGGCGGTTTGCCACGGTCGCGCGCGAATTCGGTTTCATGGCCTCGCGCGGGTCGGATTTTCACGGGCCTGGCGAAAGCCGGGTCGACCTGGGCGACCTGCCGCTGCTGCCCGATTCGGTCGTCCCGGTCTGGCACGACTGGCCCCAGGCGCTGTTGGCGCAACCGGTGTCCCCATGACGATCCGATTCGACGTGCATCCCGACAACCCCCAGCCCAGGCTGCTCTGGCAGGCCGCCCAGTTGCTGCGCGACGGCGGCCTGATCGCGATGCCCACCGACGCCTGCTACGTGCTGGCGGCCAGCGTCACCGAAAAGAATGCGGTCGAGCGCCTGCGCCAGATTCGCGAAATCGATGCCAAGCACCTGCTCAGCCTGATGTGCAACGACCTGAGCCAGCTGGCGATCTATGCCCAGGTGGGCAACGCGCAGTACCGCTTTCTCAAGGAATGGACCCCGGGGCCGTACACGTTCGTGCTGCCGGCCACCAAGGAGACGCCGCGCCGCCTGTGGCACCCGTCGCGCAAGACGATCGGCCTGCGGGTGCCCGACTCGGCGGTGGCGCTGGGGGTGTTGAGGCGCTCGGCGAGCCGGTACTGGTGAGCAGCCTCATCCTGCCCGGCGATACCGAGCCGCTGCACGAGGCCGACGAGATCATGGAGCGGGTGGGCAAGCGGCTGGATGGCATCATCGATGCCGGCGGCCAGGGGTTCGAACCGACCACCGTCATCGATGTCACCGGTGCCGAGCCGCTGATCGAGCGCATCGGCAAGGGTCCGACCCGGGGATGTTGGGCAACTGAGTCCGCCGGGCCGCCCGGCGGCCGGGACCGGCACGCGGAAGCCCGAAGGCGAAACGCACGCTGCGCTCGAAGGGCTGCAACAAAGCCCGCACGCGGCCTTGCTACAATCGGTCGATGGAGCTCGCTCTCGTACAGCTGATCGCTGTCTATGCCATTCCGGTCATTTTCGCCATCACGCTGCACGAAGCCGCGCATGCCCTGGTCGCGAACCGTCTGGGTGACCCCACGGCCCGGCTGCTGGGGCGGGTGACGCTCAATCCGATCAAGCACATCGACCCGGTCGGCACGCTGCTGGTGCCCGGCCTGATGCTGCTGCTGAGCAAGGCGGCGCTTGGGGCGACGCTGCTCTTTGGCTGGGCCAAGCCGGTGCCGGTCGTACAGAGCAACCTGCGCAACCCGCGCCGCGACATGGGCCTGGTGGCCGCCGCCGGTCCGGCGGCCAATCTGCTGATGGCCTTTGGCTGGGCGCTGATGCTCAAGTTCATCGTCGTCGCCGGCCTGATCGGCCAGAACAGCGAGTTCTTCGTGCGCATGGCCGGCGCGGGGATCTCGTTCAACCTCGTGCTCGCCTTCCTCAACCTGATGCCGGTGCCGCCGCTCGACGGCGGGCGCATCCTGACCAGTCTGCTGCCACCACCGATGGCGCTGCAACTGGGCCGGCTCGAGCCTTACGGCATGGTGATCCTGCTGGTGCTGTTGGCGACGGGCATGCTGGGAAGCCTGGTGCTGCCGCTGGTCGCTGGCGGTTATAACTTCCTTTTCGATCTACTGGGTCTCTGACTATGTTTCCTGATCGCGTTGTTTCGGGCATGCGTCCGACCGGTGCGCTGCATCTTGGCCACTACCACGGAGCGCTCAAGAACTGGGTACGGCTGCAGACCGAGTTTCCCTGCCTTTTCTTCGTGGCCGACTGGCATGCGCTGACCACCCACTACGAGTCGACCGACACCATCGAGGACAACATCTGGGAGATGGTCATCGACTGGCTGGCTGCCGGCATAGATCCCGAAGAGTCGGTGTTGTTCATCCAGTCGCGGGTGCCCGAGCATGCCGAACTGATGGTGTTGCTGTCGATGGTGACGCCGCTGGGCTGGCTCGAGCGGGTCCCCACCTACAAGGACCAGCAGGAGCGGCTGTCGGACAAGGACTTGTCCACCTATGGCTTTCTCGGTTACCCGCTGCTGCAGGCGGCCGACATCCTGATGTACCGCGCCGCCTTCGTCCCAGTCGGCGAAGACCAGGTGCCGCACATCGAACTGACGCGCGAGGTGGCGCGACGCTTCAATCACCTGTTCGGGCGCGAGCCGGGATTCGAAGAGAAGGCCAGGGAAGCGGTTCGCAAGCTGGGCTCCAAGCGGGCCCGCATCTACCAGCAGATGCGCACCGCATTCCAGGAACAGGGCGACGAGCAGGCGCTCGAGCGGGGCCGCGAACTGGTCGAGCAGTCGCAGAACCTGAGCCATGCCGACAGCGAGCGCCTGTTCGGTTACCTCGAGGGCAGCCGGCGGATCATCCTGAGCGAACCGCAGGCGCTGCTCACCGAGGCCTCGCGGATGCCCGGCACCGATGGGCAAAAGATGTCCAAGAGCTACCACAACGCGATCTCGATGCGCGAGGCGCCAGAATCGGTCGAGAGGAAGATCCGCACGATGCCGACCGACCCGGCGAGGGTGCGCCGCACCGACCCGGGCGATCCACAAAAGTGCCCGGTCTGGGAACTGCACCAGGTCTACACCAGCGAGGACACGCGAAACTGGGTGCAGCAGGGCTGTCGTTCGGCCGGCATCGGTTGCCTGGATTGCAAGCAACCGGTGATCGATGCGATCGTGACCGAGCAGCGCGGTTTCATCGAACGCGCCCAGCCGTATATCGAAGACCCGAGCCTCGTGCGCAACATCATCGCCGACGGCTGCGAGCGCGCCCGCAAGATCGCGCTCGAAACGATGCGCGACGTGCGCGAAGCCGTCGGTCTGCAGTACGACTAGAGCTGACTACCCACCGGTCGCAGGGCCAGGCCCGAGGACGAGCGCCGCCCGGCCCTGCAAGGCCGGCACCGGGGGACCGCAGGCCGCGTGGGGGCCCACAAGCAAGCCCGACCCCGGATCAGGGTCTCCCTGTCCGGGGTCAGCCCCCTCGGGGGGCAGCGACCGCAGGGAGCGTGGGGGCTCCACCATTCCCTGGGACGACGTGCATCCGGCGCAGGCCGGGCAGCGTGTCCAGGAAGTGACGCAGTTCGCCGAACGGAACCGGTTCGCAGATCAGGGCGCCCTGCATGACGTCGCATTGCAGCGCGCGCAGGCCGCGTAGCTCGGCCGCGGTCTCGACCCCTTCGGCCATTGCCTGCATGCCCAGCTTGCCCGCCAGCGTCGTCGGTGGCGGATCCGGACGCAGCAAGGCGCGAATCGTTGGCGAACTCAAGCACGATATGACCCGCCTGGTGCGCCAGTTGAGCAAGCTGCACGGCGACCCGGGCAGCATTCATGTCGTGTACAGCGGCCCGACCTTCTGCACCACCGGAGCGAAGGGCTATGTTTGCGACGTCATCGCCCCGAAGATGCCCAGCGCCCTGGCGACATCAAGACCGACCGGCGCGATGCGCCGGCCGAGCAACCGCGCGGTGAGTTGACCGTGGTGCAGTCCCGATACCGCCGACAGCCATTCGGGATCTGAGCCGGGCGCGCAGACGCGGTCAAGGCTGCCAGAAGGCCCGCCTGCAACGAAGGGCTTTTGCTGCGCACGATCGACGCTTCCGGCAAGACCAGTTGGACCAAGACCACTACGCCTGGCTGGCTGCTCAAGTTCAGCACGTCTCCCCAGATCGCGTTCACCGTACCAACTGGCGGTGCAGCCCGAGCAGCGTAGCGCCTGACATTCCTGGCCGAAGCGTAGCTGGCGCTTTGAGCCGGTGGTCAGGCTGCAGGCTCGCGGCATCAGTTGGTTACCGCCGTGGGCCTGATCGCCGAGAGCGACATCACCCGCTTTGCCCACCGCGCCAGCTCATGGGCTACCTGGGCGTGGTGCCCAGCGAGTACTCCAGCGGCAACAAGGTCAGCAAAGGCAGCATCACCGCACCGGCACGGGCACGCCCGGCGCTTGCTCGTGGAGGCGGCATGGCATTACGCACCGCGCATCGGGGTGGACAGCCGTACGCCAGCGCGCTTACCGATGCCATCAAGGCGCAGGCCTGACGCAGACCCGTTGTGGGCGCTTTGCCGGTCAACAACCGTGGCGTGCAACGAAACAAGATCTGGTGGCCGTCGCCCGCGAGTTGGCCTTCGTCGGCCATTGCCCACATGGCCTGACGCAAACCCCCCAGCTAACAGCCCAACCACCCCCCAAGCGTGAAACCCTCAGATCTCAGCGTGCAACGCCGGCACCGATGTCGGCACCCTCGAGCCCCCGTGCGGCGCCCGTGGCGAACCGCGTCGAGCCGAGCAGGCCCTGTAACGGAACGATGAACGGTGCTAACCAACGCACGGATACGAGGTTATTCATCGTCGCAGTAAAGCCTTGTTGCATCACCCCTGGTTGCTGAGTGCTATTGACAAGTGCGACCATACGGGGGGCAGGGGCGAAGCGACCGTGGGCAAACCATTTCCGGATCAGGGTCTCCCGTCGGGGTCAGCCCCTCGGGGGCAGCGACCGCAGGGAGCGTGTCCCATTCCTGGGACGACGTGCATCCGGCGCAGGCCGGGGCGTGTCAGGAAGTGACCAGTTCGCCGAACGGAACCGTTCGAGATCAGGGCGCCCGCGACGTCGCATTGCAGCGCGCGCAGGCGCAGCTGGCGCGGTCTCGACCCCTTCGCCATTGCCTGCATGCCCAGCTTGCCCCAGCGTCGTCACCGCCTGCACGATCGCCGCATTGCCGCGGTCGGCGGGCAGGTCGCGCACGAACGCACGATCGATCTTCAGCCCGTCGACCGGCAGGTTCTTGATGTAGGACAGCGACGCATAACCGGTGCCGAAGTTGTCGATGATGCAGCGCACCCCGGCACGGCGCAGGTCGGAGATGCGGGCCACCGCGCGTTGCGGGTTCTCGATGAACGAACTCTCGGTCAGCTCCAGGCTGAGCAGGTGCGGCGGGAAGTTGCGCTCCTGGATCAGGCCCAGCAGGTTCTCGAGGAATCCTTCCTCGGCCAGCTGGCGCACCGAGATGTTCACGCTGACGGCCATGTCGTCGTACTCGGTCAGGCCCAGTTCGATCCGGTCGTCGATCGCCCGGCGGACCGCCCAGAAGCCGATTTCGCGGATCAGGTTGCTCTGTTCGGCCATCGGCAGGAAGCGGTCGGGCAGCAACAGGCCGCGGGTCGGGTGGCGCCACCGCAGCAGCCCCTCGACGCTGAGCACCTTGCGCTGCCCGATGTCCAGCACCGGCTGGTAGTAAAGGTCGACCTCGCCCCGCTTGAGCGCGAACGGCAACTCGCTGACCAATTGCAACTGTTCGGCCCGCTCGGAAGCCTGCAGGTCGCCCGAGAAAAAGCGCACATCGTTGCGCCCCTCGGACTTGACCTGGTACATCGCCGCATCCGCGGCCTGCACCAGCAGCGACGCGTCGCTGCCATCGTCGGGCGCCATCGCCACGCCGATCGACGCCGACAGGAACCAGGCCCGGTCCGACAGCACCAGCGGTTGCTCGATCGCCCGCAGGATGTCGCGGGCAATGCGTTCGACCGCCTCGCGGCCACCCGGCTCGTGTAGCAGCACGACGAACTCGTCCCCGCCCATTCGCCCGGCGATGTCGCCCTCGGGCAGGCTCTGCGCGAGTCGTCGCGCCACTTCGACCAGCGCCTTGTCGCCAGCCGAATGACCCAGGGTGTCATTGATGATCTTGTAGCGGTCCAGGTCCAGGTACAACAGCGCGATCGGGCGCCTGGCGGCCAGCAGCCGGTCCAGTTGCTCGCTGACGAATGCACGGTTGGGCAGGCCGGTCAGCGCGTCGTGCTCGGAGGCGCGGCGCAGCCGGCGCTCGGCCTGTGTGCGCTGCAGGTACAGCGACAGCGCCCGCGACAGCATCGCCGCCACCTGGCCCAGGAATTCGTCGCCCTGGTAGCCGACCGGCGCGAGGAAGAGCAACGCACTCATCACCTGGCCGTTCTCGTCCGAAATCGGCGCAATGAAGGCCGCCTGCGCACCGACCTCGCGGATCTTGTACCGGCGGGCGAACTCGACCTCGAGTTCGGCCTGGTTCAGCCAGATCGCCTTGCCATCGCGAAATGCGCGCGCCTCGACGGTCACATCGTCGGTGGCCATCGACGGCGGCAGATCGGCCACCATGCGCGCGAACCCCGGGTATCCCCAGCGCTCGCGGGCCACGCAGCGCCCGTCGCGGGCCACCAGGTGCAGGCCGCCCAGCCAGGCCAGCTTGCCGCACACGGTGATGATGACGGCGCTGATCACCCTTTCCGGGTCGGTCTGCTCGCGCATGATCGCCGCGATGTCGCCGTCCATCTCGAGCAGGATCCGCTGCTGTTTCTCGCGGGTGATGTCGTGCCCGGTGCCCCGGTAGCCGGCAAACCGGCCATGCTCGTCGCTGATCGGGCGGCCGTTGAGCGCGATGTGCACCACGCGCCGCTGATCGTCGAGCCGGCTGTACTCGAACTGCTCGAACGGCTCGTGCGCCTCCATCGGGCCGCGCATTGCCTGCCAGTCGGTGGGCAGCGGGTCCGGTCGGGAGGCGTCCCAGTGGGTCTGGCCGATCAGGTCGCGCACCCAGGGGCCCAGCACCGCGTCGACGCTGTCCGACAGATAGGCAAGCCGGTGCTCGGCATCGGTCTCCCAGACCCAATCCGAGCTGAGCAGCGTGAGATCACGGAACTTGGCCTCGCTGATCGCCAGCTCGCGCTGCATCGCGCGCATGCCCGTGATGTCCTGGATGATGCCGCGCAGGTGGCCCAGGCGCCCGTCGCGCAGGCGCACCGGCCGGGCGACGCTGCGCACCCAGTGTTCGCGGCCATCGGGCAGCAGCAGCCGGTACTCGCAGCGGATATCGTCGGGCATGTCGGCCGACGGCGTGTGCAGTTGCAGCCAGCGATCCCGGTCATCCGGGTGCAGGCGCGCCACGAAGGCTTCGATCGTCAATGCCGCCAGGCTGGCAGGGTGCCCGAGAATGCGCCAGCCGCCCCGGCTCAGCCGCAGGCGGCGAGTTCCGGGTTCGAGGGTCCAAAGGCCCAGGCCGGCCAGCCTCTCGGCATTCTCGTGATGGGCCTCGCGGGCCCGCAGGCGCAGCAGCTCGGCATCCTGGCGCCGGTGCCGGTGTATCACCCACCCGAGCACACCGGCCATTGCCAGCGCCGCCAACACGGCCGGCACCGCCAGGCCGGGCCTCGCGCCTGTGCCGGGCAGCCGCGTCAGGCCCAGCATCAGCGCCAGGCCCCGCCCGGCCAGGGCGAGCACCCCAGCGCCGGTCAGCAGCCGCTGGCGGCGGGCGCCGTCCCTGGGCGGTGGGACAGGGGAAGTCATCTGGTCGACGCTGGCGCGGGTAACATCGGGACATTATCCGCTGAATCGATGCGGATCGGCCTCGAGGAAGTCATGACTGATGCTCATACGCCCCGCCGGGAGGCGCGGCCGCTGCCCTGGGTCGAGCGCTGGCTGCAGGGCTGCCAGCCAGGCCAGCAGATGCTCGACCTTGCCTGCGGTTCGGGACGCCATGTCCAGGCCGGGCTCGCGCTGGGCCTGCGGGTGCTGGCGGTCGACCGCAACGCCCAGGCGCTGGCCCGGTTGCCCCGCGGCACCGAAACGCTGTGCGCGGACCTCGAGGGACAGGCCTGGCCGTTCATGGACAGGCGCTTCGACGTGATCGTCGTCACCCACTATCTGTTCCGTCCCCGACTGGCGTTGCTGGCCGGGCTGCTCGCGCCCGGCGGCCGGTTGATCTACAGCACGTTCGCCCACGGCAATGCGCGTTTTGGCAAGCCTTCCAATCCGGACTACCTGTTGGCCGAAGGCGAGCTCTGGGCGCGGGCGCGCCTGGCCGGGCTCTCGGTCATCGCCTATGAGCACGGCCTGGATCCGGGCGAGTCGCCGGCGATCGTGCAGCGCCTGTGTGCCGTGAGGCCGATTGCCGGGCAGGAATGGCCCGGTCAGCTAGAATTGGCGTTTTTCTAGACCGGGCACGGCCATGATCCAGGGAAGCATCTGCGCGATCGTCACTCCGATGAATGAGGACGGATCGCTCGACTTTGACAGCTACCGATCGCTGATCGACTGGCACATCGCCGAGGGCACCAAGGCGATCGTCGCGGTCGGCACCACCGGCGAGTCGCCGACGGTCTCGCCCGACGAGCATGCGCAGATCGTCAAGGCCACGGTCAAGCATGTGGCCGGCCGGCTGCCGGTCATTGCCGGCACCGGGGGCAATTCGACGCGCGAGGCGATCGAACTGACCCGCGCGGCCAAGGCCGATGGCGCCGACATGACCTTGCAGGTCGTGCCCTACTACAACAAGCCATCGCAGGACGGCCTGTACCGGCACTTTCGGGCCGTTGCCGAAGCGGTCGACCTGCCGGTCATCCTGTACAACGTGCCCGGGCGCACCGTCGCAGACCTGTCGAACGACACGACGATGCGCCTGGCCGAGATTCCCAATGTCGTCGGCCTCAAGGATGCGACCGGCGACATTCCGCGCGGCTCGGATCTGTTGTCGCGTCTGCCGGCCGGTTTTGCCGTCTACAGTGGCAACGATGATTCGGCGCTGGCCCTGATGGCCATGGGGTCGCACGGCGTGATCTCGGTCACGGCGAACGTCGCCCCGGGGCCGATGGCCCGGATGTGCGAGGCGGCGCTGGCTGGCGACTGGGAACAAGCCCGCCAGATCAACCGCCAGTTGCTGCCGTTGCACCTGAACCTGTTCGTGGAAGCCAACCCGATCCCGGTCAAGTGGGCATTGCAGCAGATGGGCCGCATTTCGTCGGGCATCCGCCTGCCGATGACCCCGCTGGCGGCCGGGCTGCAAGAGCCGGTGCGCGCCGCGCTCAAGGCGTCCGGAATTCTCGCGTGAGGTCTGATTTGAAGCGTTTCCTGCCGGCAGCGGCCGTGTTGCTGCTGCTTGCCTCCGGTCTGTCCGGTTGCAGCACCTCCCTGATGTCCGATGATTCGATCGACTACAAGTCGGCCGGCAAGCGGGCGCCGCTCGATATTCCCCCCGACCTGCTCGACCCGGCCACCGGTACGGCCGCCGGACGGCGGGGTCCGTCGGGCGACACCACGTTGTCCGACTACCGGCGCGAGCGCGGCGCGGCCGACGCCCAGAAGGGTCCCAAGAGCCTGTTGCCGGCCGTCGCAGGGGTAGAACTGTCGCGCGCCGGCTCGCAGCGCTTTCTCACCGTCGACCTGCCGGCGGCCGATGTCTGGCCGGTGCTGCGCGAATTCTGGCTGGACAGCGGTTTCCTGATCGCCCGCGAGGCCCCCGAACTCGGCCTGGTCGAGACCGACTGGGCCGAGAACCGGGCCAAGGTGCCCGATGATGCGTTCCGAAACACGGTGGGGCGCTTCCTGGACACGCTGTACTCGACCGGCGAGCGCGACAAGTTCCGCTCGCGGATCGAAACCGTCAATGGCAAGACCGAGGTCTACATCAGCCATCGCGGGCTCGTCGAGGTGTACTCGGACGAACTCAAGGAAAAACCCGCTGGCAGCCCCGGCCGTCCGATCCCGACCTCGAGGTCGAGTTCCTGCGTCGGCTGATGGTGCGTTTCGGCGCCGACCAGGCAGCCAGCGAGAAGGCGGCGCAGGCGGTGCTCGCCAAGCCGGCCAGCCAACCGGTCGAGGTGATCGATGCCGCCGATGGTGTCTCGCTGCGGATCGCCCAGGGCTTCGATCGTGCCTGGCGCGGCGTCGGGCTGGGACTGGACCGCGGCGGCTTCACCGTCGAGGACCGCAACCGCTCCGATGGCGTCTACTTCGTCCGCTATATCGATTCGGACCAGGCAAACGAGGAACCCGGTTTCTTCGCGCGGCTGTTTGGCGGCAAGGACAACACCGCGCCGCAGAAGTACCGGTTGATCGTCGCCGGACAGGGCGATGTGTCCACGCTGACCGTGCAGGCCGACGACGGCACGGCATTGGGCGCCGAGCAAAAGCCCACGGTCCGGCGGATGCTCAACGTGTTGCGCGACCAGATGCTGCGCTAGATCCAGGCAGCGGCGATGTACGGCGCACCGCCCCGGGTGGTGCGCCGCTGGAAAAACAGAGAAAAACGACTGATGCAGTTTGCCAGCCTGGGTAGTGGCAGCGAAGGCAACGGGCTCCTGGTCCGCTCGTGCGAGGGGACGGTGCTGATCGATTGCGGCTTCGGGCTCAAGGCCTGTCGCGCGCGGATGCAGGCACTCGATGTCGATCCCGATTCGTTGGCGGCGATCCTCGTCACCCATGAGCACGCCGATCACATCGGCGGTGTATTCCGCCTGGCGGTCGCGCACCGCATCCCTGTCTATCTCACCCACGGCACGCTTCACGAGGCGCGGGTGCCCGAGGCGGCCCGCGATCTGGTCCGACCATTGGTGGCCGACCAGGTTTTTGAACTGGCTGGCCTGCAGGTTCACGCGGTCCCGGTGCCGCACGATGCCCGCGAACCGGTGCAGTTCGTCATCGATTCGGGCAAGTCGCGCCTGGGGGTGCTGACCGATCTGGGCCATGGCAGCGCGCACGTGATCCGGGCGTTCCAGCGACTCGATGCGCTGGTGCTCGAGTGCAACCACGACCCGGCGATGCTGGCCGACAACCCGCGCTACCCGGCGTCGCTGAAAAAGCGGATCGGCGGGCCTTTCGGTCACCTGTCCAACCAGGCGGCCGCCGACATCTTGTCGCAACTCGAACCCCGCCGGCTCAAACGCCTGGTGGCGGCCCACCTGTCGGCCCACAACAATACGCCGGCGCTGGCGCGCGCCGCGCTGGCCGCGGCGATGAGTTGTGCGGTCGGCGACATCGAGGTGGCCGACCAGGCCCAGGGCCTGGCCTGGAGTGACACCCGCTGACGGGCCGGGCGGCGCGCCACTGTCCGCATGCGGCAACGGCTTTCAGCGTGCGGGGGGCGCGCGCAGTTCCATCCACTGATCGTTGCCGATCCGGGCAGCCGGCCGGTAGGCCTCGGTGATCCAGCCCCAGGTTGGGGGATGTCGTGCGCGGACCAGGTCGGCGTAGGGATCGGTCAGCAGCAGCCATTGCGGCGGGTGCGCGCGCAGTTCGCGCCCGAACCGTTCCCACATGAACGCCGGCTGCAGTTCCCACGCCCAGCCGTTCAGCGACGTGGCCATCCGGCGGTTGCCGGCCAACAGGTGCAGCGGGTTGCCGAAGACGTAGATTTCGCCCGCCGGCTGATCCTGCAGGTGAGCTGCGGTGGCCGCGACCTGCCTGGCCAGTGCCTCGCCGCCCTGGCGGTCGCCGGCGCGCAGCGTCAGCGCGTGCAGCGCCGGCGCGAGCGCGATGACGACGGCGGCCAGCACCAGGGCGGTCGCGGCGGTGCCCGACAAGCGCCACTGCCGGGCGGCGGCCGACAACGACAGGTCCAGGCCGCGCACGGCGAGCAGGCCGACCGGAAAGGTCAGCAGCACCAGGTCGAACGGCCAGGCGGCGAAGCGCTCGAGTGCGATCGCCGGCAGGCCCACCAAAAGCCAAAGGCCGGCAGCCCGCCATGGCCAGCCGGCACGATCGCCGCGTGCCGGTCCCCAGGCGTGGACGCAGGCCACCAGCGCGAGCGCCAACAGCGCGACATGGCGGCCGGCGAACCAGCGCAGCGATCCGGCAAAGCGCTCGAGGCCGACACCGGGGGCCACCAGGTCGGCCGCGTCACGCCACGCGGTCATCGTCCACCAGAACGCCCCCAGCGCGCCCTGCGCGGCAAGCAGCGCGGCGACGCCGGCGCCGGCCAGCAGCATCCCGAGCACCGCGGCGCTCGCGGGGTGCGAGACGACGCCTGCCGGCCGGTCAGCGGCCCGGGGCAGCCAGCCGGCATAGGCCAGCAAGGCAATCGCCGGCGCGAGCGCGCTCAACTTGAGGCACACCGCCAGCACCAGCGCGGCCCCGGCGAACAGTGCCGCGACCGGGCGGGCGCTGGCCAGTCCCGCCCAGGCAAGCGCCAGGGCGGCCCCGGCGAAGACGGCCGGCTGTGACAGGTGCCAGCGCTGGGCCACCAGGTAGTAAGCACCGACGGTGAACACGGGCATCAGCGCGGCGATCCAGCGATGCCCGAGCGCGCGTCGGCTCGTCGTTGCCAGCAGCACCGACACGGTGAGCAACGAGCCCAACTCGAACAGGTGCAGGCCGAAAGCGCCGGCGCCGAACAACGCGATCGCGACGGCATGTACCAGGTAGACCCCCGGTCCCTTGAGATCCCACCAGTCGACATACAGCGTGCGTCCGTCCAGCAGGTGCAAGGCCCCGGACTGGAACAATGCGGTGTCCCCATTGAGCGGCATCGACAGCGCCTCCCAGCCGGCGAGGGTGCTGGCCAACAGGCTCGCCAGCAGCAGCAACGGCGCCAGCGCCGCGCGCTTCATCTAGCCGGGGTCGCCAGCGCCGCGATCGCCTGCAGCGCCTGCGGGTTACGCAGTGCCTCGGGGTGGCGCACCGGCTGGCCGTTCAACGCCGCCCGGGCGGCCGCTTCGCCAGCTTTGCCGCTGTGCGTCACGGGCAGCGCCGGCACCGCGGCGATCAGCGACGGCACGTGGACCACCGACGCCCGTTGCTTGAGGGTCTTCTTGATCAGCAGGGTCAGCGGCCGATCGAGTGTCACACCAGTCTCGAGCACGACCAGCAGCACGAGCCGAAATCCGCCGGGCTCCTGAGGCGCCTGTTGAGCCAGCGCCATCGCCTCGCGAATCCCCGGCAGCGTCACCGCGATCGACTGGATCTCGGCCGGACCGATCCGCACTCCGCGGATGTTCAGGATGCCATCGGATCGCCCGAGGATGCGCACCGAGCCGCCCGGATCGATCCGCAGCCGGTCGCAGTGGGTCCACGCCCCCGGGTTGGCCGCGGAGTAGCAGGCATGCAGCCGGGCGCCCTCATCGTCGCCCCAGATTGCGACCGGGCGCGAGGGAAACGGGGTCAGGCAGACCAGGTCGCCTTCACCGGTGCGGGCATGACCCTCGTCGGTGCTGGCGCGCACATCCATGGCCAGGCCCAGGCACTGGCTGTCGCCGCGCACCAGCGGCATGCACGGGTTACCGAGCAAGAAGCAGCCGACGATGTCGGTGCCACCGGACATCTATTCGATCGCCACCGCCCCGAACGATTCGCGAATCCAGTCGAACTGGTGCGGGTGCAGCACCGAACCGGTCGACTGGATCGTGCGCAGCCGCTCGAGCGAGCGGTTCGCGCGTGGCTCGATCTGCAGGTTCTGCAACATCTGCAGATAGGCCGGGCTGGTGCCGAAAACCGTGACCCGCTCGTCGGCCAGCACCTCGAGCAGGGCGTCGGGGGTCGGGAAGGTGGCCGAGCCGTCGTAGATCACCAGCGGCATCGCGCTGGCCAGCCCGCTGACCATCCAGTTCCACATCATCCAGCCGCAGGTCGTGTAGAACAGCAGCCGGTCGTGCGGCCCGAAGCCGGCATGCAGCCGGTGCTCCTTCAGGTGCTCGAGCAGCGTGCCACCGGCGCCGTGGACCAGGCACTTGGGCTTGCCCGTGGTGCCCGAGGTGAACAGGATGCACAACGGGTGATCGAACGCAAAGTGCGCCAGCCGCTCCAACACCAGCGCTTCGCCGGCCAGCAGCTCATCGAACGGCGCGATGCGCGCCGAGGTGGGCATGTCGGCCGGCATCGATGGGTGATCATGCAGGGTCACGACCAGGCGCAGGCTGGCCAGCGCGGGCAGGATCTCGCGTAGCGCGCCGGTCGTATCGTGGACCTGTCCGTGATGAACATGACGCAGATCGACGAACGCGACGCTCGCACCCAGCTCACCGAAACGGGACAGCACCGCATCGACCCCCAGGTCTGGGCTGACCGATGACCAGGTCGCGCCGACGGCTGCCGAGGCGACGAAGGCCTCGACCAACTCGGGGCTGTTGCGCCCGATCGCGACGATACGATCGCCGGGCGCGACGCCGGCCTCACGCAACGCGCCTGCCAGGCGCAGGCACCGATCGCGCAACCCGGCGCGCGTACGACTGACCCGCGCCCCTTGCTCGGTGCGCAGGATCAGCGCCGGGGCCTGTTCGGTCGCGTCGTCGATCCGGCGCAGCAGGCATTGCGCCACATTGAGCCGCAACCCGGGAAAGAACCGGGTGCCGGCCACGCCCTGGCCGGTGCAGGCCGGCTCGAGGCTGCCGCTCAACGGCAGGTCCAGCGTGGCCAGGAACTGCGACCAGAACGTCGGGTACTCGCGGCACGACCACGCGTGAAACGCCGGGTAATCGGCAAAGGGGATGCCTTGCGAGCCGGCTATCGCGTCCATCAGCCCCGCCATCGCCGAGCCCTGCGCGCGGGCCGGGGCGATCGGAATCGGCCAGCCCGGGAAATCGCCGTCGGGGCGCTCGGCAGTGGCGTCGCTCATCGGGGCGCTGCTCAGGCCGGAAGGCGAAAGCCCGGCACCGACGAGACGAAGCGCACGATGCGCCCCAGGCTGTCGAAGTTGTCCGGGGTCAGGCGCTTGGGGTCGAGTCGCACGTGACAGCTGTTCTCCAGGTGCAGGATCAGCTTCACGAAGCCCAGGCTGTCCAGGATGCCATTGGCCAGGAACGACTTCTCGTCGTCGTTGCCGATCAGGTCCTGCGCATCGCCGAAGTGAATCTCGTCATCGAGCCAGTCGATGACATGCTGGCGTAGCGCCGCAAGTTGTTCGGGGGTTGCCATGAATGGACTCCGCGATCGTCGGTCGATCAGAACTGCTGGTAGATGAAGGTGCCCGATCCCAGCGGCATCGAGATGAACAGGAACGCGACCAGCAGGCCATAGGCCACGCCGCGGACCGGGGCGGGCAGCGCCAGGAACCCGGCGGGCAATCTGCGCAGGCCCGGCAGTTGCAACAGGTGCTGGGCGACCAGGAAAAAGACGGCCAGCAGCAATGGCGGGCTCAGGGCGATGCGCTCGGGGCCGGCCTGGCCCAGCATCGCAACCAGGAACTGGCCGGGGGCCCCCGCGGCGGCCCAGCGAAACGGCCCCAGCGTGATCACGAAAAAGCTGATCGTCAGCGCCCAGGCGGCAACGCGGTAGGGCAGGCCCTTGCGCCAGGCCACGAAACGACGGTCGCGCCGGCACTGGCGCTTGTAGAAGTCGTCCCAGCGCCCGTGCACGACCATGCCGATGCCGTGCAGCAGGCCCCAGAGCACGAAGGTTCAGGCGGCGCCGTGCCAGAGCCCCGACGCGAGGAAGGTGAGCATCATCGCCAGCGATGCGGCTGCGGAACCAGCCCGAACTGGTCGTCAGCGGCGTGAAGATGTAGTCGAACAGCCAGCGATTGAGCGTGATGTGCCAGCGCCGCCAGAACTCGGGCAGGCTGGTGCTCAGGAACGGGTAGTTGAAGTTGACCGGCAGCGTGATGCCGAACAGTGCCGCGATGCCGATCGCCATCAGCGAGTAGCCGGCGAAGTCGGCGAACACCTGCAGCGCGAAGCCGACGACGGCCAGCCAGTGCGACAACGCGTTGAAGGCGGCGCCATCGTTGAACACGGGGTTGACCAGGGTCTTGCCGATGGTCGCACCTGCCCAGGCCTGCATCGCGAACCCGGTCAGGAAGGCCAGGCAGCCATTGGCGATGACTTGTGCGTTCAGCCGGCGCCGGGTGTCGAACTGCGGCAGCAGTTCCGCCGCGCGGGCATCTGACCGGCGGCCAGTTGCGGAAAAAAGCAGCCAAACAGCGCGAAGCGCAACAACGAGGTCTCGGGCTTTTGGCGGTCCCAGTAGACGTCCAACAGGTAGCCGACCTGCTGCAATGTAGTACGAGATACCCAGCGGCAGCGGCAGGTGCAGCACCGGCACGGCCGGCACCAGGCCCAGCGACTGCAGCAGCGCATTGGCCTGCGTCGCAAAGAAATCCTCGTACTTGAAAAACGCGAGCGCACCCAGGCTGTACACCAGGCTGGCCGACAACGCGATGCGCCTGGACATCCGGTCGCGACTGGCCGCGATCTGGCGGGCCATGATGAAGTCGAGCAAGGTGCCGCCGATCAGGATGCCGAGCAACTGCCAGTGCCAGCTGGCGTAGAACACGTAGCCCGCAGCCAGCAACAACGCGTTCTGTATCGAGGCGCTGCGGCCCAGCCCCCAGTACAGCAGCAGGATCAGCGGCAGGAAGGCGACGAACTCGATCTCGACGAAGCTCATGGCTCTGGCCACCCGGCGCGCGGGCAGATGGGGCAGGGCAGCCTGGATACGGCGGGGGGCGGGGGAACAGTCGTTCAAGGTCACGGTGCTGGGAGAGGGTGGGCCGATACCAGGACGGTCGACACCAGGGGCACAACGCCGTTGCGCAGGCTGGCCGGCGCAGTGACGACGCGACGATTCACGGGCATCGGGGAGGCTGTCGGCCAGACGCCAGTATAGGGGATGGTCGACATCGTGCCTGACCGCCCGCAACCTGAACAGGAACTATGTCTCGACGCGTATCCAGCCTGCCTGGGCCCATTCGGCGATCACCGGCGCCACGTCGGGGTCCTCGAACAGCGCCGCGGTGTCCGCGGCATTCAGCCGCCGGGCATTGGCCAGTTGGGCCAGCAGCTTGCGGGTCTGGCCGTCGGTGACGAAGGAGTCGCCATTGATGAACACCTGGTCGGCCCGATAGGCCATCCGGGTGCGTCTGTCCAGGCGCAGGCCGTGCCGACGCGCCTGCTCGAGCAACCTGCGGGCGCGGGCGGCGGTGCAGCCGTCAAATGCCAGGCCCGCCTTCGGTTCGGTCAGGTAGCGGCCGATGAAGTCGTTGATGTCGTCGGCCCCGGGCCGAAAGCGCTGCAGCCAGCCGCGCAGCGTGCGCGCCATCGGCGCGGGGATCGCCGCCGGCTGACGCTGCCAGCGGCGCAACTCGGCGGGTGCGGTGTCATCCAGATAGCGTTCCACCGGTTCGGTGGCCAGGGTCTCGTTGTCGTCGGCCGCCTCGTCGGTGGCGCGGGCGATCGCGTCGATGCTGTCGCGCAGCCAGGCCAGCAGCAGTTCGTCGTCGGATGGCGCCCGCAAACCGATCGACGCGGTAGTACAAGGACCCTGGGCGATCCCGTCGTGGGCCCAGCCGGGGGGCAGGTACAACATGTCGCCGGCGTCCAGATCGACCGTCACCGCGGCCTTGAAGTGCGCCAGCAGCCGCAGCGGCTGGCCCGGTTGCAGCAGGTAGTCGGCCGGCGGGGCCAGGTGCCAGCGTCGCCGACCTTCCAGCTGCAACAGGAAGACATCGTAGGAATCGACATGCGGACCGACCCCGCCCTGGTCGCCGGCGACGCTGATCATCACGTCGTCGAGCCGCACGTCGGGCATGAAGCGAAAGCGCTCGCGCAAG
This sequence comes from Burkholderiaceae bacterium, assembly GCA_041396665.1. Lineage (GTDB taxonomy): Bacteria > Pseudomonadota > Gammaproteobacteria > Burkholderiales > Burkholderiaceae_E > JAUIAI01. The sequence continues at coordinate 45,423 of JAWKYE010000017.1, forward strand.
TCGGCCACCGCATCCAGGTGCAGGTCCACCCCCTGGATCAGCAGGGTCCAGGCCTTGTCCCGCGCACCGGGCAGCTCGGCCGCCGCGATCGGTCCGTCCACGAGGCGCCAGCGCGCGCCGCGTCGGCGCACCAGCCGCGACTCGACCGCTTCGTGCGTGGCCATCTCGCGCAGGGCCGGCGTGCCCGGGGAGTAGGGCCCCACGGCGAGTGCCTGGCGGATCAGCCCGGGTTGCTTTTGCCAGTACGATGCCAGGAAGCGTTGCGCGGCGGCCGGGCTGGTCAGCGGGTTGGGCGCATCGGAAAGAAACTGGGGAGAGTGGGTCATGAGCGACGGTCAGCAGGCAGTGGTGGGCAGCGGGCAGTGGGTGACGTTGAGCTATCGACTGTTCGATTCAATGGGCGAGCCACTCGAGGAAGTGGCCCGCTCGGTGTCCTACCTGCACGGCGGCTATGGCGGGATTCTGCCAAAACTCGAAGCCGCGCTCGAGGGCAAGGCGGTCAATGGTACGGCGTCGCTGTACCTCGAGCCCGTCGATGCATTCGGCGACTACGACGCCGACAAGGTCGTGATGCTGCCGATCGAACGCCTGCCGGCCCAGACCGAGCCCGGCATGACGTTCGAAGGCCTGCCCGGCGAGGCGCCCGACGGCCACGTGTACACGGTGACCGACATCGCCCAGGGACAGGCGATTCTGGACGGCAATCATCCGCTGGCCGGTATCGGGGTGCGGTTCGATCTGCAGGTCACGGCCATCAGGGCGGCCACCGACGACGAGATCGCCCAGGAGAAACGTGAAAGCGAGGCCTGATCGGAGCTGCGGAGCCGGCCGTGCCGCTCAGACATGCCGGGCCGATGCCACGATCGCCGGCGGTGCATCGTCCGGGGCCGAGATCTCGATCTGCAGCCAGTGCCGGCTGTGCGGTGACCCGAAACCCTGGATCCAGCGTGTGCGCCGCATCCGTTGCTCGGCCACGCGGTCATCGACGGCGAAGCGTTCGGCGGCGCGCCGCGCATAGCGCCCGTATTGCCAGGGCAGGCCGTCGCGAAACGAGTGCGCATCGCCGTTGAGCAACAGCACCGTACCGGGAAACCGCACCACGCAGCGCCAGAGCAGCGCACGGAACCAGGCATAGGGCCGCCCGGAATCGATCACGTCCGCATCCAGGTCGTCGGCGCTCAGGCGCTCCAGCGCCACCGTCGCATGAAAGCCGACCACCAGCACCGGCAGGTGCTGGCGGGCCGCCAGTTCCGCACTCTCGAGCAGCCAGCGGGTGACCGCGGTCGCGCGGCGCCGGTGCACCTGGGCCGCCACCTGGGTGGACAGGCCGTTCCTGCTGCCAGGGACGTTCAACGTCGTGAACATCGCGGGTCCGGCGATCCATCGCTGGTGCTCGGGCCAGGTGCTGCCGGTCTCGCTGGTCGAGATGCTGGAATCGGCGCCGCGTTGCCATTGCAGGCCGGCCGGCACACCCGCAGCCGGTGGTTGCGCGTAGGCCAGTTCGCGCAGCCGGCGCAGGCGCTCGAGCGGATCGAAGCTGCCGGCCAGCAGGCGGTGACAGTCCAGCCACTCGTTGTCGCCGGGCACGAAGACCAACGGGATGGCCGCTCCGCGCAGCGGCGCGAGGCGGCGCGCCAGCGTCTCATCATCGCAAATCTCGATGCCTGATTTGATGTCACCGAGATGCAGGATGAATTCACTGCCTCGCCCCGCGGCCGCGATCACCGCCGGCAGGTCCGCCGCCTCGGTCTCGTCGTAAGACGTGTCGCAGATCAACGCGAACCGCGTGCGTCTGGCTTGGGCCGCGGCCAACCCACCGTGCCGGCCCGCGAGCAAGCCGGCACCGGCCGGCACGATGCGCGCCGGCAGGCCGAGCGATGCGATGGCGGCCAGCAGGCGCCGCCGGCCGGATCGCCCACCCGAAGGCCTGGCGGTGGCTGGCCGCATCAGCGGTCGTTGTCCAGGGCCCGGACCTGGACGGTCAACGCGTACAGCGCCTCCAGCGCCTCGCGCGGCGTCATCTGGTCGGGGTCCAGGGCGCGCAGGCTGGCCAGTAACTGATCGCCCAACGGATCGGGCGCATCGACGAGCGCCGTCGACGGCGTTGCGTCGCCCGGCGTGACACCGCCATCGAACAGGTCGATCTGCGCCGACTGCTCGCGCGACTGCGCTTCGAGCCGTTGCAGGATCAGGTCGGCATTGCGGATGACCGCGGCCGGCATTCCGGCCAGCCGCGCCACCTGCAGGCCATAGCTGCGACTGGCCGGGCCATCGCGCAACTCGTGCAGGAACACCACTCCCTGGCGCGACTCGCTGGCCGCGACATGCATGTTGCAGGCTGCGGCATGTCGCTCGGCCAGCCGGGTGATCTCGAAGTAGTGGGTCGCGAACAGCGTCAGCGCGCGGTTGGTGACGATCAACCGCTCGGCGATCGCGTGAGCCAGCGACAGCCCGTCGAACGTCGACGTGCCCCGGCCGATCTCGTCCATCAGCACCAGCGAGCGCTCGGTGGCGCCGTGCAGGATCGCCGCGCCCTCGGTCATCTCCACCATGAAGGTCGAGCGGCCGCCGGCCAGGTCGTCCGAGGCGCCGATCCGGGTGAAGATCCGGTCGATCGGGCCCAGCACGCAGCGGGTGGCCGGCACATAGCTGCCGGCGTAGGCGAGCAGCGCGATCAGCGCCACCGAACGCATGTAGGTCGACTTGCCCCCCATGTTGGGGCCGGTGACGATCATGAAGCGCCGGGTCGGCCCGAGCACACAGTCATTGGGCACGTATTGCTCGAGCGTGGTTTCGACCACAGGGTGCCGGGCTGCACGCAGTTCGATCCCGGGCAGCGGCGCGAACCCGGGCCGACACCACCCGAGGTCCTGCGCCCGCCGGGCAAAGTCGACCAGCACGTCCACCTGCGCGATCGCGCCGCCCAGCCGCTGCCAATCGGGCACCGTCGGGGCAAGTGTCGCGAGCAATGCTTCATAGAGCAGCTTTTCGCGGGCCAGCGCCCGGTCGCGCGCCGACAGCGCCTTGTCCTCGAAGGCCTTGAGTTCGGGGGTGATGTAGCGCTCGGCATTCTTGAGCGTCTGCCGGCGTCGGTAGTCGTCGGGCACCTGGGCGGCCTGGCTCTTGCTGATCTCGATGAAAAAGCCGTGCACCTGGTTGAAACCGACCTTCAGGCTGGACAGGCCCAGGCGCTCGCGCTCGCGAGTCTCCATCTGGGTGAGAAAAGTCACCGCAGCCCTCGTCGATCGAGCGCAATTCATCGAGGTCGGCATCGAACCCCGGCCGGATCACGCCGCCATGCGGGCATTGGCCGCCGGTTCGTCGGCCAGCGTGTCCTGCAGCGCGTCGAGGCGCCTCCGGCGGCAGGCAGAGCACCGGCGTCAGTCGGCGAACGGCCCGCCAGAGCCCGCCTCCTGCCGCCTGTGGCCGCCGCGCAGCGTGGCCAGCGCCGGCGTCGTCGCGCAGCGCGGCCAGGTCGCGCGGCCGCGCACTGCCCAGCGCGATCCGGCGACGCGATCCGCTCGAAGTCGGGCTGGCCCCCGAGCAGGCCGTGCAGCACATCGGCGCCCGCCTCGATTAACGCCTGCACCCGGTCGTGGCGCGCGCGCGAGACCGCCTGGTCGCGCGGGGGCGCGGTCAACCAGCGGCGCAGCAGGCGCGCACCGGCCGCCGTCGCGCAGCGATCGAGCACCGACAACAGGCTGGGGCCGTCGTCGCGCAGGCTGCGCACGATCTCCAGGTTCTGGCGAGCGGCGCTGTCCAGGCCTATCGTGTCATCGCTCTGCCAGGCACTGATGCGTGTCAGGTGGGCCGGCTCCCCTCCCTGGGTCAGTCGCGCGTAGTCGATCAGCGCGGCCAGCGCGGCCAGGCCTTTGGCATCGTCGGCGATGCCAAAGCCTTCCAGGTGACTGGCGCCGGTGGCCTGCGCCAGGTGCCGGCGGGCGCGGTCGGCATCGAACTGCCAGGGCGCGACCTCGGTGATCCGCGCCCGGCTCGATACCCAGCGAACGCCCCTCGGGCACCAGGATCTCGGCCGGTTGCAGTGCCGGTCCAGTTCGCTGGTCAGGGGGCCGCGGGCTCGACCTCGGCGAGCCAGCATTCGCCCGAGGCCATCGCCATCCACGCCAAGCCCAGCGTGCGACCCGGATGGATCGCCAGCAACAGGTTGTCGCTGCGCTCGGGCAGCAGCTGGTCATCGTGAGGGTGTTGCGACCACCCGGACCACCTTGCGCTCGACCGGCCCCTTGCTGATGGCCGGATCGCCGATCTGCTCGCAGATCGCCACCGATTCGCCCAGCCGGATCAGTCAGTGACAGGTACTGGTCCAGTGAATGCACGGGCACGCCGGCCATCGGGATCGGCTGGTCAGTTCGAGGCGCCTCGACGGGTCAGCGTGATGCCCAGCAGCCGCGACGCCTTCCTCGGCATCGCCGTAGAAGAGCCTTCGTAAAAATCGCCCATCCGGTACAGCAACAGGATCTGCGGATGCTCGGCCTTCAGACGCAGGCTGCTGCATCATGGGCGTGTGGCCGTCGGTGGGTCATTGATGGCTGGGGCTGGGGGTCACCAGGAAACCTCGTGAGATCGCGCGCAAAATCCTCGCCGGACGGTCCGGCCGCCTGGCGAGCGCAGGCCGCAAAGACTATCACTGTTCCTACAGTGGTGCCGGTTCCCCGGCAGGCGGTCGAGGCGGGTCTCGGCCGGGGGTCGGCGCGGCCTTGCGGGCTATACTCGACCCGATCCGGCCACACGCGGGCGCGTCCTTCGCGTGAACAGGCCCTAGATGAACGCGCCGCCTGCTCCGATGCTTCCCACTCCCCGGTTCATCCGGCGGCGCCGCTTTTATTGGCGATGAGCGCCAGCGCGGCGGCATCCGCGCCGGTGTCCTGATCGCGATCCTGACGGTGGCCGTGGTCTTGGCCGGCTGGCTGTTGACCCGGGCCCCGGCGGTGGCGGTCGTCGCGCCCGTCCAGAGACCGCCGATCGAATCACTGCTGTTCACCGGACGGGTCGCTGCCCGGTCGCGCGTGGAACTGGCGACCACGACGGGGCGGATCGAGAGGGTGCTGGTCGAGGAGGGTGCACTGTCCAGCGGGCCGGCTTGCCGAACTCGACGGCGACGAGGCGCGGGCGCTGTTGGCACAGGCAGAGGCCGCACTCGAGGGCGCGCGGGCGCGCACCGCGTCACTGGGCCAATTGGACGCGCCCGACCGCGGCGAGCGGCCGGGCGCAGGCGCAGGCCACGTTGCTCGCGGCGCGGGCCGAGTCGGTAAGCACTTCCGATCTGGTCGCGCAGGGGTTTGTCAGCCAGTCCCGGCGCTCGACGGCTACGCCGCCAGGGATGTCGGTCGCCCAGGCGCAACTGGACGCGGCCAGCGCCCAGGTGCGCGCCAATGCCCCGCCGTCCGAGGCCGAACTGGCCAGACTGCGGATCGCCGAGGCCGAGGCGGCCCGAGACCTGGCGGCGAGCCGGGTCGAGGCGACGCGTAGGGATCGCCGCGCCGGCGGGCGGGCGCATCATCACCCGGGCAGTCGAGCCGGGGCAGGTCGTGCAGCCGGGGCGCATGTTGTTCACGATGACCGTGCAGGGGCGGACCAGCTGGTCGCGCTGGTCGACGAGCGCTACCTGGGGTGGCTGTGCCGGGACTGGCGGCACGGGTGCTTGCCGATGCCTACCTCGACAGGCCGTTCGATGCGACGGTGGCCACCATTGCACCGGGCATCGACGCTCCTCGCGTGGTGCGGCGTCGAGGTCAAGCTGGACGTCGACGAGCCACCGGCCTTCCTGCTCGAGGACATGACCGTCTCGATCGAGGTCGTGCTCGCGCGGCGTGAGCGCGCGGTGACGATTCCGCTCGCTGCGCTGCGCGATGATGGCACGGTGGCAACTGGTCGATGGGCGGATTCGTCGCCACCGCTGTCCGGACTGGTTTGCGCGACCGCGCGTCGAGATCGTCCAAGGGCTCGCCATGGATGCGCGCGTCGTCGTTGGCGCGTCGCCCGGCCCGTGCGCGGGCCCGTGCGGCGGTTCTCCGCGACCGGCTCTGACCAGGCGCGCCGGGCTGCAGCGGCAGCTTCAACGCAGGGGCCGCGCTCGCCCTTCGGCCAATGACACCGGTGGCCGGATGATCGGTGGCTTCGAGACGACGATCGTTGCGTCTTGCGCGAGGGGCAGCTTTCAGAGCCTGTTGATCATCATCGGGGTGGCGGCCGGAGTGGCGGTCGTCGCCTATATCTCGGCGCTGATCGGCGGGCCGCAGGCGAACACGATCGCCAAGACGCTGGGCACGCAGGCCCATCTGACCATCAAGGCGCTCCGAGGACCAGGTTCGCCCGGTGCTCGCCCGCGACAGTCAACGCTTGTGCTGGGCGAGGTTCAGCCGCGCAGCGCCTGCGCTCGGTCCAGAACTGGCCGGCGCTGGTTGCCGCGCGCTCGACCGCGACCCCGGCTGGCCGCCGTCTCGCCGATCGTCACCGGTTCGGCGCTGGCGGTGCGCGGCGAGGCCGGCCAGTCGATCGCGCTTTTCGGTGTCCTGATCGAGCGCTACGACCCGGATCGTGTCCCCGGGCCAGCGCATCGTCGGCGGCCGGCTGGAACTGAATCCGGGGATGCGATGATCGGCGTGGACCTCGCGGGCGACCTGGGCGTCAGGGTCGGGGATCGTTCACCGTCACGACCGTGTGCGCGATCGGCAGGAGACCCTGCGGATCACCGCGTTGCTCGACTTCGGGGTGCGCGACCTGAACAAGCGCACGGTCGTCGCGCCGCTGCGTACTGCCCAGACCTTGCTCGACCTGCCGGGAGGCGTCACCCAGATCGATGCGACCGTGCGCGACATCTTCGCCGCCGAACAGCTGGCGCGCGCCGCGGCAGGCCGTACAGGGCTGGATGTGCAAAGCTGGATGCAGACCAATGCCCAGCTGCTGAGCGCGCTCAATGCGCAGTCGGTGAGCACCGGCGTGATTCGCGTCGTCGTGATGTTGGTCGTGTTGCTGGGGATCTCCAGCGTGCTGGTCGTGGCCGTCGTGCAAAAGCAGCGTGAGATCGGCATCCTGCGCGCGATGGGTGCCGGGCGCGGCCAGATCATGCGCGTGTTCCTGCTGCAAGGGCTGATCATCGGCTTCATCGGTTCGATCGTTGGCGCCTTGTTCGCCTGGCTGCTGGTGGTGGCGTTCACGACCTTCGTTCGCGGGCCCGACGGCGCGCCGCTGTTCGCCATCGACATCGCGCCGATGATGCTCGTGCAGATCGCCGTCGGGGCCTCGATCGCCGGCATGCTGGCCGCGGTGCTGCCGGCCCGCCGCGCCGCCCAGCTGGACCCGGCACAGGCGATCCGGATATGAACCGGGCTGCGCCAAAAGTTGCGCCGATCGTCGAGCTGGGCTCGATTCGCAAGTCGTACAACGTCGGCATGCCGACCGAGGTCGAGGTCTTGCACGGGATCGACCTGACGATAGGCCAGGCAGAGTTCGTCGCCCTGATCGGCCCCAGCGGATCGGGCAAGAGCACGCTGCTGAATGTGCTGGGTCTGCTCGAGCGCCCGAGCGCCGGCGATTACCGTCTGGACGGCGAATCGGTCACCGGCCTCACCGATGCGCAGCTGACCGCGCGGCGCAATCGAACCCTCGGTTTCGTCTTCCAGTTTCATCATCTGTTGCCGGCCTTCAGTGCGCTGGACAACGTCACGATGCCGGTGTTGATCCGCCAGGGCAGGGTGGATGCACGGGCCAGGCAACACGGGATCGACCTGCTCGAGGCGGTCGGGCTCGCCGGTGCACGCGACAAACCGCCGTCTCAGTTGTCGGGCGGCATGCAGCAGCGCGTGGCGATCGCGCGCGCGCTCGCGGGCGAGCCCAGGATCGTGCTGGCTGATGAGCCCACCGGCAACCTCGACACGAAATCTGCCGACGAGGTCTTCGAATTGATGCGCAGGTTCAATCGCGAGCGGGGCACCGTGTTCCTCGTGGTGACGCACGATCACGAGCTCGCGGCGCGATGTGACCGCACGATCGAGTTGCGCGACGGGGTCGTGTACCACGAGGGCTGAGCCGGGCTGGCGCGGCGACGGTCCTGGGAATCAGAATGGATCGGTTCGCGGGCCGGCTTTGCCGGTGCCGCCGGTATCGTGCGGCGAATCGTCGTCGGCGCTCAGCTCCAGGTGCAGGTACACGCGCCGTCCGGTCGCCGGGTCGGTGACATACAGGTTGCGCGATTGCGGCAGGAAGGACATCCCGCGCAGCAGGTTGAACCACTGCCAGCCGGTCATCGTCTTGTCCAGGTCCAGTTCGCACAAGGCCTGGAAATCCGCCCGTGATCGGTAGCTGCCGGTCCGGGCGCCGGGCGGTGGCGGCGGCGGGGCATCATCGTCGATCCAGGCCAGCAACGGCTCGAACAGGGATACCGCCAGGTCATCGAGGCGACGCTGCAGCGAGCGGGCGGTATCGCCGGCCCGGATCGCGAGGCGTCCCTGCACCACGGTGTCACCGGCATCGATGCGCTCGGTGGCCAGGTGATAGGTGACCCCGGTGAAGGGTCGCCCCTCGATGATCGCCTGATTGACCGGATACACGCCCCGCAACTCGGGTAGCAGGCTGTAGTGCAGGTTGATCACGCCCCGGCGCGGCTGCGCGATCTCAGCGGGCGCGAGCACGTGCTTCCAACTGCACAACAGGTACCAGTCGATGTCCGGCAATGCCTGGTAGTCGGCCGCCGGGTCGCCGTAGCGATGCAGCGCAACGCGCGCTTTTTCGCACAAGGGGGCCACGCCGGGCCACCATTGCGATCCGTTTTCCCGGGTCGTGACCACCGCCACGACCTCGATCGGTGCGGGCGAGGGCAGGGCCAGCATCCTGGCCAGCAGTCGCAGCCCGACCTCGTGATCGACAAACGCGACGATTCTCTGCGTCATCGGGTACGCCGATCGGCCTTGCGCCGCTGCGGGCCACGGATCGCCTCGCCGCGCAGTCGCCGGATCGTCTCGTTGACCAGAGCCAGCACCTCGTCCTGCTGCGCGGGACTGATACCGACCCACAGCGGCAGTCGCACCAGTCGGTCCGCCTGGCGCCTGGTCACCGCCAGTTCGCCGCTGGCACGGGCGTAGCGACGGCCCGCTGGCGAGTCGTGCAAAGGCACATAGTGAAAGACCGCGCCGATGTCATGCTGCGCGAACGCCGCCAGCGGCATCGCGCGCGATATCGTCGGGCAACAGGATGTAGTACAGGTGGGCATTGTGGCCGCAGTCCGAGGGATGATCGGCCGGCGCAACAAGCCACCGTGTTCCGCGTCGGCCAGCCCCTGGTGATAGTGCTCCCACGCCTGCTGGCGGCGATCGCCGATAGCCTGGGCTTCTTCCAGTTGCGCCCAGAGAAAGGCCGCGATCAGTTCGCCTGGCAGGAACGACGAGCCGACCTCCTGCCAGGTGTACTTGTCGACTTCGCCACGAAGAAGCGGCCGCGATCGGTGCCTTTTTCACGAATGATCTCGGCGCGCTGCGCCAGCCGGGGATTGTTGACCAGCAAGGCCCCGCCTTCGCCGGAGATCAGGTTCTTGGTCTCGTGGAAACTGAACGCGCCCAGATCGCCCATGCTGCCCAGCGGGCGCCCCTTGTAGCTGGCCATCACGCCTTGGGCGGCGTCTTCGACGACGCTCAACCCCTTGTCCGCGGCCAGCGCCAGGATGCTGTCCATCTCGCAGGAGACTCCGGCGTAGTGCACCGGCGCGATGGCACGCGTCCGCGGGGTGATCGCCGCCTCGACCAGTTTCTCGTCCAGGTTGAGCGTGTCCTCGCGGATATCGACGAACACCGGGACGCCGCCACGCAGCACGAACGCATTGGCGGTCGAGACGAAGGTGTACGAGGGCATGATGATCTCGTCACCGGGTTGGATATCGAGCAACAACGCGGCCATCTCGAGCGCGGCCGTGCACGAGTGGGTCAGCAGCGCCTTGTCGCAGCCGGTGCTGGCTTCCAGCCAGGCATGACAGCGTTTGGTGAACGGGCCGTCGCCGGCCAGGCGTCCGTTGAAATGCGATTCGGCAATGTAGTAAAGCTCCTTGCCGGTCATGTAGGGCCAGTTGAAGGGGATCCGCTTGTTGCTCGGTGACATGTTTTTCACTTCGTTTGCGCCGGGAGGTTGGCAGCGGGGTCCCGGGTGTCCTGGCGCCCGTCGATACCCCGAAACACGAACTGCCGCGAGACGATGAACAGATAGATTGCCACGACCAGGATTGCGCCCGCCTGTACTGCCTGGTGAGCCAATCCGAGCCGATCGACCAGGACCGAGAGCAGCGCCAGGTTGAGCAGGTAGCCGCCCAGATGGGCGATCACGTATCGTGCGCCGGTGCCCAGCAGTCGTCCGTCATCGGCGAAGGTCAGGCGGCGGTGACCAAAAAAGCCCACCGTTGCGACGATTGCGTAGAGCAGGCTCATCGCGCGTTGCGGTGACAGCCCGAGCGTGGTCAGCGCCAGGTAGGCGAGGTAACCGACCGCGTTGCTCAGCAGGCCGACGATCGCGTAGCGCACCAGGTGGGCACCCACGGCGTGCGATCGCCCCTGGAGGCGCCTCGGCGTCATCGGCATCGGTTCATTGCGGCTTGCGCACCAGCAACGTGAACTCGTACAGGCCGTAGTCGTGCAACAGGGCCACCTGCGTCGCGTAGCGGCGCTTGCAAAGGTCGAACAGCACACAGGGGTCGGCGTAGTAGAGCGTGTCCCGCATCTTCTCCGGGTCGGAGTAAGAGGTCAGGCAATTGAAGGCGAACCCGGCGCGGCAGGTTGCATCCATCGTGTCCAGCGTGTCCTCGAGATAGGCCCGCCATTGCGCGTCCGTTCTTCCCATCCGCAGATTGAAGATGCCGCTGGCCACACCGAAATCGGCCACCCGGGCAGGGGTCGCGGCACAGGTGAATCGCGCGTGCGCCGCATCGGCATAGCGTTGCTTGGCGGCGGCGATCATGTCTGCCGAGACGTCGATACCCAGGTAGTCGACCCTGGCCGGCAGGGTTGCCAGGTAATCGAGCAGGGCGCCGTAGCCGCAGCCAAGGTCGTTGAGCGAGAAGTCGGTGCGTCCTTCGAACAGGCGGGCCAGTTGGGCGAACCGCTGCCATTGGCTGGCTTCACCGTTCCAGTCGACGCCCCTGGCCGTCTGGCCGTGCTGGTCCAACTTGGCGGAGTAGTAGCTGGCGACTTCGCCGAGCAGCTTATCGTGGGAGTCGTGCATGGACCTGCCTGACGATGGTGTAAGGGCGGCGCTTGGTTTCCATGAAGATCTTGGACAGGTAGATGCCCACGACGCCGATGAACGAGATGACGAGGCCGCCAAGGAGCCAGATCGATGCCATCACCGAGGTCCACCCGGTCAGGGGCTTGGCCAGGAACATCCAATTGGTCACAAGGTACAGGATATAGACGATCGCCAGGCTCGAGATCAGCAGGCCGACGTAGAAAATGCCCACCAGCGGCGCGTTGCTGAACGATGTCACCGAGTTGACCAGCAACGAGATCTTGCGCCTCAAGGTGTAGGTGGTGACGCTGGTCGCATGTTTGCGCACCGGCAGCGCCACCTGTTTGAATCCGGTGATGTGCCACAACCCGGCCAGGAAGATCTCGCGCTCCTCGTGACGCAGCAGCGCCTGGACATAGCGGCGACTCATCAGGCGGGCGGTGACGGCGTTCTCGGCCAGGGCCAGCCCGGTCAGCAGCTTGAAGAAGCGATAGAACCACTGGCCGCTCCAGCGCTCGAACCAGCCACCCTTGCGGGCGGTCTGCACGCCGAAGACGACATCGGCATCCTCGGCCAGCGCGGTTTCGTGAAACGTCGCCAGAAGCTCCGGCTCCTCCTCGAGATCGCTGTCGATCAGGAAGATGCGCTCTCCGGCCGCGTGGGCCAGGCCGGTCATCATCGCCTTGTGATGGCCGAAATTGCGCGACAGGTCGACCACCACCAGGTGGCTGTCCTGCTCGTGCAGCGCGACCGCCAGCGCCAGGCTGTCATCGGGTGAACCGTCATTGACCAGCACGATCTCGTAGTCCTCGCCGACCAGTTCGCGCGCCGCGGCACTGGCCCGCGCATGGAACTCGTTGACATAGCGGGCCGACTGGTAGAGGGTGGCGACGATGGACAGTTTCATGGCTTGACATACCTCATCTGCCGGCCGGCGGCCTCACCGCAGTTGCACAAGAGGTCGATGATCGACACGCCGTGCTCGAAGCTGCCCCAGAGCTGCGGATACTCGGGGTAGCCCGCATAGTCGAACCAGCTGACCTCGATTCCGTGCTTCCTGAACGGGGTCTCGTCCAGGTAGGCGCGCGCGGCCGGCCCGGACACATACTCGGTGCCGCCGGCCTGCCGGCACAGGTCGGCAAGACGCTCGGATTTGCCCGCGGCCGGCGCATAGTCCCACGAGTGGGTCACGCGGGTATCGATGTTCAGGAAGGCGCAGATCGCCTCGATGAAGCGCTGGTTCAGTTGCGAGATCGTCGCCGGTTGCGCACCCTGGTACAAGGGTTCGAGCCACTGCGCAACGGTTGCAAAATGGGGCGCGCGCCGGTAGTTCTGCTCGATGCTCTTCCAGTGCGAGCGGGCCCACTCCGTGCCATCGATCTCGGTGTCCCTTATCGCCTGCAGATACCTGCCCTTGGCCTGCACCGGCACCGTCAGCCATTGCAGCCCGGCAGGAGTCTTGATCTTGTTGCGGTTACGCCAGTCGCGGCGGGTGTACTGCATATCGTCGTAAAGGATGAATTCGTCCACCGACGCCAGCAGGTCGAAGTAGCCCTTCCAGGGGATGTAGTTCGACTGCACGATGGCCACCCGTTTCATTGGCTCGTTCCTTTGCGGCGGAATCGCTGCACCACGATCGGGCTGCCCGCCGCCGGCAGTTGCTCGTAGTGCTCGAGCAGGTACCGATAGGTGAGCGGGTGGGTGCGGGGAAAGCGCAATTCGTCGCGTCCGTCCAGCGGCCAGTCGATGACCAACGCGTAAGCCGGGGCCGCGGCCTCGATCCGCGCGATCTCGCGCATTTCGAACGCCTTGCTGCGCCCAAACAGCGCGTAGATCTCCCAGTTCGGGGCGCGTTTGCCCAGCAGCGCGTAGGCGCCCGGCCAGTAGGGGGTGGCCAGCATCGATTCGCCGCCCGGCGCATACCGGCGATCCATGTCCAGTATCAGTTCGATGTCACCCCGTGGGCCCGCGCCCATCCGCAGGTCGTCGCCACGCACCTGGGTCGGCTGGCAGGCGGGGATCACCCTGCATTGCCATCCCGGCTGGTGCGGGCCTATCGCCGCCACGCTCGCCGCCAGCAGCGTTGCGGAGCCGATCCACCTGGGCGTGGCGCGCTGGTACGCCAGCCACGCCAGGCTGCCGACCAGCAACGGGAAGAGGCCCTGGGCCAGGTGGCCGGCGTCGGCCCGCGAGAATGCGTAGTGGGCGTAGGGCAGCGAGAGAAAGGCCGCAGCCATCAGCACCGGCGAGTTCCGGTTGCCGCGCAATCGGGCGATGGCCATCCCGACCAGCGAGACGACGGGAAAGGCGAGCACGGCGATGAAGAACAGGCCGACCATCGTCGCGCTCAGGGCCCACTTGGTCGGCAGGCCGGCCCAGTCGGCGCGCCACGGCCAGGGCACAGGCAGCGGCAGGTTGGTCGCCTTCATCTCGAACAGAAAGCGCAGTTGCAGCCAGAACTCGTTGGCAAACCCGGGGACGGCCAGGGCCATCACCGCCATCGGCAGGTAGCCCAGCAAAACGCCGCCGCCCCAGGCCGCCAGCGCGGCCGGCAGCGGGGTTGGCGATTGACGCGAGGCCGCCAGCCAGAGAATCAGCCCGATGCTGGCAATCGCACCGTAGAGCCCGTGGTTGCGCCCAAAGAACGCGACCAGCCCCAGGCAGGCACCGGCGGCGACGTAGCGGCGCAGTATCGGATCGCGGGCGAGGGCGGCCAGGGTGCTCAGGAGCACGATCGATAACGTGATGTCGAATAGCTTGTGGCGCGGGTACATCCAGAGGACCAGCGTCAGCGCCACCAGTACCGCGTAGGTCAACCGGTGTGCGCCCGCAGTGCCGTCGGCGCCGACGACCAGTTTCAGCGCCAGGAACAGGCCTACCGCCTGAAACACGGCGACCGCGGCGCGCACGAGCATGATGCCGTCGTTCCCGGTGGCCTTGATGAAGGCCGCCACCCAGTAGTAGCGGCCCGGATCGTAGGCCATGAAATCGCGGATCGGCACCTCGCCCAGCGCCGTGCGCTGCGCACCGTACCAGAGAAAGCCCTCGTCCCACAGGTTGAAACCCATGTGTCCCTGCCAGAGGAACGAGGCAATCGTGACGAGCATCGTCGCCGCCACAAGCGGGATAACAGGAACGGCGGCGTGCTTGTGGATGAGCGGCATGGAGCGCCAGGGGTCGTCGACAACCGATGATTGTAGGGCCTGTCAACCCTGGCGACGCGCCAACGGGCACCCTGATAAGCTACCGGGCTGGCATCGAATTCTTCATGGGAGACTCCACATGTCCAACACCGCTACCGAATACGCGCTGCAAGGCGCCGTCGCAGTGATCCGCCTGAACAATCCGCCGGTCAACGGCCTGGGCCTTGAGCTGCGCCAGGGCCTGGCCGAGGGAATGGACAAGGCGCTCAAGGACCCGGCAGTGAAAGCCGTCGTGCTGATCGGCAATGGCGCGATGTTCTGTGGTGGCGCGGATATCCGTCAGTTCAACACGCCCAAGGCCACGACCGAGCCGCGCACCGGCGAGGTCATATTGCAGGTGCAGGCCTCGACCAAACCGGTGGTTGCGGCGATTCATGGCAATGCCCTGGGCGGCGGGCTCGAGCTGGCGCTGGGGTGTCACTACCGGGTGGCCGTGGCCGACACGCAGCTGGGCCTGCCCGAGGTGAAGCTGGGCCTGTTACCCGGGGGCGGCGGCACGCAGCGCCTGCCGCGCCTGGTCGGCGTGGCCCAGGCCCTGAAAATGATCGTCAGTGGCAACCCGGTCAATGCCACCCGGGCGCTGGAACTGGGCTTGATCGACCAACTGGTCGAAGGCGACCTGCTGGCCGGCGCGCTGGCCTTTGCCGAATCGAAGATGGCGGCCAAGTCGCACCCGGTGATCGCGAAAATGACCGCCAAAATCGACGATCCGCAGATCTTTGCCGATGCGCGCGCCGATGCGAGTCGCAGCAAGCGCGGTTTTCCGGCGCCGCTGGCCTGCATCGCCTGCGTCGAAGCGGCCACCCGCCTGCCGTTCGACCAGGGGCTGGCCTTCGAGCGAGAGCAATTCGCGATCCTCGTCGAGGGCCCCGAGAGCAAGGCGCAGCGTTACCTGTTCTTCGCCGAACGCAAGGCGCGCAAGATCCCGGACATCGATGCCTCGGTCAAGGCGCGGCCGGTGCGCACGGTCGGCATCCTGGGTGCGGGCACGATGGGCGGCGGCATCACGATGTCATTTGCCAGCGCCGGCATCCCCGTGACACTGTTCGAAGCCAAGCAAGAGGCGCTCGATCGGGGCATCGCGACGATCACCCGCAACTACCGGCCACGGTCTCCAAGGGCCGGCTCAAGCAGGCGGCGATGGACAAGGCGATGGCCAACATCAAGCCGACGCTGGACATCAACGACCTGGCGCAGGTCGACCTGGCGCTCGAAGCGGTGTTCGAGGAGATGGCCGTCAAGAAGGAGGTCTTTGGCAAGCTGGACGCGGTCTGCAAACCCGGCGCGATCCTCGCCACCAACACCTCGCGCCTGGACATCGACGAGATCGCCGCCTCCACGTCGCGGCCGCAGGATGTCATCGGCCTGCATTTCTTCAGCCCGGCCAACGTGATGAAGCTGCTCGAGGTGGTGCGCGGGGCCAAGTCGGCGCCGGACGTGATCGAGACCTCGATGAGCATCGGCCGGCGGATCGGCAAGCTGCCCGTGCTGGTGGGCGTGTGCGATGGCTTCGTCGGTAACCGGATGCTGTCCTGCTACGGGCGCGAGGCCGATTTCCTGCTCGAGGAAGGCGCCAGCCCGCAGCAGGTCGACGGTGCGCTGCGCGACTTCGGCATGGCCATGGGCCGGTTCGCGATGAGCGACATGGCCGGGCTGGACATCGGCTGGGCGGCGCGCAAGCGCCTGGCGCCGACACGCCCGCCCGAGGAGCGCTACTCGAAGGTCGCCGACCGGATCTGCGAGATGGGTCGCTTCGGCCAGAAGACCGGCGCCGGCTTTTATCGCTACGAGGCGGGCAGCCGCACGCCGATTCCCGATCCCGAGATCGACGCGCTGATCGAGCAGTGCGCGGCCGAGGCCGGTATCGAGCGGCGCAAGATCAGCAATGACGAGATCATCGAGCGGATGATCTACGCGCTGATCAACGAAGGCGCGAAGATTCTCGAGGAGGGGGTGGCGGCGCGTGCGTCCGATATCGACCTGATCTACATCAACGGCTATGGTTTTCCCGGGTACCGGGGCGGGCCGATGTTCTATGCCGACACGATCGGCCTGGACAAGGTCTACGCACGGATCTGCGAGTTCGAGAAAACCCAGGGCCGCTTCTGGAAGCCTTCGGCATTGCTGGCGAAACTGGCTACCGAAAAAAGCACTTTCCAGAAGTACGACGCAGCCAGAGAGAGCTAGCCCCCACGCTCGCTGCGCTCGCCCGGCATGCCGGGCGAGCGGCCTTGCCCGGCCGGATCGGGCGCCTGCCTACACCGGTTGCTTGCCCAGGCGTGCCGTGTCGAGCAGGGTCAACAGGCCGGTGAAGACCTTGGGGGTGCCGGCAACGACCTGGCGGTTCTCGAAGTAGCCCTGCTCGCCCTTGTAGTCGCCGATCAGGCCGCCGGCCTCGAGCACCAGCAGGCTGCCGGCGGCAATGTCCCACGGCGCGAGGCCGAACTCGAAGAAGCCGTCGTAGCGCCCGCAGGCCACGTAGGCCAGATCGAGGGCGGCCGCGCCCGGGCGGCGGATACCCGAGGCGGCATGGGTCACCGCGCGGAACATCCGGATGTACTCGTTCAGGTTCTCGATCTCGCGGTACGGAAAGCCGGTGCCGATCAGCGATTCGTCCACCCGCGTGCGCTTGGACACCCGGATGCGCCGATCATTCAGGAACGCGCCCCGCCCGCGCGTGCCGGTGAACAACTCATCGCGGTTGGGGTCGTAGATCACCGCCTGCGTGACCACGCCTTTTTGCATCAGCGCGATCGACACGCAGTACTGGGGAAAGCCGTGGATGAAGTTGGTCGTGCCATCGAGCGGGTCTATCACCCAGATGTTCTCGGCATCGTGCATCGTCTCGCCGTCGCGCCGGGCGGTGTGGCCGGTTTCCTCGCCAAGGATAGAATGGCCCGGATAGGCCTTGAGCAGCGTGTCGATGATGACCGCCTCGGCCTCCTGATCCACCTCGGTGACGAAGTCATTGCGTTGCTTGCTCGAGACCTGAACCTTGGCCAAGTCCAGACTGGCACGATTGATGACCGATCCGGCGCGCCTGGCCGCCGTCACGGCGGTGTTGAGCATGGGATGCATACCGGGTTCCTTTTTCGAGTGGGCGCTGATGGCAACCCAGCATTCTAAGGGATGAAGGTGGGCGATCCTGGCGCGCCCGCGCCTTTGTTCTCGCGTCACGACAGGCTGGTGCGATTCGTACTCGTCGAACCCAGCCACCCGGGCAATGTCGGCGCCGCGGCCCGCGCGATGGCCGTGATGGGCTTCTCGCGGCTCTGTCTTGTGGCGCCCAAGGTGGCCGGTGCGGCGTTTCACGGCGAGGCGCGGGCGTTGGCCAGCGGGGCCAACCATGTGCTGGTGGCCAGCGAGACGGTCGGATCATTCGAGGCCGCCGTGGCCGAGGCGCGCCTGGTCATTGGTTTCAGCGCCGGCGGGCGCGAGTTCGCGGCCGAGCCCGTGACCCCCGAATCGATGGCCGCCAGCGTGCTGCGCTGTCTCGACGAAAATGCCGACGGCGATGGCGCGAGGGCAGCGCCGGTGGCGCTGGTCTTTGGCACCGAGCGCACCGGGCTGCCGATCGCGCTGGCCCAGAAGTGCCACCTCTTGTGCCGGATCCCGGCCAACCCCGCGTACTCGTCGCTCAACCTGGCGCAGGCGCTGCAGGTGATCGCCTATGTCTTGCGCCAGGCGATCAATGCCGCGCCCGCCGCAGCCCTGCCGGTGCCGCGCGCCGACCAGGCGCCGGTCAGGCGCGACGACCGGGCGGCGACGCATGCCCAGCTCGAGGGCCTGCATGCCCATCTCGAATCGGTGCTGATCGAGATCGGTTTTCTCGATCCCGACAAGCCGCGCCGGCTGATGCCGCGGCTGCGCCGCCTGTTCACCCGCAGCGGCCTGAGCCTGAAGGAGGTGGACATCCTGCGCGGCATTTGCGCGCGCATCGAGGCCGTGGTGCGGGAAAAGCCCTGATAGGCCCCACGCCCGAGCCGGATCCGGTCCCTGTCGGAAACCTTGGCGACGGGGGCCGGACCCGGACAGACCCCGGCCGGTGGGCGGATGCGTGATCCGCCGGCGCAAGCCGATGGCCCGGCTGCCATTGTGGAAGTTCCCTGCCGAGCCGTTACCATTGTCAGGCTATCGATTCCCAGTAGGACCCAGCATGTTTGATCGCCTTCGCGAAGATGTCGCCGCCGTCATGGACAGGGACCCCGCCGCCCGATCCCGGCTCGAGGTGTTGCTGTGCTGCCCAGGCATTCACGCGCTGGCCATCCACCGGCTGGCCCACGCGGTCTGGTTGAACGGGTTCATCACCACCGCGCGGCTGATGTCCAGCTCGGGCGCTGGCTCACCGGCATCGAGATCCACCCCGGCGTAACGGTCGGGCGGCGGGTGTTCATCGATCACGGCATGGGGGTCGTCATCGGCGAGACCGCGGTGCTGGGCGACGATTGCACGATCTACCAGGGCGTGACGCTCGGGGGCACCTCGCTCAACCCTGGCAAACGCCACCCGACACTCGAGGCCGGCGTGGTCGTAGGGGCAGGGGCCAAGGTGCTCGGGCCGTTCACGGTCGGGCGCGGGGCCAAGATCGGTTCCAACTCGGTGGTCGTCAAGGCGGTGCCGGCAGGTGCCACCGCGGTCGGCATCCCGGCGCGGATCATCGAGGCCGATCCGCAAAGCGACTCGTCGCGTGCCGGGGCGGGGGCCACCTTCTCGGCCTACGGCCTGACCCCGAACACCGACGATCCGCTGAACGTGGCGATGCACAAGCTGATCGATCATGTGGCCGAGCAGGACCGCACGATCGCCGAACTCAAGTGTGTGCTCAAGGAGATGGGCGCCGATATCGAGGCCGAGTGTCCGCCGATCGACGCGCCGCAACTGAGCAAGATGGTCGACTGACCCCAGGAGCCCCCAGATGAAGTCCCGAAACGATGCCGTACAGATCAGTGGTGCGCCCGGCTCGCCGTACACCCGCAAGATGCTGGCCGTGCTGCGTTACCGGCGCATTCCCTATCACTTCCTGAGCCGCCTGCGGGTGGCGAGCCTGGGTCTGCCGGCGGCCAAGGTGCCGCTGCTGCCCACGTTCTACTACCCTGACGAGAACGGTGCGCTGCAGCCGGTGACCGATTCCAGCCCGTTGATCCGCCGCCTCGAGCGCGATTGGAGTGGCCGTTCATTGGTGCCCGCCGATCCGGCGCTGGCCCTGGTCGACATGTTGCTGGAGGACTATGCCGACGAGTGGCTGACCAAGGCGATGTTTCACTACCGCTGGGCGTTCGCGCCCGACATCGAGCGCTCGTCCAAGGTGCTGCCTTACTGGCGCGGCCTGTCCCAGCCAGACGAGGTCATCGCCAAGCTGAGCCGCGCCTTTGCGGCCCGGCAGATCAGCCGCCTGCCGGTGGTGGGCTCGAACGAGACCACCGGCCCGGTGATCGAGGCGAGCTACGGTCGTTTTCTCGACCTGCTGAACGCGCACCTGCGTGAGCATCCGTACCTGATGGGCGCGCGTCCCGGCGCGGGCGATTTTGCGGTCTTTGGCCAGTTGACGCAGCTGGTGCAGTTCGACCCGACCCCGATGGCGGTCGCATTGGAGCGGGCGCCACGCGTCTATGCCTGGGTCAGCCAGATGGAAGACCTCAGCGGCGAAGACCCGCAGCCCGGCGACTGGTTCGATGTGCAGGCCCTGCCCGACACGCTGCTGGCGATTCTGTCCGAGATGGCGCGTGTCTATTCGCCGGTGATGCTGGCCAATGCCCGGGCGATCGCCGCGGACGAACTGGAGGTGCGGGCCGAGGTGGACGGCCAGCCGTGGGTCCAGCAGCCTTTTCCCTACCAGGCCAAGTGCCTGCGCTGGTTGCGCGAGGCGCGCGCCGGTCTCGACGAGGCGGCGCTTGCCAGGGTCGACCCGGTGCTGCAACGCACCTCGTTGATCACGCTGTTCGATTGATCAGCGCCGATTGAATCAGCCGCCTGGTGGCGTTGGCGCCAACCGTTCGATGCGCTGGGCGGACAGGGACAGAAAGCCGCCGCGCGCAGTGGCCACGTCCCAGTCGGACAGCACGTGGCGGGTGCGGGTTTGGCCGGCATGGGTCCAGCGATGCGATTGCGGCCGATGGGTGTGGCCATGGATCATCGTCGCCACACCGGCCAGGCTCATCGTCCGATCGATGGCCGCCTGGTTCACGTCGCCGATCATCGGCGATGCGTCAGCCTGGTGCTGGCGGCTGTCGGCACGCATCTCGCGTACCGTCTGTTGGCGCTGCGCGGCGGTTGCCGACAGAAACCGCTGCTGCCAATGCGGGGTTCGCGACTGCGCCCGAAACGCCATGTAGGCCGCATCGTCGGTGCAGTAGGCATCGCCGTGCGCAATCAGCAGCCGGTTCTGGCCGATGACCAGCAGGCAGGGGTCGGCGAGCAGTCGTGCGCCGGTCTGCGCGGTGAAACCGGCGTGATCCGGATCCGGCAGTGGCACATCGAGCAGAAAGTCGCGGTTGCCGTGCATTGCGAAGACCGCACGTTTGGCGGCGATATCGCGCAACGTGGCCAGGAAGGCCCGTGACACCTGGTCGGGTGCATCGTCGCCGGCCCAGCCCTCGAACAGATCGCCCAGCAACAGCAGGTGGCTGAATCCGTGCGGCCCGTCGGCATCGCCCAGTCGGTCGCCCAAGGCCGAGCCGAACCAGCGGGCGGTCGCGGGGTCGTGGTCGCCCAGGTGCATGTCCGACGCCACCAGCACGCGTGCGTCGGCCGGCAGCTCGAGCCGGGCAGGCAGGGGCCCGCCCGGTTGCGCCGGATTACTTGTCAAGCTGCGTGGCCGACGTGATCTCGACGGTATCCTTGGGCACGTCGCGCATCGGGCCGACGTTGCCGGTCGGCGTGCCCGCGATCGCCTTGACGACATCCATGCCCTCGACGACCTTGCCGAACACCGCGTAGCCGTGACCGTCGGGCGCCGGATGGTTCAGGCCGTCGTTGTTGACCGTGTTGATGAAGAACTGCGACGTGGCCGAGTTCGGATCACTGGTGCGGGCCATCGCCAGCCAGCCGGTATCGTTCTTGAGGCCGTTCTTGCTCTCGATGGGAATCGGCGCACGGGTGGGCTTGGGCCGCATGTTGCCCTGGTAGAAATCGGTGCCAAAGCCGCCGCCCTGGATCATGAAGTTACCGATGACCCGGTGAAAAATCGTGCCGTTGTAGTGGCCGTCCTTGACGTATTGCAGGAAATTCTCGACCGACTTGGGCGCCTTGTCCGGGTACAGCTCGACGACGATCTTGCCCATCGAGGTATCGATGGCGACGCGCGGGTTCTCGGCCGCGCCGGCGCCGCCGGCCGTCATGGCCACGCCGAACGCGAGGACACCGATCAAGGGAAGTTTGAGTTTCATGCGTTCTCCAGGGGTAGGAACAGAGACAGACCCGAACGGGCCTGCAGCGCTCAGGGCGCGGGATTGAGCTGCTCGAGCAGCTGGCGGGTGAGGGTGAGTTTCTTGCGCGCCGGGCGGCTGGGCTTGGCCGCGTTGCTCGCACGCTCATAGGCTTCGACGGTCAGACGCAGGTAGACGTCGCCCAGGTTCTCGTAGGCCAGTCCGTAGTCGGGCACCACGCGCACCGCCTGCTCGAGCGCGGCACGCGCGTTGATCAGGTCGCCGCGCGAGGCGTGCAGCACCGCCAGGTTGTTGTACGGCTCGGCCAGTTCGGGGTGGTCGCGGTTCAGGGCCTCGAACGTGGCAATCGCCTGTTCGGCCTGGCCGGCATCGGTCTGTGCGACACCGAGCAGGAAACGCAACTGGGTGTTCTCGGGAAAGCGCTTCATCGCCGCCTCGGCGGCCAGCACCGCGTCGCGCGGGCGCTTGCGATCGATGAGGTCGCGGATCTTGGCCAGCTCCAGCGCCTGCTGACGAGCCGGGCGGCCGGCGTCGTCGCGCGTCTGGGAGGTTTCCTGGGCATGTGCCGGCAAACCGCCGGTCAGGGCCAGAAGGAGCAGCAATGCCGGTGCTATACTGGATTTCATCCACCGATTCTAGCAATGTGCCGGGCGCCGACCTTATCGGCTCCTGGCCGTTCACGTGTCCATGCTCCAGATCTACAACACCCTCAGCCGCAGCAAGCAGGCGTTCGAGCCGATCGAGCCGGGCAAGGTCCGGATGTATGTCTGCGGCATGACGGTCTACGACTACTGCCATCTGGGCCATGCGCGGGTCATGGTGGTGTTCGACCTGGTGCAGCGCTGGCTGCGTGCCAGCGGCTACGACGTCACCTACGTGCGCAACATCACCGATATCGACGACAAGATCATCCGGCGGGCGGTCGAGGCAGGCTCCAGCATCCGCGCGCTGACCGATCGCTTCATCGAGGCGATGCACGAGGACGAGGCCGCGCTGGGCATCCAGCCGCCCGATGCCGAACCGCGCGCCACCGAGCATGTGCCCGCGATGCTCACGATGATCGGCGAGCTCGAAAAGAACGGGCTGGCCTACCGGGCGGGCAATGGCGACGTGAATTTCTCGGTGCGCGGTTTTGCCGGGTACGGCCGGCTGTCGGGCAAGTCGCTGGACGATCTGCGCGCCGGCGAGCGGGTGGCGGTCGATGCCGGCAAACAGGACCCGCTGGACTTCGTGCTGTGGAAGGCCGGCAAGGCCGACGAGCCGGCCGAGGTCCGCTGGCCGGGGCCTTATGGCGAGGGCCGGCCCGGCTGGCACATCGAGTGCTCGGCAATGTCGCGCGCGCTGCTCGGGCAGACGCTGGACATCCACGGCGGGGGGGAGGATCTGCAGTTCCCGCACCACGAGAACGAGATCGCCCAGAGCGAGGGATCGATCTGCAGGCCCGGCGACCATACGCCGTTCGTGCGCTACTGGATGCACAACGCGTTCGTGCGGGTCGATGACGAAAAGATGTCCAAGTCACTGGGCAACTTCTTCACGGTGCGCGACATCCTCGCGCGCTTCGATGCCGAGGTCGTGCGCTTTTTCCTGCTGCGGGCCCACTATCGCAGCCCGATCAACTACACCGATGCCAACCTCGACGATGCCCGCCAGGGGTTGCTGCGCCTGTACACGGCGCGCGGCGACATCGGCGCGGGCGCACCGGTGTCGCCCGACCTGGACAGCCGCTGGGGCCGGCGCTTCGCCGCCGCGATGAATGACGACTTCAACACGCCGCAGGCGGTGGCGCTGTTGTTCGAAATGGCGGGCGAACTCAACCGTGACCGGTCGCCGGCGCTGCGGGCCGAGTTCGCCGCACTGGCCGGCCTGCTCGGGCTGCTGGCGCGCCCGCTCGACGAGGTGCGCCGCACCGGTCTGCAGCCAGCGGCCGGCGGGTCCGCCGGCGCAATGCCCGACGAGCAGATCGACCGTCTGATCGCCGAGCGCACGGCGGCCAAGCAGGCGCGCGACTACGCCGCTGCCGACCGCCTGCGCGACGAACTGGCCGCGGCCGGCATCGTGCTCGAGGATTCCGCGCAGGGCACGACCTGGCGGCGGGCCTGAATGTGCCGCGCCGGTTGAAGCACTGCCGATGAAGGCCTTCTGGGTGCACTCGGGCCTGGCGTTGCTGGACATCGGCGAGCACGGCGAACTGGGCCTGACCGACGACTTTCTGCGGGCCTACCTGCTGCGCCCCGAACTGGCGCCGCTCGATGAATCGTGCGCCGCCGAGCGCCGCCTGCACGAGCAGTTGCTCGAGGCACCCCGGCAGACGATCGGGGCGGCGGCACTGGCCGCGCTGGCCGATGCCGACGCCGGCGAGAACTACCGGCTGTTCCTGCGCTTTCGCGACCGGCTGGTGGCCGCCCCCAACCTGCAGTCGGCCTACCTGCGGCTGCACAAGGATGCCCAGTCCCAGGGGCGGATCGACGTGCCGCCGCTGTTCATCGACCAACTCTGCCAGATCATCCTGCACAACCTGCTGGTCGACGAAACCGATGCGATCGTGCTGCGGGCCGCCGAGATCTGGTTTCGCGAACAACAGGTGATGCTCGACGATGGCCGGGTGGTGGTCGCCGATAGCGAATACCTGGCGCAGGCCGCCGATCCGGGCATGGGCGATCTGGGCCGCCTGCTGGCGGCCAGCGGGCGTCGCCGCGCGATGCCACGCTGCAGGTACGCTCACCGAGGACAATGCCGCCGACTGGTTCGGGCGCGACGAGGCGTTCGACTTCGCGCTCGAGATCACCCACGGCCGGCCCGGGGCGACGGCGCTGATGCGCTTGCTCGAGCGCTGGGTCGGCCACCTGCTGGGGTCACGGTCAAAGCCCGCACCGTGGCCCAGATCGACGACACCCGCTGGCGCTGGCACCTGGGTCTCGATGCCCAGGCAACCGCCATCCTGAACCGCCTGTACAACGGCGAATCCTTGAGCCCCGACGAGCACCGCCGGCTGCTGCTGCTGGGCCGGCTCGAATTTGCCGACATCGCCGACCAGCGCCTCGACCTGGCGGGCAAGCCGGTCCACCTGGGCCTGGCGATGACCGAGGAGCGGCGGCTGCGCTTCAAACCGCAGAACCTGCTCTTCAATCTCCCGCTGGCCCGCTTACACTGACCGAAGGGCGCGCGTCGGGTCTTTGGCGTGGCTGTCGGCTACGCGCCATGCCTTCGCGGGTGATCCAGGTCAAACCATTACAATGCGGGCTCTTTCCCCTTTTTGCCCACCCTTTCTGGCGGTTTCCGCCCGGACCCGCCCGACCCCGCCGATGAAGCTTACGTTTCTTGATTTCGAGGCAGCCGATTGCCGACCTGGAGCAAAAGATCGATGCCTTGCGCTTCGTCAACGATGATTCCGCGGTCGATATCGCCGACGAGATCAAGACGCTGCGGCAAAAGAGCGTCAACCTCGTGCGCGACACCTACGCCAAGCTCACGCCCTGGCAGGTGGCCCAGGTTGCCCGGCATCCGCAGCGGCCCTACACGCTCGACTACATCGGGTCGGCCTTCACCGATTTTCACGAACTGCATGGCGACCGCACCTATGCGGACGACAAGTCGATCGTCGGCGGGCTGGCCCGGCTGAACGATCAGCCGGTGATGGTGATCGGTCACCAGAAGGGCCGCGACACCAAGGAGCGCGGCCTGCGCAATTTCGGCATGCCGCGGCCCGAGGGCTATCGTAAGGCGTTGCGCCTGATGCGCACTGCCGAGAAATTCCAGATTCCGGTCTTCACCTTCATCGATACCCCGGCGCGTTTCCGGGTGGGGGCCGAAGAGCGCGGCCAGTCCGAGGCCATCGGTCGCAACCTGTTCGTGATGGCCGAATTGAAGGTGCCGATCATTGCCACGATCATCGGTGAGGGCGGCTCGGGCGGTGCGCTGGCCCTGGCCGTGGCCGACAACGTCATCATGCTCGAGCACGCGGTCTACTCGGTGATCTCGCCCGAGGGCTGCGCGGCTATCTTGTGGAAGAGCGCCGAGAGGGCAGCCGATGCGGCCGAAGTGCTGGGCATCACCGCGACCCGGCTCAAGGGGCTGGGCCTGATCGACCAGATCGTCAAGGAGCCGGTCGGCGGTGCCCACCGCGATCCGCCGCTGATGATCGACACGCTCAAGCAGGCGCTGATTGGCGCGATGCGCGAGCTGGTGCTGATGCGTCCCGACGAGTTGGTCCGGCGCCGACTGGCCCGACTGCTCGATTACGGCGAGTTCAAGGATTCGGGCGCCTGAGCCGCGAACGCGATCGACCGGCGTGGTGCCGCGCAAGGACATGAACGACTCGCTGCTGATCGATCCGCTGCGGCGGCTCATCGAGCCTGACGATCCGGCGGCGGCGCTCGTCGTCGCCTTCAGCGGCGGGCTCGATTCGACCGTCCTGCTCGATGTCTCGCGCGGCTTGCGCTCCCCCGAAACCCTCGTCTGCTGTCACGTCCATCACGGCCTGCAGCCGCAGGCCGACGCGTGGGCACGGCACTGTCTGTCGCGAAGCGCCGCCTACGGGATCCGTTGCGAGGTGCGCCGACTCGATGTCCCGGCGCGGTTTCCTGACGGGGTCGAGGCCTGGGCCGGCGCGGCGCGACGTGACGCGTTGCTCGACGTGGCCAGACGCGCACGGCGCGGGCGCCGTGCTGCTGGCCCATCATGCCGATGACCAGATCGAAACCTTGTTGCTCAATCTGGGACGCGGTGCGGGCCTGGCCGGTCTCGCCGGCATGACCCCGGTGATGGATTTCCGGGGGTGCGCTGGCTGCGGCCCTGGCTGGACCTGAGACGCCCGGTGTTGCGACGTTACGCCGACCAGCGATCCCTGGCCTGGATCGAAGACCCCAGCAACGACGACCTGCACCTGCGTCGCAACGCGGTACGCCGACAGGTATTGCCGCTGCTCGAACAGACGTTTCCCGGCTTTGCCGACAATGTGCGCCGCGCCGGCGAGGTGGCGGCGCAGACCGGGCAGGCACTGGCCTCGTTGCTCGACAAGGCCACCGGGGACAACCGTTGGGCCGCCTGGCGTTGCGCGCGCAGGCCGGGCCGGTGCAGGCGGTATGGCTGCGCTCGGCGCTGGCCGGGGCCGGGCTGCGCCCGCCCACGCAACGGCGCCTGCAGGAAATGCTGCGCCAGCTGGTCGACAGCGACGGGCCCTATGCCCAGATCCGCCACGACGGTGGCTGGGTGCGCCGCTACCGCGACCGTATCCTGATAGAGCCGGCGGGCCGGCCCGGCCCGCGGCCGCGGCGACCTCGGGTTTGCAGCTGGCCTGGCGGAGTCGAAACGGCGATCGATCTGCCGCAATGGGGCGGCACGCTGCGCTTCGTGCCGGCTTCGGGCGACGAACCCGGTATCGCGCGCGAGCGGTTGCTGGGTCTGGCGCTCGAGATCGGTCCGCTGGCGATGTCGGCATCGCTTCGCCTGCGCGCTGACGCGGGCAGCCGGCCGATCCGCAAGCACTGCCAGGCGATCGGCATGCCGGCCTGGGAGCCGCCGCCGCCAGCCGATGCTGCGGGCGCAGGGCCGGGTGCTCTATGCCGGTGGGCTGGGCATGGATGCCGGCTGGTTCGCGCCCACGGGGGCTGACGGCGCACGGATCGTCGTCTCGTTCGAGCCCGATCGCGGCGGCCTGCAGCCCACGACCGGTCGTCCGACCGGCTGACGGGTCGGCGACGACTCGGCGGATTGACCGACAACTCCGTATAATTTCGCGTTTTTGCAGCGTCCGGGTCTTTCCGGCGCGTCCCCGCTTCCTTCCGCCCGGCCAAGGTCCGCATGGCACTGATCGTTCACAAGTATGGTGGTACCTCGATGGGCTCGGTCGAGCGCATCCGCAATGTCGCGGCCCGGGTCGCCAAGTGGCACCGCGCCGGTTACCAGATGGTGGTCGTGCCGTCGGCGATGTCCGGCGAAACCAACCGGCTGCTGGCACTGGCCGGTGAAATGAACTCGGACCAGACCCCGGAAACCGCCCGCGAGCTGGACATGATCGCCGCCACCGGCGAGCAGGTGTCGGTGGGTCTGCTGGCGCTCGCGCTCCAGGCCCAGGGGGTGCGGGCGATCAGCTACGCCGGCTGGCAGGTGCCGATCCGGACCAACGATTCGCACGGCAAGGCGCGGATCAGCGAGATCGACGACGCGCGCGTGCGCGAGCGCCTGGACGAAGGGCAGGTGGTGATCATCACCGGGTTCCAGGGACTGGGCGACGACGGGCACGTCACGACGCTGGGCCGTGGCGGCTCCGATACGTCGGCGGTGGCGGTGGCCGCGGCGCTCAAGGCCGAGGAATGCCTGATCTTCACCGATGTCGACGGGGTATACACCACCGACCCGCGAGTGGTCAGCGAGGCCCGCCGCCTGGAGCGCCATCACGTTCGAGGAAATGCTCGAAATGGCCAGCCTGGGCTCGAAGGTGTTGCAGATCCGCTCGGTCGAGTTCGCCGGCAAGTACCGGGTCAAGACGCGTGTGCTGTCCAGCCTGACGCCGCCCGACATCGCGGTCGACATCGAAGCCGAATCCGGCACCCTGATCACCTTCGAAGAAGAGCAAGCCATGGAAAACGCCGTCATCTCGGGCATCGCATTCAACCGGGACGAAGCCAAGATCACGCTGACCCGGGTGCCCGACACGCCGGGCGTGGCGTTTCGCATCCTGGGCCCGGTGGCCAGGGCGAACATCGACGTGGACATGATCATCCAGAACCAGTCGATCGATGGCACCACCGACTTCTCGTTCACCGTGCATCGCAACGAGTACGACAAGGCGCTGGCGTTGCTGGAAAGCACGGTCAAGCCCGACATCGGGGTGGCCGAGATCATCGGTGATCGCAAGATCTGCAAGGTGTCGGTCGTGGGCATCGGCATGCGCTCGCATGTCGGCATCGCCAGCCTGATGTTCAAGACCCTGTCCGAAGAGGGCATCAACATCCAGATGATCAGCACGTCGGAGATCAAGATCTCGGTGGTCATCGACGACAAGTACCTCGAACTGGCGGTACGGGCGCTGCACAAGGCGTTCGGGCTGGAGCAGCCGGCGGCCTGACCGACGCCTGGTCAAAGTGTTACAGTCGGTGCCGGAATCGATAGGGTGTCGACTAGGGGAACAGTCTGGCGCTTCTGATGGTGTCCCGATCGATGTCCGCGCCGTGACGGTCGTCCTTGGGGAGCATCGATGCGCAACATCGCAGTTTTTTGTGATGGGACGAACAATCTATGGGGGGAGGGCCGCGACACCAACGTGGTCAAGCTTGCGCGCCTGTCACTGGCCGACCACAAGCAGATCGTCTACTACGATCCCGGTGTCGGCAGCAATGACGGCCTGCCGCTGAACGACCCGATCGAATCCCTGATCTACCGGTTCCAGCGTGTGCTCGGCTTCGCGCTGGCCAGGGGGATCTACGGCCAGATCGCCGAGGCCTACCTTTTCATCTGCACCAACTTCCAGCCCGGCGACCGGATCTTCCTGTTCGGCTTCTCGCGCGGTGCGTTCGCGGCGCGCTCGGTCGGCGGCCTGATCAACATGTTCGGCCTGGTGCCCGTCAGTATGACCTCGCTGATTCCCAGCATGGTGCAGGCCTACTTCAGCAATCCGCAGCGCCGTCGCAAGGGGCCGTCCCGCGACGAGATCGCGGCCGATATCCGCGCCTCGTTCGTGCCTGCCTCGCGCCTGCCGACCGTGCACTTCGTCGGTGTGTGGGACACCGTGGAGAGCGTCGGCATCGCCAGCAACCTGCAGATCTCGAACAACACGTCGATCAGTGGCAAGCGCTTCGCCCATGTCCGCCACGCGGTTTCGCTGCACGAGTGTCGCCAGGATTACCGGCCAAGGCTGTATGCCGAACAGTGCGATCCGCACCAGACGATAGAGCAGCGCTGGTTTGCCGGCGTGCACAGCGACGTCGGTGGCTCGTATGCCGAGGCCGGGCTGTCCAACTGTGCATTGCAATGGATCGCCCGTGCGGCCATCCGCGCCGGCCTGCGGGTCGATACACGCCGCCTGCGCGAGTGTCGCGGCGATCCGCTCGCCCCCGCCCATGACCAGACCTTCGATCAACCGATCTGGTCGCTGATCGGCCTGGCCGAACGCGACGCACCCGCGCGACACGCGGTGCACCCGAGCGCGCTGCACCGCGAGCGTACCTTTGCCGGGCTCGAGAACCCCGAGGCCTCGACGATCTGGAAGGCGATCTGGCGGCGCCGCGGTTTCTGGGGCGTGATGGGCCTGGCCGGGTTGTTCCTGCTGGGGATCGGGCTCTACGAGAGCGTGTTGTGCGCGCGCCTCGAAGGCGGCCTCAGTTGCAATGCCTACCGGCTGGTCGCCGGCCTGACCGGGCAGTGGGGCGACGGGTTTCGGGCGTTGCTCGAGCGCACCGACGCGAGCAACCTGGGCTACATGCTGGCGGCCGACACCTTGTTCATTCCCGCCTTCCTGGTGTTGTTGGCCTACCTGTCGACCCATGCCCAGCGGCGCCTGTACGCGTGGGCCGACACCGCGCGGCGACGGCGGCGGGTGGCGCAGGTCGGCATGCTGCCGCTCTGGTACTGCCCCGGGTTCGATCTGCTCGAGAACATGAGCCTGCTCGCCTGGCTGGCCACGCCCGGGCAGGCCTCGTGGCTGACCGACGTCCTGGTCTGGCTGGTGCCGTGGTTCGGGCTGGCCAAGTTCGCGTCACTGGCCTTGCTGCTTGGGCTGGTGCTGGCGTCGTGGGTCGTGGGCAAGCCGGTCAGCACGAGCCGGATCGGCTGACGATGGCGCCCTCACCGGTGTTCGACCCGCGTCGTGGCCCGCGGCACGCGGCCCGAATCGCGTCGGCCGCGCTGGTCTCGAGCGCGCTGATGCTGGTTGCGATGGCGCCGGTTGCGGCGCAGTCGGTCGTCGTGGAGCAGATCGTGTTTCGCGGCAGCCCCGTCGGCTCGGCCGGGTCGGTGAAGTTGATCGCGCCGGGCAGTGTCAGCGCGCAAAGCGTCACGCTGCAGCTGGGGCGCGTGATCGCGCCGGGCACCGACATCGCGACCCCGGCCGGGGTGGCCCTGGTGCTGGTCAGCGAGGCGGGCAACCGGTTTCGGCTCGCGCCCGACAGCCGGGTGCGTCTGTCGCAGGGGCCGGCCCTGGCACGCTGATCGAGCTGCTCGGCGGCTCGATAGGCCTGGGCATTCGCGAGGCGCTGGATTTTTCGGCGTACGGCACCAGCAGATCGTCGCCAGTGTCAAGGGCACCGAGTTCACCGTCGTTGGGGGCCGGATGGCCGGGTCGACGTCGCGGTGCGCGAAGGCCGGGTCGTCGTCGATGAGCCGGGGGTCGCCATCGTCCAGGGAGCGCGCGCGAGCCCGGCCTGGACATTGCCGGCCTGTTCCGTGCCACCGACCTGGCCGCCGATGAATCGGCCCGGTTCGACGCCTTGGCCGTGGCGCGGGCGTTGCGCTTTGACGGTCGGCCGGCGGCCGAGGCCTATTACCGGGGCCAGTGGGAATCGGCCCGCACAACAGCGGACACGTCATCGCAATGGCGCTCGCTCGACAACCTGCTCACCGTGCTGCAGGCGCTCGGGCGGCCCGGCGAAGTGCTGGCGCTGGGCAACGAATGCGAGCGCCTGGCCGGTGGGCGGGCGCCGCCGGACGCGATGGCCCGGTGCCTGAATCATCGGGCGGCCGCCCGGCTCGCCACCGGGGCGCTGACGCAGGCCGCGGCCGACTTCGAGGCGGCCGGGCAGCGGCTGCAGGCGTTGCTGACGAAGGCCGACGACACATTCACCGCGCTCGTGCGCACCAACCTCGCGGTCGCCTGGCGACGTCTGGGCCGGCTCGATGCGGCCTTGCACTGGCACGAGCGGTCATTGCCCATTCTGCGACTGACGCTCAGGCACGGGCCGGATGCCAGGCTGGCCGATGCGGTCGATGCCTACGGCAGCGCGCTGCGTGAAGCGGGGCGTTTCGAGGACGCCGGGCGGGAACTGGAAGCCGCGCTGGCGATGCGCCGGCAACTGCATCCCGATGGCCTGCACCCGTCGATCGCCGCCAGCCTGGGCAACCTGGCCATCCTGCGGCTGGCGACCGGGCAGGCGGACGAGGCGCTCTTGCTCACCGAGCGCTCGCTGGCGATCTGGCAGACCGCTTATCCCGGTCATGACGATACCGACATTGCCACCGGCCTGGTCCGCCTGGGGGACATCCACGAGCGTGCCGCGCGCCTGCCCGAGGCGCGCCAGGCGTTGCGGCGGGCGCTGGCGATGATCGGCCGGCTGGGCGACGACGCTCCGGCGACCTTGCGCGCCGCCGCGTTGACGGGCCTGGCCCGGGTGGCGGCGGCGGGCGGCGATACCGGGGAGGCGCAGCAACGGGCAGGCCAGGCCGTGGCCGCACTACAGGCGCAGGCCGGCAGCGATTCGCCGGTTTCCACGGAGCTGCTGCTGGCGCTGGACGCGCGCGCGGCGATCGCCTATCGGGCAGGGCGGTTCGATGCCGCGGCCACTGCCTATCGCGACCTGGGCAGTGCGCTGCAGCGGCGGGGCGATGCATCGCCGGCCGGTATCGCCCGGCGCGCGAACGCACTGAACAACCTGGGACTTGCCGAGCGCGCCCGGGGCCGGCCGGCTCGCGCGGTCGCGGCCCACGAAGAGGCACTGGCGCTGCGCCGCTCGTTGCGTGCCGGGGGCGCCCAGTGGGCGGTGGCCCAGAGCGAGGCCAACCTGGGCCGGGCGCTGATCGATGCCGGGCAACTGCCGCGCGCACGTGCCCACCTGTCGGCGGCGCTGGCCCTCCACCAACGAGCGGCGGCGCCCGGCAGCGTCGCGACGGGACGCGAAGCCGAGCAGTCGGCGGTGCTCACCGCGTTGGCGCTGCTCGACGAGCGGGCCGGCCGATGGGACGATGCGCTGCGCAGCAGCGAGCAGGCGCTGGCCCTGCAGCGGCGGCTGCGCGGGCCCGCCGATCATCCGGCGATCGCCGATGGCCTGGCGATCCGCGGCCGGCTGCTGGCTGCGGCCGGGCAGGTGCCGGCGGCCTGGGCGATCCAGCAACAGGCATTGGCGATGATGGCCAGGGTGCACCCCCAGACCGGTCATCCCGAATGGGCAGACGCGCTGGAAGAGGCGGCCCGCACACTGCGCGTCCTGGGTGACCTCGCGCGGGCCGAACGTCTCGCCGGGCGGGCGGCGGCAATGCGGCAACGGCTGGCGGCGCGGTGAGCGAGGGCACCGGCTCTCGCTTTCATCGGCACTGGCGCGAGGCGCTGGCCTGCCTGGCTCTGCTCGCGATGGTGATGGTGGCGATGACCGCCGGCGGCTGGGCGAGGGCGATCGATGCCGCCGTCTACCGATCGGTGGTCGGCGATGCAGTCGTCAGCCTGCCCGAGTCGATCATGCTGGCCGACCTGCCGTATCCGGACGCGACCCGGCTCGCCGATGACCCGGGCCCCTACCGTGCGGGGCTGGCCAGGCTGCTGCAGGCGCTCGCCGACTCGCCCCGGCCGCCCCGCCATGTCGTGTTGGACATCTGGTTCTCGGCCAATCCGGCCGGCGAACAGGCTTTGGCCCGCGCGGTGCGGGCACTGCAGGCCCGTGGCGTGCGGGTGTGGGCCGCGCTGAACGTGCTCGGGCGGCATGGCGGCTTGCGCGCCGATTTCCGGGACCAGCACAACCGGTTCCTGTACGAGCAGGTGTTCGATGGCGCCGGGCACACGTTGATCGAGCATCGCAACGGGCTGCTCAGTTACCGGCCTGTCATCGAGATCCCGGCCGGCGCCCTGCCGGGGGCAGGCAGCAGGTGCGGGCGCTGGCCCCCAGGTGGCCGGCCGCGCCGCCGCCGATGACGAGGCCGATGTCCAGCGGATCTTTCCGTACCACGGACAGGTGCCGGCGGCGCAGCGGGTCGCGCTGGCCGACCTCGCGGAGGGCGAGCTGCCCCTCGCGCTGCCCGCCTCGCTGCAAGCGGCCGAGATCCTGGTGATCGGCAGCCTGGACGCCGACTCGGACAACGTGTTGCAGGTGCCGGGCCCTATCCTGGTCGCGTATACGATCGCCGAACGGATGGGCCAGGCAGGTTACCCGCTGCCGCTGAACCGGCCGGTGGCGACGGTGCTGATCACCGGCCTGACCGGCATGACCGCGCTGGGTGTCTTCGTCGCTGGTTTCGCAAGATGCGCCGGCAGGTGCCTGTGGCCCGGTGGTCGCGCCGGGCGGTCAGGCTGGCCCTGCTGGGCCTGGTTGCCGCCTGCGTGGCCTGGGCGGTGGTCTTCCAGGTATTGCTCAGTGCCGACCGGGTCGCGCCGCTTGCGCTGCCGATTGCCGGTGCCGCGGTGATCAGCCTGGCCCTGTGGGTGGTGGCCCGCCAGCAGCAGAGCGATGCGGCGCTGCAGATGGCGGTGCCCGAGGCGCACGGTGAATCGGCGATCGAGTACGACGTGTTCATCAGCTACGCCCACGAGCCCCCCGAGCACCTGGCCTGGGTGCGCGAGCACATCGTGCGGCCGATCTCGGCGCTGCGGCGGGCGGACGGCAAGGCCTACCGGGTGTTTTTCGACGAGCGTTCGATCCGCCCGGGTCGCCAGTGGAAGCGCGAGATCGAACTGGCCTTGCTCGGATCGCTGCGGGTCGTGCCGGTCTTCACGGCCGGCTACTTCGAGCGCGCCTATTGTCGCGAAGAGCTCGAGATCGCCGACCAGTTGCGCATCGAGGGCCGCCTGAGCATGGTGCCGGTGGTGCGCGGCGCGGTGACCATCCCCGAGCGCTACCTGCGCAAGGTCAGTACCTCGACGCGGCCCAGCCCGACTTTGTCGAGCGGTTGCTGTCGCAACTGGCCAGCGCGCCAACCACGGAGAACGCGAGATGCTGAAATCGGTCACCCGCACCATGAGCCGGCGCATCGGCTGGCTGACCTTCTGGCTGGGGGTCGGCAGCGTGGTGTTGGGCATGATCGGGTTTGCGCGCCTCGATGCCGGCGCGTTGTCATCGGCGGGCGGTTTCAGCGACCTGCTGTACCAGGCGCTGCGCATCCTGCGCCTGGGGGTTCCCGATGCGCAGGGCGACCCGTTTCTCGAGACCGGCCGCTGGGTGGGCGTGCTGTTCCTGTTCAGTGCGCTGGTGGCCTTCCTGGTGCCCCGGCTCGAATTCTCCTGGCGCCGCCTGCTTTGCCGGCTGGCCCGTGGGCACACGCTGATCGTCGGCTCCGGCGAGCAGGCGCAGGCGTTCATGCGCGACTACGCGACCCGCACCCGGGTGCTGATGACCGATGAGCCGGACCTCGATGCCCACGATTTCGAGCGGCCGCCGAACAGCCGCCTGCCGTTGTACCTGTCGGGCAAGCCGGTGCTGGAATCGACGCTCGAGGCGATGTCCGCGCCCGATGCCGAGCGGGTCATCATTGCCGCGGGCAGCGACGCGCTGAACCTGGAGATCTCGCACAAGCTGATCGGGCTGGCCGACGGGCGCGCCCGCCGGCAGCCGCTGGTCATCATCACCCACCTCGAAGAACTGAACCTGGTCGATGGCCTGTCCGAGACCCTGCAGGGGCGCGACTCGATCCGCCTGCGGCCGGTGAGCCTGCCGCACCTGGCCAGCCGCACGCTGCTCTCCACCCATCCGTTCCTGTTGCAGGGCTGGTATGGCAGCGTGGCCGATCCGCATTGGCTCTTTGCCGGGTTCGATGCCTATGCGCAGGCGCTGCTCGTGCTCGGCCTGCGGATGCGCCCGCCGGTGCAAGGCGCCGGCCTGCGGGTCACCGTGATGGTCGAAGATCCCGCGCAGGCTCGCCGGCAGTTGCTGCAAAGCCATCCGGGGGCCGGCGATCTGTTCGATTCGGTCCGCTTCGTCACGGCCGGGATCGATGGTTGGCCATTGCCGACGGTACCCGGCGCCGACGCGCAGGCGCGATGGTCGCCGACCGAGCAGCAGACGGCGATCATGGTGTTCGCGGCCCGTGATATCGACGCGTTCAAGGTGGCGCAGCGCCTGCGGGTTCGCTCGCGGATCGCGTTGGACTGGCAGGTGCCGATGTTCGTGCGCCTGGACAATGCGCGGCATTGGCTCGCAGCAATCAAGCCGCTGTCGCCAGCTGCGCGCGCCGACGAGGTGATCGAGCCGTTCGGATCGCAGTCGGCATTGTGTACGTCGCAATGCCTGGGCGACTGGCAGGAGGCGCAGGCCGAACGCCTGCACGAGGGTTATGTCGCGCGATTCGGCGCGCAGTCACGCCGCTCGGCGTTGGCCGAGCCGGGGACCAGGCCCTGGGCCGCGCTCACCGAGCAATTGCGTGAGGCCAACCGGCGGGCGATCGAGAACTTCCCGGTCAAGCTGGCAGCGCTGGGCTACCACGTGGCGCCCGGGGCGCCCGTGTTGTCGGTGGCGCCCCGGCTGGACGAGCCCCAGAAGGCGTTCGTTGCGCGCTTCGAGCATGCCAGTTGGTCGGCCGACAAACGCCTGGCCGGCTGGAGCTTTGATGCAGTGCGCAACGACCGCCGCCAACTGCACGACTGCCTGACCGATTTCGATGCGCTCGGCGAAGAACAGAAGAAAGACATCGTGCAGTTCGAAACCATCGTCGAACAACTGGTGCGCGACGGCACCGACGGTGACGGACAGTGCCCGGCGCTGCCGCAGTGGCGGCTCGGCCTGGTCATCGGGCACGAGCTGACGCCGGCCTCGGCCGCGGCGATCGCGCAGGCGCTGCCGGCTCGGCTGGTCGGTGCCGGCGGCCCGGCCGGGGCATCGTCGGTGGCCGGGCCGTCGCACCTCGCGATCTGGGTGGCGGTGCCGCGGGCGCCGGATCTGCGGGTGCTCGCCGCCTTGCTGCCGGCGCTCGATGCGCAGGTGCGGGCCAATCCCGGGGGCGGGCATCTGGTGGTGTTTCGCGACCGGGGCGCGGTCGGCGCCGAGGCAGGGGGCGGCCTGGACATGGTGCGGCGTCGCGAAGCCGATCGATCCTGCGACGAACTGGTCAGCGGGCTGTCCGGCCTGGCCCGCTCGGTCGATCTGCCGCGCGGCCCGCAACGACCCGTACCCGCCGAACCGGGTGCGGCGCTCGCCTGGTTGGCCGGCCAGTGCGACGAAGTCTGGATCGCCGATGATGCCGCCGATTCGCCGGTACAGGACATCGCGGTGCCGGGCTGGCGTTGGCCCCGTGTGCCGCGCACCTGCAGGGTGCGAACGCTGTCGCCGACGGTGGGTGCCAGATGAGTGCCGGGCAGACCGCTGGCCGTGCTGCGTGCGCCTGGCTGGTTGCCGGCCTTTGCCTGGTGGCCTTGACCGCGGCCGCGCCGCTGGCAAACGGGGCAGGGCTGCCGGCCGTTGCCGCGCCGGCCGGCGCAGCCGATGACCTGCACCGGCTGTTCGAGCAGGGTCGGCATGCCGAACTCGTCGACCGGCTGGAGCACCTGCTGGACGGGGCGGGCGCAGAGGCGGACACCGGCCGATGGCGGCTGCTGTTGGCGCGCACCCAGGTGGCGCAAGGCCACCCGGAGGCGGGCCGCGAGCAACTCGCGCCGCTGCTGGCAACGGACGGTGCGATCGATGATGCGCTGCGCGCGCGCGCGTTGCTGCAGCGGGCGATCCTGGATCTGCCGGCGCGCCGCTACGACTCGGTTGCCGCCGACCTGGCGCTGGCCCGGCAGCACTTGTCGGCTGCCGGGCTGGCGCCGTCAACGGACGCGGCAATTCAGGCCGGGCTGCTGCTGACCGACTCGCGACTCGCCGCGGCCCGGGGCGACTCGGCGCGGGCCGCGGCGCTGCGCGATACCCTCGGGCAACTGGCCGCGCGGCCCGGCGCCGGTCCGTCGGTGCTCGAGGCCGCTGTCGATGCGGCGCTCGATGCGGGCGATGCGCGGGCCGCGCTGGCCCGGCTGCCCGACGATGACCGGGCCGGCCTGCGACGCCTGGAGCAGTTGCTCCGGACATCGGCGCTGTTGTCGGCCGATGCCCGTTCGCCGACCGACCCGGTGGCCGCGCGACAGGCGCTGGATCGCGCCGCGGCGATCGCGACGACGCTGGACAACCCGTACGCCGGCGCGCTGGTGAGCGGGCGCCAGGCCCAGGCACTGCTGGGCCGGCGCGACTGGGACGGCGCGTTGCGCCAGGCCCGCCGGGCGATCTTCGCCTCGCAGGCCTGGCCGACGCTGCGCTACCAGTGGGAGTGGGCGGCCGCGACGGCGTTACGCGGGCAGGGGCGCCGGGCCGAGGCGATCGACCAGTACCGGGTGGCCGCCCAGACGCTGGACGACTTGCGACAGGCCGGCGCGGCGCCGATCGCGTTCGCGGTCTCCGGGCGCCTGCCGCTCGAGCTGGCCGACCTGCTGTTGCAGTCAGCGGCCCGCGACGACAGCGCCGCGGCCACCGCACTGGTGCACGAAGCCCGCCAGCGGATCGAGCAATCGAAGGCGGCCGAGTTGCGCGACTATTTCCAGGATGACTGCGTCACCGAGTTGCAGGCACGGATCACCTCGCTCGAGCAACTGCCGCACGGCGTGGCCGCGCTGTATCCGATCGTGTTCGATGACAGGCTCGAATTGTTGCTGACCATTGGCGAGCGCACGATCCGCAGGATAGTGCCGGTGGCGAGGGACCGGTTCGACGAACAGGTCGAGGCATTTCGCGAACTGCTCGAGCAGCGTACCAACCGACGCTTCCTGCGCCCGGCGCGGCAACTGCATCGCTGGTTGATCGAGCCGGTGCAGGAGGTCCTGGCCCAGCAGGGGATCACCGAGCTGATCGTGATTCCGGAAGGCTCGTTGCGCGCGGTGCCGGTGGCGGCCCTGCACGATGGCGAGCGCTTCCTGGTCGAGCGCTACGCGCTGTCGGTGACGCCGGGCCTGTCGCTGACCGACAGCCAGCCGTTTGGCGATGCCCCCCGTTCTGCGTTGGTGGCCGGTGTGGGCGAGGCCGTCCAGGGCTTTGCGGCGCTGCGCAATGTCGGTGCCGAGATCGGACAGGTGCACCGCCTGACCGGCGGGCGCAGGTTGCTCGATGCGCAGTTCAGCCGCCAGGTCTTCGTGACCGAGATGCGAAACACGCCGCATTCAGTGGTGCACGTGGCTTCGCACGCGCAGTTCGCGGCCAACCCGGATCGTACCTTCGTGCTCACCCACGATGACCGGATCACGCTGCAGGAACTGGCCGGTGTCATCGGCGCGGGGCGGTTTCGCCAGCGCCCGCTCGAACTGCTGACGCTGAGCGCCTGCGAGACCGCGGCCGGTGATGAACGGGCCGCGCTGGGGCTGGCCGGCGCGGCGGTGCGCTCCGGCGCCCGCAGTGTGCTGGCCAGTCTCTGGCCGGTCGATGATCGGGCCAGCGCCGAGTTGCTGGGGGCGTTCTACGAGGCGCTGTTTGCCCAGCGCAAGGGCAAGGCGGCCGCGCTGCAACAGGCGCAAACGAGGCTTTTGTCCGATCGGCGCTTCGATCATCCGGCATACTGGGCCGTGTTCACCCTCATTGGCAACGGGCGCTGATGATCGCTGCAGGCCTAATACCGAGTCTTAGTCAGCGGCCGGCCGTGCGCCGGTGGCTGCTGCTGTTGGCGCTGTCATGCGCGCCAGTGCCGGCCACGGCCGCGGCGCCCGGCCAGGACATGCCGCGCTACGTGCCACCGGCCGGCGAGAACGCGGCACCGGCCCGCCTGCTCGGGACCCCCAATCGCGGCAGCGCCGACGAAAGCCTGGCCATCGCCGTGATCGCGCCCGATCACACCGGGCTCACGCTGCAACCGCAGCCCAGCCTCTACTGGAATGCCACGCGTCCGATCGACGGGCGCGTACGCCTGACCATCCAGGACCCGGCGGCGATCGAGCCGTTGCTCGAGATCGAGCTGCCGGCGCGCCTGCAGGCCGGGCTGGTCGAGATGCCGGTGAGATCGAGCGCGGTCAACCTGCGCCCGGGCATCGAGTACCAATGGTCGGTGGCCGTGTCCGTCGGCGATGGCCGGGGCCGGAGCTGGTCAGTTCCGGGTGATCAAGCGGCTGGGGCAGCCTGGATCGGTGGGTGGCGGCAAACAGGGCGCCAACGACGATGTGGCCGCGCTGGCCGGCGACGGGCTCTGGTACGACGCGATCGAGGCGTTGGCGGCGCGGGTGCGCGAGGCGCCCGACGATCCCCTGCTCAACCGGATGTGGACCGCGTTGCTGGACCAGGTGGGCCTGGCCGATGCGGCGAGCCAGCAACGTGCCGGCCTGTCGGTCGTGCAGCGACTCGTGCTGCCTGCCAGCGCTGCCGGTCAGCCGCCGGCAAACACAAGGCGAAAGTGAAGACCGCGATCCTGCAGGCTGTTGCCGGCCGACGGCACGTCGCCCAGGCCGTGGCCGTAGAAGATCTCGGCGGACAGCCCGTTCGCCGCCAGCAGCCGCAGGCCGGCACCGATGCTCGCCAGGCTTCGCGGGCCGATCGCCTGGCGCCCGACCAGCGTGCCGGTGCCGACATCGGCGAACAGCACCCCCTGTAGCTGGGCCGGGCCGGCACCCAGCCCCGCCGGCAGCGTGCCCTCGAGCAACGGCCGACGCCACTCGATCGAGGCGCTGGCGCCCCGATCGCGGACCAGGCGGTTCTCGCGATAGCCGCGCACCGACGACACCCCGCCGATCGTGAACTGTTCACTGGCCAACAGCGGGTTCGCCGTGTACTGGGCGGCCAGGCGCAGCACCAGCTGGTCCTTGCCCGCACCCAGGCGGCGCGCGTACCGGGCTTGTCCGCCAAGGCTCACGAAGTGCGTGTCCGGCTGCGCCGGCGCGGTGCTCGATCCGAACGCCTCGATGCCGACCCTGAGTGCCACGCGGCTGGCCAGTGCCGTGCCCAGCCCCCGGTGCGACCAGTCGTGGCCAAGTTCCACCGCGCCCGATCGCGCCTGGCCGTCGATGCTGCCGGGCGAAAACGAGAAGCGCTCGCCCAGCAGCCAGGTGCGGCTGTCGCGTACCGACAGCCCCAGGTCGATGGCGATCTCGTCCGAATCGTCGCGCAGCAGGTGCCGGCGCAGCGACAACGTGCTGTTCTCGGTGCGCGCCTCGATGTCCAGCGCATCGAACGGCGCCTCGATCACCGTCGACGAACTGCGCTCGAACCCGGCCAGTACCGACCAGTCGCGCCAGCGCAGTTCGCGCTCGTAGCGCAACGCCAGGTCGCGCAGGCCGCGGGTCAGGCCCAGGCGCAGGGTCAGCGGATCGCCCCAGCCGGTCAGGCTGGGCCGGACCAGCTGCACGAACCCGCGATGCTCGCCAATGCCCGAGGCGCGATCATTGGCGATGCCGACACCCCACTGCCACCCGCCGCGCTCGACGATGCCGACCGACAAACGGGCCTGGCCCAGCGCCAGGTCCGGATCGAGCCGTGCATCCAGCGCCTCGATCAGCGGGTGCTCCTGCAGCAGCGATAACTGCCGGTACAGAGCGTCGGTCTGCAATGGCTGCCCGAGCAGCGGCGACAACCGGTGCCGCAGGTAGGCCTCGTCCAACCCGGCCTGGCCATGAAAGTCGAGCCGGGTCAGGCGACCTTCGATGATGCTGACCCGCAGGTCGCCATCGATCACCTTTTGCTCGGGAATCAACGCGCCCGAGTTGGCATAGCCGCGGCTCACGTAATAACGGGTCAGTGCCCGTCGCAGCGCCTGCAGCCGTTGCGCACTCAGTCGTTGGTGCTCGAATGCACCGGTGACCGCCTCGCGCAACTGTCGGTCGGAGAAGACCGTGTTGCCCTCGAGCAGGATACGGCGCACCTGCAGGCTGTCGGTCTCGGCCAACGGGGGGGGCGTCTGGGCGCTGGCGGGCGCGGCCTGTGCCAGGCCGGCTGCCGCAACGATCAGCAGTCGATACAGCCAGGACCGAACCGGCGGCCTCGCCGACGATGGCATCGAGTGGCTGTTTCCAACCCGCGCGCCGGACCTCATCGGGCGAGGCAGTCGGCGCGCGGCGTGCCGGCAAGCAACCATTGGTCGGGCACCCGCGGCTCGGTCGCGGTGCGGCGTGGCGCAATCGGTTCTTTGTCCGGCGCGGAGCCGGCACCGGCCAGCGCGCCGGGGGGCCGGGCACCGACGATGATGAACCGCCCCTGGCCGGTCTGCAGCGCTTCGCTGCAGGGGCGCCTGGCCAACGCGCCCGGGTCCAGGTAGGCGACTTCCAGCACCTTCAGCGAGCCCAGGATGTCCTGCGCCGGCGCGATGATGTCCACGTTGCCATCGACCCCGAAGCTCGAACTGGCACTGACCACGCTGTCGGTGCTTTGCACGAACGCGCCGTCGCCGACAATGGTCAGCCGGATGTTGCCGCCGTTGCCACCGATCGCCGACGCGACGATCGCGCTGGCGCCCTGCAACACGATAAAGCGCGGATCGATCGTGATGTTGCCGCCGTTGCCATTGCCGGCAACCGAGGTCGAGACGACCGAGTCGAGCAGATGGACCCGGTCGGGCGCGTTGATGACGATGTTGCCGCCATCGGTGCGGCTCGATTGCGTGGTGATCCGCGCCCCCTGCAGATTCACGGCCTCGGCCGCGTCGATCCGCAGGTTGCCGGCCGTGCCTGTGCCCAGGCTGTCCGAGAAGATCGTGGCGCCGTCGCGCAGCGTGACGAGCCGTGCCTGCAGCGTGACATCGCCACCGTTGCCCCGACCGGTGGTCGCGCTGTTCACGCCGGCAAATGCGCCGCTGGCCGTCAAGTCGCCGCCCAGCAGGATGGTCACGTCACCGGCCCGACCCGCAGCATCCGGATTGCGCCACTGCCCGTCGATCAGCACCGGGGCATTCGCAGTCGCGACCCGCGAGTTCAGCAACTGCAGGTCCTGCCCTTCGATCAGCAGCGAGCCGGCGGCGCCATCCCCGAAGGTTTCGGCACTGACGTCAGAGTCCTGCAACACCATCAGCGGGCCGCGCAACCAGACGCGGTTGCCATCGCCGGCCGACGCGGTGCGCGAGGTCGCACCAGATCGATCCATCCGCAGCGATTGCGTCGCCCACAGGCCGATCCGGCCGCTGCCGCCCAGCGTCGCCGCACGCGCACCGGTGACCGGGTCTATCGCGCCCGCGTCGCTGGTGACCAGGCTCGACAACAGCACGACCTGGCGACCATCGACGACGATGTTGCCCGCCGCTGCATCGGAGGTGGTCGCCGTCGTCAGCAACACATCGTCGAGCGATATCTCGGGGGCGCTCAAGACCATGTCGCCGCCGCGGCCCGTCCCCACCGACTCGGCCGATAAGGTACTGCCCGTGATCGACAGTCGGTTGTCGGCCTGCAGGCCGACCAGACCACCCGGGCCGCTCTGGTTCGCCGCAGAACTGATCCGGCTGTCGGTGAGCACGATCGTGCCACCGCGCAACTCGAGGCTGCCCGCCGGTCCGGCGTTGTTGGACGCCGAATCGAAGTTGCTGCGCGCGATCTCGATCTGCGCGCCCAGTATCCGGGTGAACGATCCCTGTCCCTGTACCTGGGTAAAGCCGGTGAGAAAGGGCAGGCCCGCACCCGACGAGAATGACGAATCGGTGATCAGGATCGCCGGGGCCCGCAACGTCACCGCTCCGGCCTGGCCGCTGCCGGTGGCCAGCGTCGAGAGCGTCAGGTTCGCCATGCGTAGCGACTGGCTTGCCTCTATCGTCACGGCCCCCGAGTCACCCTCGCCAAAGCTGGTTGTCGCGATCGAAGCCGCTTCGCCACCGATGTCGATGACCGGCGCCGACAGCCGGATCGCCCCGGCCGAGCCCCCGGTGCCCGGCGCCGCCGAATTGGCCAGACCCCGCAAAAAGCGCTGGGTGACATTGGCACCGGCGGCGTTGCGGATGAGGATCTGCTCACCCGCCTCGATCGTCAGGTTCCCGCTGGGCTGCCCGCCGAACGCCGAGCCCAGCAGGCTGGCCGCCTCGCGCAGCGTCAGCCGGCGCGCCAGCACGGTGATCGGGCCCGCGCCGGCCGTGTTCGTGCCCGACACCGACACCTGGGCCTCGCCCGTCAGCGTGATGTCCCCGCCGCGCAGCAGGATGCCCGCGCCGCCCAGTTGGCGGATGTTCGCCGCGCCCCCGATGACGATGGCGCCGCCCACCGGCGATGTCACCGGCAGCCGATGATCCAGCGGCACCTCGCCGGCCGAGCGCGTCGCCGTCAGCGACACCTGGCCCCCGACCGAGGTGATCTGCGTGTACGGCGCCCCCAGTGTCGCCGTGCGGTCCGCATCGATCGCGATCGATCCGGCGCTCAGGCTCAGGCGGGCGCCGGCGCCTGGCGACAGCCCGGCCGGCACCGGCGCGTTCGGCGCCAGTGTGCCGCCCACGCCCGACAAGGTCAGCGCGCCGGCCGGCGACTCGTCAAAGCCGAATGCCGAGACCGGCGCCACCGACAG
Source organism: Burkholderiaceae bacterium (assembly GCA_041396665.1). Classification (GTDB taxonomy): domain Bacteria; phylum Pseudomonadota; class Gammaproteobacteria; order Burkholderiales; family Burkholderiaceae_E; genus JAUIAI01. Next base: position 89,553 of record JAWKYE010000017.1, read on the forward strand.
CGTCGTGTTGCCGGCCTGGTCGGTCCGCCAGGTTTGGCCATCCGCGAAGCGCAGCCAGTGGGCGCTGGACAGGTGCAGCGCGCCATCGACCTCGAAGCTCGCATTCGGCCCCACCATCAGGCCGGACGGGTTCACCAGGAAAAAGGCCGCGCCCGGAATGGCCGATCGCACCCGCCCATCGATGCTCGACACCTGGCCACCGGTGATCCGCGAGATGATGTTGGCCACCCCGGCCGGCCCCGAGAAAGTCGCCGATTCCCCCGCCGACAGATCGAAGCGCGAAAAGCTGTGATACAGGTTCGCGCCGGCCTGGCGACCCAGCGCGGCGCCGACCTGGTGATCCGGCCCGACGACCGTGGTGGCCGGGCCGAACGAGCTGTCCGTCACCACCTGCGCCAGCAGCGGCCGCGGGGCCCAGGGCAGGGCAGCCAGCAACAGTGCCAGCGCCGCCAGGCGGCGGCGTCCCAAAACCACGGGCGGACAGGCGTTCTGGAACGGCCGACTTGGCGTCATCGTGATCCCCTGGCGACGAAGGTTGGGCCGTCGGCCCGCCGCTGGCCTCAATATACCGGAGCGCCGCTGCCGCACCGATGGGCGACTACCAATGCCCGTTGTCCCGGCCCTACCGTGCCCGTCAGTCACCTCGCGCATTCGGTTAGAATGACGCCTTAGCCGGCATCGACAGTTGACGACGCCCGGAGACGTGGCCGAGTGGTCGAAGGCACTCCCTGCTAAGGAGCATACGGTCAAAAGCCGTATCGAGGGTTCGAATCCTCCGTCTCCGCTTATAGATTCGGGCAAGGGTTCACTGTTCGCCCGGTCAGATGACTGGAAGCCCTTTATGGGGGCTTTGTTGTTTTTGCAGATCGCAAGGTCAGGTCAGCGAGCGGCATGCCAGCCGCGAAGCGGCGCTGCTTGTTTCGCGTCGACGGCACCTACCCTGAATTGTCAAAAACGTTCCGGCTGGAGCGCCATTTTCTGGGCGGTGCGCCGAGCAGGGGCGAAACATCAGTGGGTACAAGTGCCGCCACCAGTTGATTTCGGCGAGCGAGTCCAAGCTGGGACCCGATGGACAGGGATCGGCTACGAGGCGCGCGCGACGCGCTCATCGATGTCGGACGCCGTTTGGCAAACCGACTCTGCGGGCTGGTACTCAAGGTATGGATAAGCATCGAAGTCCACGACCTGCGGTTCAGTCGATGACTCGATGATCGCGAGGCGGCGTGTACGGTCCGTGTGACCAGGTCGGTTTCAGCGGTTCGAATCCGGCCGGCATGCAGCGGCCCGGCCGACCCTGTCGAATGGAACAGCAGGGCATTCTCCTTTGATCGCTGGCAGCTGAGTTGGGGCGTGCGCCGCTTTCAACGATTCGGCGGAGGGAGATGGATCTTTGCGATTTGACGCTTGGTGAGCAGGCGTCATTGATCGGGTCACGAGAGTGTTCGAGCGCGGAAATCGTCGAGGCCCATTTGTCGCGGGTTGCTGATCTCGACGATCGATTGCAGGCATTTGCCGAGGTGTATCGGGACGAAGCGCGTCAATTGGCGCAGGCAGCCGGGACATCGCCCGCTCGCCTGGCAGTATGCCGCTGCCTGCGTTGCATGGCCTGCCCGTAGGCTTGAAGGACCTTTGCGATATCGAGGGGCGCGTGGGGACCTGCGGTTCCCGGATCTGGGCGTCGCGGATCGCACCGCACACGTCCGCCACGTACCGGCGGCTGCCCGGGCCGGAATGATCCTGGCAGGCGTTGAAATATTAGCTGCATTTGGTGGCTGGGGCACCAATCAGTATCAGGGTACGCCCTGAATCCGTGGGACCTGACGACGCACCGAACGCCCGGTGGGTCGTCCAGCGGCACGGCGGTCGCGGTGGCTGCCGGCCTCGTGCCGGCGGGCGCATCGGGAGCGACACCGGAGGGTCGGTGCGCATCCCGTCGGCATTCACCGGCCTGGTCGGACTGAAGGTTACCTATGGCCGCATCAGTTTGCACGGCACCAGACTGCTGAGTTGACTCTCGATTCAATCGGTTCTTTGGCGCGCAGCGTCGAAGACTGCGCGATGATGCTGGAGGCGCTGGCCGGGCCCGACAAGAGAGACCCGGTCACGCCGTCTCAGCCCCCGTTGGACCTGCCCGAGACTCTTCGCTCGACTCGCTGAGCCTACATTCGCGTCGCCTTGCCTGATGTATTGCAACTGCTCGTCTATGAACTTACGACGTGCGTGCTTGGCAGGACGCTGCCGCGGTGTTGAAGGCCTGGGTGCCAGGATCACGCCCGTGCATCTACCCGAGTGGTTCTTCGATCCGTCTTAAATCTCGCCGGCATCATCATTGCGTCAGAGTGCTTCGAACTTGCTACCCGTGAATGGATCGAGGACGACCAGGGCGCCCATCGGCGACGCGACCCGGATGAGGGCGCTGGCGGCGCGAAACCTCAAACCGGGTGTCTATGCCGGTGTGCTACGGACGATGGCCGAACGCAGACGCTACTTTCAGCAGTGGTTCGAACCCTTTGACACCATCTTGCCGCCGACGGCCGCAGAGGTCGCGCTTCCACTCGCGGGCATCGATGAGATGTCGCCGTTGCCCGCTACTCTGACGCGACCTGTCAATTACCCGGGGCTGTGCAGCCTGTCGGTCCCCGCCGGACTTTCACCAGGGTCTTCCGATGAGTGTGCAGTTCATCGGCAAGCCGTTTGACGAGAAGACAGTCTTGCAGATCGGCAAGCAGTATCAGGGATACGACCGGGTTTCATCGCCTGCGTCCGACGGGGCTAGGGATGGCTGAACTCTCCTAAGCAGTCCGCCGCTCCCGCCCGTCGGACCGAGCTTCAGGCGACAAACCGCATATTTTATACGCTGGCTGCTGCAATCGGCACAGCCGTAACGGTTTACTTCTGTCGTGGTGCCCTGGGTCGGATTGAACCTGGCGTTTCACTTTTACCTGATGCTATGGATCACGATGGCGTCGTCGTTCAACGTGGCGGCGGGCTTTTTCCGGGTATATGCCGTTCGGCTTCGTTGCTTTCTTTGGCATCGGCGCATTCACCACGGCGGTCCTGGTGAAATCCCCGGGCTTTCCGGTACTGCTCGTGCTGCCGTTCTCCGGTCTGGCGGGGATGGCGCTGGGCTTGCTTTTTGCGCCAACGCTGCGTCTGTCGGGCATCTATTTCGCCATCGTCACCTGGCACTGGCCAGCATCTGCCGGTTGGATCATTACCAACATGCCCGAAGAGATCACCGGCGGCTCGTTCGGCCTGCAACTGGGCAGCCGTGCTGAACCCAGGCAATCGTTCTACGTGATGATGGTAGTCATGTTGCTGGCGCTTGGCACCATCTTGTGGTTGTCGCGTTCGCGTCTGGGCAAGGCCTTGCGCGCGGTAATGCTGACGATGCCGAGGCGGGCTGACATGATGGGCATCAATGTTGCCCGGGTTCGCCTGTACGGTTGGCTGATCGCCACGCTGTTTCCTGCGTTGTGCGGTGGCATCGAAGCCTGGTATACCAATATTGTCGACACCGAAACCGCGTTCAATACGCTGATCACGGCCAAAACGGTGATCTACGCCGTCGCCGGCGGGCTGGGCACGGTCACCGGGCCCATCGTCGGCTCGATCGTGATGGTGTGGCTGGACGAACTCATCTGGCGGAATTTCGTTGCTCAATCTTCTGATACTCGGGGTGGCCACCATACTGCTCGTCCTGTTCCTGCCCCGCGTGGACTGGTGGGCAGCCTGTTGCGCTGGCGGCCCCAGTGGCGACGTTACATCCCCTGAGGGTCGACTGATGACGGAAATCCTGATCTACAACGGTTTGATCAACGGCTTCGTCGTCGGCGGCATCTACGCGCTCATCGGATTGAGCCTGACCTTGTTGTACGGGGTCTTGCGTATCGTCAATTTTGCGCACGGCGAGGCTCTAGATCGGGGGGCCTTTGTCGCTTATGTCTTGTTCAACAGCCTGGGGATCATGCCGTCGCTGGCGCTGCCGATTGCCGCGGTGTTGTTCTTCGGCTTCGGCTGGGTCGCGTACTACCTGCTCATTCCCCCGATTGATGCGCAGCGATGATCCGGAGGTCATGTCGTTCTTGCTGATGTATGGCGTGTCGATTGCGCTGGCCGCGGTGATGCTGTTGATCTTCGAAGCCGACTCTCGCTCGATCAATTACTCGTTTGAACCCATCTCGATGAAGGTCGGCGTCATCTACGTTTCGACGGCGCGTCTGGTGGCCTTTGCTATCACCGTCGTAAGCGTCCGCAGCACTGGCCGGTTTCCTGTTCTTCACCCTGCCCGGAAAGGCATTGCGGGCCACCATCATGAATCGCGAGGCGATTCAGATCGTCGGCGTCGATATCGACAAGCTTTCCGCGCTGCTGGCCTGGCCTCGGCCACGCCAGTAGCGTGACAGGCGTGCTGGTGCATTGGTGTTTCCGGCGTTCAGTCTGTTCGTAGGCGCCGAACATACGATTTATCGGCTTCATCGTGGTGGTGCTGGGGGGCTGGGGCAATCCCATCGGCGCCTTGCTGGCCGGTATTCTGTATGGGCTGGCCGAGCAGATGTCTACGGTCTTCCTGCCGCAGGCGATGGCCCAGATCGTCGGCTTCGTCATTCTGGTGGCGGTGATACTTATCCGACCCAGCGGGTTGTTAGGCTGGCGGGCGTTGCGATGACGGCAAGCATCGAGGTTCGTGATCTCGTCAAGCGCTTTGGGGGCCTGACCGCGCTCAATGGCGTGAGCCTGTCTGCGCAACAAGGTGAAGTGCTCGGGGTCATCGGGGTCAATGGTGCCGGCAAGACGACGTTGATGAACTGCATCTGCGGCATTTACCGACTCGACAACGGCCGGATCATGATTGGCGGTCAGCTACACCGGTCTCACGCCACACGAGGTCGCCAAACTGGGGTGGGCCGCACCTTTCAGATCCCCCGGGTATTCAGGCGAATGTCGTGCTGATCGACAATCTGTTGGTGCCGGTGCTGGACCAGGCGCACTCGACGCAGTGCTGATCGGGCAGGCCGAGGCGATGCTGGAGCGCATGCGGCTGATCGAGCTGCGCCGATAACTACTCGGAAGAACTTCCTTGGTGGGCAGCAGAAGCTGCTCGAGATGGCGCGGATGTTGATGTCCGACCCGAAGGTGGTGATGCTCGACGAACCGTTTGCCGGCGTGCACCCCTTGTTATGCAAATTCATGATCGAGCAGATCGAAGCCATCGCTGCGGCAGGAAAGACAGTCTTGCTGATCAGTCACGATCTGACATCCATCTACCGATTGTCCGATCGCGTCATCGCGCTCAATGAGGGCCAGGTGATTGCCGAGGGTACGGTCGACGAGATTCGCAGCAATTCAGCGGTCGTCGAAGCCTATCTGGGGAATTGATTGATGACTGACCAGGAGCGCCCGTCGGCATCGCCGCCTACCCGATCCGGAACGCCTATACTCGAATTACGCAGGGTAGATGTTGCCTATCATGGTGATATTCGTATTTTGCAATCGCTGTCTCTCGAAGTGAAGGCTGGCAGCATCACCGGGGTCATCGGCCCCAATGGTGCGGGTAAGTCCACCGCATTGCGGACCCTGTACGGTTTGCTCAAACCTGTGGCTGGTGATGTGCTGATCGATGGCCGGATTGTCACCGGCATGGCGCCGTGGCGCTTTCTGGTCCATGGCGTCGCGTTGGTGCCCCAGGGACGCAGTTTGTTTGGCGAACTGAGTGTCGAAGACAATCTGAAACTTGCCTGTTGGACGTTTCGTAAAGACAAGGCCAGGGTCCGGCAGGCGCTCGAGAGCACCTATATGCAGTTGCCGATGCTCAAGGACAAGCGCAAACAGGCTGCCGGAGCGATGAGCGGGGGGCAGCAGCGGTTTCTCGAACTGGGGCGCGCGCTGGCGCTACAGCCTCGTGCGGTCTTGCTAGACGAGCCCACGGCGATGATTGCGCCGAAGGTTGCTGCCGAGATCTATGACTTTATTCGCGGTCTGCCCGAGCGCGGCATCACCGTCCTGCTGGTCGATCAGAATGTACGCCAGTGTGTCCGGGTTTCCGACTATCTTTACGTGTTGGAGCTGGGCCGGAACAAGGCCGATGGCACCGCCCGGCAGTTTTCCGAAGATGCGAGCATGAAAGACATGATCGCCGAATGGATCGACTACCGAATCGATGAGTGATCGATCAATCCGATAGCAAACCCTGTCAGCTTTTATTTTGAACCGAGGAGATAAGCATGAAACGTAGATCCCTACTCCTGTCGATTGCCTCTTGTGCACTTGCCACCAGCCTGGTGGGCACGGCCTCGCTCGCTCAGGCGGCCGACCCGATCCGTCTTGGCATGACGGTTTCGTCTGCCGGCACTTTCGCCTTGGCGGCCCAGTCGGGTGAGCGCGGGCTGCAGATCTGGCTGGACGATGTCAACAGCCGCGCGGCATCGATGTGGGCGGCACCAAGCGCAAGGTCGAACTCGTCAAGCTGGATGACCGTAGTGATAAAACGCTGGTGCCACGTGTCTATGAAACCTTGATCAAGGAAGAAAAGGTTGACCTGGTGTTCGGCCCGTTTGGCAGCACGCTCACGGGCGCGGCCGCAAACACCACCGAGACAAACAAGACGTTCATGGTGATCTGGTCCGCGTCGGCTGATTCCATCTACCAGCAGGGCTACAAGTACATTGTGTCGGCAACCCAGATTGCCGGTTCGCTGCTGGGCCAACCGGCTGTCAGGGCCTTGCACGGCTTGGGCGTCAAGAAGATCGCGTTTGCCTATCTGGACGAACCTTTCCGGCCGCGTTGACCAAGGGAGCGATCGCGCTCGCCAAAGAGTTGGGCATGGAAGTGACGATGGAGGAGAAGTTCGCCAAGGGCACCAAGGACTTCAACATCCTGATCAAAAGGCAATGGCCAGCGGTGCGGATGCCTTCTACCCCACTGCCTACGAAGGAGATCAGATGACGATCGCGCGCCAGATTCGCGAGGTCAATGCCAATTTCAAGGCGGTCTACCTGGTCTACGCCTCACAGCCGCAGTTTCTCGAGCAGGCGGGTAAGGACGGGCACTATGTGTTCAGTCAGACGCTGTTGCACGAGAAGATCAACTGGAACGTCACGCACGGCCTGAACCGTGAGCAGATGGTCGCCGCCTACGCCAGGCTTTTCCCCAATGCCCAGTATGCGGCCGACTTTCGAGCCATTCTTGCCTATGGGGCGGGCGTGATCACCGAGCAGATCATCACCAAGGCGGGCTCGCTCGACCCGGCGAAACTGAAGCAGGCTGCCCTGGACCTGAGTGGCAAGATCGTGACCGCGACCGGTGAGTACGAGATCGACGAGACCGGCAAGCAGTTCAAGAACGAGTTCGCCATCATGCAGACGACCCCGAACGGACTGGAGGTCGTTTACCCGAAGGCAGTCGCAACGGCCAAGGCTGTCTATCCGGTGCCGGCATTCCAGGATCGCAAGTAAGTCGGGCTCGCTGGCGTTCACTCATCCTTTCGGTTTGCGCGCCTAGCGAGCGGATGCCAGCCCCTGCGCCAGTGCCTCGAACACCACCCGGATGCGCCGTGCAGTGCGTAGTTCGCGGTGGGTGACCAGCCAGATCGGGAAGCTCACCGGCGGCACGTCGTCCAGCACCCGGACGACGCCCGGGGTGTCGCGCGCGATCTCCTCCATCATGGCGCCGATGCCCATGCCCTGGCGCACCAGGGCCCAGTGGGCGACCGAGTGGTCGGCGTAGCAACTGAAGTTCTCCTCGGTCAACGGCAGGCCGTGTGTGCGCAGGTAGGCAAGGTATTGGCCTGAACGGTCGGCGCCGACGAAGGTCAGTCGGGCCGCTTCCCGGGCGCTACGCGGATGGCCGTGGGCTTGCACCCAGTCGTGTGACGCGTAGAAGTGGGCCGATGCGTCGCGGATCAACCGGGCGATCAGTTCCGGCTGCTCGGGCTTGACGTGGCGGATGGCGATGTCCGCCTCGCGGCGCAGCAGGTCGCTGAGCGCATTGGACGAGATCACCTCGATGGCAATGCCAGGCTCGCGCTCGCGCAATTGGCGAACCAGTGGGGGCAGCAGGTGGGCAGCCACTGCGTCGCTGGCCGAGACCGAGACCACGCCGCCCACTGCCTGCGAGCGGCCGGTGGCAGCCAGCTGCAGCGACTCGGCGGCCGCGCCCATCGCGCGCGCGTGCTCAAGAAGGTCCAGTCCGGTAGCGGTGATTGCCATGGCCTTGCCCACGCGCTCGAACAGCGTCACGCCCATGCGCTGCTCGATCGCGGCCACCTGGCGGCTCAAGGTGGGCTGGGTCAGGCCCAGTTTGCGGGCCGCCGCCGACAGCGAGCCGGTTTCGGCGGTTTCGAGAAACGCCCTGAGCTGGTTCCAATCGAGCTGATCCATGCGTGAATGTATATCTTCGTTGCGAATAACGGCAATTCCCGGCGATGTTCAGCATGGATAGCATTCGGGTGTCGTCCGTTGTCCGGGCTTTTCTTTGAAGATTCGCATGCCGTTCTCTCCAGTCAGCCGATCCTGCGGCGCAGCGCCGGATGCCCTTGTCAACCCCAAGGCCGGTTTCTGGGACCGGGCCGCCCGCAATACGCCGCCGACCCGATCGCCGACATGGCCGGCTACGAGGCCACACTGCGGCGCGTCGAGGATCTGTTGTCAACGGAGCAGGACGTGCTGGAGATAGGCTGCGGCACCGGCAGCTCCGCGCTGCGGCTTGCGCCTTTCACCCGGCGACTGCTGGCCACCGATGTCTCGCCCGAGATGATCGCCATTGCACGCGAGAAGCTGGCGGCCCAATCATTGCCGAACCTGGGCTTTGCCGTGGCCGATGCCGATGCGCCGGTGGCCGGCCCGAGTGAGTTCGACGTCGTGTTGGCCTTCAACCTGCTGCACCTGGTGAGTGATCTGGACGGTGCGTTGAAGCAGGTGGTGCAGACGTTGCGCCCAGGTGGCCGGTTGGTCTCCAAGACAGCCTGCATCGCCGAGATGAATCCGCTGATTCGTTACCTTGCACTGCCGTTGATGCGGGCGGTCGGCAAGGCGCCCCCCGTCTTGTGCTTCACCGGGGAAGCGCTGCAAGCGGCGATGTCCCGACAGGGCCTGGAGATCGTGTCGGTCGAGCGGCACGGCACCCGGGGCAAGGACTTCAGGGTCTTCATCGTGGCGCGCAAACCGGGCTGAGTCACCCGCCACAGTTTCGTCCATTCGTGGTTTCAGGTAGCTGCCGGGCGAGCATGCGGTCCACTCGACCGGTGATTGATCGACGTCAACGGTATCAACCGGCACGGCGACTAGGATGACCCGGTCTGGCTGATGATTCCGGGTGGCCCCGATGGACGGGATTCGGTATCGCAATCGTAATCGAGCGTCGTTGCCGGCGTCGACCTTCGCGGCGTTATCGCGTCCGTCGGTTACCGCGGTGGCGGCTCTCTATCTGATGCCGATGCTGATCGCCTTGTCTGTGCCCGTCATTGCGGCCGCGCAGCCTCCCGCCGATTCCCTCTACCTGCGCCGAGTCACCGAACCGACGGAGGGCGCCTTCAGCCTGTTGGTCCCGGGCAGCTGGAAAACGTCCGGCGGGATCTTGCGCGTCGACCCGCTCGCGCGGGGCGGGCCGGCGCAATCGATCGCCGCCAAGCTCGACTTCTCGGTGATGAGGGATGCCCAGGGCACGGTGATGATCCGCTGGTTGCCCGACACCTTGTTTTTCGACATGCGCTGGTCGCCCGCCGGCCAGATGGGTTTGTTCCCGCCGGGCAGCCATTACCAGGGCATGACGGTGCACCCGTTGATCGGGGCCGCGCAGTTTGCCCACTTGATCGCATTGCCGTATGCGCACCCGCAGGCCCGGGCCGTGCGTGTCGTCGAGCAGACTCAGCGTCCGCGAACGGCGAGCGCCTACACGCGTTGGTCGCGAACGATGACGCCTCCTATCGACTTCTCGCACGATGCCGCGACAACGGTGCTCGAGTACACGGAGGGCGGCGTCGACTATCGCGAGTTGATGTTCACGATGGTCGAGAACTGGGGTCGGGCCGGTGCGGGCATGTGGGGAAACCGCGAGACGGTGTTACTGCGTGCTCCGCGCGCCGAGTTTGCGCAATGGTTGCCGGTTCTCTCGATGATTCAGGGTTCCGTCGTCATCGATCGTCAGTGGTTGTCGGGTGAGATACGTGGCCAGATCCGGCGTGGCGAGATCCTGGGCGCTACGAACGCCGAGGTGCAGCGCCTTGAACGGGAAATCGGCGAGCATCGCGCGCGCACGAATGCCGAGATCCACAATGACATGTTCCTGACGCTGACCGAGAAGGAGGAATACATCAACCCGCACACGAACGAGGTCGAGGTCGGCACGAACCAGTGGCGTTACCGCTGGGTGAATCCCGGCGGGGAGACGATCTACACCGATCGCGAGGACTACGACCCCAATGTCGATGTCAACCTGAATCGTTCGGATTTCAAGCGCTCCCCGGTACGGCCACGCTTTCCCGACAAACCAGCGCCTTCGTGACGAAGGTGCAAACCCATATGGGGTTGCACGGTACGGCCAAATCTCACTCGATGCGGCCGTTTCGATGCGTTCTGCTGACCCACGCCGCGCAAACCCAATTGTGGGTATTGCCCAGGCGTCGCAGCGGGACGAAGATCGTGACCGTCGTTCGCCTTTTCGCTGATGTGATCGGCGCAATGCCGACGCCAGGCGAACAGGCATCCAATCACCGGGAGAACCGAGATGGCAAAGTACATGTTTCTGGCCTCGCTCACCGAGCAGGGCATGAAGGGCGTCGCCAAGGACGGCGGGACTTCACGGCAGAAGGCGATCGGTGAACTGATCAAGAGCCTGGGCGGTCAGATGGAGTCGTTTCGCTACGCTTTCGGAGATTTCGACGTTGTGGCGGTGGCCGAATTGCCGACACATGCCGCCGCCGCGGCCGCCTCGTTGATGAATCAGGCTGCGGGCTTGTCGAAAATCCGCACCATCGTGCTGATGGAGGCCGCTGACATGGATCAGGCCAGCGCGCTAGCCGGCAAAGCCGTCTATCGCAAGCCCAGCGGCTGATGTCGCTTTGGGCCGTGGACGGTCTGCGATCGGCTTTCGGTTGTCGCTACCAGCTGGTCTGATCGTACCCGACGGTAAAGGCGTCACCGAGGCGACGGAACCATCCGGCCGAGGGGAGCGGGAAGTGCGCGGTCAGCGCCAGCGTGGATTCCTCGCCCGGCTGCTCCAGCATCGTGCGCCGGGTTTGCCTGGCCAGTGCCGAATCCTAATCGGCAAAGCCGGTGGCCGTGGGGTGCCTGGTCCTGCCCAGCGGTCTCGGGAAAGAACGTGTACGGTTAGGATTCAGGCAACCGGATAACCGATCCCGTGCCAGCCGAGGATAGATGATGAGCGATGACCGTGTAACCCGCTTCTCGTGTGAGAAGTTGCCCGCCAACGGCTCGCGCGGCATGGTCGTCACCAATCACCCGCTGGCCTCGGCTGCGGGTGCGCAGATGCTGCTCGAGGGCGGCAATGCGATCGATGCCGCGATTGCCGCGTTGTTCACGCTGACCGTGGTCGAGCCGATGATGGTCGGCGTGCTGGGTGGGGGGCTGGCGCACGTACGTCTGGCCAATGGGCGGCACCTGGTCGTCGATGGCCTGAGCACGGCGCCGGCCGCCGCCCGGCCGGACATGTACGAACCGCTGTCGAACGAGCTGGCCACCTACCGGGACACCCGGGGCCGCGCCAACCTGTTGGGGCCGTTGGCGATCGCCGTGCCCGGCGCCTTGCGCGCCTGGTGCCACCTGCTCGAACAGGCCGGCACGATGCCCCTGGCCGAAGTGCTCGGGCCGGCGCAGCGCTATGCCCGCCACGGGTTCGTCGCCACGCCTTATCTGCAGACCTGTGTGCAGGACAATGCCGCGTTCCTGCAGGCCGACCCGGGCCTGGCCCGACTGTTCCTGCCCGGCGGTGCGCCGATCGAGGCCGGCGCCCGCCTGGTCCGCAGCGACTACGCCGAGACGCTCGCGTACATCGCGCAGCAGGGCGCGGCGGCGCTTCACGGCGGCAGCCTGGGCCGCGCGATGGTCGACGATCTCGCCGCCCGCGGCGGCATTGTTTCGATGGACGACCTGGCCGGCTACGCGGTGCGCGAGCGCGAGGTCATCACCGGCAGTTACCGCGGCTACCAGATCGTCGGTCCGCCGCCACCGGCGTCGTCGGGCGTCCACATCGTGCAGATGCTCAATATCCTCGAAGGCTTTGACATCGGGGGCCTGGGCTTTGGTTCGGCGCCGGGTGTGCACCTGCTGGCCGAGGCGCTGGGCATTGCCTTTGCCGATCGCGCGGTGGCCACTGCCGATCCCGATTTCATAGAAGTGCCGGTGGACGAACTGGTCTCCCGCGCCTATGCCGACAGGCGCCGCGCCCAGATCGACCCGGCCCGGGCGGGCGCCTGGACGCCGGGACTGGGTGGCGGCGAATCGGCCGATACCACCCATGTCACCGTGGCCGATGCCCTTGGCAACGTGGTGGCCAGCACGCAGACGATCAATGGCTTGTTCGGTGCTTGTGTGCAGATCGCCGATACCGGGATGATCGCGAACAACTATATGTTCAACTTCGACCCGCATCCGGGCCACGCGCTGTCGATCGCGCCCGGCAAACGGGTGTTCACGTCGATGGCGCCGATGATGGTTTGCAAGGACGGGGCGGTGCGCTTTGCGCTCGGCCTGCCCGGCGGTCTGCGGATCTTCCCGTCGGCGCTGCAGGCGATCATCAATCTCATCGATCACGGGATGAGCCTGCAACAGGCGGTCGAGGCGCCGCGGATCTGGACCGAGGGCGGGGTGTTGGAACTGGAGGCGGCGTTCCCGCACGAGGTTGCCACGGCGTTGGCCGCGATGGGCCACCGGATCGAGCGGGTGCCGCGCGTGGCCGGCGGCATGAACGCGATCGCCGTGATGCCCGATGGCTCGTTGACCGGCGCCGCCTGCTGGCGGGCCGATGGCACCCCGGTGGCGATTGCCGGCGGCCTGGCGCGTGCCGGGATCGGGTTTTCGGTGGCATGACCCGTGCCAGGGCCGTCTCTATGAACCGCCCGGGTCCCGCCCGCGTGGTGGTGCTGGACCCGATCGCCGAGTCCACCGCCGATCGGTTGCGCGCGCTGTTGCCCGCCGGGTTCGAGCTGGCCTGCGCGACCGCGCGCGGCGATGCGCACCTGATGCAGCTCATCGCCGACGCGGACTTCGCGATCGCCGGCCAGGTGCCTGTCTCGGCCGACGTGTTGCGGGCCGGGACGCGGCTCAGGTTGCTACACAAGTGGGGCGTGGGGGTCGACAACATCGACGTCGCGGCGGCGCGCTCGCTGGGCATCATGGTCGCCCGCACGAGCGGCAGCAACGCGCAGCCGGTCGCCGAGTTCACGCTCGGGCTGATGCTGGCCGCGCTGCGCAACCTGGCGTTCGGTCATGCCGAGCTACAGAAGGGCTGCTGGCGCGGTTCGGCCCTGCCTGCCGAGCCGCTGCTGTTGTCGGGAAAGACCGTCGGCCTGGTCGGCCTGGGCGCCATCGGCCAACGGGTCGCCCGGCTGCTTCGCGGCTTCGATTGCCAGGTGCTCTACTACAAGCGCACACCGTTGCCGGCCGGCGAGCAGACAAGCCTGGGCGTCGCCTATCGGCCGCTGGCCGAGCTACTGGCGCAGGCCGATGTCGTCTCGCTGCATTGCCCGCTGACCGACGACACCCGCGGCCTGATCGATCGGCCGCGCTGGCCACGATGAAGCGCTCGGCGGTGCTGGTCAATGTCGCGCGCGGCGGCGTGGTCGTGGACGCCGACCTGTGCTGGGCGCTCGAGAACAAGCGGATCCAGGCGGCGGCAACCGATGTCTACGAGACCGAGCCCTTGCCCGCCGACTCGCCGCTGTTAAAGCTGCCCAACCTGGTGACCACCCGCATCTGGCGGCGCTGGCGGCCGATACCTTCGTGCCGACCGTGCGGCGCATGTTCGACAATTTCGAGCGGGTGTTGCGCGATGAACCGATCCCTGCGGAGGAACGGGTGGTGGGCTGACAGCCTACGAATCGAACAACTGCCGGTAGCGAATCGCGATGTCGATCAGCCGGTTCACGCCCTGGACCCCGAGCTTTTCGGCAATGTGGGCGCGATGGGTCTGGACTGTCCGGTAGCTGGAGCCGAGTTGCTCGGCCATCTCCCGGCTCGTCAGTGAGCGCGCCAGCAGGGACATCACCTTGCGTTCGGTCGGGGACAACGTCTGGAGGCGGGCGCCCAGTTCGGCCTCGGCCTGGTGATCGGGGTCACCCGGCTGCGCGGCCACCGACTCGCTGGCATAGAAACCGCCAACCGGCTGGATGAGCGCAGTCGAGATTTCGCTCATCGCATCCTCCTTGGCGATGAACGCGCTGGCGCCCAGGGCGCGGGCGCGATCGGCAAACGCGCGCTCGGAATGCATCGAGAGCACGATGATGCGCAGCGCCGGCTGTTCGCCATGGGCCCATTCGAGCACACTGAAGCCGTCGCGCCCGGGCAGCGCCAGGTCCAGCAGCAGGATGTCGGGACGATGGCGCTGCAAGGCTTCGACGCAGGCCTCGCCGTCACTGGTTTCCTCAATCACGCAGACATTGTCGATACGCTCGAGCGCGGTGCGCAGCCCGACCCGGAACAGCGGATGATCGTCGCAGATCAGCACCCGTTCAACCATGTCCGCTCCCGATGCCGGCGCGTCGGCGGTCTTTGTGTGAGCGGGCACGCTGACTTCGAGACGGGTGCCGCCGGTGCGGCCGCGGCCAAGCGACCAATGCCCGGCCAGGATCCGCACTCGCTCGTCTATCGAGGTCAGGCCGATGCCGATCGATGTTGCCGAAGCGGGCGCGCCGTCGGCACCTACCCCATCGTCTTCGATGACCAGCCGCAGTGATTGACCGACCCGTTCGCACCGGACCAGACATTGGCCGGCCTTCGCATGTCGCAACACGTTGTTCAGTCCTTCCTGGACGATCCGGTACAGGTGCAGCGCCGTCTTTCGGTCCGCCGGGGCGGCGCCGTCGGCGAGGTCGAGCTCGAAGCGGATCTTGCTGGCGCGGCGGAACTCCCCGACCAGGGCCTCGATGGCACTGTTCCAGCCGACATGCTCGAGCATCGCCGGGTGCATCGAGCGGGCGATCCGGCGCAGGCTCTCGAGCATGTCGTGCGCCTGGCCGGCCAGCTGGGCGACGAGCTGGCGCGGCACCTGCGCCGTTTGCTCGCTTTCGCGCACCGCCAGGCGCAGGCGCCCGACCAGCAGCATCAGTTGCTGGCCGACGCTGTCGTGCAGGTCCTGGGCGACGCGTCGACGCTCGGCATCCTGGGCGGCCAGGATGCGCTCGCCCGCTTTCTCGCGCGCCTGCTGCAAGACCCTGCCGGCGGCGTCCAGCGCGGTTTCCGTCTGCCGCACCCGCGTCGCGAGCACGACCGAGAACAGCATCGCCTCGATTGCCAGGAACACACTGAGCACATTGCCCGGCAGCAGGCCGAGTTCGATCGGCGCAAGCTCGTGCAGTGCCGAGATGATCAGCCCCGGCAGGATGCCCAGCAGAAACGGAATGGCGAGAAGCCGCGCCTGGCTATCCCGGCGGGCGATTCCCTGGCCGGTGGCGAGGATCAGCGTGGCCAGCAGCAGTGCCGACACCGCGAGCAACGCGTGGCGACCTGTCGTGTAGGGGCCGACCAGGCCCGCCAGCCAACCGAGCGCCGCCAGCAGCGGCACGGCCTGCAACAGGCGGCGCGGCACGGCGGCCAGTTTTCCCCGGGACAGGAAGTCGCGCACGAAGATCGCCCCGAAAGCGCTGGCGCCCGCAATGCCGGCGTTCATCAGTTGCTCGCCCAACGCGGGGCTCGAGTGCCACAGGTAGAACGCCCCGTAGCCGCTCAGGTAGGCCGTGACGATCAGCAGCGACAGGATGGTCAGCGCATTGAACAGGAAGACCGCGTCGTGCACGATCAGGGCCAGCACGAGGTTGTAGCAGACGATCGCCAGCACGAACCCCAGCAGCGTGAGCTTGAGGCCACGGTCAAAGGGTTGGCGCGCCAACATGGCGGTGACGGGCTCGCTGACCAACCTGAGCGAGAGCAGCGATGGGTGAATGATGTGCAGGAACAGGGGGCCGCCGTCCGCGTTGGCGGGTACCGGCAGCGCCATCCCCGGAACCGCCAGGCCTCGCTCGGGCGGCGGCACATGGTCGCCGGTACGGGTGCTGTGCCACTGGCCACTCGAGGCATTGCGCCAATAGAGCTGCGCATAGTCGACGACGGAAGTGATCCGCACGACGCTGCCAATCACCGGCGATTCGATGCGCAGCCAGGCCTCCCGGTTCCACGGATGTAACTGGAGCGATCTGACGGGGTCGCCGAAAAGCACCGGTGGTGAGCCGCAACAGACCGCCTCGATGCCGGCACTGCCCGGCAGGCCGGCCGCGACCGAGAAGCTCAGTACCTGCGGGGTTGCCGGCCAGGACTGCGCCACCGCGCCTGGCGCCGCGCCAAACAGGCCGGCCAGGATCAGCAACAGCGACGATGCCCATTGGGGCACGCGCTTCATCGAGGTTGGCCATCGGGACACATCCCGTCATGTTCGACCTGCGGGCGACGGACCGTCAAGTCGGGCTTCAGTTGGACGGGCAGGTGACCGAGTAGTTCCAGGCGGTGCCGCTGGTATTGCCCGAGCAGTTCGGCAGAACCTGGACGGTGACGAAGCTGGCCAGGCCGGAGTACGGGATCAGCTGGGTCTTGCTGCCACCGACACAGCCCGAATCGTAGATCGGCCGACCGTCGTACAGAACGCGGATCTGGTCCTTGATCGTGAACATCTGATAGCTGAGCGAGAAGCTGCCGGAGGTGCTGCCCAGTGGCACGGTCCGGGTGTCGGCGGTGTCGCCGCCGGCATTCTGGACCGAGCTGCACTGTGCAAGGGGCGGTGGGGGGGCGATATCGGCGGCGGCGATCGGCGTCGCCTGGACGGTCGCCGTGCCGCCGCTCGGGGCGGTCACATCGAGATCGACATCGCGCAGATGATCCGGTACGAAAACGACCGCTTCCCAGTCGCCCTCGGGCAGGTTCTTGCAACTGTCATCGTCGGTCGAGCAGAAATAGATCCGGCAACCGCTCACGGCCTTGGCATCGAACGGAGCGCGTGTGCCGCTGCGCTCGGGATCCAGCACGCCGCCCAATACCGACTTCGCTGCACCTGGCGGATTGGCGCGGCACGACTTGGTGGTCATGATCACCTCGACATTGTCCTTGGTCTTGCCGATGTTGACGAGCGCGTCCTTCAGGTTGACCAGCGCCTGCCCCGATTTCGACAGCAGCGTGCTGAAGCCCGGCACAAGGCCGTTCTCAAAGACGAACCAGCGCGCCTTGTCGATGCCTCGCTGCAGCGCCCAGAGCACCGAGACCTTGGCGCCGTCAACCCGCGCACGGGCCCGGGCGAGGTCTTCTTTTATGCCCGAGTCGACATAGATCTGGCGCAGTTGCTCCTCGATGCTTGCCTGCTCGGCGGCGCTACGCGCGGCAAACCGGTCGCGGTAGCCGCTTTTCTCGAGCGCGACGACGCCGGTGATCGAAGCGACTGCGACCAGTACGACGGGGATGGGCACAAAGAACTTCGAATCAGCCACGCCGGCAGCACTGGTCGGCGACAGCCCGTACACCAGGCGTTGAATGTCGTCTTCGCTTTGCTGCAGGTTGGCCGCCGCCTTGTCGAGCTTGTCGAGCAGTACCGGGTATTGCTTGTCCCAGAATTGCTCCCAGTCGTCGGGTCGGTTGGCGATCAGGGCCTGCAGTGCGGCTTCCTCGCCGGTCTGCAGTTCGGCGATCACGCGCCGCACCTCTGCCACCCGGACATATTGCACGTCGATCGCGCTGGCGGCATCGGTCGGCGCCGCCTGCGTCGACAGGGCAACGCCACTGTCGGAGCCCGTTGCCGTGGACTGGTGGAGTCGGTGCCGCTGGACGAATCGCCGCCGCCACAGGCTCCCATCATCGTCAGTGCAAGCGCCAGCACGGAACAGCGCAGGATTCGGGCGCGGGCGTGGCGGGCAATCGCCGTGCGTATTCGGGTCTGCATCGCATGTCGGTTTCCTCCGGGTTCACCATCGTCAACCCGCGGGGCATGCTTGTTGCCAGCGGGCCTGCTTCGATACCATCTTAGAGTCCACCGGCCGATCCGAACATCCGTACAAGTTCGTATGGTCCGCCCGTGCCGCGTCAGAGCGGCGTCTCGCGCAGCGGCAGCAGGTCGGGAAACACCGCGTCGCGCTTCTGGGTCCGGGCCGCAAACGCCTCCTGCATGTGCGGGGGCGCGAGCATGCCGGCATTCCAGACGCCCACATAGTCCAAGGTGTCGGCGCTCGAGTGGTCCCGGCCGTAGTTGATCAACACCTTGGAGCCGGTGACCGCCAACGGGTTCTTGGCCGCGATCTCGCGCGCCGTGCCCATCACGGCGCTGATCATCTGCTCGTGGTTCTCGTAGACCTCGTTGACCAGGCCGATCCGCCGGGCCGTCGCGGCATCGATCCGCCGGCCCGTGTAAGCCATCTCCCTGACCCAGCCTTCGGGGATCAGGCGCTGGAGCCGCGGAAACGTGCCCACGTCGGCCGTCATGCCGATGTTGATCTCCTGGATGCAGAAGAAGGTGTCGGCGGTGCACCAGCGGATGTCGCCGGCGCTGATCATGTCGATCGCGCCACCGATCACGCCCCCGTGCAGGGCGAAGAGCACCGGCGCCCGGGCGGCTTCGAGCACGTTGAACGAGGACTGGATCTGTCGGATATTCGAGCGGAACGCCTCGGCAGCCACGTAGCGGTCGGCATCGCTGCGCGTGACCACGCCGTTCTCGCCAAAGACCGCCAGGTCCATGCCGGCCGAGAAATGTTTGCCGGTCGACGAGATCACGATGACGCGCGCACTCGCCTCGCGATCGATCTTCCCGATCAGTTGCGGCAGTTCATTCCAGAACGCCCGGTTCATCGCGTTCATCGCCTTCGGGCGGTTGAGGCGGACATGCGCGATCTTGTCCAGTATTTCGACAGTGAAGCACTCGTAGCGGGTGTCTGGCATGGTGGTGTCCTTATTCGGAGGGGTTCGCGGGCAGTGGCCCATTGCGCGGGCCGAAACATGTAAGGCAGACCGAATCATCCGGCCTGCCAGAAAAGGGTTAAGCTTGCAAAGAGGTTAATAGCCGTTTCACAGCGCGCTGGCAACGTCTCAGAATAATGACAAGCGCGGGGAGCGTCCATGAAGCATCTCGAGAGAAGCACCTGCCTGGCCGCGATGTTGGCTGCTCTGGCCGGTTGCGGCGGTGGTGGCGAGGCGCCCGCGTCGACGGCGACGGGTTCGCAGTCCGCGACCCAGAATACCGGGCAACTGACGCCGGCGCCCACGCCGCCACCGACCTCGCCGCCGACCGGCACACCGCCCGGGGCGCCGCCTCCGGCGAGCCCGCCGCCGGCGCCGGTCGAGTTCAAGGGAGTGGTCACCGAGTTCCGGGGCACGCTCGCTTACGAAGGCGCGGCAGGTGGTGGCATCGGCGATGGTGCCGACGGCGATGGCGGGATCGGCGCCGGTGGGTCGCTGGGGCAGTTCCGTGGCGCCGAGGTTTATGTGTTTCTCAAGGATGGGACCGAGCTGGGCCATGCCGTGGTCGGCGAAACGAGCGGCCTGGTCACGATCAAGCCAGGGCGCGACTATGTCGGTCCGCTGTTGGTCGAGGTGCGCGGCAAGGCCGGTGCCCAGTATTTCGACGAGGCCAAGAAAGCCTTCGTGGACTTCGGCACCAGCGAGGTGCTTCGGGCCCGCGTGTCGCAGGCCAACCGTAACATCGGCATCACGCCGTTGACCGAGGCTGCCACCGCCTGGTTGCAGGCCAACCCGAACACCGGTAACACGCCGCTGGCCGAACGGATCGACCAGGCGAACAGCCTGGTCGGCGACGAAATCGGCAGATTCCTGCCGGCGAACTACCGGGTCAACGACATCACGCTGTTGCCGGTGCTCATCGGACCCGGTTCGGGCAAGGGCGCGGCCACGCCGGACGCGCAGGGCACCTATGCCGTGGTGCTGGCGGCGCTGCCCGAATCGGCCAGCCAGTTCAATCCCGGCCTTTCATCGCCCGCGTTGTCGTTCTCGAAGAGCCTCGCGCTCGATTTGACCGATGGGCAGATCGACGCCAGGCGGATCGATGGTCGGCCGGTCGCCGAGCCGGGGGCCGCCAGTTACGGACTGCCCGAACTGGGTGCCCAGCTCACGTCGGCGATCAACCGTGCCGAGGCAACGATCGGTGATCCCACCCAGCGCGATACCGCCGGTGTACCGGTGAGCCTGAACGACCCAGACTTCCCGGCCTGGACGACGTTTAGCTTCATCGAGGACGACCCGGTCTACCCGCAGCCGGGACCAGGGACTTCCGAGGGAACCGTGGTGCGCTCGGAAGTCGGTGGCAATCCGGGCGCCTTCCTGCGATCGCAGGTGGTCGTCATCAGCGGGGACAACCTGTCGGTCGGCGCATTCAAGGGCAACTACACCTACTCGCCACAGATCGAAGGGCCGATTGCGTCGGTGGACGTGCTCCTGGAGGTGACGGACTTTGACGAGGGTGGATCGAGTTCGCTGCGCATCGCCCTGCAGCAAGACGGCAAGATCTACCTGTCGGTACCGCGCATCGCGTTCGACGGCGATTGGCAGCCGGCGTCGTTCGGCCAGCTGACAGCCAATGACTTCGAGTTGCGCGCCGATGGCAGCCAGCCGGACTTCGGCTCGACAGGTCTGCCGATCCGGTTCGGCTACCGGATAGGCAATGTCGTCGGCGTGCCTGCTGGTGCCGCGCCAGAGAGCAACGCCAACTCTGCCGAAGGCAGTCACGGCGTGGATAACTACCAACTGACCATCAACAGGGCGACAAACTGAGCATGAGCGAAGGCTGGGCAACGCGGCTGGATGCGCTGGAGGAGAAGGCGGCGTTTGCCGAAGACACGCTGGACCAGTTGAACGCGGTGATCATCCGCCAGCAGGCGCAGATAGACCGCCTGCTGCGCGAACTCGACACCCTGCGTCGCCAGGTGGCGGCGCAAGGGGCGGCCGGGGCGCCCAGCCTGCGCGACGAGCTGCCGCCGCACTACTGAGCGATTGCGTGCCGGGCAGGCCGGGGCGGGCGCTGGTTTACTTGCCTTGCCAGTTCGGCGCGCGCTTCTGGGCGAACGCGGTCGGCCCCTCGGTCGCGTCGGCGCTCTTGAACACGTGCATGTGCTCGCTGGCCTGGTAGGCCCAGAATTCCGCCTCGGTACGACCCTGGGTTTCGCGAATCAGCGCCTTCGAGGCTTTCAGGCCGAGCGGCGCGTTCTTGGCGATCTGCTCGGCGATCTCCAGGGCCATTGCAACGGCTTCGCCTTTCTCGGCCAGGTCGGTGACCAGGCCATACTGGTGGGCGATCTCGGCGGTGATGGGCTTGGCGGTCAGCGCCATCTTCATCGTCAGGCCGTAGGGCAGGGCACGCGGCAGGCGAAGCAGCGCACCGGCGGCGGCGAACAGACCGACACTGGTTTCGGGAATGCCGAATTTCGAGCCCTTGGCGGCCACGATCATGTCGCATGACATCGCCAGCTCGAGCCCGCCGGCCAGCGCGAAGCCTTCGACGGCGGCGATCAAGGGCTTGTCGGGGCCGCGTTCGGTGATGCCGCCAAAGCCGCGTCCCGCGACCATCGGCATGCCTTCGCTCACGAAGGCCTTCAGGTCCATGCCCGCTGAAAAGCCCCCTGCCATTGCCGGCGAGGACGCCGGCGGACAGCGCATCGTCGCTGTCCAGTCGCTCCAGTGCCGCGGCCAACTGGTCGGCCAGCGCCTGGTTGACGGCGTTCATCGCGTCGGGTCGGTTCAGGGTGATGAGCAGGGTGCGCCCGCGTACTTCGGTCAGGACTTCATTGGCCATGGAGCATTCCGTTTGGTTGGGTCGTTGAGGGAATCATCGGGGCAGATCGAGGGTGGTGACCCGCCGCAGTTCGCGCCGATGCTGCTGGTCGCTGAACGACTTGCCTCGATGCATCGTGGTCCGATTGTCCCAGATCACGAGATCGCCCTGTCGCCAGGCATGGGTGTAGACGTAGGCCGGCTGCGTGGCATGCTCGATCAGTTCGCGCAGCAGCAGCCTTGCCTCGGGCGTCGGCCATCCCTCGATGGTCGACGCATGCGAGGCCAGGTAGAGCGCGCGCCGGCCCTGTTCGGGCAGTTCGCGCACCAGCGGGTGCCAGGCTCCCTTGAGAATGTCGGCCTCCTCGGCCGAGAACTCGAACCCCAGAGTCTGGCGCGAATAGGCGATCGAATGGTGGACGCGCAAGCCCTCGAGCCGGGCCTTCGTCGCGTCGTCCAGCGCGTCGTAGGCGGTGCGGGTGTCGGCGTACTGGGTGTCGGCGCTGACCGGTGGGACCACATAGGCATAGAGCATCGAGTAGCGGCCCGGCGGGTCTTCGAACGAGGCATCGGTATGCCAGAGCCGGTTGGCCAGCGCGTAAAGCCGGCGCCGGTCATCGGTGGGCAGGATGTTGCCGTCGGCATCCAGGTTCGAGATGTCGGTCAGCGCCTCGTTGCCCAGCCGGCTCTTGGACACGACCCGTGCGCCGGTCTTGGCGTGGACTGCGCCATCCAGGCGCTGGGCAAACGCCAGGTGGGCACCGTCGTCGAGGTCTTGCCCGGGGAACACGAGCACCGCGTACTGGTCCATCGCCGCCCGGATCGCGGCCAAGGTCGGCGCATCGTCGACGCTGCGCAGCGCCAGGCCGGTGACCTCGCCCGCGAAGGTCGGGTGCAGGGGCGAATGGACATCGGCATGATCGGGTCTCCGGCGGATGGGATGGCTATACCGGCTGGCGAGCCGGCCGTCGGCGCAGTGCCGACGGCCCGATCATGCATCAGATGGGAAACCCGCGGCAAGCGGGGCGATTCAGCAACCGGCGACGCAGTTGCCCGTTTTGTCGAACGACATCGTGCGGCCACTGAGCGGCAGGTGGACCGGCACCCGGCTGGCCTTGGCAAAGAGATCGGCGCGCGAGCCCTCGATCAGCTTGCCGCCCTGGGTCGAGGCCTGGTTGGCATGCGAGGGAATCACCGCGGCCGGCTTGACCAGTTCGTTGATGACATGGGCGGCCTCGACCGGCCCGGTGGTGAAGACGTCGCCGATGTTGATCACGGCCAGTTTGCGCCGTAGTGCTGGCGCACGACCACGTCCTGTTCGGCAGTGATGCCGGTGTCACCCGACAGGTAGACCGCAAGCCCGTTCGAGAACGTGAGGACATAGCCGGTGGGCGGCCCCGCGTAGGCAGTCAGCCCCGCGGCGGTCAGATGCTTGCCCAGATCGCCCTCGATCATGCTGCCGGAGATCCCGTTGGAGTGCACCGCGGGCACGGTCGTGATGGCAATGCCGCCGATCTTGCGCGAGGCGCCAAAGCGTACCAGCAGCGAACTGGCCGGATCACCGCCCTGGGCCTTGATCTTGCCGGCAAAGAACTGCGGCATCTCGCTGCCGGTGACGATCT
Source organism: Burkholderiaceae bacterium (assembly GCA_041396665.1). Lineage (GTDB taxonomy): Bacteria > Pseudomonadota > Gammaproteobacteria > Burkholderiales > Burkholderiaceae_E > JAUIAI01. Next base: position 113,098 of record JAWKYE010000017.1, read on the forward strand.
TCGCCTTCTTGGCCACCGCGATGTTGACCGAGTTGGTGGCCGGCAGCACCGCGACCGACACGTCGGGCTTGCCGCAATCGCCGGCATTGACCGCCGGAATATGCCGGTCGCCGACATGGTCGCCGTGCATGTGGGTGACCAGGACCGCGTCTATCCGCCCCAGTCGTGGATCGTCCGGGCCGGCGACAGTGCGCCCGGCGTCATAGAGGATGCGGGTGCCGTCCGGGTCCTCGAACACCATGGCGCGATCGAAGGGGCAGAACTCGCCGTCATGGCTGCCCAGCGGCGTGACCTGGACATGCTGGGCCAGCGCGGGCTGGGCCAGGCCCAGGCCCAGTCCCAGGCCGGCCAGCACGCCGAGGGTGCCCAGCCGGGCTGCGTATCGGATGCGCTTCATTTGGTGTCTCCTCGTCACGGGTTGCAATCTCGCGAGACTAGCCCGATCCGCACCTGTCCTTGCCGATACCCGCGCAAGCCCCGGGGCGACGGCACGTGTGCTCGGGCAAACCCAAGGCTTCTCCACTCATCGGCGTAAGCTTCACCTTGGCCGTTGTTCTCTGGACTCCGGTCTGCGAGCGTGGCAGGGTCCGAACGATGCCCCAATTCAGTCATCTCATCAGCGGTGCCGCCTGGTCCATCTCCGGCAAGGTGATGCAGTTCGGCCTCAGCCTGGTGACGCTGGCCGTGATCGCCCGACTCGTCGGGCCGCAGGCTTACGGCGTGTACGCGCTTGGCTGGCTCGCGCTGGGCCTGTTCGACATCCTGGTCGGCGGGGCGCCGACCGACACGCTGGTCCAACGTCGTCACGCGAGCCGGGGGCACTTCAATGCCACGTTCTGGGCGACCCTCGCGATCGCCATCGTCGGCTGGCTGGGCATCTGGCAGGGCGCCGATGCCATCTCGTCGTGGATTGCCGGTGGTGAAGTGCTCGCGGCCATCCTGCCGATCCGGGCCGTGGGCTTCGTGATCCGCGGGCTCGGGGTCTGCCCGGGCGCCCAGTTGTTGCGCGAGTCTCGTTTTCGCGCGCTCGCCAAGGCCGAACTGATGGCCTCGGTCGTGTCCAACCTGCTGGGCATCGTCATGGCCATCAGTGGCGCCGGGATCTGGAGCCTGGTGGGCATGGAGTTGTCGCGGGTGCTGATCGTGACCGTCAGCGCATTCATCCTGACCGGCTGGCGACCGGGGTTGACGATGAAGCTCAGCGACTTCACCGACCTGCTCGCCTTCAACACCAGCACCTGGGTGTCGTGGGGGCTGGGCTACCTGGAGAGCCAGTTGCCGCGGCTGCTGATCGGTTCGGCGCTCGGTCCGCAGGCGGTCGGTTACTTCGCGCTGGCGCAGCGGCTCAAGGACCAGGTCTGCGACATCCTGATGGTGCCGGCCTACAACGTCGTGCAGGCCGGCATCGCCCGGGCGCAGGATGATCTGGACAATGCGCGACGCCTGGCCGCCGGCACCTTCCGGGTGACCGCCGTGCTTTCCTGCCCGTTGTTCCTGGGGCTCGCGGCGCTCGCGCCGGTGCTGGTGCCGACGATATTCGGCGCGCAGTGGACCGCGGCGGTGCCGGTGGTCCAGTTGCTGATGCTGCTTGGGCTGCGCGCGTCGGTGGCCACGGTCCAGGCCGCGGTCATCCGCGGCATGGGCAAGGCGCATTGGGACATGGTCTTGGCGATCGTCGGTGTGTTGCTGTCGGCGATCCTGGTAAGCGCCGCCGCCCCGTCCGGCCTGGTCCCGGCCGCCGCCGCTTTGGTGCTCGGCGGGGTGCTGCTGTATCCGCTGGAAGTCCGGTTCGTGCGTCGTCTCACCGGGCTGACCTTCGTCGACCAGACCTCGGCTCTGGCGCGGGCGGCGGCGGCCGGTACCGGGATGGCATTGATCGTCGTCGGCGTGGCCCCGTTGCTGCTGGCGCACGTGCCGGCCGGCCTGACCATCGGCTTGTCGATGTTGATCGGCGCGATCGCCTACTGGGCGCTGCTGCGGCTGTTCATGCCGGTGGCGGCCGCGGTGATCGAGCAACTGTTCTCGTCAGTCGTGCGCCGCGACTTCGGCGCGCTGCGTACCTCGCTCGCCGAACTGTCGGTCTGAACGAGGGGCGGGCTGCCAACGGTCCGCCCATCCGATCAGGCCAGCAGCGCCTGCAGGCGATGAGGCTCGATGCGCGGGGCGATGGCCGGGATTTCCTGGGCAAGCGCCAGGACGGCCATCGCATCGACGCCTGCCTGCAGCAGCCGCACATCGAAAACGGTGTCATCGCCGTTTATCCGGGCAATCGCCGGTCCGCCCGGGGTCGGCCGATCCAGTGACAGGTCGCGCGCATCGAGCGCCAGGCCCTGGCCCGTGGCCTTGAGCACGGCCTCCTTCAGACACCAGGTGCGCAGCGCCGCCGCGGCTCTTTCCGCGTCCGGCACGCTGGCCAGCTGTCGCACCTCGGCCTCGCTCATGTACAGCCGGTGACCCTCCAGCGCGACCGGTGCATGCGCCAGCGCTTCGATGTCGATGCCGATCCGACCCTGGCGGGTCACGGCGATCGCTGCGAAGGGCGTTGAGTGCGACAGGTTGACCTGCCAGCCTTGCGAGCGCGGACCGCGCAGTCTGAGCGGCACGAAAGGCGTGCCCGGCTCGTCGAAAGCGATCGCGGTTGGCGCGATGCCCAGATGACGGGACAGGACGACCCGCAGTGCCGCGTGGCTGCAGCCGTACTCCCAGGCTGCGGCCGGCGATCGAAACGTCGCCAGGCGTGCCTGTTCCTCGGGGCACAGCAGCGCGTGGATCCGGTTTCTCAGCGCATCGTCGCCCGGATCCGGCGCCGGCAACCCGACCAGGTGGACGGTGGGTGTGACCGATTCATGAGGCGGCATGGCGGCGTCCGGGTTTTGTTGCGGGCAGGCATGGGACGGCCAGCTTAGCAGTTCGCACCGAAGAGCCTGCACCCAGGCCGGCGACCGCTCGTCCGGTGGCGTTCACCACCGATCGGGCGGTCCGGCCCGTTCGTGATTTTGTCCCTCGACCGCCTGCCTATACTGCACCCACAACGAACCGTTTTCCGGCCAGGGACGACAGAGGCCGAGAGAACATGGATGCTGGACTGAAAGGCACGGGACTGCTGCTGGCCTGTGTGCTGTTGCTCGCGGCGTGCGGCGGCCAGCCGGGCTCGCCCTCGCCGTTGGCTGGCGCGCCAGCCAACGGACGCAGGCGGCGCCTGTCGATGAACTGGGCAATCCGATCAATGCGTCGGGGCCCGGCGATGACACGACCGCCGGGGTGAAGTCGGTGCCCACGACCCGCGTCGACGCCGCGCGTCTGCTGCAACAGGCGACATTCGGGCCGCGCCCGGACATCGTCGCGCGCGTGGCGGCCGACGGCCCGCGCAAGTACCTGCTCGAGCAGTTCGCGACCCCGGCGTCCCGCTACCGCTACGTGCTGGCGCAGAACGCCCACCGCGACCAGATCCATTCGGCCGCCTCGCAGGACTTTTGCAGCCGCTTTGGCCAGGGCAGCGGTGAACGCGAGAATTGCTGGCGCGACTGGTTCTCGACGATGCCCGTGCAATGGGACTTCTTTCGCCAGGCGATCGGCAACGACGACCAGTTGCGCCAGCGCGTGGCATTCGTGCTCGGGCAGATATTCGTGACGTCGGCCTACGAGGTGAGCGGCTCATACGGGTTCGCCGAGTATCACCAGATGTTGCGCGACAACGCGTTCGGCAATTTCCGCGAGTTGCTGCGCAAGGTGACGCTGTCGCCGCTGATGGGCACCTACCTGAACATGGTCAACAACGACGGGGCCGATCCGAACGAGAACTACGCGCGCGAGTTGCTGCAACTGTTCTCGCTCGGACCCTGCCTGCTCGAGCCGGACGGGCGGCTGCGTGGCGGCCAGTGCGAGCCGGCGTACGACAACGCGATGGTGCGCAATTACGCGTACGCACTGTCGGGTTGGACCTACCCGGTGGGCGGCATCAACCCGTGGTGCGACAACTGCAATGACTGGACCCACCCGGAATACCTGCGCGGGGACATGGTGCCGGTCAGTGGACGGCATGACCAACAGGTGCGGGCGCTGTTGTCGGGGGTCGTGGCGCCGGCCGGGCGCAGCGCCGAACAGGGGCTGGCCGCGGTCCTCGATTCGATCATGGCCCATCCGAACCTGCCGCCGTTCATCGCCTACCGGATGATTCAGTTCCTCGTGACCAGCAATCCCAGCCCGCAGTACGTGGCTCGGGTGGCGGCCGCGTTCGCCGCCGGCCGGCACGCCGACGCCGGCGGCACGATAGGCTCGGGCGTGCGCGGCGACATGCAGGCGCTGATCGCCGCGGTGCTGCTCGATGCCGAGGCCCGCGATCCGGCGGTGGCGATGCACCCGGATTACGGCCGCCTGCGCGAGCCCGTGCTCTACATGACCGGGGCGATTCGCGCGTTGAGCGGGCGCAGCGACGGGGAATGGCTGGGCCTCTATGGCTGGGGCAGCGCGCTGGGCCAGCCGGTGTTCAACGCGCCGTCGGTGTTCAACTTCTACCCGGCCGATTTCCCGGTCACCGGGACCGACCTCGTCGGGCCGCAGTTCGGCATCGACAATGTCAACACCGGGCTGGAACGGATCAACTTTGCCAATGCGCTCGTCTACTGGTGGTACAACCGCAACCAGGGCACCGACCCCGATCCGACGATTCCGGGTGCGCAGGGCACCCGCCTGGACTACGCGGGCCTCGAGAGCCTGCTGGCCGGCGCGCAGGATTCGGCACGGGTCGTCGACGAGTTGAACCTGCTGCTCGCCGACGGGCGGCTGACCCACGCCGAGCGCCAGGTGATCGTCACCGCGATGAACCAATGGACGCCGGCCCAGGACAACTGGCTGACCCGTCCCGACCAGGCGTCCAACTACCGGCGCGAGCGCATCAAGACGGCGCTCTACCTGGTGCTGGCCTCCCCCCAATACCAGGTGCAGAGATAAGCCGATGAACGAGTCCTCCCCGATCTCGCGCGCCGCGCGCCGCCGTTTTCTGCGCCGTGCCGGCACGCTCGCCGGCCAGGCGACGCTGCTGGGCTTTGGCGCGACGATGGCCGGCGCACCGGTGTTGGCCCAATCGGGCGACTACCGGGCGCTGGTGTGTGTGTTCCTCTATGGCGGCAACGACGGGCTGAACATGGTGCCGCCGACCGACCCCGACGCCCATGCCCGGTATGCCGCCGTGCGCGGCCCGCTCGCGCTCGCACGCCAGGACATCGTGCCGCTCGATGGCACGATAGGCCTGCATCCGGCGATGACCGAACTGGGCGGTGCCTGGGCCGACAACCGGCTGGCGGTGATCTGCAATGCCGGTCCCTTGTCGCGCCCGACCACGCTGGCTGATTTTCTCGCGTGGCGCGACCGGCATGACAATGCCTTCGTGCCCGACAGCCTGTTCTCGCATGCCGATCAGCAGATCCTGTGGGAGAACGGCCACGCCGATGCGCTGGTGCGCAGCGGCTGGGGCGGGCGCCTGCTCGAGGCCCTGGGCACCGGCCAGCCGACGTTCACGTTCGGGGGCAACAGCCGCTTTGGCACCGGCGATCGGCAGCAGGAGCTGGGCCTGCCCGGACCCGGCAGCCGCCTCGGACTGGACGGTTTCGATCAATCCGAGTGGGCGACAGCGCGCATGGGCGCGCTGCAGGCGCTGGTCGGGCAGGGCAGCACGAACCGGCTTCAGCAGGCCTTCTCGGCCTCACAACGCACGGCGTTCGACACGAGCAGCCGGCTCGGCGGCATCCTGGAGCAGGCGCCGGACGGTGCCAGTGCGGATGCGGCCAACCCGGAGTTGTCGGCCGCGTTCAACCACCTCGCCGGCGCCTCGGGGGGGCACCTGTCCCGCCAGCTGTACCAGGTCGCCAAGATGATCAAGCAACGCGCGGTGGTGGGCGGCAACCGCCATGTTTTCTTCGTGTCGCTGGGTGGCTTTGACAATCACGCCGACCAGGCGGGCGACCATGCCGCGCTGATGGGCGAACTGTCGACCGCGCTGGCGGCGTTTCAGCGTGCGATGGACGCCGTGGGCAGCAGCAACCAGGTCACGCTGTTCACCGAGTCCGATTTCGGGCGCACGTTCAAACCCAACAGCAGCAACGGCACCGACCACGCGTGGGGCAACCAGCAGCTGGTCCTGGGCGGCGCGGTCAACGGGGGCGCCCGTTATGGCAGCTATCCGTCGCTGATGCTCGGCGGGCCCGATGATGCCGGTGAGAATGAATGGGAACACCAGGGCCGGTGGATTCCGTCGGTGTCGGTCGACCAGTATGCGGCCACCCTGGCCGCCTGGTTCGCACCGGAGCTGGGCGGCAACCTGGCGGCCGTGCTGCCCAACCTGTCACGGTTCAGCGTGCGCAACCTCGGGTTCGTCTGAGCGGATCGCCGCGGCCGCAGCCGCGGGCCGTCAGCGTGACGGCGCCTTGGACGAGAGCCAGGCGCCCAGCGCCTCGCGGTAGCTCTTGAGCTCGGCAGCCACCGTCGGGTTCTGCGAGATCTCCTGCCGGTACTGCGTGACCGCCTGGGGCCACACCAGGTTCAGGCCCAGCGGTTCGTCCAGCGCCTCCATCCAGGCAAACGTGATCGGGTAGCCGCAATCGCCCAGCATCAACTGCTGGTAGCCGAGGGCATCGCGGCCCGGCGCCATCCGGGCCATCTGGCTCATGCGCTCGATCAGCGCCTTCGACTGCTTGCTGATCAGCGTGCGGTCGGGCGAGGCGGCGCCGACCTGGCCGAACAACGCGCGCAATTGGGGTTCGAGCCGTGTATCGTGAAAACGCGACCACTCCCGCGCCTTGGCGCGCGCGGCCGGCGTATCGGGCAGCATCGGCGGATCGGGCTGCAGCTCTTCCAGATACTCGGCGGCGGCCTCGGAGTCGGCGATCATCAGGTTGCCATCGAGCAAGGCGGGCAGGTTGCCCGACGGCACCAATTCGCGGTACTTGGCAGTGCCATAGCCGCCGGGCGGAGGCAGTTCCTCGAATGGCAGGCCCTTGTGCCGCAGCACGATACGCAGCTTGGCGCAGTAAAGACTGGTCGGAATCGAATAGACCTGGATCATGCCGCTTCCGGCGCAGCATCGGCCAACACCTGCGCCCCTTGGCCCGTTTCCGGCGCGGCGGGGCGGGATACCCGGCAATGCGCAGGACAGGCAGCAGCCTCATCGGGATTCCTCTCGTCTCTGGGTCGCGGCCATTATTGCCCGCGAGCGGTCAAATTGCAAAAAGGGCACACCTTGCGGGGCGCTCGAGCCAGCCGGTGTCTGCCCGACGGGGCTGCGCGCCATCACCCGGACCGGCTGGCCGTGAATTGGGCAGAATAGGTCCATGCTCAGACTCACCGACCTCTCGCTGCCGCTGGATCATCCGCCACAAGACCTGCCGCAGGCGATTCTCGCGCGGCTCGGCCTCGCGCCCGAGGATCTGCTCGAATGGCGGACCTGGCGGCGCGCCTACGATGCGCGCAAGCGCTCGGCGATCCGGCTCGTGTACACGGTGGATGTCGACACCCGCTGCAACGAGGCCTTGCTCGCGCGGTTTGCCGCCGATCGCCACGTCGGCCCGCGTCCCGATACCGGGTACAGGTTCGTCGTGTCCGGAGCGTCGCTGGCGCCACACAAGCTGCGGCCGGTGGTGATAGGCACCGGGCCCTGCGGCATTCTCGCGGCGCTGACGCTGGCCCAGATGGGCCTCAAGCCCCTGATCCTCGAGCGCGGCAAGCCGGTGCGCGAACGCACGAAGGACACCTGGGGTTTCTGGCGCCAGGGTCGGCTCGATCCGGAATCGAACGTGCAGTTCGGCGAAGGCGGTGCGGGCACGTTCTCGGACGGCAAGCTCTGGACCCAGGTCGGCGATCCGGGCAACCGTGCGCGCAAGGTGCTCGAGGAGTTCGTGCAAGCCGGCGCGCCGCCCGAGATCCTGTACGTGAGCAAGCCGCATGTCGGTACGTTCCGTCTGGTCAAGATGGTCGAGAACATCCGCGCGCAGATCGAGGCGCTGGGCGGGGAGTTCCGCTTTCAGAGCCGGGTGACCGGTTTCGACATCGATCCCGCGGCGTCCCCTGGTGGCAAGCGACGCCTGCGGGCGGTGGTGCTCGAATCGGGCGAGCGGATCGCCGCCACCGACGTGGTGCTGGCGATCGGGCACAGTGCCCGCGACACGTTCGAAGTGCTCGAGCAGGCCGGCGTGACCCTGGAGGCCAAGCCGTTCTCCATCGGGGTGCGCATCGAGCATCCGCAGTCGCTGATCGACAAGGCGCGCTTCGGTCCCAGCGCCGGCCACCCGATTCTCGGCGCGGCCGACTACAAGCTGGTCCATCATGCCGGCAACCAGCGCTCGGTCTACAGCTTTTGCATGTGTCCGGGCGGCACCGTGGTGGCCGCCGCTTCCGAGCCGGGTCGGGTCGTGACCAACGGCATGAGCCAGTACTCGCGTAACGAGCGCAATGCCAACAGCGGCCTGGTGGTCGGCGTCACCCCGGGCGACTACCCGGACGGCGTGCTGGCCGGCATCGCGTTCCAGAGACACTGGGAGGCGCGCGCCTTCGACCTCGGCGGTGGCGATTACCGCGCACCGGCCCAGACGGTCGGCGACTTCCTGGCCGGGCGGGCCGGCACGTCGCTGGGCACGGTCGAGCCTTCGTACAAGCCCGGGGTGCGGGCGGCGAACCTGGCCGACTGCCTGCCGCCGTTCGCCGTGCAGGCACTGCGCGAGGCGCTGCCGGCCTTCGATCGGCAGATCCGCGGGTTCGCGATGGCCGACGCGCTGCTCACCGGGGTCGAGACGCGCACATCGTCGCCGATCCGCATCCGCCGGGACGACGCGTTCCAGAGCGTGAACATCCGGGGTCTCTACCCGGCAGGCGAGGGCGCGGGCTATGCCGGCGGGATCATGTCGGCCGCGATCGACGGCATCCGGGTCGCCGAGGCGGTGGCGGGCGCGTCCGTGCGCCGGTGACGCGACTAGCCATCGCCGGGGCAGGCCCGGAACCGCTGCCTTCGTCGTGGCGAGCGCTTCGCAGACGGGCCCGCAAGTTGCTGATCGGTGCGGGTTTGTCTACCGGGCTACGGAGCGATTCATGGAACTGCATCAGGTGATTTGCCAGGGAATGGTCGTGTTCACCGCGGACTGTCAGCCGCTGGGCACGGTTGAAGGCGTCTGCGGGAACACGCTGCGCCTGAGGCCGCGAGAGTCGAACGAGGATCAGGCGCCGGTCGTGCTGCCGTTGGACATGGTCTACGCGGTACGGGGCCACTGGGTCAAGATGGGCTTTACCGCGGAGCAGTATTCGCAAAGCGGCGCACACGCCTGATCATGCCCGCCAGCGGGGCGGGCGATGCTCACGCGACCTGCTTCTTCTCTTTTTTGCGCGGATTGCCCGGCAACTCGACCGGGTGATCCGGGCCCGGCTGGCCGGGCGGCACCACGGGTTCGTCGTCGGGAGGCGGTGGCTGGGGGGTTCGGCTGGCAGGCATGTTCGTTCCTTGTGTGGTCGGTGGGGGGAAGCCGGCAACTGCCGGGCGTCGGACAGGCGTGTCCCCGCGAATCCGATGCGGCAAGTTCCGAACCCGTCCACAGGGGCGGGAGGAGGCGCTCGTACAGGTCCACTCCTTGCTGGAGAGGGCATCCCCTTGCAGGGAACCTGTCGCATCATCTGGAAGGACCTGGACATGCCATTGGTCGAGCATCCGGCAGCGCCGGCGAAGGCGCCCATCTACATCGTGGCCAATGCACGGTCGGGTCACCTCGGGCAGGACCAGCGGCTGGAACCGATCGAACAGACGCTGCGCGCCGCCGGCAGGCCGTTCGAGATCCTGAAGGTGGGCCGGGCAGGCGAGTTGGGGGACGCCGCCCGGCGGGCGGCAGAGCTTGCAAGACGCCACGCCGGCATCGTCGCGGTGGCCGGCGGAGACGGCACGATCAACGCGGTCGTGCCCGAGGTCATCACGGCCGGAGTCTGCCTGGGGGTCATTGCGCAGGGCACGTTCAACCTGTTCGCCCGCAACTACGGCCTGCCACTCGATGTCGCGCAGGCGACCGAGGTCGTTCTCGGCGGTCATCCGATCCCGGTCCAGGTCGGCACGGTGAACGAGCACCTGTTCCTCGTCAATGCGAGCGTCGGACTCTATCCCCGGCTGCTGCAGGATCGGGAACACTTCAAGCGACGGTTCGGGCGCAACAGGCTGGTGGCGGTCGTTTCCGCGCTGGTGACGATGATCCACCGGTATCGGCCGCTGCGGCTTCGGGTGCAGGTCGATGCCGCAGCACCGCGCACGATGCACACCCCGACACTGTTCGTCGGGAACAGCTTTGCAACTGAACGACATCGGCATCGAGGAGGCGGCTGAACTGAACCGCGGCCGGCTGATCGCCCTGGCGTCGGATCCGGTGGGCTTTCTGACGATGGTGCGCCTGATGATCCAGGGGGCGCTGGGACGGCTCAACGAGGCCGAGGAGGTCTCGCACTTTTCATTTCGCTCGATGACGGTCCAACGGGAGGGAGCCCGCTGGCCGGGCCGCTGGCTGCCAAAGGGCAGGGGGCGGCCCGCGAGGGTTTCCATCGCGCTGGATGGGGAACGGCGGGTCACGGGCCTGCCGCTGGCGTTTGGGATCCACGCGGTCCCGTTGCGACTGATCGTGCCGATGGCGCCGCGCGAATCGGAGCAGCCGTCGGCGGGGGTGGGGGACCTCGCACTGGTGCCCGGCCATGCAGGCACGACCTCCCGCCCATGACCCGGGTCCTGCAGATCTCGGACACCCACTTCGGCACCGAGGTGCCGGCGGTCGTCGGCGCATTGTGCGCGCTCCACCAGGCGCTACGCCCCGATCTGGTGCTGCTCACGGGCGACATCACCCAGCGCGCGACGACCGAGCAGTTCGAGCGCGCCCGTCGGTTCGTCGCAAGCCTGAGCGGCTCCCGGCTGATCGCCGTGCCCGGGAATCACGATATTCCGTTGCTCAATCCGCTCGCCCGGTTGTTCAGTCCGTACCGACGCTACCGCCGGGTTTTCGGGGCCGAGGGACTTTATCTGTACCAGGATGAGCGTCTGCTGCTGGTCGGCGTCAATACGGTCAGCCGGTATCGTCACAAGGACGGCGTGATCACGCCGCGCCAGGTGTCGCAGGTGAGCGAGCTGCTGGCCGATGCGGACCGGGAAGTCGTCCGGGTCGTGGCAGCGCATCACCCGATACACGTGATTCGCGCATCGGACGAAGCGAACCTGCTGCGAGGGGCCGACAGGGCCGCCACCGGCTGGGCGGATGCCGGCGCGGATCTGGTGCTTGGCGGGCATATCCACCTGCCGTTCGTTCGCCCGCTCAGGGACAGGTTCGCCGATCTCTCACGCGACGTCTGGGTCGTCCAGGCGGGCACGGCGGTGTCGTCCAGAACCCGGGACGGGGCAGGGAACTCCGTGATGCTGCTGATCGTTCCGGCAGCGTCGGGCGGTCATCGCTGCACGGTGCAGCAATGGGACTACGACGCGGGCTCAGGGGCATTCCAACAGCATTCGGCACTCAGGATCCCGCTGGCCTGAGCCCCGTTGACCCCGGCGTCAGCGCATCGGGCCGACTACATCCAGAAGCCGGCGGTGCCGTAGTAGGAATGGACACGCTGGTTCCAGAGCGGATCGTCGATCATCGCCTGGTCCGACACCCGCGTCTGCGAGGCCCCTCGACCATCTCCTGGGTCAGGTCGGTTCTGTAGCCCCCGAGTTCGGTGTCGTAGTGCAGTTTGGACCAGGGAATCGGGTAGATGTCCTCGCCGATGCCGAGGAAGCCGCCGAAAGTCATCATGGCATAGACGATCCGGCCGCTGGGTTTGTCGATGACGAAGGAATCGATCTCGCCGATGTGCTGCGCCTGCTGACCGTACACCTTGGTGCCACGGACGCGGTCGCTCGCGATGAGATCGAGTCTTTCCGGGCCGGATTGCCGCTCTTGCCCGACGCGGGCGGCGAGGATTGCTCGGTTTTCATGTCATTTCTCCGGTGGATGGGAAGCGTTCGCTGCCGGCGGGCCGGGCCATCGGATCGATGGCACGGCGCGAGCCGCAGGCAGCATCGGGGCGCAGCAAGAAGCGGTCCCGAGCCCGGCTGGCGGTTCAGGCGTCAATCGCGTGCCGCCCGGATGTCGTCGACCAACCGCATCAACGCAGCCAGGTCGACCGGTTTGACCAGATGACCGTCAAAGCCTGCCTCGATCGCCAGGGTCCTGACTTGCGCCTGTCCCCAACCGGTCAGCGCGATCAGGACCGTTCGGCAACCGGCCTCGTTCTGGCGGATTCTCCTGGCCGCCTCGTAACCGTTGAGTCCGGGCATGCCGATATCCATCACGACCACGTCTGGCGAGAAAGTGGACATCGAGCCGACCGCCGTCGCGCCGTCGGCGGCCGTCTCGACCTGCTGCCCGGACAACTCGAGCAACATGGCCAGCGAGTCGCGCGCATCCTCGTTGTCGTCGACCACGAGGAACCGGCTTCGCCGCGCCGGCGCCTCGCCCGCTTGCACGGCAATGCCCGGGGGACCGCCTTCGGGAGCGACACCGATCGGCAGGGACATGGTGAACCGGCTGCCATGCCCCAGGCCGTCGCTGTGCACGGCAATGTCGCCGCCGTGCAATTGCATGAGGTTGCGCGACAGGGCCAGGCCGATACCCAGGCCGCTGTCGAGCCGGTCATGCTGGCGGATCTGGCCGAACATCGTGAACAGCGATTCCAGGTCGTCGGGCTCGATCCCGATGCCATTGTCGCTGACCTGGATCAGGGCCCGATCGTCGGTGCGTGTCAGGCCGACCGTGATGCGCCCGCCCGGGTCCGTATACTTGGCGGCATTGTTGAGCAGATTGCCCAGCACCTGGGTGAGACGGGCCCTGTCGCCCAGAACGTACACCGGATCCGGTGGCGTATCGATGCCCAGCGCATGGCCTTTGTCATCGACCAGGGCTTGGTGGCCTCGACCGAATCGGCGATCACCAGCGCCAGGTCCAGTGGCTGCACGCGCAGTTCGATCTTGCCGCGCGAGATCCGGCTCAGGTCCAGCAGGTCATCGACCAGGTGGACCATCTGGCCCACCTGCCGGGCGAGCATCTGGGTCGCCTGCTGCACGATCTTGCGGTTCCGACTCTCGCGCTGCAGGATCTCGATGCCGCTGCGAATGGGCGCGAGCGGATTTCGAAGCTCGTGCGCAAGGGTTGCCAGGAACTCGTTCTTGCGACGGTCGGCTTCGGACAGATTGGCCGCCAGGTTGCGCAGATTGTTCTCGAGGTTGCGCCGCTGCTCGATATTCTGGCTGACCGTCGCGTAACCGGTGATCCGCCCGGCGTTGTCCTTCAGGGAAAAGATCCGGCACAGCATCCAGATCGCCTCGCCGGTCACGAAGTGGCGGAACCTGATCTCTGCCTCGGCGCGCCCGGACTGGACGACCTCGGGCAGCAGTTCACCAGCCACGAACGCCCTGTCCTCGGGAAAGAAGAAGTCGGGCACGCGCAGCCGCCTGGCGGCATTCAGGTCGCGCAGTCCGGTCATCGACAAGCCCGCCGGATTGAGATAGCCGGGAACCAGGTTTTCATCGGATGCCCCGATGAAGTCCGGGCTGTTCTCGATCAGGATCAACAGCCGGGTCCGCTCGGCTTGCGCCCTGGCCCTGTCCTCGACATCGACACACATGCCTATCCATTCCCGGACGGCGCCAGAGGCGTCGACGAGTGGCACGCCCCGGGTCTCGAACTGACGCCAGTCGTTGCTGGCCGCATGCCAGATCCGTACCGTGCGATCAAACCGTCGCGGGCGCCGTGACAAGACCTTCCAGTGCCGCCGGGCGGCGTGACGATCGTGCGGATGGATCGCGTCCAGCCATCCGAACCCGCGCAATTGCGCCTGGTCCTGTCCGGTATAGGCGCTCCAGCGCGGCTGTTCGGTATTGATTGCGCCACTTGCCGAGGCTGTCCAGACGATCGAAGCGGTCGAGTCCACCAACGCCCTGAAGCGCTGCTCGCTTTCGCGCAGCGCGCGTTCCCCCTCGACCCGCTCGGTAATGTCCAACGTGGTTCCGACGACGGCCTCGACCCGTTGCCCAGGCCCGAGCACGGGGACGAAGTGGTACTCGTAAAGCCGTTCGCGCCCGCCGTCGGCGGCGAAGAGCGTGCGATCGGTGACCGGTTCCCGGCTGGCGATCACCTGGTCCAGATGCCTCTTCTGCCGCTGGGCGACTGCCGGCGGGTAGCCGAGCTCGAACGCGTCCTTGCCCAGAATCTCCGCGGCCGGTCGCCTCAGCACCTGCTCGACCGGGGCGCTGACGAACTGGAAACGGTGGTCGAGATCGAAGATGTAGTGCAGGATCGGCGTGTTCGACAACGCCGTCTCGTATCTGCGTTGCTGCTCGCCGAGCCGCCTGAGCAGCGCGTCGCGTTCCGCTTCGATGCGATGCCTGGCCGTCACGTCGATGACGACGCCGGACATGCGCACGACCTCACCACGTGCATCGGCCTCCGGCTTTGCACGCGCCTCGACCCAGCGGACGGTTCCATCGGCCGAGACCAGCCGGTAGCGTACGTCGTACGGCACGGCCAGACGGATCGATCGATCGAATGCCGCCAGCACCAGCGCACGGTCGTCGGGATGCACGACCCGAAGATAAGGGTTGCCGGCCGTGTTGGCCGCCTCACCGGGTGCCAGCCAGAACATCCGGGTCATGTTTTCGTCGCCGCGGATCCGCCCGCTCGCCGCATCGAACTCCCAGACGCCGATCTCGCTGGCCATCAGAGAGGCCCTGACCTGCAGTGCCGCCTGGTGCAGTTGGTCCTGCGCCAGCACCTGCCCGGTCCGGTCGCGCAGGATCAGCATGCAGCCGATGGCGCTGCCCCGGGCCTCGCGAATGACACTGGCGGTGTAATCGACCCACCTCGGACGATCCTCGCCAATGTCCAGAACCACCGGATCCGTCGAGCGCACCATCGTTTCTTGGCGGATCGCGGTCATGACCGGGTAGGCGGGCTGTGCGCTGTCGTCCCGGGCGCGAAGTCGCACCACAGAATCGATCGATTGGCCGATGGCATCGGCCTCAGCGTGCCCGATCAGCCGTTCGGCCGCCCGATTGAGGCTGGTCACGCGCCCGTTCAGGTCGGTCAGGATCACGCCGTCCTCGATGTTGAACAGCGCGATACGCAGGCGTTCCGACTGCTCGGCGATCAGCGCGGCATCCCGTGCACGGCGCCGCATCAGGCGGGTGCCGGCCACGAGGAGCAGCAACAGCACGGCCAGGCCCGCGATGTCGCTCAGGCTGCCGATCAACGCCGATCGGTCCGACGTGGCCTGGTGTCGCGCCTTGCGCTGGGCCAGTAACTGGCGCTCGGTCGCGAGCATCTGCGCAACCGAGCCGGTGATCGCCTCCGTCTGGGCCTGCGGTGCGCCGGACTTGATCAGCCGGGCGGCCAGCGCCTCATCGGCGCCGCGGGCCGTCACGATGCGCTGCAAGGTGGCGAGTTTCTCGGCCACCATGGCCTCCAACGGGGGAAGGCGGGCCTGCTGGACGGGGTTGCCCGATGTCAGGCGCCTGGCGGCATCCATCTGGTCAGTCAGCGCAGCGACGGTGCGCTGGTAGGGCGACAGAAACGCGGGATCGGCGGTGATCACGTAGCCGCGCACGTTCGTTTCCGCATCCTTGATCGAGGCCAGAAGCTGGGTGAGCGTCTGGATGATCTCGTTCGTATGCATCACCTCGAGCGCATGGATCGCCGACTGCCGGTTGCCATGGAAGGTATAGGCGAGATTCCCGAGCTGGAAGGCGATTGCAAGGGCGGTCAGGCCACCCAGCACTGATCCAACATGCTTGCGCATCAAACCTCGACGATCTGTTTCAAACAAATCCGTTGGCCATACCGGGCGCCAGGCACAGTATAGATTTTCCCTATCATAAAAATGAATATGGGTTCAAGTCCAGTATCAGGGTCGGGCCGCGTCGCGACCACCGCTGCCCCGGCCGACCCCGGCCCGGGAATGCTTCTTGCCAGAACGGTTCGGACAGCGCACGAATGCAGCGGTATTCGGGCCCGGTCGACCGTTCGATTCTCTGGGAGCCTGGAATGTTCACTTCTGCCGCCGTGTTTCTCGCCATCGGGCTGGTCTCGATGGCAATGGGTGTCGGCATCGTGGCCGGCGTGGCGGTCGCGCTGGCCTGGGTCCTCTTCGCCATCGGGCTGATGCTCGCGGCGGAGCACTTCGTGACCGACGGTGATACCAACGACCTGCGGCGCTGAGTCTGCCTGCCCGGACGCCCGCAGCCAGGGGCCGGCGCGCAGGCCGCACTCGCGCGCCTGCGCGAGCCGCTCAAAGGAACTTGGGCATCAACCAGCGCGGCAGCGCGAGGATCAGGTCTGGCCACAGCACGATCAGCAGCAACACCCCGAGCATCGGGATCAGGATGATCACCACGTCGCGCAGCGCCTGGGACAGGCGTATCCCGCCAATGGAACTGGCGATCAGCAGGCATAGTCCGTAGGGCGGGGTGACCAGCCCGAACGCCAGCGACACGATGCCGATGATGCCAAAGTGCACCGGGTGGATGCCCGCGGCTTCGGCCACCGGAAACAACACGGTGCCCAGGATGATGATCGCCGGGATGGCATCGATGAACATGCCTACGACCAGGACGGCGGCGGCCACGAGCAGGCCGGTGCTGATCGGCCCGCTGCCCCAGCCGGCCATCACGGCCACCAGCAGCTTGGGAATCTGGAAGAACGCCAGGATCCAGCCAAACGCCGACGCGGTGCCGATGCAGAACAGCTTGCGATCGCGCCGCGAAGCCGCCGAGTCGTACAGCACCGTGGGCAGGTCACGAGCAACTAGTCGAGCGGTAGAACAATTTCGTCCAGGACCAGCGAATAGAGCACGGCGATCACCGAAGCCTCGGTGGGAATTGAAAAGCCGCCGACGATGCCGCCGATGATCAGCAACGGGGTCATCAGGGCCAGCGACGCGCGCATCACCGCGACTCTGAGTTCGGCAAAGCTGGCACGGCCGTGAACCGGGTAGCCGCGTCGCCGGGCGAACACGTGCACGATCAGCATCATCGAGCCGGCGATCAGCAGGCCGGGCACGACGCCGGCGAGGAACGACCTGGATCCGAGACCGACATCAGGCCGCCCCAGACGACCATCAGGATGCTGGGCGGGATGATCACCCCCATCACCGAGGAGCAGGCGGTGATGGCCACCGAGAAACTGGTGTCGTAGCCCTGCTTTTTCATCTGCGGGATCAGCAGCGAGCCGATGCCTGCCGCGTCGGCGGTGGACAGACGGAGATGCCGGCGAAACAGCATCGACACCGCGACGTTGATGTGCCCCAGCCCGCCGGGCAGGTGCCCGACCAGGGCCCGCGACAGGTCGATCAGGCGCTGCGTGATGCCGGCGCTGTTCATCAGGTTGGCGGCCAGCAGGAAGAACGGCACCGCCAGCAGGATGAATGAATTGTAGGAGCCGAACATCTGGTCGAACAGCAGGCTGGGCGACAGGCGATCGGAGATGAAGAACACCGGCACGCAGGCAAGGCCGAGCGCGAACGCCACCGGGATGCGCATCAGCACCAGCACCCCGAAGGTGCCGAACAGGATCATCGCGACTTCGACCGGACTCATGATGCCAGCTCCGCCGGCCCATCGCCCGAGCGCATCAGTGCCAGGTCCTGCTGGATCTTCTCGGCCAGGAAAAGGTCCAGACCACACCCGACAACGGCCAGGCGATGTAGATCGCGATCATCGGCAGGTCGGCGATCTCGGATGTCTGCAACAGGCCCTCCTCCGAAACTCCCAGCCGTACCAGATGAAGCAAAGTGCCAGCGCCAGCATCGCGACATGGATCACGGGGCTGGCGGTCCCTGGCGCGAGGGGTTGTTCGGCGTGGGCAGCAGGTCGACGTGGGGTGCGTCTCTTCGCGCACGGCGATCATTGCGCCGATCATGATGATCCAGACGAAAGCAGAACCGGGCGATCTCCTCGGTCAAGATGTATCGCGGGATCGATCGGTGTAGCGGGCCAGGATCTGCATCGTGACCGGCACGATCAGAATGGCGAACAGACCGGTCATCGTGTAACGCAACACGGCTGCTGTCAGATCGAGCAGACGCTTCATGGCGGGGCTTGACTCGTGGCGGGGGACTGGGAAAAACGGCTGCCGGCGTCGGTCGCCGGCAGCCGCGAAGAATTGGCCTGGCAGGCCCCTGGCCGATCAGTTGATCTTGTTGATCGATTCGAGCATCGGTCGCGCCCAGTTCTTCGGCGTAGGCTTTCTTTGACCGCTCGGCCAGTTCGAGCAACCTGGCCCGGTCAGCGAACGGATGGGTGGTCAGCTTGCCTTCCTTCTCCATCTTCTCGAGCTTGGCGAATCCTGCGAGGACTCGATCTCGCGGCCATAGGCGCCGACCGTCTTGCCCGAACTCATGATGCAGGCCTGCAGGTCCTGGGGAAGGCGCTTGAACGTCTTGCCGCTGAAGCCGATCGGGCGCACGGTGATCGCGTGCTGGGTCAGCGCGATGTGCCGAGACCCACCTCAGTAGAACTTCATCTGCTCGATGCCGGCCGCCTCGTTCTCGGCGGCGCTGATCACGCCGGTCTGGATCGCGTTGTAGACCTCGGAGTAGGCGATGACGCTGGGCGCCGCACTGATGGCTTCGAAGATCCGGGTCTGTATGGGGGCGCCCATCACCCGCATCGACAAACCCGCTGAGTCGTCCAGTTCTTGACCGGCTTGTTGACGATCAGGTTGCGGGTGCCGCCGCCGGCATAGCCGATCAGGATGACATCGGCGCGCTTCTTGACGTCTTCGGCGATCGGCGCCAGGCCGTCCTGGTCGAGCACCTTGTTCCAGTGCGCCAGGTCGCGGAACAGGAACGGCATGTCCATCAACGGAGCCTTCTTCGAGTAGGTCGACATGTGCGACGGCGAGGACGATCGCGTAGTCGACCGAGACGCCCTTGCTCATGAAGTTGAGTAGTCCTTTTCGAGGCCCAGTTCGGAATTGCGGTGCAGCACGAACTTGATCGGCTTCTTGTAGCAGGCGGCGGTGAGTTCCTGGAACTTGAGCAATGCCTTGTTGAACGCGTGATCGTCGTTGAACTGGACGGCGCCGTACAATTCGATGTCGGCGGCCTGTGCCGGCAGGCTGAAGACGGCTAGAGCGCCGGTGGCCAGCAGGGCCGTCAGGCCGCGAGCGGTTCGCTTGTTCATGGTTGTCTCCTGGATGGGGTTGTTCTGGTGTGCTGCACGTCAACTACGATATCAGATAGGTCGCTGCCTTGGGAAATTTCGCGGCGCGCGGGTGCGTGGCAAACTGGGGCCCCACTGCAGCGCCGATCAACACGGCCCAACCAGGAGACGACATGACGACCGTTCGATTGCTGACCGATGAACAGGCCAGCCCCGAGGCTCGCGAGGTCTACGACGACATTCGCGCGACCCGCGGCACCGACTACGTGAACAACTCATGGCGGGCGATGGCCAACCATCCGCCGATGCTCCGGCGCAACTGGGACAAGGCCAAGCAGATCATGGGTCCCGGGGCCCTCGATCCGGTGATGAAGGAATTGATCTACCTGACCGTGTCGATCATGAATGATTGCGAGTACTGCATCCACACGCACACGCACTTCGCGCGCCAGAAAGGGCTGACCGATGCCCAGTACAACGAGATGCTGGAGATCATCGGTCTGGCGACCGAGGGCAACCGGATGATGACCGCGATGCAGGTGCCGGTCGATGAGCGCTACCTGGTGAAATAGGGGATCGGGCCGCGCGGCCCGATCCCGCGCCGCGCCGCGATCAGTTGCACTGGCGGTTGTAGTGATACGTGCCACCGATGCCGCCACTGGTGATGCTGACGACCCGGCCCTCGAGCACCCTGGCGGTCGTGTCGGGCGCGCCGTACTGGGTGATCAGCAGCCGGTAGTCGACCGTGCCATCGGCATTGGGCGTGATGCTCGTCTCGTAGTAGGGCTCCGGTTTCTCGGGAAACAGGCCACCGTCGCCGCGGCTCGAATCGAACCCGACCACCGCGAACGGATAGGTCGTTTCGTTGAAGTCGGGTGCGGTGAACGACTTGGCTTCGCAGCGCAGCACGCTGACCTGCCGGCTTGCAGCCTCGTCGGCGGTATGGGTGTGGATCGTGCCGGCCAGGTCGTCGATCGAGTCGGCGCCGACCCAGTTGCCACTGGTCTTGTCATGGCGCGCACAAGCCACCCGCAGCGCGCCGGGCACGTCGAAATGCCAGCAGACCCGCATCCGCTCGGGTTGGCCATCGATCGAGCCGACGAAGAACTTCACGCTGCTGCCCGGCGCCGCGGGCAGGCTGAACTGCAACAGGCCCTGGTCCAGCGGCACGGGATCGGGCAGCGTGACCTGTGCCGAACTGATCGAGTAAGTGCCCGAGGGCGAGGTCACCGATCCGCTGCCGCCGAAGGTCACGGTGCTGGTGGCATCGGTCGACAGGTCGGCCGACAGCGTCACCTGGCGCTGCTCGGCATGGGGCTGGTCACCGGGTCGCTGGCCAGGGTCAGCGTCGAGACCTGGCGGATCCGCGAACCGTCGACGCTTTGCGAGACCCGCGAGAAGTCACGCGTCAGGAAGGCCAGCAGGTCCAGCGACTGGTCCTGCCTGACCGCGACGGTGTCCGACGAGGTGGCGAGGGCTTTCACGACGGCCGCGCGACTCACGGACGGACCCCCTGGTGCGGCGCTGGTCGCGGGGGGCACCGGCGCGATGCCGCCCCCGGTCGCCGAACCTGCGCTGTCGCCGGGGGTCTGGGCGGGCGGCACGGCAGGCGCGCCGGTCACCGGTGTCGTGGCCACCGGTGTCTGGGCGGGTGTCTGTTCGGGTGTCTGCTCCGGTACCTGGACCGGTGCGGGAGAGGCGGGCGATTGCGCGGGCGCTTGCGCGGACGAACTGGATACGGCGGTGGCGTCCTCGCCGCCACCGCCGCAGGCTGACAGGATCGTGGATATCGCGAACAGGATCACGGCGGATCCGGCGCGCCGGCCGATGGGCTCGACGAAATGGGGGGGCATGCTCTCTCCTTGTCTGGCTGGGTGCGCTGGGCGTGCCGGCATCATAGCGTTGCCGGCATCGGTGACAGGCGGATCGGGCCGCCTTCAGGTCATCAGTCGCCGGCCAATCGGTTTCGGTTCAGTAACCGGGGTAACGCTTGTGCAACTCGGCGAAGGACAGCAGTTCGCCGGCAATCGCACTGGCCATGACGGTTTGGCGGGCTGGCCAGCCAGACCTGGCCCGGTCCGCTGCGACCGGGAAAGTTACGGTTGATTGCACTCACGGTGACCTGGTCGGCGCGCTCGGACGAACCCGGCCCGCAGTTGGCGCAGGCGCCGCAGGCCGGATGCAGCAACTCGACGCCGACCTGTTCGAACGCGGCCAGGTACCCCTGACGCTCGCAGTACTCGCGCACCGCCTGGGTCCCGAACTGCAGCAGCGCGCTCACCCGGGCCGGCACCTTCAGGCCGCGCTCTGCCGCCCACCGGGCGACCTCATGGTAGCGATCGAAATCCTCGCGCTTGCCGGCGGTGCAGCTTCCCCGTAGGCAATGTCGATCAACACCCGGTCCGGCAGCTCACTGAGCGGCACGCCGTTGCCCGGATCGCCGGGGCGCGCCACCATCGGCGCCAGCGCGCCACTGGTCGATGACGATCCGCTCGCTGTAGCGGGCGCCGTCGTCGCTGCACATCCAGGGCTCGATCGGAAAGTCTATGCCGCGCCGCTCGGCCAGAAAGTGCCGGGTCTGCGCATCGGGCGCAACGATGCCGCTCAGTCCGCCCAGCTCTGCGCTCATGTTGATCAATGTCGCCCGCTCGTCGATGGGCATCGCGCGGATCACCGGCCCGGCGAACTCGAAGACCTTCCCGACCCTGCGCCGGCGCGGATCGCGGGCAGCGCGAGCAGGTGCAGCACCAGGTCCTTGGCGGTCAGGCCGGCCGGCGGCACCCCTTCGCAGTCGATGCGCAGCACCTCGGGCATCGCCAGGCGGATCTGTCCGGTGACGAAGGCATTGGCCATGTCGGTCGTGCCCACACCGATCGCTAGACACCCCAGGGCGCCGCTGTGCGGCGTGTGCGAAGTCGGTGCCGGCAACGACCTGCCCGGGCAATGCATGAACTTCCGTCATCACCGCATGCGAGATGCCCTGCGAACCGGTATTGGCGTCGTCGCCGGCCTCCAGCAACGGTTGCCGGTAGCCGTGGTGGCGCAGGCCGAAGCGTTCGACAAACGCGGTGGGCGCGCGACAGCGCGACCACCGGCTCGATCAGGCCGTCACGCGCATGTACCGGGCTGCGGTGCACATGAGGACAGGTGATCCTCGAAGGCCACGATGCCCTGCGGCTCGTGCAGGGCCGGATCGGCACGCAGGCCTGGTGCAGCAGGTGTGCGCACAGGCCCGTGTAGTACTCGTGGATGAAGCGCCACTGGGGGCGCAGGATCAGGGGTTCGCCGGGTGCGGGGCAAGCCGGCGCGTCGTGGCGCCCGCCGTTCCAGTGCACCTGGTGGCGCGCGATGATCTTCTCGGCCAGTGTCATCGGGCGCGCGTCGGCGGGTGCCGGCGGCGCGGAGGCCTGTGCCGACCCGGACGGGTCCCGTTGCCTGCCCCAGGCCAACAGACCACCGGCGTGCAATACCCGGCGGGTCAGCGGATCGCGATCGGCGAGCAGGCGTGCGATGTCGATGGCTTCGCCCCGTTGCAGCAGCTCGAGCAGGCCGAAATCGGTGCTGGTGTAAAGGCCGATGTTGTCGGCATTCTGGCGATAGATCCGCTCGAAGCTTTCGGCAATGACGAGCCGGATGCCGGCGGCCTGTTCGGCCAGCACGCTGTGCTCGCGCGAACTGCCCTTGCCGTAGCGCTTGCCGGCAACGACGATCCCGATGCGGGCGTGGCGGATCGCGTCACGGCCGATCGGTTGCTCGCCGCCGGCGGTAAAGCCGGTGTACGGATGGCGACCCAGCCGCTGATCGAAATGCACCATCGCCTGCAGCGGGATGATCTCGTCGGTCGAGATGTCGTCGCGCAGCGGCAGCGCGTCGTCCAGCGTGAGCCGGGTGCCGCCCAATTGGTCGCGTACCCGCCGCGGATCGGCGCACAGAAACAGCAGGCGCGAGCCGGCCGGTATCATGCGCCCGCTTGGATCGCTCCGGGCTTGCGACGACGCCAGGCCAGCCACAGCGACACCAACCAGATGCCCAGCGTGATCGCGGCAAGGCCGGCGGCGATCGGGCGCTCGAAAAACGCCAGCCACTGGCCGTCGGACTTGATCATCGAGCGGATGAAATGCTCTTCGAGCATCGTGCCCAGCAACATGCCCAGGATCATCGGCGCGATCGGAAAGCCGTTGGCCTCGAGGAACCAGGCCAGCAGGCCGAATCCCAGCAACACGTACAGATCGAAGGTCGTGTTGTTGATCGCGAATGCGCCGACGATGCAAAAGAGCAGGATGATGGGCATCAGGATGTTGCGCGGCACCCGCAGCAGCCGCGATGCCGCCTTGATGCACAGCCAGCCCAGCGGCAGCAACAGCAGGTTGGCGAGCAGGAAGATGCCGAATACCGCGTAGACATTCTCCGGATGATTGACGAAGATCATCGGCCCGGGGTTCATGTTCTTCATGTAGAGCACGCCGATCGCGATCGCGGTGATCGAATCGCCGGGAATGCCGAACACCAGCGCCGGGATCCACGAGCCGGCCAGCGCGCTGTTGTTGGCTGCCCCGGCCTCGGCCAGGCCCTCCGGGTGGCCGGTGCCGAATTTCTCGGGGGTCTTGGACGACTTCTTGCTGATCGCGTAGGCCATCCAGGCGGCGATGTCGGCTCCGGCGCCGGGCAGGGCACCGACCAGCGTACCCAGCACGCTGCCGCGCAGCGCCTGGACCTTGTATTTCATCAGCAGCCCGCCCATGCCCTTGAGGACCGCGCCCATCTCCTGCTCAATGACCTTGAGCATCGCGCCGCCCTGGGCGAAACGCATGACCTCGGACACGGCGAACAGACCGATCATCGCCGGGATCAGGTTCAGGCCGCCGAGCAGGTCGGGGATGTCGAAGGTGAAGCGCGGGTGGGCGGCCGGGTTGTTCAGACCGACACTGCCGAACAGCAACCCCAGCATCAACGAGACCGCGCCCTTCACCGGGCTGTCGGTGGCGATGAACACCGCGCAGGTCAGGCCCAGCAACACCAGCCAGAAGTACTCGAAGGAGCTGAACTTGAGCGCGACCTCGGCCAGCGCCGGGGCCGAGAAACTGAGCACCAGGGTGCCGAAGATGCCGCCTATCGCCGAGAACACCAGCGCCGTGCCCAGCGCGCGCTCGGCCTGCCCGTTGCGGGTCATCGCGTAGCTCTCGTCGACATAGGCAGCCGACGCCGGGGTGCCGGGGATGCGCAGCAGGCAACCCGGGATGTCGCCGGCAAAGATGGCCATCGCGGTGGCTGAGACGATGGCGCCGACGGCGGCCAACGGCGGCAGAAAGAACGTGATCGGCACCAGCAGCGCGGTGGCCATCGTGGCGGTCAGGCCGGGGACGGCGCCGACGAACAGGCCGAACAACGACGAGAAAAAGACCGCCATCAGGACCGTGGGGTCGGCCAGCATCTGGGCGGCGGTATAGACGGCTTCCATGGCGCGGGGTCGTCCTTACCAGGCGACAGGGGACAGGACGCCCCAGGGAAGCGGCACCTTGAGCAGCCGGTAAAAGCCGGTGTGGATGACCAGAGTGGCCAGCACGGCCACCGGGACGATCCAGCGGAACGGCACCCGGAACAGCAACATCAGGGCCGTGAGGATCAGGATGCCGCAGACGATGAAGCCCAGCGTGTCGACGAAGAAGATGTAGAACAGGATGGCGCCGACGATGACCACCACCGGCAACAGACCGGTCGGCGCATCGCCCGATTCGACCGCGCGTGCCGTGCGCACGAGCCGCCGCTCGCGCCAACCCTTGAAGGTCAGCACCAGCGAGCCAAGCCCCATGCCGGCCGCGGCCAGCATGGGGAACAGCGACGAACCGTAGGGCTGGCCGGGCACCGGCGGAAAGCTGCTGACATGCCAGAGGATGACCAGCGACAGCAACAGCAACACCGCGCCGATCAGGGCATCGTCGACTTTCATCCGGCTGCCTTTGCCCGCGGGGTTTACTTGGCCAGGCCGACGGCCTTCATGACCTTGCCCTTGTCGGCATCACCCTTGGCCATGAAGGCGGCGAAATCCTTGCCGTTGGCCCAGAGCGCACCGAACCCACGGGCCTTCAGGAAGTCGCGGTAGGCGGCCGATTCGTAGATTTTCTGCAATTCGGCCTCCAGCTTGCCCGCGATGTCGGCCGGCAGGCCCTTGGGGGCTGCGACGCCGCGCCAGGCGCCGTTGGTCCAGTCGCTGCCGGTGGCGTTCTTGAGCAGCTCGACATCGGGGAACAGCGCATCGGGGGCGCTGGACATCAGCACGATCGGCTTGACCTTGCCGGCCTCGATCAGCGCGCGGGCCTCGGGCAACGAGCATGAGGCGATCTCGATGCCGCCGGCGACAAGGTCTTGCAGGCCGGGGGCCGCGCCCTGGCTGGGGACCCAGGCCACTGCCGAGCCGTCGACGCCCGCGTCAACCAGCATACCGGCCAGCCCCAGGTGCCAGATGCCGCCCTGGCCGGTGCCGCTGCCCTTGAGCTTGCCCGGGTTGGCCTTGGCGGCCGCGATCAGGTCCTTGGCGTTCTTGATCGGCGAATCGGCCGCCACGAACACGGCGTTTGGATCGAAGTTCATCAGGGCCAGCGGCGTGTAATCGGCCGGGCCGAGCTTGGTCAGGCCGGCATGCTTCATCATCGTGATTTCCACGGTGATCATGCCCAGCGTGTAACCATCGGGCGCGGCCGAGGCGATCGCCGCGTGGCCGACGACGCCACTGCCGCCGGTGCGGTTGACCACGTTGACCGGCTGCTTGACCGCTTTTTCGAGTTCGGCCGCGACAAAGCGGGCCACCGCATCGGTGCCGCCGCCGGCGCCCCAAGGCACGATCATCTGGATCGGGCGGTCGGGATAGGCGGCCTGGGCGGCGGGCAGGGCAGCGGCGAACATGGCCGAGGCGGCAACGCCGGCCAGCGCGGCGCGGATCAGGGATCGACGAAACATCAGGTGGTCTCCTTGCGATTGGTTGCGTTTGGTAGTGTTCGGTTCAGGACTGCGAACGAAGAAACTGTATACAGATCGGTGAATGTACATGATATGACAGGGGGCCAGCCGCGATGAGCGCCACCGAACGGACCGAAAAAACCGAGCCCGCGATCGAACACCCGCCTGCCGGTCATGCGCCGGGCACGGTGCCGCCATCGCGACCGATCCGGGTGGTGCTGGCCGGGTTGCGAATCCCTTTCTGGTCGCTGGTCTGGTTCTTCGTCAAGGCGGCGATCGCCGCGGTACCCGCAGTGTTGATCCTGGCGCTCATCGCCGGCGCCCTGGTGGCGGCCGTGATCCAGGTGCTCGGCTGGTTCGGGGGCCTGAGCCTGGTGAAACTGCTGGGGCTCTGGTGACGGATCCGGTCTCGCGCGTCCGGTTCGCATACCCCCAACCCGGGTCAATTGCAAGATTCCATGACTTGCCCAATTCCGCTATAGTCGGTCTGTCTGCAGGACACAGGCGACCGGGTGCGTAAGGCGCGCATCGTTGTTCCGGTTGCCGGTTGTCTCCCCCGGCGAGTGCCCCGAGAAGGGCGCCGCGCAGGCACTCAGGAGTGATGCGATCATGTTTTCGACCCTTCAACGTCAGCCTTGGTTCGACCGCGCCTCGTCACAGGCGCGTCGCCTGTTCGCGAGCCACCGGTTCAAACCGGCCCGCCAGCGTTATCCGGCCAGCGCCCATCCGAGTTTCGCCTCCAATGACTCGACGATCGTGGTGCGCTCCGGGATGATGCCGCCGCTGCTCGCGGGTCTGGCCGCCGCCGTGTTGTTCGCGCTGGCGCTGGCGTTCTTCCTGACCCCGACCAAGAGCATCGGCTACGCGCCCGATCAGTATGCCGAGCAGCAGCGCACCCGCTGGGCCGGCACCGTGCGCAGCGATTCGGCGGTCCGGGTGCCGATCCCCGGCGAAGCCGTGGCACGGGCCAGCCAGAAGCTGGGGCACGGCGCGCCCGCGAGAATGCCGCTCGAACCTTCGATGGGCGCGACCGAGCCGCTGGCCCCCGTGGTGGTGCCGGCCCGTGCCGTGGCCAGTGTCGAGGCGCTCGAAGCGCCGCTGGGCGCGCCAATCTTGCTGGCCACCCGGATCGGTGCCGAGCAGGCCGCCGTCGGATTCTCGGCCGATGGCGATGGGCCGTTGGGGCCCGCGAGGCACTCGCCTACTTGCAGCCGGCGGTCGTCAGCCGGCGCCGCGGCGCGATCCGGTCGCCGGTCGGGTCCAGCAACTGCTGAACGAACTGGGCTACGACGCCGGTCCGGTCGATGGCAAGCCGGGTAAACAGACCTGGACCGCCATCGAGCGGTTCCGCCTGGATCGGTCGCTGGCCGCCGACGCGCCGCTGACGTGGCGCTGATCGACGATCTGGAGCGTGCCCGCAACGACGGCTGGCAGGCCGTTCAGGACCCGCTGGCCGCTGCCGCGCGCTGAACCCGGCTGGCCCGGCCGGCGCCCCTGCCACTGGCGGGGCTGGCGTGGGTGCGGGTCAGACGCCCAGGTAGCGGTGCTGGACGTCGGCAGCCGCCGCCAGCGTGGGTGAGTCGCCGCTCCAGACGACCCGACCCTTCTCGAGGATGATGTGCCGGTCGGCCAGCTTGAGCAGGTCGCGGATGTTCTTGTCGATCACCAGGATCGACAGACCCTCGGCCTTCAGCGCCGCCAGGCAGGCCCAGATCTCGTCACGCACCAGGGGCGCCAGGCCCTCGGTTGCCTCGTCCAGGATCAACAGCGTCGGGTTGGTCATCAGCGCGCGGCCGATCGCCAGCATCTGCTGTTCGCCCCCCGAGAGCAGGTTGCCCATCGAGCTGCGCCGGTTCGCCAGGGGCGGGAACATCGCATACACCCGGTCCAGCGTCCACGGCGACCTGGCCTGGCGCGCGTCGGTGGCGGCCACCAGCAGGTTCTCCTCGGTGCTCAGGTTGGGAAAGATCTGCCGGCCCTCGGGCACCAGGCCCAGGCCGGCGCGGGCCGCGTGATACGAGGGTAGGCCGTTGGTCTGGCGGCCGTTGAAGCGTACCTGCCCGGCCCGCGGTGCGACGATGCCCATGATCGCGTGCACCGTGGTCGTCTTGCCCATGCCGTTGCGTCCCAGCAGGGTCACGACCTCACGCTCGCCAACGGTCAGGCTCAGTTCGAATACGGCCTGGCTGGCGCCATAAAAGACGTCGAGTTGGCTCACCGACAGCATCAGGTGCCTTCCTCGCCCAGGTAGGCCTTGCGCACCGCTTCGTTGTCGCGGATGCGTTGCGGCGTGTCGCAGGCGATCAGGCGGCCGAACACGAGCACCGAGATCCGGTCGGCCAGCGCGAACACCGCGTCCATGTCATGTTCGACCAGCAACATCGACTTGTCTCCCTTGAGGCTGTTGAGCAAATCGACCATCCGCAGGCTTTCCTCCTGGCTCATGCCTGCCATCGGCTCATCGAGCAGCAGCAGGCTGGGCTTGGTGGCGAGCGCCATCGCGATCTCCAGTTGGCGGCGCTCGCCGTGCGACAGTTCGTGGACGATGACGTCGGCACGATCGGCGAGCCGGACCTGCTCGAGATAGCGCATCGCGGGTTCGCGCAGCTGCCGCTCGCCGCGCGCCGCTCGCCAGAAGCGAAAAGAATGGCCATCGTGCGCCTGCACCGCCAGCGCGACATTGTCCAGCACGGTCATCGACATGAAGACCGACGTGATCTGGAACGAGCGGGCCAGGCCGGCGTGCGAGCGCCGGTGCTCGCTGGCCCGGGTGACGTTGCGCCCGCGGAAAGACACCTTGCCGCTATCGGGCATCAGCGCGCCGGACAACTGCGAGATCAGCGTCGTCTTGCCGGCGCCGTTGGGCCCGATGATCGCGTGGATCTCACCTCGCGCACGTCCAGGCTCAGGTCGTCGGTGGCCACGACGCCACCGAACTCCTTGCGAAGTTTCTCGATGTTCAGCACGGTGCTCATTGGCGGGGCCCCCTGCCATGCAGCAGCCCGATCAGGCCGCCGCGGGCGAACAACACCACCGCGATCAGCAGGATGCCGAACGGCAGATGCCAGTAGACCGAGAAGCCCGACAGCACTTCTTCGAGCACGATGAAGGTGATCGTGCCCAGCACCGGGCCGAACAGCGTACCGGCGCCGCCCAGGATCACCATGAAGATCAATTCGCCCGAGCGCGTCCAGTTCATCATCTCCGGGGAGATGAAGCTGGTGAAGTTGCCCAGCATCGCGCCCGCGTAGGCGCATATCGCGCCCGAGATCGTGTAGGCCGCCAGCCGGTACCAGTAGACGTGAAAACCGATCGCCTTCATTCGCTGCTCGTTGTCCTTGGCACCCTGGATCACGAGGCCGAAGCGCGAGTGCACCAGCCGGAACACCAGGTACAGGATGGCCAGCAGCGACGCGAAGCAGACCAGGAACAGCACCAGGTTGCTCTCGAGGTCGATCAACGGCAACTCGGAGCGCACGTTGATCACCAGCCCGTCGTCGCCCCCGTATTCCTCGAGCGAGACGATCGCAAAGTAAACCATCTGCGCGAAAGCCATCGTGATCATGATGAAATGCACGCCGCGCGTGCGCAACGACACCGCGCCGGTGATTGCGCCGAACAAGGCGCCGACCCCGATGGCCAGCACCACGTGCAGCAGGCCGCCATACTCGTCGTGATGTGCGGGGATGCCGACCGCGTAGGCGCCCAGGCCGAAGAAAGCGGCATGCCCGAAGCTGACCATGCCGCCGTAGCCGAGGATGAAGTTCAGGCTGACGGCGGCCATCGACAGAATGACGACGCGGGTGGCGAAGTCGAGCCAGAACGGGTTGCCGGTGTACCAGGCCGCCAGCGGCAGCACCAGCATCAGGACCAGCAGCAGGCCGTTGACCAGCCGTTGACGCCGTGTAGCGCCCAGAAAGCGTGGCTTGGCGAGCAAGTCGGTCATGCTCAGCGCACCTTGGGGGGAAACAGGCCCTGCGGGCGGAACACCAGGATCAGCGCCATCATCAGGTAGATCAGCATCGCCGAGATCGCCGGGGCAGAGGTTTCGGCCGCTTCGACGCTCATGAACAGCGTGAACAGGTCGTCCAGATAGGAGCGACCCATCGTGTCGATCAGCCCGATCAGCATCGCGGCGACGAACGCGCCTTTCACCGAGCCGATGCCCCCGACGATGATGACCACGAACGCGGTGATGATGATCGAGTTACCCATGCCGATGGAGGCTTCGGTGATCGGCGCCACCAGCATGCCGGCGATGCCGGCCAGCGTCGCGCCCAGCGCGAACACCAGCGCGAACAATACCTGGATGTTGACCCCCAACGCGCCGATCATCGTGCGGTTGGAGGCGCCGGCGCGGATGCGCATGCCGACCCGCGTGTGGTTGACCAACAGGTAGAGCCCCGCGCGATCGCCAGGCCGGCGCCGATGATCAGCAGCCGGTACGACGGAAACACGATGCCCTGGGCGATCGTGATCTGGCCATCGAGCCAGTCGGGCAGTGGAATCGCCATGCCCTCGGAGCCGAAACAGGTGCACCAGCGTGTCCATGACCAGGATCAGGCCGAACGTGGCCAGCACGTGGTCCAGGTGGTCGCGGGCATACAGGTGGCCGGATCACCGCCACCTCCAGGATCCCGCCGATCAGCGCGGTGACCGGGATTGCCAGCAACACGCCGAGCACGAACGAATCGGTCCACTGGGTGAGCACCGCGCAGGCGAAGGCGCCGACCATGTAGAACGAGCCATGGGCGAGGTTGATGAAGTCCATGATCCCGAACGTGAGCGTCAGCCCGGCCGAGAGCAGGAACAGCAGTACGCCCAACTGCAGCCCGTTGAGCAGCTGGATGATGACCAGAGACCAATCCATGGATCCGTCGCTTCCGTGTTGCGCGGGGTATCCCCGTCGTTGAAGTCGCAAGAGCCGGCAGACCGGCTCTTGCGGGGGCTGCCGATCGGCAACCTCACTTCATCGAGCATTCCTTGGCATAGCTGTCCTGGTGGTCCTTGAAGACGGTCTTGACCGTCTTGACTGTCCAGGCGCCGGCATCGGCCACGACCTCACGCAGATAGAAGTTCTGGATCGGGAAGTGATTGTTGCCGAACGAGAACTTGCCACGCACCGACGGGAAGTCGGCCTTCTTCATCGCGGCGCGCATGCCGTCCTTGTTCTTCAGGTCGCCATTGACCGCCACGACCGCGCTGTTGATCAGCTGGATCGCATCGTAGGACTGGGCAGCGTAGAACGACGGGTAGGTGCCGTGCTTTTTCTTGAAGTCGGCGACGAACTTCTTGTTGGCCGGCACATCGAGGTCGGGCGACCAGAACTGCGTCATCCGCGATCCGAGCACGCCCGACATGTCGGCCTGCTGCAGCCGCGGCAGCGAGATCGCGTCGACGGTGAACACCGTGTACAGCGGTAGCTTGCCCTGCAAGCCGGCCTGCTGGTATTGCTTGATGAACGCGCCGCCGGCCGAACCCGGATAAAAGGCGAACAGGCCGTCCGCCCCCGAGGCCTTGGCCTTGGCCAGCTCGGCCGAAAAATCCAACTGGGCGTCGGCGCCCCACTTGGTGAAGTCCTTGCCGACGACCTTGCCCTTGAAGTTACCCTCGACGCCGGCGACCATGTCCTTGCCGGCGGCATAGTTCGGCGCCATCACGTATAGCGACTTCACGCCTTCCGGGTTGAGCACCTCGCCCATCGCCTGCGGGGTCTGGTCGTTCTGCCACGATGTGGCAAAGAAGTTCTTGTCGCACAGCTTGCCGGCCAGTTGCGACGGCCCGGCGTTGGCGCTGATCAGGAAGGTATCGTTATCCAGCACCGACTTGCGCACGGCCAGCATCACGTGCGACCAGATGATCCCGGTGACGAAGTTGACATTGTCCTGCTTGACCAGTTTGTCGGCCTTTTGCTTGCCGATCTCGGGCTTGAAGCCGTCGTCCTCGTAGATCAGTTCGACCGGCAGGTTGCCCATCTTGCCGCCCAGGTGTTCGAGTGCCAGATTGGCACCGTTCTTCATGTCCTCGCCAAGGGCGGCGGCGGGCGTCGTGAGGGTGGTGATGAAGCCGATCTTGACCGGATCGGCGGCCACTGCCGGGGCCGCAAAGGCGGCGGCGACGGACAGCGCGGCTAGGCTTTTCCTGAACATGGGTTCTCCTCCTGGGTTTTTTAGGGTCGGTGCTGGCACCGAAGCCGGACATGCTACTGGAAATGGGGATTGGCGATGCCCAAACCCCACCGGTTCCTGCTGCCTGACCCGATGGCGCCAGTGTAAGGCATCCGCCGGATCCGGGTGTCCGGTCACGGTGCTCAGGCGTCGCGCATCATCCGTATATAGTTGATTTTCAAGGTGATTGCGGCCCCGGCGATGATCGAGACGGTTGTGATGAACGATCCGACGGCCAGTGTCGACATGCCCGACAAGCCCTGGCCGACCGTGCAGGCCGAGGCGCGGTGATGCCGCCAAAGCCCATCAGCGCTGCGCCGACCAGATGTCGCTTCAGGTCGGCCGCGTCCGGAAACGATTCCTCGCGCAGATTCCCGGTGAGCAGCGCGAACAGGAACGAGCCGAGCACGATGCCGGCGGCGATCATCACGCCGAAGCTCAGGTGCAGGCTGGCGTCGCTCCAGAGCATCAGCAACTCGAGCGTGTTGGCGAACGGGGCGACCAGTGACAGCGATTCCGGCCGGTTCAGGTCGGTGCCGATGTAGGCCGCTTCGAGGGTCTCGGGGTGTTCGGCGACAAAACCGATGTTGGCGGTGACGAACCAGGCGGCGATGACCATCAGTCCGACACCCACGCCGCCGACCAGCACATCCTTCTCGCGGGCCGCCGGTCGGCCGATGGCCAGCAGGATCAACCCCGCGCCAACGGCCAGCGGCACCAGCCAGCGCGCCAGCGATTCACCGATCGACAGGTGGTGGGCGAACAAGGCGGGCAGGTCCTGGCCCTGGGGAAAGGACAGGCGGAACGGGTCGAGCCAGGTGACCCGCCAGACGCCGAACAAGCCCTTCATCGTCGCGTAGGCCGAGACACCCAGCACGACGAACACGACGATGGACTTGAGATTGCCGCCGCCCATGCGGATCAGGGTCTTGGTCGTGCACCCGGAGGCGAGTGACATGCCGATCCCAAAGCACAGGCCGCCGACGATATGGGACAGCCAGGACACCTGATCGGCCAGGTAGATCGACGCACCCAGATCGACGAGCCCGCTGGCCTGCAGCAGGCCGACCCCGGTGACCGCGACACCGATCGCCAGCCACCACATCCGCATGCGTTCCCAGTCCTGGATGTTGATGATGTCCGAGACCGCGCCCATCGCGCAAAAGTTGGTCTTGTGGGCGACGACTCCGAAGACCGTGCCGATAGCCAGTCCGAGCAGCAGGATGATGGCGGGGGAAAGGAGGGTTTCGTCCATGGAGCAGAGCGTGATGGGATGGGCGTCGGGCAGGGCGGGCGCCTGCTAGGATAACGGACCCGCCTGATCGCAGCATGGCCGTTCCCGGTTGTACCGCTGCCGCGCCGGGGAATCAAATGTATCAATGCGCATAGAGTCATGGAGAGGTCGTTGGCAATCATTTTTTTCTGTCATGGCGCGCGAACCGACGCGTGGCGCGAACCCTTCGAGGCCATTTGCGAACAGGCCCGCCGCGAGGCACCGGACCAGGATATCTCGCTGGCGTTTCTCGAGTACATGCAGCCCGGGCTGCCCGAGACGATCGATGCGGCGGTGGCGCGCGGGGCCCGACGCATCCGCGTGGTTCCGCTGTTTCTCGCGCCGGGATCGCATACCGGTCGCGATCTGCCCGAGTTGCTCGGCAAGGCCCGGCAACGCCATCCCGATGTGACGATCGAGGCTGGCCCGACACTCACCGAGAGCGCGCCCATCCGGCACGCGATCGTGCAGTGGGCGATGGCCTCGTGAGCCGCTACCAGTTGGCGCCGCAGCGCTTTTTCGAGGACTTCGAGATCGGCGAGCGCTTCCCCATCCCGTCGCGCACGATGACCGATGCCTTGTTCGCCGCCTTCCAGCTGGCCAGCGGTGACAACCACCCGATCCACTACGACATCGAGTATTGCCGCCGGCATGGCATGCCGCACATGCTGGCCCATGGCTTCCAGGTCCTGATCCAGACCGCCGCGGGCGCGGGCATGTTTCCGCACGTGGTCGAGGACTCACTCAAGGCGTTCATCTCGCAGCAAAGCGAGTTCCTCGGCCCGGTATACGTCGGCGATACCCTGTCCTGCTGCCTGGTCGTCGAGTCGCTGGTTTCGCGAACGAATACCGGCGTGCTCACGATGCGCACCGAGGTGCACAACCAGCGCGATGAACTGGTGATGCAGGGCCAGCAACGTTATCTGCTGCGTCGTCGCCATCCCGCGGATTCATGATCAGGCCGGTGTGCGCCTGGGAGGTGCAACCGGACGGCGGCACACGGGCGCTGAAGGTGGCCGAGCTCGACCAGGCGCCCGGCCAGGGCGCTGCCTACCGGTGGTGCACCTGGACCTGGCAGACCGGGGGCTGGTGGACTGGCTGAGCGCGCGTCTTGAGCCGGTAGTGGCCGCGGCACTGCCGCAGGCCGAGACCAAGGCCGCGCTGCGCCACCCATGACCACGGGTGCTGTTGAACCTGCGCGGGGTCAACCTGAATCCTGGCGCCGAGGCCGAGGACATGATCTCGATCCGGCTATGGGTCGAGCCTGGCTGATCATCAGCGTCACCAAGCGGCGCCTGATCTCGCTCGAGAAGGTGCGGGCCGGCTTCGATGCCGGCAAGGCACCGGTCTCGCCGGGCGGCTTCCTGGTGATGCTGAGTGCCGAACTGACCGAGCGGATGGAACCGGTGTCGGCGTCACTGGCCGACGATATCGACGACATCGAGGATCGGGCGTTTCTCGGCGAGAACGGCCTGGGTCCCGAGATCGCGTCGAACCGGCGCAAGACCGTCCAGTTGCGCCGCTTCGTGGCCGCGCAACGCGATGCCTTGTTCAAGCTGGCCGGCGTGGAGATCGACCTGTTCACGCTGATGCAGCGGTCGCGGCTGCGCGAGTTGTCGGACCGCGTGACCCGCCTGGTCGAGCAGATGGACGAGGTCAAGGACCGCGCCCAGGTGGTCAACGACGAGATCGCCGCACAACGTGCCGAGACCCTGGCGCGCGTCTCGTTCGTGCTGTCGCTGGCCGGCGTGTTCTTCCTGCCGCTGGGCTTTCTGACCGGCCTGCTGGGCGTCAACCTGGGCGGCATCCCGGGCACCGACAGCCCCTGGGCATTCACCGTGTTCTGCGCGCTGCTGGTGGCGATGGGCGTCGTCCTGGCCGTGGTGATGCGACGGGTTCGCCTGGGCTGATCAGTTGGGCAGCACGCCCAGACGTCGCACCGTCTCGATATTCAGGTACTTGTCGACCGGCAGGTTGTTGGCCCGCTGGTAGGCATTGACGGCGTTCATCGTCTGGCGGGCGATCACGCCATCGATGGGGCCGGGGTTGTAGCCGGCCGCGAGCAGCGCGGTCTGGATGTCCTTGACCCGGTCGCGGGTCATGTTGGTCTCGCACAGAATGGCGCGCCATTCGAGGCTGCCCGGGCTCACCATTTCACGACGTTCGATGGTCTGGTACTCGGGCGGCACGGTGATCTTGACCTCGCGGGCGGGCTCGATCTCGCGCGTCACCTCGATCGTGCGGTACTCGGGGGGGATCACGATCTCGCGGGTCGAGGCCGGCGTCTTGAGCACTTCGCGGGTCACGGTCTTGTAGGTGGCCGGTACCTCGAGCTCGCGGGTGGTGGCCGGCGACACCTCGACGGTGCGGGTGACCGTGTCGTAGACGGCCGGCACCTCGACCAGGCACATGATCTCGCCGGTCGCCTCGTCGATCTTCTGGATCGGGCCGGTGCCTTTCTTCCAGGTGGTGTAGGCGGGCCTGACCAGTACCTGTTCGGCCTCCTGGCGGGTCACGGCCGGCACCGTGATCAGCTTGCGACTGGCCGGCGTCACCATGACCCTCTCGGTGACCGTCTCGTAGACCGCCGGCACGATCTGCAATTCGCGGGTCTCGGGCTTGATTTCGACCCGTTCGGTGGCTTTCTGGTAGCGCGCCGGCACGATGTCGACCCGGCTGCTCTGCGCGCGGCGCACGACCTGCTCGGAGACCATCTTGTAGGTCGGTTCGCGGTAGACCCGGGCATAACACTCGCCGGCCTTGGCGGCAGGGGGCAGATCGCCGCCTGCCATGGCCACGCCGGCGGGCGGGGCGCCTCCCGCGGCACCGGGCTTGAGCATTGCCTCGCGACGGGCCAGCTCGGCTTCGCGGGCAGCCAGTTCGGCACGTTCGCGATCAACCTCGATGCGCCGGGAGTCCAGCGCCCTTTCGGCCTGGGTCACTGCCTGGGCGCGGCGGGCGATCTCGGCCCCGGCCGGTCCCGGCGCCGACGGTGCGGATGTACAGGCGCCAAGCAGGGCGGCAAGCGTGACAGCGCCAATAGTGGAACCGGCACGAAACGAGGAAGCGGACATCAGGAAACTCCGGAAATTGGCGGATTGCAGGCGCCGGGCGGCAAAAAGCGCGGCGCGATGGGCCGACCCGTCGTGGCCGGATCCCTCGATCGATCGTCGCAGACAATCCGTCGTACCGCCCGGATCCATCGGCGACCCACCCGTATAATTGACTATCGTTGACGACAGGGCCAGCCACGGGTCGCGCGGGTGCGACGCTCCCCGACAACGTGATTCCCCGATCCGACAGTCGGTCCGTTCCGATGAAGCGGGGCTGAATTTCCCCCTGGAGCCCGGCCATGGCCCTGAGCGCCACGATCTACAAGATCCACCTTTCCGTTGCCGATCTGGACCGCGGCTACTACGCCGATCACGCGCTGACGCTGGCCCGCCACCCGTCCGAAACCGAGCAGCGGCTGATGCTGCGGGTACTGGCGTTCGCGATGCAGGCCGACGAGCGGCTCGAGTTCGGGCGCGGCCTGTCGGCCGAGGATGAACCGGATCTTTGGCGCAAATCGGATACCGGGGTCATCGAGCAATGGATAGAGGTCGGCCTGCCGGACGAGCGCCTGCTGCGTCGTGCCTGCGGCCGCGCGGCCAGGGTCTGGCTGCTCACCTACGGCGGTGCCAAGGCCGATGTCTGGTGGCGCAAGAATGCGCCCGCCTGCGCCCGGCTGGACAACCTCGCCGTGCTGGTGATCGACGAACCCGCGGCCAGCGCGCTGGCCGCACTCGCCATCCGCGGCAGCCGGCTGGCGGCGACCGTTCAGGACGGTGAATACCTGTTCAGCGGCGATACCGGCACGGTGCGGCTCGAGCCCCGGACGCTCAAACCGTTCGCGCTGCGCGGGCCATGATCCATTCGCACCGGCGCATCCTGGCCATTGCCGCGCCGATCATCCTGTCCAACCTGTCGGTGCCGTTGGTGGGACTGGTGGACACCGCGGTCATGGGTCGTCTGCCCGACCCGGCCTACCTGGGGGCGGTCGCGCTCGGCGCGACGATCTTCAGTTTTCTCTACTGGGGATTCGGATTCCTGCGCATGGGCACCACCGGCCTGATCGCCCAGGCCGCGGGCCGGCGCGACGGTGCCGCGGTCCGCCAGCTGGTGTTGAACAACCTGGCGCTCGCCGGCGCGTTGGCGGCCATCGTGCTGCTGATGCAGTGGCCGCTGGGCCGGCTGGCGGCGGCGCTGCTGCCCGCCGATCCGGTGATCGAGTCGGCAATGCTCGATTACTACCGGATCCGGGTCTGGAGCGCGCCGGCGGTGCTGGCCAATTACGTGCTGATGGGCGTGTTCATCGGCCTGCAACGCACCGGGCTGGCGCTGGCCGTGCAACTGCTGTTGAACCTCACCAACGCGGCGCTCAGCGTGCTGTTCGTCATCGGCATGGGGGCGGGCATCGCCGGGGTCGCCGCGGCCAGCCTGATCGCCGAGTACCTGGCGATCGGCGCCGCGCTGATGTTGCTGCCGTTGGCGTTGCGGTCGCTGCCGGGTCGCTGGCAGCCGTCGGTGCTGGGCGAGATCGCCCGGTACCGGGCGCTGCTGAACATCAATGGCGACATCTTTTTGCGCACGCTCTGCCTGATCTTTGCGTTCGGCTGGTTCAATGCGCGCAGTGCCGCGCTGGGCGAAATCAACCTCGCGGTGAATGCGGTGTTGCTGCAACTGGTGCACGTGCTCGCCTACGGGCTGGACGGTTTCGCGCATGCGGCAGAGACGCTGGTCGGCCACGCGCTGGGTGCGGGGCGTCGCGACACCTACCGGTGGGCGGTGCGGGCCTCGTCGCTCTGGGCTGGCCTCACGGCGGCGCTCTACAGCATCGTCTACCTGCTGCTGGGCGAGGCGGCGATCGCCGCGCTGACGACCATCCCCGCGGTCCGCGAGGCGGCGGCCGTCTACCTGCCCTGGCTGGTGCTTATCCCGTTGGTGGCGGTCTGGAGTTACCAGTTGGACGGGATCTTCGTGGGCAGCCTGCGCAGCCGCGAGATGCGCAACGCGATGCTGCTGTCGCTACTCGCGTTCCTGGGTGTGGCTGCGGTGGCCGAGCCGCTGCTGGCCAATCACGGGCTCTGGCTGAGCCTGGTGATTTTCTTCGTGGCGCGGGCCTTGACGCTGGGTGATGCGTTGCGACGCACGCCACCGGCGTTCGATCCGGGCAGCCCGGTGCAGCGCACGGCGGACATCATCAAGGAGACGACATGAAACTACGGGACAGGCACGTGTTCATCACCGGGGCCGGCACGGGCAACGGTGCGGCGATGGCACGATTGATGGCGGCTGAAGGGGCGCGCGTGGCGGTTGCCGACATCGACGAGGCGTCGGCGAACGAGGTGGCCGAGGCGATCCGCGCCGCCGGTGGCCAGGCGATCGCACTGGTCCAGGATGCCGCCGAGGAAGCGGCCTGGGACGACGCGATCGAATGCGCGATCGGGGCGTTCGGCGCGTTGCGCGGGCTGGTGAACAACGCGGGCATCGCGCGGATCGGCGACATCGAGCACGAGACGCTGGCCGGCTGGCGGACGGTGCAGCGGATCAACCTGGACGGCGTTTTCCTCGGTACCCGGGCGGCGGTGCGCGCGATGCGCGCGGGCGAGGGTGGCAGTATCGTCAACGTGTCGTCGATCTACGGGCTGGTCGGCGGGCCGCGGGCCGTGGCCTACAACGCCAGCAAGGGCGGCGTGTGCCTGCTGAGCAAGTCGGCGGCGCTCTACTGCCAGGAGGCCGGCTACCGGATCCGCGTCAACTCGCTGCATCCGGGCTACGTGCGCACGCCGATGATCGAGGGATTGAAGGCGACGCTGGGCGAGCAGAACTACAAGCAGATGCAGGCGACGATCCGCGCATCCACGCCGATGGGGCGCCTGGCCGAGGCGGACGAGATCGCCAAGGCCGCGCTTTTCCTGATCAGCGATGATTCGTCGTACATGACCGGCTCCGAACTGGTCGTCGACGGCGGCTTCACCGCACGCTGAGCGCTGGCTGGCGCGCCTCAGCCGGGCGCCTGGGCTGCCCTTCGCAACCAGACAGTGGCGATCGCGAGCAACGCGGTCACCGCGGTGAGCAGCCAGAGCGCGGCATCGAAGGCGCCGGTCAGCTGGTACAGCGAGCCCATCATCAGCGGACCGAGCACGCCGCCGACCTCGGCCGCCGAGAAGAACAGGCCGGCCGCGGTGCCCGCATGCTGCGCGCCTATCGCCGGCAGCTCGACCAGCGTGAGGATCAGCACCGTCATCAGCGCCGAGCGTGCGATGCCCTGCATCACCAGCCCGGTCAGCAGCACCGGGCGGGCCTGGAAATGTAGCAGCAGCGTGGCCGCGCAGGCGGCTACGCTCAGCAGCAGCAAGATGGTGAAGCGCCGCCCCGGGGTGGCCAGGCGCGGAATGGTCAGTGAACCGGCAATGCCAACGATGGTCGGGATGGCGGACCAGAAGCCCGCCTGGACGGGCGTCATGCCCTCGGCATGCAGCATCTCGGGCAGCCAGTTGTTCAGGCCGTGGTTGAACATGAACACGCCGACGCTCATCGCCATCACCAGGCGCACCGCCGGTGCGCGCAGCAGCCGGCGCATCGTCTGGCCCTGGGGGGCGCGCGCGACTGCGCGCTCGGCCTTCTCGCCGGCCAGGGCGGTCG
Source organism: Burkholderiaceae bacterium (assembly GCA_041396665.1). GTDB lineage: Bacteria > Pseudomonadota > Gammaproteobacteria > Burkholderiales > Burkholderiaceae_E > JAUIAI01. The sequence goes on from JAWKYE010000017.1 coordinate 153,371, forward strand.
GGGTGCTGGCGACGGCCAGCCACACCATTCCCGCGACGATCGCCACCGCGCCCCAGAGCATCAGCACCTGGCGCCAGTCGTTGCCGAATGCCGGCAGCAACACCGAGTGGGTCAGCATCAGCGAGATCACGCCGCCCACCGACGGACCGGTCAGGTAGACGCCCATCGCGAAGCCGCGATCGGAGCCGCTGAACCACTGGGCGATGACCTTGGGCGCGCCTGCCGAGACGATGGGCCCGCCCAGGCCGAAGATCATCACGGCCATCAGCAACATCCCATAGCTGTCGGCCAGGCTGCGCCCGAATGCCGATGCGGCGATCACCGCGGCTGCGATCACCAGCGCCCATCGCGAGCCGAGCCGATCGAGCAGGATCCCGCAGGGGATCGCGGAGACGATGTACACCCCCTGCCAGGCGCCGAGCACGCTGCCCATCTGCGCGTGCGAGATATCCAGCGACGCCTCTATCGGTCCGATCAGTGGTGCCAGGCTGGTCACGACCAGGCCGAACGCGGCGTACAGCAGCCATACCGCAAAGAGAATCAGCCAGCGCATCGCACCGGGCGAAGCGGCCGTTACCGGGTCTGTCATGTCGTGTCGTGCCGTCGGCGAGGGCCGGTTTGGTTGCCGGCGGGTTCGATCTGCACAGGTATAGTAAGCGCTGCCGCACCCGGCACGGATGCGGTGCCCAGGCCCGGCAGACAAACAGGAGCAACCGCTATGAAGGCCGTCTACGATCCGGCGCAGATCGCCCACGATCCAAAGTTCTTCCTGGTGCGTGGCGTGCCCCAGGCCAGTGCCGAACAACCGGAGCGGGCCGAGCGCCTGCTCGCCGGCCTGTCCTCGATCGGCTTACGGCCCGAGCAGCCCGAGGACTTCGGGCCGGGGCCGCGGGCGATGGTGCACACCCCCGACTACCTGCGCTTTCTGGAGCACGGATGGGCGCAGTGGCAGGCGCTGCCGGGCGCGTCGCGCGAGATCGTGCCCAACACCCACCCGGTGCGCTATGCAGGCACGTATCCCGAGGGCGTGCTTGGCCGCTCCGGCTGGCACATGGCCGATACCGCGTGCCCGATCGGCGAGCACACGTTCGCGGCGGCCTGCGCCTCGGCCAATTCGGCGGTCGGCGCCGCCCAGTGGGTGCTCGATGGCGAGCCGCACGCCTATGCGCTTTGTCGTCCGCCCGGGCACCATGCCTATGCCGACATGGCCGGCGGCTTCTGCTACCTGAACAACACCGCGATCGTTGCCGAGCTGCTGCGCGGCCGTTACCCACGGGTGGCCATCCTGGATGTGGATGTCCACCACGGCAACGGCACCCAGGGGATCTTCTGGCGTCGCCGCGACGTGCTGACGATCTCGTCGCATTGCGACCCGAACGTTATCTATCCGTTCCATTACGGCCATGCCGGCGAGCGGGCAGAGGGCGACGGTCTGGGCTACAACTACAACTCTTCCGCTGCCGGCTGGTCCGGCGACGAGGCCTTGCTGGCGGCCGTCGACAAGGCGGGCGGGATCATCCGGGCCTTTGCGCCCGGCGCACTCGTCGTGGCGCTGGGCCTGGATACCTCCGGAGGAAGACCCGCTGCGCGGCATGACGGTGACGACGCCAGGCTTTGCGCGTGGTTGGGCGAGGCGATCGCGCGACTCGGCCTGCCCACCGTCTACGTGCAAGAGGGTGGCTACCTGTCGCCCAGCCTGGGCGCGAACCTCGCGTCGTTCCTGACCGGAGGCCAAGTGACCCACACACTGCCCGAACTCGGCGCCTCGCAACTGCCGGCCGGCGTTCGCGCGCGCCATCGACAACGGCAACGGCCTGCTGATGCACGTGCTCGAGAGCGGCTTCGAGACGCCGGCTCGCCCGTGTGTGCTGCTGTTGCAATGCTCTCCGAACTCGGTTACAGCTGGCGCAAGATCCTGCCGGCGCTGGCAGCGGCCGGTTACCATGCGATCGCCCCTGACCAGCGCGGCTATGGGCGGACCACCGGTTGGGAGTCGGACTACGATGCCGACCTGGCGCCGTTTCGCATGTTCAATCTGGTGCGCGACGCGATGGGCCTGCTCTGGGCGATGGGCTATCAACGGCCCACGCCGTGATCGGTCACGACTTCGGCTCGCCGGTGGCCGCCTGGTGCGCGTTGGTCCGCCCCGACGTGTTCCAGCGGGTGGTGCTGATGAGCGCGCCGTTCGGCGGCACGCCGCCGGTGCCGCTGGGAACGCCCGGATCCGGCGGCGCAGCCGATGGCCACGAAGGCGGCGGGCATCCACCAGGCGCTGGCCGCGCTGGCGCGTCCGCGCAAGCATTACCAGTGGTACTACAGCACCCGCGAGGCCAATGCCGACATGCAGTTCTGCCCGCAGGGTGTGCACGATTTCCTGCGCGCCTACTACCATGCGGAAGAGCGCGGACTGGGCCCCGGAACAAGCCCGAGCCACTGGCCGGCTGGACCGCCGAGCAGATCGCCAGGCTGCCCACCTACTACGTGATGGATCGGGACCAGGACATGGCGCAGACGGTGGCGCCGCACCTGCCGGATGCGGCCCAGGTGGCCGCCTGCCGGTGGTTGCCCGATGAAGAACTGCGCGCATAGCGAGGCCTACACCGCCACCGGGTTCCAGGGCGGGCTGCAGTGGTACCGCTGCCAGACCGGCCAGCGTTTCCTGCCCGACATGCAGTTGCTGGCCGGGCGCACGATCGACATTCCGTCGATGTTCATCGCCGGGGCCAGCGACTGGGGGGTGTACCAGAAGCCCGGCGACTTCGAGCGGATGCAACGCACGTCCTGTACCCGGATGCACCGGATGCCACCTGCTGCCGGGGGCAGGCCACTGGTCCAGCAAGAGCAGCCCGAGGCGGGTTGCCGGCCTGCTGGTCGACTTTTTGCGCGACAAACCGGCATGACCTGGCCGTCCGGCGCGTTCCCCGCGGCTGGCACCGGCGTCGTCGCTCGGCGGCAATGATCGCGATGACCGCGGCAAGGCCGTCGGCGGCACGGGACGCGTCGCGGCGCAGGCGGTGCAGGTGCTGACTGCCCACGCTCGACGAGGGCGCCGCACGAGCGCACCTGGATGGCCTTTGATGCCCGCGAGGACATCTGGGGACGGGGACCTGGCCGCCCGAGGTACGCCGCAACCCAAGGCCATCGCCAATGCGATCGTCGCATTCGAGCCGGTGACCATGCCGGTGCGACCCGACGAAATGGCGCGCCGGCGCGCATCAGACGCCATGCAGTCGCGGTGGCCCTGGTCGAGGCGGATGATCGATTCAGGATCCGCGATGACCGGTCCGGTGTTCGCTTCAACCGTCGGGGAGAGTGCGCGGCGATCGACTTCGGTCCCAACGGCTGAAGCGAGAAGGGAGTTCGACCCGATGCCGAGGTCGCCGGTTTCGTGGCCGCCCGGCCTGCGCTGGTGCTCGAGACCGACCTGGTGCTCGAGGGCGGCACCGGAGGCCGACGGCGAGGGCACCGCGATCATCGCCGAGCAGCTGTGCTGACGACAACTGCAACGCGGGCCTGGCGCGGACGCTCGAGGCGCAGCTGATGCCGTTGCTCGGCCGTCGCGGATCATCTGGATCCCCGGCATCGCCGACCATGACATCACCGATGGGCATATCGACTTTACGCGCTTCGCGCGACCCGGCGTAGTCACCAGTGGCCTACGACCCCGACGAGAACTCGTCGACCGGGACGAGGTGTCACCGCTGGCGCACCTGGACATCCTGTCCGATGCGCGCGATGCCCGTGATCGGGAACCGGAGATCTTCGTGCTCGAGGCGCCGACGACGATCCGCCCGGCGTTCGATCGCGAGGAGTTCGCCGCTACCTAGGCTTACGTGCAACGGGCGCGGTGATCGCCCAGCGGTTCGGAGACCGGGACGCCGACGACGCCACCGCGCAGTTGCTGGCTGAGGCGTTTCCCGGGCGCCGTATCCTGCTGCTGGACATCGACGGCATCGCCGCCGGCGGAGGCTCCATCCACGGCGCGACCCTGCAGCAGCCGCGGCCACGGCGGACAACCCTGAGCGGCTGCTGACCGCGCGCATTCGCCGCTTCCACGGTTGGTGGATCACGGCGCTGGCCCTGCTGATCGCCTCGATGTCCTGGGGCATCGGCTTTTACGGCATGTCGGTGCTGCTGGTCGAGATCCACGCGACCCGGGGTTGGCCGATCCCGCTGGTGTCGGCGGCGATCACCACCCACTACCTGGTCGGTGCGGCGCTGATCTCGCGCCTGGACGATGCGCACGGCCGGTTCGGCGTGGCCCGGGTCACCGCCGCCGGCCTGTGCCTGACCGCGGCCGGCCTGCTGTGCTGGGCGCACGCGCTGCATCCCTGGCAACTCTTTGGCGCGGCGCTGGTCAGCGGGGCCGGTTGGTCGGCGACCAGTTCGGCCGCGGTCAATGCAATGCTCGCCCCGTGGTTTGCGCGTCGCCGCCCGGTGGCGCTGTCGATGGCGCTCAACGGGGCCAGCCTGGGCGGCATCGTCGTGGCGCCGGCCGCGGTCCTGTTGAACAACTCGGTCGGCTTCGAGGCGACCGCGATCGGTGCGGCCGTGCTGTTGATCGGCGTGCTGGCGCCGCTGGCGCGCTGGCAACTGGCGCTGACGCCGGCCATGATGGGCCAGACCATCGACAATGATCCACCGACTGTCGGCGCGCCGGCCCCGGCGCCGCCGGGTGCGCCCCTGCCGCGGCGCGAGATCTGGCGCGATCCGCTGTTTCGCCGGGTGATGATGTCGTTCGGGATCGCGATGTTCGCCCAGGTGGGCCTGCTCAGCCACCTGCTGGCCTACCTGGCCGATCACATGGCCGAGGCGCAGGCGGCAGTACTGCTGGGGCTCACCTCGTTGTCCGCGGTGATCGGGCGCAGCGTGCTGGGCGCGCTGGCGCAGCGTATCGAGCGGCGCACCGCGGCCGCGTCGAGCATCTCGGTGCAACTGGTCGGCCTGCTGGTGCTGCAGACGCTCGACGGCCCGGTCGCGCTGGGCATCGGCTGCCTGTTGTTCGGCTTCGGCGTGGGCACGATGATCACGATGCCGACCATCATCTTGCAGACGCGCTTTGGCAGCGGCGCCAGCCTGGGGCGGGCGGTCGGCCTGGTGGTGGCCGTCCACCAGGGTCTGTTCTCATTCGCACCGGCCACATTCGGCCTGCTGCGCGGCTGGCTGGGCGACTACCGGCTGGTGCTGATCCTGGCCACCGCGTTGATGGCGTTCGCCGCCTGGTTGTTGCTGCCGGGCCGGGCCGACCGCGTCAGGCACTGACCGCGCGCGGCAGCACCGCCTGCAGCGCCGTGTCCAGCCGTTCGACCAATTCGTCGATCTGCGCCTGTTCGATGATGTAGGGCGGGGCGATCAGCACGTGATCGCCCCGTTCGCCATCGATCGTGCCGCCCATCGGGTAGACGAGCAATCCGGCCCGCATCGCGGCCTGGCGGATCTTCGCATGGGTGCGTTGCCCGACCGGCAGCGGCGCCTTGGTCTGGCGGTCGGCCACCAGTTCGATCCCCACGAACAGTCCGCGCCCGCGGATGTCGCCCACATTGGGGTGCGTGCCAAGGCGCTCGTCCAGCGCCCGGCGCAGGTAGTCGCCGCGCGACTGCACCTGGGCAAGCAGACCGCGCGACTCGATCTCGTTCACCGTGGCCAGCGCGGCGGCGCAGGCGACCGGGTGGGCCAGGTAGGTATGGCCATGTTGAAAGTAGCCCGAGCCCGCGGCGATC
>JAWKYE010000018.1:0-150504 GCA_041396665.1 Burkholderiaceae bacterium
GGCCGCCGTTGACACCGTGAAGAGCCATATCACCGCATTCGAAGCGGCGACCGGCCTGAAGGTGTCTTACAACAATGCGCCCTGGGCCCAGTATCGTGACGCGATGGTGACGAAGTTTGTCGGCGGAGCGCCGCTGGACATGATGTGGATGTCGGACAGCTGGTTGCCCGAATTTGCCGATGCCGGGTGGCTGGCGCCGATTGACGATTACCCGACCCTCACGCAGTACAACAAAGAGGTCGATCCCTTCTGCACCGAATCGGCAAGCTACAAGGGGAAGCAATACGGGTTGACCTATTACACCGACCACATGGCTTTCTTCTACGACGAGGAAAAGCTGCAAAAGGCGGGTATCGATGCCCCACCCAAGACCTGGGATGAAGTGCTCAGCCAGTCAATGAAGATCAAGGCTGCCGGTTTGTCCGAGTACCCGCTGATGCTTTCCATGGCGCGCGAGAGCTGGTTGATCGAATTCATCTCCGCCATGGTCTTTTCCCACGGCGGGCGACTGGTGGATGATGACGGCAAGGCCGTGATGCAAGACCCGAAGAAGGGTGCACACCAGGCAATGCAGTGGATTGCCGACGCGGTCAACAAGCACAAGATCGTATCTCCGGCCTGTGTTGAGACGGGTGAGCTCAACGGCCTGAAGGCGTTTACGTCGGGAAATCATGCGTTCGCCCTGTTGGCCCGTTATAGAGTGCGCACACTCAACGATCCCAATCAATCACAGATTGCCGGAAGAGCCAAGCAGGCATTGATGCCAGCCGGGCCCGGTGGATCCCACTCCACGGTCGGATGGATGCGGTTTCACGGCTTGAGCAAGCAGGCGACGGCCAACAAGGAACGAGCCGCCAATGCGGTCAGGCTCATCGAATGGTTTGGCGGGCGGGCCGAGGGAGAGTACCGGTTTCAGAAGCTTCTCTTCAACGACATTGGCGCTGGATTCTGCACCCGACCCCTGTTCCAGGATCCTGAGGTCAAAGCCGGGTACAACAAGTACTCGGACCTGTCGATCTACCAGGCCCAGCAAGCTATCGCACGCAAGAAAGATGTCGTCTCCACCTGGTTCGGCGAATGGAACGAGGTGAACGGCACGGCGTGGCAATCGGCGATCCTGGGCAAATCCAGTGTTGCCGAAGCGCTCCAGGCGTCCGCCAAGAGCTGGGACGGGCTCAAGAAGGAAAGCTGAAGCACCATCGAAGCTCGGTCGCCGTCACGTGAGTAAAACCGCCACCCTGCGTACACGCCTGTTGGGTTACGACCAGCGGGCGGCGACAGTCTTCCTGATCCCGATGATGCTCGTATTGGGGTTGGTAGCCGTCTTTCCGGTGATATATTCATTCTGATAAGCCTGTTCGATCTGAAGCTGACTCGTCCTCATCGCGCGCCGTTTGTCTGGTTCGACAACTACGCCAAGCTCTTCGCCGACGATCTGTTCTGGACGTCTGTGCTGCGCACAACTTCGTTTACCGTAATGTCCGTCAGCGCGATCATGATCGTTGCGACACTGACAGCCATTCTTCTCAACGAAGAGTTCCCGGGCCGGCGGATACTGTCTGCGATTTTGCTGATCCCTTGGGCGGTTCCGTATGTTGCGAACGGCCTCATGTGGAAGTGGGTCTACGATTCTGGCTACGGAGCGCTCAATGGCCTGCTGTACCAGCTCGACTTCATCGACAAGTACATGGTATGGCTGGGTGATGTGGACAAAACATTGCCGCTGGTGGCCAATGCCTTTGTATGGAAGGAAGTGCCGCTGGCGGCGATTTTGTTGTTGGTGACGCTCAAGTCGATTCCTGCCGACTTGTACAAGGCCGCCCAGGTTGACGGCGCAGGCGTCTGGAACCGCCTTATCCACATCACGCTGCCATCGCTGAAGCCGGGATTCATGCTCGTGATGATCTACGAAACCATGATGGCGGTAAGGCACTTCGATCTGTTCTTTATCCTCACCGAGGGGGGGCCGGCCGATGCGTCGCACGTGATGGCCTGGGAAGTCTATGTCGAGACGTTTCGCAAGCTTTCGTTCGGCACCGGTTCCGCGCTGGCCTACATCATGGCGGTGGCAACGTTCCTGCTCGCTTTCGCGATCATTCGCACCCTTGGTCGGAGGTTCTGAGTGCTTGCACATCGTTGGTGGCAAAAAGGCCTGATTGCGTCGGCTTCGCTGGTGCTCGCGCTCTATGTTCTCGCGCCTATCGCGTGGATGGTGTCGTCGTCGTTTCAGTCCGAGGCCGAGATCACATCCAAGCCCCCGCACTGGATACCGCACCAGCCGACGCTGGAGAATTTCGCCGCCATCTTTACTCTAGGCGACAAGGTCGTCACTTACGAGAACCGCAAGGAAGGCGATCCGGCCTCCGGCGGGTTCATTCCGTCGACGGCGCGCTATCTGCTACCGTCGATGTGGAACAGCCTGCTAGTCGCGCTGTCTGTGGTCGTGTTGAACCTGCTAATCAGCGTCCCTGCGGCCTACGCGATGGCCAAGATCCGCTTCATAGGGCGATCCAGTTCGATCTATTTTATGTTGAGCACTAGGGTCATCCCTGATATCGCATTGGTCGTGCCGTTCTTTCTTTTCATTCGCAAACTTGGCTTGCTTGATAGTCTCGGTTCATTGGTTATCACCTATCTTGCGATAACGTTGCCGTTTAGCGTCTTCATCCCGCTTAGCTACTTCGAATCGCTACCCGACGAACTGGACAAGGCTGCGCGGGTCGATGGCTGTTCGAGATGGCAGACTTGATTCGTTTTGCCCTTGGCACTCCTTCGCTCGTTGCGGTAGTGTTGTTCTCGTTCCTGACCAGTTGGAACGAGTTCTTGCTTGCATTGATGTTCACGCAGACCCCGGCCTCCCAGACGATGCCGATCATCGTGGCCTCGTTCGCGTCGGATTTCACGATCAGTTTCTCGTTCATCAATGCCGCCGGCGTGCTCGCGGTGATCCCGCCGGTTCTGTTGGCACTGGCGTTCCAGCGCTACATCGTTTCGGGGTTGACGTCCGGCGCGGTCAAGGGATGAAGCAGGTGATTCGACAGTCCATCTACGAAGGGCAGGACCGTGACCAGAATTCGCTTTGACAAGGTCGGCAAGCAGTATCTGAACGGGTTCGTGGCCCTGAAGGACTTCGACCTTGTCGTCGAAGATCGTGAGTTCCTTCGTATTTGGTCTCTCCGGGTGCGGCAAATCGACCAGCCTGGAATATGATCGCGGGCTAGTGATATTAGTGAGGATCGTCACTGACGATGATCAAATGAACGTGGCAGTGCCAGCGCATCGACGTGACGTTGCCATGGTGTTTCAAAGCTATGCGCCTCTATCCGCACAAATCTGTCTACGAGAACATCGCTTTCGGTTTGCGAATGCGCAAGTATCCGAAGTCGCAGATCGACGCCCGCGTCCGCGATGCGGCGCGCCGATTGACATCGATAACCTTCCCCTGGATCGACGCCCGAACCAACTTTCCAGGGGGCAGCGGCAACGGGTGGCGCTGGGGCGCGCCATGGTGCGCCAGCCGGCCGTGTTTCTGATGGACGAGCCATTGTCGAACCTGGATGCTGCGCTGCGTGTCTCGATGCGTGCCGAGATCAAGCAGCTGCACCAGTCGATGAACTGCACTTTCGTCTACGTGACGCACGACCAGGCAGAAGCCTTGACGCTGGCAGACCGTGTCGTGGTGATGCGCCACGGTTTGGTTCAGCAAATCGGGCCTCCAGAGCAGATCTACGAGCGCCCCGCGAATGTGAACACTGCATCGTTCCTGGGCAATCCTGGCGATCAACTACCTGTCAGGTGCGCTTGAAGCAAGCGTGATGGCGCCCTGCTCTGCGTCGCGGCCAGACAGTTCTGACTCTTCCCGACGATCTGGCCGGCAAACTGGCTGCGTTCCAGGGCAAGGAGGTGACAATGGGCCTGCGGGCCGAAGATGTCGACGAAGCTATCGGGGTGGCTCGGCGCTGCGCAGATCCATGGCCGGATCCGCTCGGTCATGCCTATCGGGTCGGATCAATTTCTTGGGTTGGAGGTCGAACAAGCGCAGGTGTTCGTGCGGGTTGGCAAGGAAGGTCGGTATCGTGACGGTGAAAATGTGTCGATCGGCGTCAATACCCACCGCCTGCACTTCTTCGATCCGGTCAGTGAGGCCAGCCTGTTGGCCGACGATGGCGCGGCGAATGGTGGGCTAACTTTGCCATGAAGCCTGCCGCCTTTCACTATCATCGGGCGACATCGGTCGAACAGGCTGTGTCGCTGCTGCAATCGTGTGGCGGTGAGGCCCGCCCGATTGCCGGCGGACAAAGCCTGTCGGCCATGATGAACATGCGCCTCGCCGAGCCATCACATCTGATCGATCTGCGGGCCATTCCCGGGCTGTCGGCCATTGACGAGCAGCAGGGCTGCCTGGTCGTGGGGGCAATGGCCACTCACCAGGCGGTGGCGACCTCGCCCCAAGTCATCGCGCGATGTCCGATGCTCGCGCATGCGGCCGGCACCATCGGCCACTACGCGATTCGCAAGCAAGGCACGCTTGGCGGCAGCCTCGCCCATGCCGATCCTGCCGCCCAGATTCCGCTCGTCGCGGTTGCCTTGGATACACAGATCGACATCGTGGGCCCCGCGGGAAAGCGCAGCCTGCCGGCCGGGCAGTTCTTCGAGGGGCTGATGACCACGGCACTGGCTCCCGACGAATTGATCGTCGCGGCACGATTTGCGCCTATCGACACTGGCCAGGGCCAGTCTTTTCGTCTTTTCAACCTGCGCCACGGCGACTTCGCCATCGTCGCAGTGGCGGTCGATTTGCGGCTGCAAGGCGATGATCTCGCCAGTCTGCGCCTGGTTCTGGGCGGAGTTGGCCCGGTGCCGCTGGCGCTCGACACCCTCGCGGCGGACTTCGTCGGCCACGCTGCGGACGCGACATTGGCCCGGCGCGTGGCGGGGCAGGCGCAATCGATGGTGGATCCCTTCGATAGCCCGGGCGTCAGCGCCCAGTATCGCCGTGAACTGATCGAGGTTCTCGTCGAGGGTGCGATGCTCGAAGCGATCGACCGTGCGCAGGCCGCGCCCGATGGAGCCCCGTGATGGCGAAAGAGCGGTTCGAACTGACAGTCAACGGGCGGGTGCACGAAGTCTTCGCAGAGGCCCGCAAGTTGCTCAGCGACGTGATTCGCGAGGATTGCCTGCTCACCGGCACCCATGTGGGCTGCGAGCACGGTGTTTGCGGAGCCTGCACGATCCAGCTGGACGGCGAACCGGCCCGCGCCTGCCTGGTCTATGTTGCGCAGGCGGCGGGGCGACAGATCTCGACCATCGAATCAATGGCCGCCGATGGCAGGCTCTCGGTCCTGCAGCAGGCGATGCACGACGAACACGGCTTGCAGTGTGGTTTCTGCACGGCCGGCATCATCATGACCTTCGATGCCTACCTGCGGGAGAATCCAGATCCCGACGAGGATCAGATCCGCGAAGTCCTGTCGGGCAACCTCTGCCGATGCACCGGGTATCAGAACATCGTGCGGGCCGTCAGACGGGCCGCACGACAACTGCAGGGGCTTGACGATGACTGCTGACCCGTTTCGTCATATCGGCGTGCCGGTGCCGCGGCGCGAGGATTACCGGTTCCTCACTGGCAGCGGCCGCTTCATCGACGACCTGTCCGTGGCCGGGTGTCTGCACGCGCATTTCGTGCGATCGCCCCATGCCAGTGCGCGAATCCTGTCGATCGATTCATCGCACGCGCTCACGTTGCCGGGCGTCGTTGCCGTCGTCACCGGCGCCGACCTGGCTCGATGGACGACGCCGCTGCGCATGGCCCCGCCAATCGACGGCCTGCAGCCCGTGACGATGGCCACGTTTCCCATCGAGGAGGTAAGGTTCCAGGGCGATCTCGTTGCCTGCGTGGTGGCCACCGATCGGTATCTCGCCGAGGATGCTGCCGAGCAAGTGCTCGTCGATTACGAGGTTCGGGAAGCGGTAACCGATATGCAGGCCGCACTGGAACCAGACAGCCCGTTGGTCGATGGCGCGTTGCGCTCGAACCTGTTGTCGCGTCAGCAAGCCACTTTCGGTCAGCTCGAGCAGGTTATGGCGCAGGCATCCCTGGTGGTGAAAAGCTGCTTTTCCCAGCATCGCCAGACCCACGCGCCCATCGAAACCCGCGGTTGCGTCGCGCGTTGGGATCCGGGGCGCTGCCATCTCGAGTTTCATGTTGGCACCCAGGTGCCCCATCCGTACCGAACCCAGCTCGCCGCCAGGGCTGGGGCTGAGCGAGTCGCAGGTCACGGTGATCTCCCCCGATGTCGGTGGCGGCTTCGGGCAAAAGATCGCGCTTACCGCGAAGAGTTGACGGTCGCGGCGCTTGCGCGTAGCTCGATCGGCCGGTGCGCTGGCGTGAGGACCGGTTCGAGAACCTCGTGGCATCCACCCAGTCACGGGAAGACTACTGCCGGACCCGGGCAGCAGTCGATTCAGACGGCCGCATCCTGGCGCTCGAGCTCGAGCTCATCGAAGACTTCGGTGCTTACTGCTTTTATCCCGGGAATTACCTGGCCCGGGTCGTGGCCATGATCCTCACCGGACCGTACAAGATCGAGAACTACTCGTACGACGTCAAGGTCGTCCTGACCAACAAGGTCGGCAATGCGCCGATGCGTGCGCCGATGGCCGTCACCAGCTGGGTGATGGAAGGCACGATGGATGCCATTGCGTCGGCTCTGGAGCTCGATCCGGTGGCCGTGCGGCGCGTGAACATCGTGCAGGCACGCGATCTGCCGTATCGGATGGCCACCGGCGAAGTGCTCGACGATGTGACCCCCAGCGAAACCTTCGAGGCCGCGCTGCACGCGGTTGACTACCGGCAATGCGCGAACAGCAGGTCGCATGGCGCCACGAAGGGCGATACCTCGGGATCGGGCTGTGCAACGTGGTCGAGTCCACGACCTACGGGTCGGCCTTTTACAAGGCGGCAGGCATTGCAGGTTCGGGTCATGAAGCCGCCTGGATCCGAATCGAGCCCTCCGGGGCAGTCAATGCGTCGGTCGGGTTGGGCGCAAGCGGCCAGGGATACGAGACAGCGTTCGCCCAGGTCGTGGCCGACGGACTGGGGGTGTTGCCGGCCCAGGTGAGGGTACTGATGGGCAACACCGACATCGCGCCCTACGGGATGGGCAGTCGCGGGGCCCGGGGGGGAACGGCAGGGGGCGGCACCCTGTACCTTTGTGCGTTGGAGGCGAATCTCAGGGTCCTGGCCATTGCCGCCCATCTGCTGGGCCTGCCCGACTCCGGCGTGTTGCGCATGAGGGATGCCCGGATCGAGCAGCAAGTCGATCACGACTGGTTGCCGACCAGGTTGGGCCTGGCCGATATCGCCCGTGTGGCCTATCTCGATCCGGGGTTGAGCCTGCCCCTGGCGTGGCGCCGGGCCTGGACTTCAACAAGACTTACGATCCGCCGCCGATGACCTATTCCAACGCGACCCACGTGTGTGTCGTCGAGATCGACACCAGGACGGGTGCAATCCACTGCCAACGATATCTGGTCGTGGAAGACTGCGGCACGGTGCTCAGCCCGGTGGTGGTTCAGGGGCAGCAGCATGGCGCCATTGCGATGGGCTTGTCCGGAGCCACGCTCGAACACGTGCTGTACGACGACCTGGGCCAAACCTGACGGCGACCTTCGCCGACTACAAGCTGGCCACCGCCGGCGACATGCCCCGGATCGAGATCGTCGCCCTGCATACGCCCAGCCGGGCGACGCCGGCCGGCATCAAGGGCATGGCCGAAGGCGGGGTGATGGGGGCGATCGGCGCGGTCACCAACGCGGTCAATGACGCGTTGGCCCCGTTGGGCGTGGTGGTCACCGACCAACCGCTGACTCCGATGGCGTTGCGCGAACTCATACGTGGCAAGTCGTTGCCACCCAGTCCTGCTGCCGGCGACGACGGCTGAGAGGGAGGAAACGTTCCAGCTGGAATGTGTTCAGGGGCGCCGCTCCCGACGCCCGGCGGATCGCGGTTCCTGTTGGTCACGCCGCGGGAAAGGCAGGCCTTGTTCGAAACAGTCGGTATCCGGCGCCTGGACTGAACAGCGTCAGCCAATCAGCCGGATCGTCGACCCCTCGCGCGTGATCATGCCCTCGCGCGTCATCCGGGCCAGCGTCCGGTAGAGCGCCTCGTGGGTCAGTCCCAGGCTTCGTGCCAGGTCTTTCAGGGTGCCGGGCACGGTCACCTCGAACCGGCCCGCCTGTCCCTCGGACACCAGCAGGTGGCGTACCCGGTCGGCGGCGCTTTTCAGCGAGAGGCGCTCGAGACGGGTTCTCGTGGTGCGCAACTGCCCGGCCAGTAGCGCGATCCATTCGCGGGCGAACGCGCGGTCGGTGTCGAGCAGTGTCTGGATCGCATCGGACGGGATCTTCAGCAATTCACTGGGTTCGATGGCGACAGCATTGCAGTGATAGCGGGTGCTGTCCAGCGAGGCTTCGGCGAACATCTCGCCTGCGCGGGCCTCGTGCAGCACGATCTCTTCGCCGGCGCGGCCAAAGCGCACCAGCCGGACCGCGCCGGACCGAACGTGATACACCGCACGGGCCGGCGAGCCCTGGCGGAACACGGTCTTACCCGGCGGGTAGGACACGCTCGATGCCAGCCCTGTCAGCGCGCGCGGAATCAATGCAGCCGGTAGCCTGCATGGCAGGCCACGCAGGTCTGGCTCACCTTGGCCAGTTCGGCCAGCGCGGGCTTCAGTTCGCCGGTGGCCGAGGCCTCGCGGACAACGATCGCGAACCGGCTGGCCGATCTGTGCATCGCGGTGCCGGCGGCCTGCATGCCTTCGGGCATGTATTTCGCCACGTCGTGCGCGCCGTGCAAGGCCAGCGAGGTCATGCCGAGCCGGTTCTCGGCCAGATCGCTGGCGTCATCGAAACGGCCGCTGGCGAGCGCCTGCTGGATGCCGGCGAGCGTCACGAGGTGGTCGCGCATGTTGGCGAGGGTCTGGTCGCGCATCGTTCGGGGAACTGCACGAGTTGTCGCCGATCCTCGATAGGCTGGTGGTGCGCTGCGCCCGCCGGCTCCGCCGCTCCGGTGTGTCCTGGTGGCCGTGATGCGCACCGCCGTCGGTGGCCGCCGACAACGTACATCCACTCACGGTGACAATGCCGGTGATGCCAAGGCCGAGCAAGAATGCGCGCATGGGGGTGCTCCTGTTCAAATCGTTGGGCGATCTAAACGTCTGCGTCGGCCAGACCCCATGATCACAATCATAGGGTCGGGAATGATCTTGCGCGAAACGCGCCAGCACCTGGTCCGTGCAGTCGTCGGCCAGGCGGTCGATGACGGTCCGTGCGGGCATCGCGCGCAACCAGGTGAGTTGGCGTTTGGCCAGTTGCCGGGTGGCGGCGATGCCGCGCTCCATCATCGCCTCGAGCGGGCCGGGTGGGTCCTGGTCCAGCCATTCCCAGGCCTGCCGGTAGCCGACGCAGCGGATCGAGGGCAGGCCGGCATGCAGGTCGCCGCGCCCGCGCAGCCGGCGCACCTCATCGAGCAGGCCGGCTTCCACCATCGCCCTGAAGCGCAGCGCGATCCGCTCGTGCAACACCGAGCGGTCGGTGAAGCTCGAGCGCCAGCAGGCGAACCGGCCGCGCCAGCGGCCGATGCGCGGCCCCTGGGTCAGCCAGGCCGACATCGGCCGCCCTTTGACTGATGGCGATCTCGAGCGCGCGCTGGATGCGCTGCGCATCGTTGGGTCCAGCCGCGCGGCAGTGGCCGGATCGATCGCGGCCAGCCGGGCGTGCAGCGCGGGCCAGCCTTGTTCGCGCGCCTGGGCTTCGAGCGCGGCGCGCACCGAGGGATCGGCGCCGGGCAGGTCGTGCAGTCCGTCGATGAAGGCCCTGGCATAGAGCAGGGTGCCGCCGACGATCAACGGGATGCGGCCGCGGGCCTCGATGCGCCCGACCAGCGCGCGCGCCTCGAGGGCAAAACGCGCCGCGGAGTAGTGGTCGGCCGGGTCGATCAGGTCGATCAGGTGATGCACGACCGCCCGGCGCTCGGCCGCACCGGGTTTGGCGGTGCCGATGTCCATGCCGCGGTAGACCTGGGCCGAGTCCATGCTGATGATCTCGATCGGCCATGCGCGGGCGATGGCCATCGCGGCGGCGCTCTTGCCCGAGGCCGTCGGCCCGACCAGCATCGTGACCGGCCCGGTGCCCGCGCTCATGCCGCCTTCGGCGCGTAGTGGCGCACCAGCGTGTGCGCGAGGATCGCGAGCAGCGACGTGAGGGCGGCGATGGTGGCGGCCATGGGCAGCATCGTGCCATCGAAGCTCACGCCTATCCAGAGCCCGATCAGTGCGCCGAACGCGTGCATCTGGAAACCGTTCAGGGCTGCCGCAGCCCCGGCGCGGGTGGGAAAGGGGCCTATCGTGGCCACCTGGGCCGCGGCATTGATGATGCCGTGCGCGATCATCACGCCCATCATCGGCACGAGCAGGCCGGCCAGGCTCTGGTGGCCGGTGAGCGCGATGCCCAGCATCAGCAGGCCGCTCAGGGCCGAGCCGCTGGCGGCGATGATCAGCAGCCGGCGCAGGCCGATCACCGGCATCAGGCGGCGCAACACCACGGTGCCCGCGATGAAGCCGGCGGTGGCCAGGCCGAACGCTGCGCCGAACACCCAGCGCGGGTGGCCCAGCACGTCCATCACCACGTAGGGCGAGCCCGAGATGAAGCTGAACAGCGCGCCGTAGGTGGCGGCACCGACCAGCGCGTAGGCCCAGAACTCGCCGTGACCGGCGATGAACAGGTAGTTGCCCAGCAGTTGGCGGGCCGACAGCGCCTGCGGATTGGGATGGCGGTTGCTCTCGGGCAGGTCGCGCCAGCTGAGCACGAGCAGGCCCGCGGCGAGCAGGCCCAGCAGGGTGAACACGCCGCGCCAGCTGGTCACCTCGAGCGCAAGGCTGGTCAGGATGGGTCCGAACAGCGGTACGACCGCCATCCAGCCCATCGCGCGTGCCATCACGCGCATGCCTTCGGCCGGCGGGTACAGGTCGCGCACGATCGCCCGGGCGCACACCACCAGGCAGCACGCCTATCGATTGCACGAAGCGCAGCGCGATCAGCCATCCCAGGCTGGGCGCCATCGCGCCGCCCAGCAGCGACAGCGTCAGCAGCGCCGCGCCCAGGAGCACGATCGGGCGGCGCCCGAAGCGATCGGACAGCGGGCCGGCGATCAGCTGGGCCGACGCGAAGCCGGCAATGAACACCGACAGGGTGAGCTGGATCGAGGCGGGGCTGGCGCCGAAGGTGTCACCGAGCGCCGGCAACGCGGGCAGGTAGACATCGGTGGAGGCGGGCTGGCAGGCGAGAAACGCGATCAGCAGGACGAGGATAGGCATTCAGCGCCCGCGCAGGAACCAGCGATCGATCGCCTCGAGGCCGAACTGTACCCAGGTGGGCCGACCGTGGTTGCACTGGTCGGCACCGGGGGTGGACTCCATCTGGCGCAACAGGTGGTTCATCTCGGGCAGCGTCAGCTGGCGGTTGGCACGCACCGCGGCGTGGCAGGCCATCGTGGCCAACAGGTGGTCGCGGCGCGCCTCGATGGCATCGGTCTGGCCGCTGTCCTGCAGCTCGGCCAGCACGTGCCGCACCAGGCGCACCGGGTCGGCCTTGCGCAGCAGCGCCGGCACGCTGCGGATGGCCAGCGTGTTGGGCGACATCTCGGTGATGTCCAGCCCCAGCGCCTGCAGCGATTCAGCCTGCTCGAGCGCGGTCACGTGCTCGTGCGGCTCCGAACGAAAGGTCGCGGGTATGAGCAGCGCCTGGATCGGCAACGCGTGCTCGCCGGCCTGGCGTTTCATCTGTTCGTAGACCACCCGCTCGTGCGCCGCATGCATGTCCACGACCACCAGCCCCTGCCGGTTCTGCGCCAGGATGTAGATGCCGTGCACCTGGGCCAGCGCGAAGCCCAGGGTCGGCATGTCTTCGTCTGGGACGGCGTCGCCCGGGCGCGCGTCCGCATCGGCCGCAAGGTCGGTGAAACACCGGATGATGGATCGGGCGGGCTGTCCAGCGGCGAATCCAGCGGCGATTGCGCGCGCAGCGCGCGATCGAGCATCTCGCGCGTCGCCCGGCCGGGGAACCGCGTGTCAGCCACCCGGTCCTGCGCGCGCCAGGCGCCTTCGCCCGGCGGCGCGGCCGCGACACCGGGCAGCAGCGTCGGCTGCCGCTGCTGCGGCGGCGTGAACGGACGCGCGCCGCCATCGTCGTCGCCTGCTGATGGCCGGCCGGTTGTCGGTGCCGCGGCGGGCCGCTCGCCGGCCCCGGCGCCCACGGCCAGCGCGTCGCGCACCGCACCGTAGACCAGCCGGTGCACCGCCTGCGCATCCCGAAAGCGTACCTCGGCCTTGGCCGGATGCACATTGACGTCGACCAGCGACGGATCGATGTCCAGGAACAGCACGTAGGCCGGGTGGCGGTCGCCGTGCAGGTAGTCGCGGTAGGCGCGGCGCACCGCGTGCGCGAGCAGCCGGTCGCGCACCGCGCGCGAGTTGACATAAAGGAAGTTGCGATCGGCCCGCGCCCGCGAGGCGGTCGGGTGGCCGACCAGGCCCTGCAGCATGACCGCGCCCCGGCCTTCGATCCGGTAGTGCTGCTGGACGAATTCCTCGCCCAGGATCGCAAGCGCCCGTTGCTCCCAGGTGGCGGCCGGCAGCTTCTCGACCCGCCGGCCATCGACATAGGCGGTGAACGAGACCGCCGGGTGGGCCATCGCGATGCGCCGGAACGCATCGAGGCAATGCGCGGTCTCGGTGCCCTGGCTCTTGAGGAACTTGCGCCGGGCCGGTGTGCGCGAGAACAGGTCCAGCACCTCGATCCGCGTGCCCTGCAGGCCTTGCGCGGGCTCGGCGTGCGCCGGTTCACGGGCATCGAGCCGCCAGGCATGCGCGCTGTCGGCCGTGCGGCTGGTGAGCTCGAGATCGGCCACCGAGGCCAGCGAGGCCAGCGCCTCGCCGCGAAATCCCATGCTGGCCACCCGTTCCAGGTCGGCGAGCGAACCGATCTTGCTGGTCGCATGGCGCTGGAGTGCCAGCGCGAGTTGGGCGCGCTCGATGCCCGAACCATCGTCGGTGACCGTGATGCGCTTGGCGCCGCCGGCCTCTATCCGCAGTTCGATCATCGTGGCGCCGGCGTCGAGGGCGTTCTCGAGCAACTCCTTGACCGCGGACGCGGGCCGCTCGACCACTTCGCCAGCGGCGATCTGGCTGATCAGGGTGTCGGGCAGGGCCTGGATGGGGCGGTGGGGCATCGGGGAGGGCGCTCCGGGAAGCCTAGGCTGCGGCGAAGGAGGCATTATAGGGACGCCGCTGCGGCATGGGTCACGGTCCGGCGCAAGGGGTCAAGGTATCATCGCCCGCTTGCCCGGCCGCGGCCGGCCTCGACAGGTCTGGCGAGCCCTGGCGCAATGCGCGGGGCCGCCGGGGACTGTCCGGACTGAATGCGACAGACGATGCAACCCGACCTGATCAACCTGATCCGTGGCTTTTGCATGGGCGCGGCCGATATCGTGCCCGGCGTCAGCGGCGGCACCGTGGCCCTGATCATGGGCCACTACGACCGCCTGGTCACCGCCATCAGCCGCGTCGACGGCCGTTTGCTCGCGCTGTTGCGCCAGGGCCTCTGGCCGCAGGCCGCCCGTCATCTCGACCTGCGTTTCCTGGTCGGGCTGGGCAGCGGCATCCTCACCGGCATCGTCGTGCTGGCCGGGGCGATGCACTGGCTGCTCGAACACCGGTTGCCGCAGACGCTGGCGGTATTCCTGGGCCTGGTGCTGGCCAGTGTCTGGGTGGTGCGCGGCAACGTGTCGCACTGGGGCCCCAGTCGCTGGATCGCGCTGCTGGGCGGTACCGGGGTGGCACTGGCCATCGCGATGCTGCCGGCCACCCAGGGGGGCGACGGTTACCTGTACCTGTTCCTCAGTGCCTCGATCGCGATCTGCGCGATGATCCTGCCCGGCATCAGCGGCGCCTTCATCCTGTTGCTGTTGGGCATGTACCACCCGGTCACCGGCCTGATCCGCGACCTTTCCCACCTGCAGATCGGCGTTACCGGCCTGTTGCAGCTGGTGGTCTTTGCCAGCGGCTGCCTGTTCGGCCTGCTGGCGTTCTCGAGGTTGTTGCGCTGGTTGCTGGCCAACCGGCACGACATGACGATGGCCGCGCTGATCGGTCTGATGCTGGGCTCGGTGCTGCGCCTGTGGCCGTTGCAGATGCCCACCACGCAGACCGCGGCACTGGAATTCAAGCTGCGGGTCTACGAGCTGGTGTCGCCGGCGCAGTGGAGCGGGTCGCTGTGGCCGATCGTGCTGTTGGCGCTGGCCGGCGCGGGGGCGGTGTTGCTGCTCGAGCGCATCGCCACCCGGATGACCTGATCGCTCAGCCGCGGTTTGCCCGTCCCGGCTGCGCCTGCTGCCAGCGCTGCACGCACTGCATGGCCGCGACCGCGGCGCCCGGGGTCAGTTCCCGTGCGCGGATCCGCGTCAGCAATTCGGTGCCCGACAGGCGCAGGAACTCGCTGACCTCGCCATCGACGATGCGTGGAGTGGCGTCCGGCGCCAGTTGCGCGCTAAAGACCGACACATCCTCGACCAGGTGCCCCTCGGGCACCGGTCCGGACATGCGCCAGGTGCCGACCGCTTGCAGGCCGAGCAGCTCGCCTGCGGCCAGCCCGGCCTCCTCGGCCGCTTCGCGCAGCACCGCCTCGCGCAGCGGCTCGATGCCGCGCGCATCGTCGGCCAGGCCGACCAGGCCGCTGGCCAGGTTGTCCAGGCACCCCGGGTCGGTGTCCTTGTGCGCGGCGCGCCGCTGCAGCCAGCAGGCGTAGTCATCATTGCCGGCATCGGCCTCGCCGACCAGGTGCACGGCGAACGTGCGGATGCCCAGCGTCCGCACGCAGGCGCGCTCGATGCTGCCCATCCAGGTACCGTCGTCGGCGCACACCGGCAGCAATTCGTTTCGCCAGCGGTGTGCGCGACCGGCCTCGCGCAGCACGCGGGCCATCGCGGCCAGCACCGGGTCGCCGTCGCTGGCGCATTGCGGCAGCACCGCCAGGCAATCGTCGGCCAGCAACAGGCCGGGCACGGCGTCGGCCAGCAGCCGGGCATCATCGGGCAGCACGCTGCCCACCACCTTGTCGGCTATCTCCAATGGCAGCCGGGTGTCGTCGGCAGCGGTCCGCGCCAGGCGCAGGTGCTCGTCGATCAGCGCCTGCAGCCTGGCCGGATCCAGGCCCTGGCGCAGCGCCGGTGCAGGCACCCGTGCCATCAGGCGGTCCGGATGCGGGCCGGCTTCTCGCGTCTGAGGTAAGCGCGCAAGCCGTCGAAGATCGCCCCGGCCACCGTGCGTCGGTAGTGCGCGCTCATCAGCCGCCGCTCTTCCTTCGGGTTGCTGATGAACGCGGTTTCCACCAGCACCGACGGGATGTCCGGCGCCTTGAGCACCGAAAACCCGGCCCGCTCGACCTGCGCCTTGTGCAATGCGGCCACGTCGCTCAGCGAGCCCAACACGTGCCGGCCGAGCTGGCGGCTTTCATGGATCTTGCTGCGTGCGCTCATGTCGACCAGGATGTCGCGCGCCAACTGGTCGCGCACCCGTCCGCCGGTCTGGATGCCGCCGACCAGGTCGGACTGGTTCTCGCGCTGGGCAAGCCAGCGGGCCGCGGTGCTGGTCGCGCCTCGGTCGGACAGCACGTACACCGAGGCACCGCGGGCCTCGGGGCGCACGAAGGCATCCGCATGGATGGACACGAACAAATCGGCCGCCACCCGCTGTGCCTTGCGGACCCGGTCGGCCAGCGGCACGCAGTAGTCGCCCTCGCGGGTCATGAACGCGCGCATGCCTTCCTCGTTGCGGATCAGCTGGCGCAGTTCGGCCGCGATCGCCAGCACCACGTCTTTCTCGTAAGTGCCCAGCGCGCCGACGGCGCCCGGGTCCTCGCCGCCGTGGCCCGCATCGATCGCGATCGTCACCCGCTGGTTGATCGGCGCCGGCTCGTCCGGGCCACGTTGTGCGGGGCGCTTGTTGCGCAGCTGGGCCAGCGGCGCGGCCGGCGTGATCGGCGTCTTGCCAGGCGACAACCGGGCACTGCTGTCCTCGATCAGGCTGGCGAGCGGGTCTGCCGCCGTGATCGGTGCGCCGCGCACGATATTCTGCTCGAGCAGCGCGACCAGCGGATCGGTGCGTACCCGTGGATGCAGATCGATGACCAGCCGGTGTTGGTAATGGGCGATCGGCGCCAGCGCGAACAACTGCGGATCGATCGGCGCCTTCAGGTCGAACACCAGCCGAACGATGCCGGCCTGGCGCTGGCCGACCCGCACGTCGCCGATATAGGGGTCGGCGGCCGACACCTTGGCGATCAGGTCGCGGATCTCGCCGTCGATGTCCACGCCTTCGAGATCGACCACCAGCCGGTGCGGGTCGGCCAGCAGCGAATGCCGAAAGCGCAGCGGCTTGTCCAGTTCGAGCGTCACCCGGGTGTAGTCGCGTGCCGGCCAGACCCGTACGGCCAGGATGGTGTCGGCGTGCGCCGCGCGCAGCGGCAGGCCGAACAGCAGGCCGCTCAGGCCGGCCTGCAGCAGCCGGCGTCGCGCAGACGGCTCACCCATGAGCGGCCCCGGTCGGAAAAGCCACGCAGGCGCGCCACCCGGGCATCGGGCGTGCCGCCAGGCTCGAGCCAGACCCAGAGGTCGGGCGCGGCAAGGCGGGCCGCAGCTTTTCAGGCCATTCGACCAGAGCCACGGCCGCGCTGTCGAGCTGTTCCTCGAAGCCGGCTTCACGTAGTTCATCCTCGGAAGAGAATCTATAAAAATCAAAGTGATACAGGGTGTATCGTGACAGATTATAGGGTTCGACCAGGCTGAAGGTCGGACTCTTTACACGACCGTTGTAGCCAAGCGACCGTATCAGGGCGCGGCTCAGGACGGTCTTGCCGGCACCCAGGTCTCCTGATAGGAAAACCACCGAGCCCGGGGTCAGCAAGGGCGCCAGCCGGGCCCCCAGCGCGGCCGTGGCGGCCTCATCGGCGAGGGGAATCCGACAGTCGTCGCCGCGGTGCGCCGGATCGGTGACATCATCAAGGTTCATGGACCAGGAAATTAGCATGGCGCCCGACCCCCGGCGGCTGCCCGATCGCGCCGACCTGGCCGGCTGGGCGGCCGAACTGGGCTTTGCCCACTTCGGCATCGCCGACGTGGCCGGGCTGGACCTGTCCGAGGGCCTGCAGCGCTGGCTGGCCGATGGCTGTCACGGCGAGATGGCCTGGATGGCCCGCGACCCCGGTCAACGGGCCCGCCCGGCGGCGCTGGTGCCCGGGACCGTCAGCGCGCTGATGGTGGGAGCCGACTATGCACCGGCCGACCCACGATGGGTCGAGCAGGGCTGGCAGGCACTGGCCGACCCGCAGCGGGCCTATGTGTCCGTCTATGCGCGTGGTCGCGATTACCACCGCCGGGTGCGCCCGCGGTTGCAGCAACTGGCCGACCGGATCGCGACGGCGATCGGTCCGTTCGGCTACCGCGCCTTTTGCGACTCCGCCCCGGTGATGGAGGTGGCGCTGGCCACCCGCGCGGGCCTGGGCTGGCGCGGCAAGCACACGCTGGCCCTGAACCGGCGCCAGGGCTCGATGTTCTTCCTGGGCACGCTCTACACCGACCTGCCCCTGGCCGGCGACGCTCCTGCCGAGCCGCATTGCGGCAATTGCACCCGTTGCCTGGACATCTGCCCGACCAACGCCTTCCCGGCGCCCGGCCGGCTCGATGCTCGCCGCTGTATCTCGTACCTGACCATCGAGCACGCCGGGCCGATACCGGTCGAGCTGCGCCCGCTGATCGGCAACCGGATCTACGGTTGCGACGACTGCCAACTGGCCTGCCCGTGGAACAAATTCGCGACCGCGCCCGACCATCCGGACTTCGATCCGCGCCACGGGTTGGACCAGGCAGGCCTGCTGGCGTTGTTCGACTGGACCCCCGAGGCGTTCGACGAGCGCACCCGCGGCTCGGCGATCCGGCGGATCGGCTTCGAGCGCTGGCAGCGCAACCTTGCGGTGGCACTGGGTAATCTCGATCCGGCCACCGCCCCGCCGGAGCTGCTGGTGCTCGCCCGGCAGCGGCTGCAGGCGCGACTGGCCGACGCCACGCCGCTGCTGGCAGAACACCTGCACTGGGCGATCGGGCGGCTGGGGCGATGACGGCACTGACCACCAGCGGGCGGCCGGCGCGACGCGCGCTGGGCGCATCGACGACCCCGCGAACCGAGTTTGCCGCGCCCGACAAGGCCGAGGTCGATCGCTTTCTGGAGACGCTCTGGCTGGAGGACGGATTGGCCGACAATTCGATCACCGCGTACAAGCGCGATCTGCGTGCCGCCAGCGCCTGGCTGTCCGGCCAGGCGGGCAGCTCGCTGGTACAGGCGGCCACCGCCGACCTGCAGGCCTACATGGCCGCGCGCCACGGCCAGTCGCGGGCCACCAGCGGGAACCGGCGCCTCACGGTATTGCGGCGTTTCTATCGCTACCTGCTGCGCGAGGGGCGGCGTGGCGACGATCCGACCGAAACCATCCATTCGGCCCGCCAGGCGCCGCGCTTTCCCCATGCCTTGTCCGAAGACCAGGTCGAGGCGTTGCTGGCCGCGCCCGACGCGATGTCGCCGCTGGGCGCCCGTGACCGGGCGATGCTCGAACTGCTGTACGCGTCGGGCCTGCGGGTCTCGGAGCTGGTCGGGCTGCAGATGCACCAGATGGCGCTGAACGATGGCGTGATCACCGTGATCGGCAAGGGTGACAAGGAGCGCATGGTGCCGATGGGCGAAGTCGCGCGCGACGCGATCGTCCATTATCTGAAGGCGGCCCGGCCCGAGATCCTGGGCGAGCAACTGAGCGACGCCGTGTTCGTCACGTCACGCGGCGGCGCGATGAGCCGGCAGATGTTCTGGGTGATCATCAAGCGCCAGGCGCTGCGCGCGGGCATCCGCGCGCCGCTGTCGCCGCACGTGCTGCGCCATGCGTTCGCGACCCACCTGCTCAACCATGGCGCCGACCTGCGTGTCGTGCAGATGCTGCTCGGGCACGCGGACATCTCGACGACGCAGATCTATACTCACATCGCCCGCGAGCGACTCAGGTCGCTGCACGCCATGCACCATCCGCGCGGATGAGCTTTTTTCGAAACGCATGAACAGGAAAGTCAGTGCCACCCCCGCCACCCAGTGGCTGCGCCGTGCCGGCGTGAGTTTCACCGAGCACCCGTACGACTACGTCGATCACGGTGGTACCGCCGAGTCGGCCCGCCAGCTCGGCCTGCCCGAGCACCAGGTGATCAAGACGCTGGTGATGCAGGATGAGCGCGCGCGGCCGCTGATCGTGCTGATGCACGGCGACCGTTCGGTGTCGACCAAGAACCTGGCCCGCGCGATCGGCTGCAAGTCGGTCGAGCCCTGCACCCCCGAGGTTGCGCAGCGACACACCGGCTACCAAATCGGTGGCACCTCGCCATTCGGGCTTCGCAAGGCGATGCCGGTGTACGTCGAGCGCAGCGTGCTTGCGCTGGCGGGCATCTACCTCAATGGCGGGCGGCGCGGCTACCTGGTCGGCCTTGCGCCGCAGGTGCTGCTCGACGGGCTGGCCGCGCAACCGGTCGAGTGCGCGCTGCCCTGATGTCCCCGGGCGGTCAGTCGGACGGGAGAGTCAGTTGGCCGGGAACAGCAGCTCGGGCAGCCAGAGCGCGATCGCCGGGAACAGCACGATGATCAACAGCCCGACCAGTTCGACCACCGTGTAGGGCCCCACCGACCAGTAGATGTCCTTCATCGTGACCTCGGGTGGCGCGACCGATCGCAGGTAGAACAGGTTGAAGCCAAACGGCGGCGTCATGTAGCTGATTTCCATCATCACGACGAACAGGATGCCGAACCAGACCGGATCGAAGCCGTGCGCATGCACCAGTGGCAGGAACACTGGCAGCGTGATCAGCATGATGCCGACCGGATCGAGCACCATGCCCAGCAGGAACAACACGAACATCATGAACGCGAGTGCGCCCCACCGGCCACCGGGGATCAGCTGCGTCAGGTCGGTGATGAAGGCCTCGGCACCCAGCGCGGTGTAGGCGGTGGAGTAGGCGTGGGCGGCAAAGACGATCCACGTGATGATGGTCGTCAGCCGGAACGTGCGCAGCGCCGATTGCGACACCACCCGTATGGAGAACTTGCCATTGACCACGCTGGCCAGCAGCGCACCCAGCACGCCGACCGCGGCCGCCTCGGTGACGGTGGCAATGCCCGAGAAGATCGCGCCCAGCACCAACAGGATGATCAGGATGGGCAGGATCACGGCATTGAGCGCGCGAAACTTCTCGGGCCAGCTGGCGCGTTCCTCGGGCGGCAGCGCCGGGCCCAGTTCGGGCTGCAGCCAGCAGCGCACGATGATGTAGATCGACACCAGGCCAAACAGCAGCAAGCCGGGCATGACGCCGGCCGCGAACAACTTGCCGACCGACACTTCCGAGATCAGCGCGTACAACACCATCAGGATCGAGGGCGGGATCAGGATGCCCCAGCCGCCGCCGGCATTGATCGCGCCCAGCGCCAGGCGCTTGTCATAGCCGCGACTGAGCATCTGCGGCAGCGCGATCGTGCCCATGGTGACGACCGCGGCCCCCGAGATGCCCGACATCGCCGCGAAAATCGTGCAGATCGCGACGGTGCCAAAGGCCAGCCCGCCCCGGATCCCGCCCCACCATAGGTGCATCATCCGGAACAGGTCGTGGGCGACGCCGCTGCGCTCGAGAATCATCGCCATGAACACGTACAGCGGAATCGCGATCAGCGACGACGTGTCCATCAGGTCCCACATCTTCGAGGCGATCAGGTAGAACGCCACCGGGCCCTGCTCGAACCAGAGAAAGATCACCGACAGGCCGCCCAGCACGAACGCGAGCGGCACGCCGAGCATGATGAACAGGAACAGCAGGCCGAAGAACAGGGCGGTCAGCCATTCGATCGATAGGTATTCGGACATCAGCCCAGTTCCTGGTCACTTTCGGTGTCGTCGTTGACCGGACCGAACGCGGTTTCATCGACGTCGATGCCGGCGACGATCATGAAGTCCGCGATCAGCTTGACGATGCCTTGCAGCAACAACAGGGTGGCGGCTACCGGGATCATCACCTTGGAGGGCCAGATCGGGATCAGCCAGATCGTCTCGTAGCTCTTTTCCCAGCGCGCGACGCTGTCCATCGCGAGCCAGAAGCTCTCGTACAGCAACACCCCGACGAACAGGAAGAACAGCAACGACGTGACGATATCGACGATCGCCTTGCGCCGCGCCGAGAACTTGCCGTAGAACAGGTCGACGTTCACGTGGTCGCGGCGCGCCAGCAGGTAGCCCCCGCCGATGATCGCGTAGACCCCGTAGATCAGTTTGGAGATCTGCGCCGACCAGGCGACCGGGCTCTGCGTGACATAGCGCATGATCACGTCACCGAGCAGGAACAGGAACAGCAGCAACACCACCGGACTCATGATCCGGGAGATGAGCACGTTCAGGCCGGTGATGGCGCGCGAAAACGCGACGACCGCGTTCATAGGAACAGGCAGGGCCGGTCGAGAGGGTCAGAGATAGCCGAGCTTGCCCATGAAGTCGACCAGCATGTCGGTGGCCTTCTCGGCATTGCCGCCCTTGGCCCGCTCTTCCTTGAGCAGCTGGTTCGAGGCCTCGCCGAATTTCTTGAGGACGTCGTCCGGGAACTGCGCGACCTTGACGTTCTGCTTGGCGATGCCCTCGGCCAGCGCCAGCTTTTCCTTGTACTGGTACTCGGTCGATCGCTTCCAGAAGCGCATGTCGAGCAGGTACAGGAACTCGTGCCGCAGGTCGGGCGGCAGTTTGTCGAGCGCCGCCTGGTTCATGATCAGGGTATCCACGGCCAGGCCCATCGTCGGCTTCATGTGGAACTTGGCCACCTCCCAGAGGCTCATCGACAATGCGCCCTGCGCGGCCCCCCAGTGCGCGCCATCGACGATGCCGCTGGCCAGGCTCTGGTACAACTCGGGGCCGGCGACGTTCTGCGGGGCGGCGCCCGCGGCGGCCAGGAACTTGAGGTAGCTGCCCGACGAGCGCAGCTTGAGCTTGCCGAAGTCCTCGATCGACTTCACTTCCTTGGTGACCACCAGTTCGGTCGGGTAGACCTTCTCGGCGCGGGTCACGACACCGTGCTTGGCCAGGTCGGCGTTGAACATTTCCTCGAAGCCCATGTTCTTGAGGAAGTGCATGAATTCCCAGGGCTCGCGCAAGGTGCCCGGCACGCCCAGCGCCAGGCCGGCGGTGGGCGCTTCGCCGAGAATGTAGCCGGGCGAGATGGTGCCCATCTCGACGACGCCGCGGCGCACGATGTTGAAGATCTCGGCGCCCTTGGCGAACTCACCGGCGCCGAACAGTTGCAGCTTGAAGCGGCCCTTGGTGGCGGCTTCGAGTTCGTTGGCGATCAGGGTCAGGCTGTCGCCGAACGACGCCGACGCCTTGGGCCAGTGGGACTGGACCTTCCAGGTGACCGTCTCCGCGGCACGCGCGTTGCCGATGATCGCCGGCGAGGCGGCGAGCGCGGCGCCGCCGATGATGGCCTGTCGGCGGTTCATGGTCTTCTTGTTTGAGGTGGTCATGCGGCGTCCCCCTTGTCGTGGCCTTGGCCTGGTTCATCTTGTCTGCCCAGCCGGCGCATCACTATCGGTCCGGTTGGCGGTTGTCACCCAGGGTCCGCACGGATATCGGTGCGGACCAGGCACTCGACCTAGGATAGTCTGTGATCGCGGTTCGGCGCAAGTGCCGCTCCCCGAAACGAACTATCATCGGGGCGACGATCATCGACAGGCCGGGCATGCCCGCGATGTGAACACGATCCACCGGAGCCTGCCAGCAAATGACCACCGTGATCGCCGTTGTGCTCGCCTACCTGTTGGGGTCGGTGCCTTTCGCGGTCGTCGTCAGTCGCCTGTTCGGGCTTGCCGATCCGCGCAGCTACGGTTCGGGCAATCCGGCGCCACCAACGTGCTGCGCAGCGGCAACAAAGCCGCGGCGGTGCTCACATTGCTGGGGGATGCCGCCAAGGGTTTCTTCGCCGTCTGGCTGGCCTATCGGCTGCAGACTGAATACGGCCTGGACCGGGTGGCCATCGCCGCAGTCGCGCTGGCGGTTTTCATCGGCCACCTGTTTCCGGTGTTCCTGCGCTTCAAGGGCGGCAAGGGGGTGGCCACCGCGGCCGGCGTGCTGTTGGCAATCAATGTCTGGCTGGGATTGGCCACGCTCGCCACCTGGCTGATCATCGCATTCTTCTTTCGTTACTCGTCGCTCGCCGCGCTCATTTCGGCGATCTTCGCGCCCTGCTACTACCTGTTGCTGTTCGGGTTCAACATCATCGGGCTGGCGGTGCTCATCATGAGCGGCCTGCTGATCTGGCGACATGCCAAGAACATCGGCAACCTGATGGCGGGCAAGGAGTCACGGATCGGCGGACCGAAGGCGCCGGCACCGGTCGATGTGCCCAGCAATCGCGGGCACGGGCACGGGCACAAGGCCAAGGCAAAGCACAAGGCCTGAGGGTCTGCGATCGGCTCAGCCGGCGGACAGTTCGCCAAGCGGCCAGCGCGGCCGGATCCGGAAGCTGTAGTCGGGCGAAGGCAGCGGCCGCAGGCCGGCCGCACCGGCCTGCAGGTGCATCGCCGCGGCAAAGGCGATCATCGCGCCGTTGTCCGTGCACAGCGCCAGTGGTGGGAAGAACACCTCGAATGGCTGCTTCTCGCGCGCCGCGGCCAGACGTTCGCGCAGGCGCAGGTTTGCGCTGACCCCGCCGGCCACCACCAGTTGGTCAAGACCGGTGTCAGCCAGCGCGGCGACGCTCTTGGCCACCAGCACCTCGGTGATCGCCTCCTGGACTTCGAGCGCCAGGTCGGCCCTGGCCTGCTCGTCGGGCAGGCCCTCGCGGACCCGGGTGAGCACCGCGGTCTTGAGGCCGCTGAAGCTGAAGTCCAGGTCGCCCGATCGCAACATGGGCCTGGGCAGACGGAAGCGACCCGGCCGACCGGCTTTCGCCAGCCGCGCCAGTGCCGGCCCGCCGGGATAGGGCAGGTCCATCAGCTTGGCGCTCTTGTCGAATGCCTCGCCGGCCGCATCGTCCAGCGTGTCGCCCAGCAGCCGGTAGCGCCCGATCCCCTCTGCCGCCAGCAACTGGGTGTGGCCGCCGGACACCAGCAGCGCCAGGAACGGAAACACCGGCGCAGGGTCGGCCAGCAACGGCGACAACAGGTGCCCCTCGAGATGGTGCACCGGCACCCCGGGCACCCCCAGGCTCCAGGCCAGCGCGGCGCCGGTGGCGGCCCCGACCAGCAGGGCGCCGGCCAGGCCGGGCCCGCTGGTGTAGGCGACCGCGTCCAGATCGGCCGGGGTCAGCGAGGCCTGGCCGAGCGTGCGCAGGATCAGCGGCAGCAGGCGTCGCACATGGTCGCGCGACGCCAGTTCCGGGACCACGCCGCCATATTCCCGGTGCATGTCCACCTGTGAGTGCAACGCCTCGGCGAGCAGGCCGCGGTCGGTATCGTAGACGGCCACCCCGGTCTCGTCGCACGAGGTTTCCATCCCCAGGATGATCATCGCGCGGCGCTCCCCGGACAGGCATCGGGGCCGCCTTGTTGCCAGTTCATGGGTTTTACCGCTAGAATGTCGGGTTCATCGAGGCGGCAAGCCTAACAGGTTTTGAGCTGCGGTCACCGATGCCAGGGGCCTCGTCTTTCGCCGGTTGGATCGGCGGTCTGTTCGCACTTGGCCGGTGCACCCATCGATAACGTACGCGCTGCCGGGCATTTGTCGTGCTGGCAGGGTATGGCGACTGCCCCGCAGGGCGGCCGACTTCATTTCAATGCAGTCTGATTAGGAATTCACCCAATATGCCGACGGTTCGCATCAAGGAAAACGAGCCTTTCGATGTCGCCCTTCGCCGCTTCAAGCGGACGATCGAGAAGGCCGGCATCATCACCGAGCTGCGCTCGCGTGAGTTCTACGAGAAGCCCACCGCCGAGCGCAAACGCAAAAAGGCCGCCGCCGTGAAACGCCACTTCAAGCGGCTGCGCAGCCGGATGCTCCCCAAGAAGATGTACTGAGCCCCGGGGGCGTCCCCCTCGGTGCCGGCAGCGGGCCGAACACCATGTCGATGGTGTCGGCGGCCCTCTGCCGGTCGCATGCCAACAGGCCGCCGGGCCTGTCTGACGGCCTTGCAAATGCCCGCGGTTGCGGGCATTGTCGTTTGTGCCATGCCGTCGCGGCGGGCCTTCACTCACCGCTTTTCCAGCCAGGGATGACGACGATGTCGCTCAAGGAACAGATCACCGCCGACATGAAGACCGCGATGCGCGCCCGCGAGGCGGTCCGCCTGTCGACCATCAGGCTGCTGTTGGCCGCGATCAGGCAGCGCGAGATTGACGAGCGAATCGAACTCGACGATGCGGCGGTCCTGACGGTGATCGAAAAGCAGATCAAGCAGCGGCGCGATTCGGTCGAGCAGTACACCAAGGCCGGGCGGGCCGAACTGGCCGCCAGCGAAACCGCCGAGATCGACGTGCTGATGGCCTATCTGCCGGTGCAGGCCAGCGAGGCCGAGGTGGCGGCCGCGGTCGATGCGGCGATTGCCCAGGCGGGCGCGACCGGGCCCGGCCAGATGGGCGCGGTGATGGGCCTGCTCAAGACGCAGCTGGGCGGCAAGGCCGACATGGCCAAGGTCTCGGGCGTGGTGCGCGCCAGGCTGGCAGGCACTGCCTGACGCCCGTGCGGGAAGCCTCTTGCGCCTAGTCGTCGCGAACCGGGCCGCACCGCGTGACCGCCTGAGATAGCGCGATGATTCCCCAGTCCTTCATCAGGATCTGCTCGCGCGCACTGATGTGGCCGAGGTGGTGGGCAAGCACGTGAAGCTGCGCAAGGCTGGCGCCAATCTGCTGGGGCTGTGCCCTTTTCACGGCGAAAAGACCCCGTCGTTCACGGTCAGCCCGGCCAAACAGTTCTACCACTGCTTCGGTTGCGGCGCGCACGGCTCGGCGATCGGCTTCCTGATGGAGTTCAGCGGCCTCAGCTATGTCGAGGCGATCGAGGATCTGGCCCAGTCGATGGGGCTGCAGGTGCCGCGCGAGGCCTCCCGCCCCGGAGATCGGCCGACGATCCCGGCCGGCGGCGCGGCCCGGCTCATCGACATGCTGGGCACGGCGGCCCGTTTCTACCAGCAAAAGCTGCGCGAGGCGCCGCGCGCGATCGACTACCTGAAAAAGCGTGGGCTGCGCGGGGTCACCGCCAAGGCCTTCGGCCTGGGCTATGCGCCACCCGGATGGCGCAACCTCGAGGCGGGCGTGCCCGATTACCAGGACAGCGCGCTGGTCGAGGCGGGGCTGGTCCAGGACGGCGCGCGCGATGACAGGCCCGGCGGGCCGGCCGGCGTCGACACGGCGCCGGCGCCGGCGGCGGTAGGCGAGGCCGGCAACCCGCAGCGGCGCAAGCGCTACGACCGCTTTCGCGATCGGATCATGTTCCCGATCCGCAATGCGCGCGGCGGGGTCATCGGATTCGGCGCCCGGGTCATCGACCAGGGCGAGCCCAAGTATCTGAACTCGCCCGAGACCCCGGTGTTCTCCAAGGGACTCGAGCTGTACGGCATTTACGAGTCGCGGCTGGGTTTGCGGGCGCGCAACCAGGCGATCATCGTCGAGGGTTACATGGATGTCGTGATGCTGGCCGAACACGGCATCGACAATGCGGTGGCCACGCTGGGCACGGCCACGACCCCCGACCATGTCCGCAAACTGCTGCGCCTGGTCGACCACCTGGTGTTCGGCTTCGATGGCGATGCGGCCGGCCGCAAGGCGGCCTGGCGGGCCCTCAATGCCTGCCTGCCGATGATCGGCGACACCCACAGGGTCGACTTCCTGTTCTTTCCCGACGGCGCCGATCCGGACAGCTTCGTGCGCGAGCACGGCGAGGCGGTGCTGCGCGAGCGCATCACCCAGGCGATGCCGCTGTCGACCTTCCTGCTGACCGAGTTGTCCGCCCACACCGATCTGGCGACGCCGGAGGGGCGGGCGAAATTCCTGGCCGAGGCGCGGCCCTTGCTGGTGGCCATCAAGGCCGAGGGCCTGCGACTGCAGATGGCGCATGCGATTGCGGACAAGGCGGGCATCGGCCAGCTGGAGCTGACCCGTTATCTGGCTGCCACCGAGCCGCCCCCGGGCCGTGGCCGCGCCAGCGGGCCGGCGCCGGGCCCGGACAGGCCGGCGGCCCGGCCGACGACGAGCCGCCGGCCTGGACCGAGGCGCCCCCGCCGCCGGGGCAGTCCGGCCACGGCGGCTTTCGCCGCCGCCAGGCGGGCGGGCGGGGCGGCGGCCGCTTCCGGGCCACCCGCGGCGCCGCGCCTGCGGGTGCGCGGCGCCGGGCCCAGCCTGGAGCGTCGCCTCAGGCTGTTGGCGCTGTGTCATCCGCAACTGTGCCGCGAGGATGCCGGCCGCCTGCAGGCGCTCGACCTGCTGCAGCCCCCACTGGCCCGATGGTTCGAGGCGCTGGTGCCGCTGGCCGAGGTCGGTTCGGTGCAGGCACGCCTGGATGCGCTGGCCGGCGGCGATCATCCCGATCTGCAGCAGGTCATCGGCGACCTGGCGGCCGACTGGGGCGGGGTGCCGTCGCTGACGCTGGAAGAGGCCCGCCAGGAGTTCGTCGGCGCGCTGACCCAGTTCGAGCGGCGGGCGTTGCGTGACGCCGCGGCCCAGCTGGTGGCCGGCGGACTGGCCGACGATGAAAGCCGCCAGTTGCACCGCGATCTGCTCGCCAGCCGGCGCGAGACTTGATATACTGCGCAGTTACCCTCACGTACGCTAAGTGCATATTCCCGGATAGTGCGCCGTTCATGCCCGATGCGAGCCTTGGTCGATCCCGTAGTGGATGCCATCTTTTGCCGCAGGGGTTTGCGAATCAGGCCTGTCCATCGACCTTTCGGAGGTCGTCTGATCACTGGCGGATGCGTTGAATGGGCTTGTCGACCGGTTACTCGGGCCGGCGGGTCGGATCGCGTCCATAGCGGGCTTCAACTCGCGGGCTTCAATTCGCGGGCTTCAACCGGCAGGCGTCAATCCGGGCATGCATCCCGGTGCGCCCAGGGTCCAAGAGGGTCAAGCAGCAAGTCGAACAACTCCGCATCCTCCGGTCCGGCAGGATTTTCCCGTGGGGCGGTTGTGGTTCGGTCAATGGCCTGGCGAGGGCGCCGATCGACCGGTACCGGGTAAGCCAGGGGGGCGCGAATGCGACCTACGGCAACATGCGTGAAGCGGGCCGACCGCGTGTCGGTGATGGTTGGGCAGTGAAGCGGGTGCGGCCGGCTGCGGTGCGGGGTAGGGCACCGGGGGGCTTGCGGTGGCGGGCATCATCAAGGCAGGAAGTGGATCGTGGCGAAAAAGGATGAGCGAGTGAAAAAGCAGGACACCGGCAACGACAAGGCGGGCACGGCAGGCAAGGCGGCAGCATCCGCGACCCGAACGGGCAAGGCGAGCGTCAAGGCCAGGCATCCGGCCCAGGCCGCGGCAGGCAAGCCGGCGGCACGGGCCAGCGCGTCCGTGAAGCCCGCGGCCCGCAAGGTGACCAAGGCAGCCGGCGGCGCCGGCAAGGCGGCCAGCAAGGCGGCAGTGACGCCGGCGAGTAAGTCGGCCAAGCCTGCCAAGGCGGCCAAGGCCACCAAGGCTGCGCCGGCCAAGAAGGCGTCGGTCGCCAAGACCGCCACGACCAAGCCGGCCGCCGCCAAGGCCGCCCGCAGCGTTGCCGAGAAAGCGACGCCCAAGGCGTCTGCGACCAGCAAGCCTGTCAAGCCCGCGGCCAAGGCTGCCCCGAAGGCGGCTGGCGGTGGCGCGGCCAAGGCCGCCAAGGCCCCGGCGAAGGTCGCCGGGGCAGCGACCAAGGCAGCGGCCAAGCCGGCAGTCAAGTCGGTGGCCGCCAAGGGCGGTGCGGCGGCCAAGAAGCCAGTCAAGGCGGCCAAGGTCACGGTCGCCGAGATCGACCAACTGTCCGATGCGGTTGCCGATGCCGTGATCTCCAAGGCCAAGGCCAAGGCCGCCAAGGCCGGCAAGGGGGCCAAGCCAGCCAAGGGCGCGAAGGGGGCCAAGGGCGCCAAGGGCAAGAAGGGCAAGATCGACTTCGAGAGTTCGGACGACACCTACGAATCGGACGACGACTCGGTCGAGGACGACAGCGCGAATGTAGAAATCCCCGAGCCGCCCAAGCCGGCCAAGGGACGCCGCGGCAGCCGTGCCAAGGAACGCGCGCTGCTCAAGGAGTTCGGCGGTAAGCCGGGCATGTCCGATGCGCAACGCGAGGCCACCCGCGAGAACCTGCGCCTGCTCATCAAGATGGGCAAGGAGCGCGGCTTTCTCACCTATGCCGAGATCAACGACCACCTGCCCGAGGAACTGATCGACAGTGAATCGACCGATTCGGTGATCGGCACGTTCTCGGACATGGGCATCCAGGTTTTCGAGCAGGCGCCCGATGCCGAGCAACTGCTGATCGGCGATTCGGCCCCGGTGACGACCTCGGACGACGATGCCGAGGAGCAGGCCGAGGCCGCGCTCTCGACCGTCGACTCCGAGTTCGGCCGCACGACCGACCCGGTGCGCATGTACATGCGCGAGATGGGGTCGGTCGAACTGCTCACCCGCGAGGGCGAGATCGAGATCGCCAAGCGGATCGAGGAAGGCCTCAAGCACATGGTGCAGGCGATTTCGGCCTGCCCGGTCACCATCGGTGAGACCCTCAACGATGCCGAAAAGGTCAAGGCCAGCACGATGCGCATCGACGAGGTGGTCGATGGCCTGCTCGATGAATCGGATGCCGACCTCGAGTTCGGCCCACGCTCCAGCTCGGACGATGATGACGACCCCGATGCCGAGAAGGCGGCCCACGCGGCCCGCCTGGGCGAGCTGCGCGAAGCGGCGATGGGCAAGTTTGCGGTGATCGAGAAGGCATTCGCCAAGATGATGGCCGCCCAGGAAGCCCACGGCTACCAGTCCAAGCCCTATTGCAATGCCCAGGACGTGATCCAGAACGAGTTCATGACCATCCGCTTTACCGCCAAGATGGTCGAGCGGCTCTGCGACACGCTGCGCAACCAGGTCGACGAGGTACGCCAGTACGAACGGGCGATCCGCAATATCTGCGTCGACAAGGTCGGCATGACCCAGGAACACTTCATCAGCACGTTTCCGGCCGCCGAAACCGACCTGCAGTGGGCGGTCAACGAGATCTCGCGCAACCCGCCGTATGCCGAGGTGCTCGAGCGCAGCCTGCCGTCGATCCAGGATCTTCAGCAAAAGCTGATCGACCTGCAATCGCGCACCGCGCTGCCGCTGCCGGACCTGAAGAACATCTACCGCCAGATGGCGGCCGGTGAGGCCAAGGCCCGTCGCGCCAAGCGCGAGATGACCGAGGCCAACCTGCGCCTGGTGATCTCGATCGCCAAGAAGTACACGAACCGCGGCCTGCAGTTCCTCGACCTGATCCAGGAGGGCAACATCGGCCTGATGAAGGCGGTGGACAAGTTCGAGTACCGGCGTGGCTACAAGTTCTCGACCTACGCGACCTGGTGGATCCGCCAGGCGATCACGCGCTCGATCGCCGACCAGGCACGCACGATCCGCATCCCGGTGCACATGATCGAAACGATCAACAAGATGAACCGGATCTCGCGCCAGATCCTGCAGGAAACCGGGCAGGAGCCCGATCCGGCGACGCTGGCCGAGAAGATGGAGATGCCCGAGGACAAGATCCGCAAGATCCTCAAGATCGCCAAGGAGCCGATCTCGATGGAAACCCCGATCGGGGACGACGACGACTCGCACCTGGGTGACTTCATCGAGGACACGACGACGCTGGCGCCGTCCGAAGCCGCGCTGCACGACTCGATGCGCGACGTGGTCAAGGAGGTGCTGGATTCGCTGACCCCGCGCGAAGCCAAGGTGCTGCGGATGCGCTTCGGGGTCGAGATGAGCACCGACCACACGCTCGAGGAAGTGGGCAAGCAGTTCGACGTGACCCGCGAGCGGATCCGCCAGATCGAGGCCAAGGCGCTGCGCAAGCTGCGTCACCCGAGCCGGGCGGACAAGCTCAAGAGCTTCCTCGAAGGGCAGTAGGGCGCGGGCCGCAATGGAACCGGGCATCCGCCAGGTCGACCTCGCGGCCGGCCTGCGCTGGCTCAGGCTGGGCTGGCGCGATTTTCGCCAGGTACCGGCGCTGTCACTGGCCCACGGCGCGGCGCTGCTGCTGGCGATGGTGGTGATCGTGACCATCGGCTACTCGCGGGCGGCGCTGCTCGCCGGGGCGTTCTCGGGCTTCGTGCTGGTGGCGCCCGCGCTGCTGGTGGGCATGTATGCCCAGAGCCGGGCGCTGGAGCGCGGCGAAGCCACCGGCTGCCACGGTTGGCGACACCTGGCGCCGTGCCGGGCGCATGACGATCCGCTTCGGCCTGCTGCTGGCATTGGTGGGCTCGGCCTGGGTGCTCTGTTCTTCGCTGATCATCGCCGCCGGCGCCGTCGATGACGGCGGGGTCAGTGGCTACCTGCGTTTTTTCGCCGGACGCTCCAATCCGCTGTTGTTCTGGCTCTGGCTGGTGGCCGGCGGCATCCTGGCCGCGTTGATTTTCGCGGCCAGCGCGGTGTCGCTGCCGATGCTGATCGATCGCTCGGTGAAGGTGCGCGAGGCGATACGCACGAGCATCGCCGCTGTCGGCCACAACCCGGGCGCGATGGCGGTCTGGGCGCTGCTGATCATGTCGTTGACGATGCTTGCCGTGGCCAGCGTGGTCGGCCTGCTGGTGCTGATCCCCGTGCTGGGTCATGCCACCTGGCATGCCTACCGCGATCTCGTCCCGGCGAGCTGACCCGATGTTCGGTTATACCGAGGCCCAGATCTCCGAGTTCGGCGTCACCTTCGGGCTCGGCGCACTCATCCTGTACATGCTGTTCATCATCCTGAACCTGGCGCGCAAGTCCGGGGCAGGCCGGCTGGGCACCTTCGTGCTGTTCTTCGTGCTCTCGTTCGGCATGCTCGGGTTCATCGCCAAGAGCATCATCCAGTGGTACCTGGGCATTTGAGCGAGCACTGCCGGAACCGGCTCGTCTTGCCAGGCGGCCAATGGGCGGTTTGCCGGGGAACGCGTGCAGCACCGGCCGTGGGGGCCAACACGACGACCGTCGCCCGAACCTCCCCACGCGCACCAGCGACCGCTTGATCGCGAACAACGAACTGCGCGCCCGGCCCTGATGGACCGATAGACTGCGGGGTTCTGATCGCAGCGGAGGAATCATGACCAGAAAAGCGCCACCGCGGGCCACTATGCCCGCCCGGACCTTCTCGCGGCGATCGAACGGGCACTGGGCCAGATCGGCAAGACACCCGGGACGGTCACGGTCGACGACCTGGGGCCCGTCGACGAGTTTCATGTCGGTGGGCGGGTGGCCACCGAGCACCTGGCCGCCTACCTGGATCCGCAGGTCGGACAACGGATGCTGGATGTCGGCTGCGGCATCGGTGGCACCGGTCGGTTCCTGGCGAGCCGCTTCGGCACACGGGTCACCGGCGTCGATCTGACCGACGAGTTCGTCAGCACCGGCAACAGCCTCAATGCCTGGGTCGGACTCGACGACAGGATCTCGCTGATTCAGGGCGATGCGCTGTCTTTGCCCGTCGACGATGCGCAGTTCGATGCCGCGGTGATGCTTCACGTGGGCATGAACATTGCCGACAAGGCGTCCTTGTTTCGCGAGATCCACCGAGTGCTCAGGCCCGGTGGCGGACTCGCGATCTACGACCTGATGGCGAACCAGGATCAGGCATTTGATTTCCCGGTGCCGTGGGCTGACCGGTCCGAGATCAGCTTCGTCGAATCAGCCCGGACTTACGCGGCCGCGCTCGAGGCGGCCGGATTCGCGATCGACTCTATTAACGACCGGAGCGAGTTCGCCAAGGCGTTCCTGGCAAAGCTGAAAGCGGCCCTGAGCCGCTCCGGCGGGCCCCCGCGCTAGGCCTGCACCTGGTGATGGGCGCCGATGCGGGCACCAAGATCCGCAACATGGCCGCAGCGATCATCGGCGGCACCCTCAGCCCCACCGAGATCGTCGCGCTCAGGTAAACCCGCTGCACTGGCCTTGCAAGGCCAGTCGTGGGCGGTCTGCCGAGGCGAGCGCACCGCGCTCGCCGTGGGGCCAACTCTGAGAGAAGCAAGACGCCGCCCGGGCCAAAGGCGAGCGCCGGGCCGGTCCCAAGCCGTCTTTGGCCCGGGCAGCCCCCAGGGGGCAGGGAGGCGCCTAGCGCCGACCGTGGGGGCCAACCCTGAGAGAAGCAAGACGCCGCCCGGGCCAAAGGCGAACGCCGGGCCGATCCCAAGTCGTCTTTGGCCCGGGCAGCCCCAGGGGGCAGGAGGCGCCTAGCGCCGACCGTGGGGGCCAACCCTGAGAGAAGCAAGACGCCGCCCGGGCCAAAGGCGAACGCCGGGCCGATCCCAAGTCGTCTTTGGCCCGGGCAGCCCCCAGGGGGCAGGGAGGCGCCTAGCGCCGACCGTGGGGGCCAACCCTGAGAGAAGCAAGACGCCGCCCGGGCCAAAGGCGAGCGCCGGGCCGATCCCAGCCGCCTTTGGCCCGGGCAGCCCCGGGGGTGTAGGCAGGGTTTCGCCGGGTACTACCCGGCGCTGCCGGAACCGACTTGCCTTGCAAGGCAAGTCGTGGGCGGCTTGCCGAGGCGAGCGCACCGCGCTCGCCGTGAGGGCTCACATCACGGCCGCCGCCCCATCTTCCCCGCCTGCACCTGCACCAGCGTGCGCTTGATCGCGAACATCGAACTGCGTGCCCGTCCCAGGATCTCGTCGGTGCGCCGGCCGTGCAGCGGCGCGACGGCGACGCCGACCGAGGCCGCGATCGTGCAGGTCATGCTGGTCAGCACGATAGGCGCCGACAGGGTCTCCATGACCTTCTCGGCGATCTGGCTGGCGCGCTCCATGCCGTTGACATTCTCGAGCACCAGCACGAACTCGTTGCCGCCGGTGCGCGCGATCAGGTCTTGCTCGCGCAGCGTGCGCTGCAGGCGGCGGGCGACGATGCACAGGATCTGGTCGCCAAAACCTTCGCCGTTGGCCTGGTTCAGGTCGCCGAAGCGGTTGATGTCCACGCACAGCACGGCAAACGGCTGACGGCGCAGGTCGCGCGCGAGCATCGAGGAGATGCGCTTGTGCAATGCGCGGCGATTGAGCGCCCCGGTGAGCGGGTCACGGGTTGCGGCGCGTTCGTTGGCCTGCTGACGCAGCCAGTCGGAGGTCTGGTCACTGACGGTCCAGAGCAGGCCGCGATTCTGGTTGGCCGGATCGAAGCGCCGCACCTGCACACTGAAGTAGCGCGGCGTGGCGCCGTTGAGCAAGATGCTGACCGTACGGCTGTCATGGCCGCCGACGCGTTCGTCGGCCCGCTTGATCAGCCGTTGCAGGCGGTCGCGGCTCATGCCGATCGAGGCTGCCATGTCGGTGATCAGCGCATCGCCGCTGCCTTCGCCGAACCATTGGCGAAAGCGGGCATTCGCGCGGCCGATGCGCACGCCGGTGGTCTGGGCGATGCCCAGCTGGCTGGTGCTGAACAGGGCCAGTTGCTGGGACAACAGCGAGCGTTCACGCGAACGCGCCCGCTGGTGCTGGTCGGTGGTGCGCATCGTGCGCACCGCCTGCTCGAGCACGACCGCCAGCGCGACGACCAGGCCCAGGACCAACCAGGGTGACAGCGCCGCGCCCAGGCGCAGCGTGGCGACGATCGAGCCAAGCACGACCGGCAGTGCGGTGGCGACGAAAACCAGGGGGCTGCGGCTGAGCGAGTGCAGCATCGCCAGTGGCGCGATCACGCCCAGCACGATCAGCGCGATCTGCCGGTCGCTGCTGACCATCGGTCCGGCGGCGATGACCGCGCCGATGAAACCGAATGCCAGCAGGAACCAGCCGGCGGCGCCACGATCCGCCCGGGCGAGCGCGCGCGGATCGATGCCGTGGATCGGCAACTCGCGGGCCTGCAGGAATGCGTGCAGCAGCAGGCCGGACACCATCAGCAGGGCGGCCGCCGCCAACGCGGCCGGGGGGAATTTCTCTATCCCGAGCATGCTGGCAAAGGCGACAAGGGCCGCGGCAGTCAGGGCTGCGCGCAACGCATTGTCTCGGGTGGCCGTCACGCGGGCTTCCAACGATTCGGGATCGTCGGGAAATAGCCATCGCGCCAGGCGGCTTGCCAGGGATTTGTGCATACGGCCGGTTCTCTCTCGGGGCGTCATATTGGGAAGCGGCAGCATAGCGGCAATTCACCGGAACAGGTGTGATGGACTCAACGTTTGGTCGACTAGGGCAGACGAAAGCCACGTGGCCAGAAGCTATACTGCTGCCCGGGGGCCCCTAGCTCATGTTGGTTAGAGCAGCGGACTCATAATCCGTTGGTGCCGAGTTCGACTCTCGGGGGGCCCACCAGATCGGGCTGTAAGGCCTTCATCCCCCATTTTGGCGCCATCGTGGCCGCCGTCAAGAGCGGGTGCCCGGGTTCTGGAACCCGGGTTTCGAATTGACGTCCCAATCGTCATTTCATCCGACAAAATTGGTGAACTGCGCTGATAACCGGAAATCGTCGTGCGCGCACATCCGCCGGGCGCTTTTTTCTGTCGGGCGGCAACGGGTACGATCGCGGCAGTTCGATCGCCTCGACAATGAAACCCCGATGGAGGGGCATGGGCTTCTCGATTCAAGATCGGCAGGTTCGCCTGGAGTTGCTGGACGCGCTTGCCGCGAGGGTGCCTGGCCTCATCGGTGGGTCGCTCGCCGCGGGCGTGTTCGTCCTGATCTGGCTCGGTCACCAGCCTGTCTCGTGGACTTCGTTGTTGTGGCTGTACCTGCTGATGGCGGTCAACCTGCCGCTGGCCTGCCTGTTCATCGGCTACAAGCAGGCGGACGACGAGCGCAAATTCCGGATCGCCCGCCTGATGGCCGCCAGCCGGGTGCTGGCCGGACTGCTCTGGAGTGTCGGGTTCTGGACGGTTCACCAGAATCAGGATCCGCAACTGTTCTGGTTCCTCATCGCGGTGTACAGCGGCATCGCCGTGTCGGTGGTCTCGACCCAGAGCATCCTGCCGATGGCGGTCATCGGTTTTTTGCTGCCCCCGTTTCTGACCGCGATGGCGATCATCGCGGCCCGGCTGGACTGGATGGCGGCGTTGCTCGGTGCCTGCCTGCTGGCATTTGGGGCGTTTATCCTGTCGATCGGCCGCTCGTTGTACCTCGAAGGGGTGGATGCGGTCCGGCACCGGCTCGATCTGCAGGCGTTGAACCAGACGCTGCGCCAGCAGACCCGTGACCTCGGTACCCAGACGAAGTTGCTTCAAAGCACCACGGCCCGGCTCGACCGGCTGCTCGGTCTGCGCGACATGGTGCTGGCGGCCGCGTCGCACGACCTGCGTCAGCCCGCGCAATCGATCTCGCTGATCGCCCGCAGCATCCTCGCCGAGCCCAGTGGCACGGGCCTGCGCGACAAGGCCCACGCGCTCGAGACCGCGTCGTCCCACAT
The DNA here is from genome assembly GCA_041396665.1 of Burkholderiaceae bacterium. Classification (GTDB taxonomy): domain Bacteria; phylum Pseudomonadota; class Gammaproteobacteria; order Burkholderiales; family Burkholderiaceae_E; genus JAUIAI01. The sequence goes on from JAWKYE010000018.1 coordinate 36,672, forward strand.
CAACAACCTGATCGCCCGCCTGCTCGACCTCGCCCGCATCAACGAGGAAGACCCGCCGGACCGCAAGACCTGGATCGACCTGGACGGGTTTCTGGCCGATACCGGGCGGATGTTCCTGCCGCTGGCCCAGGTGCACGGCATCAGCTTGCGGATCGAGCCGGCCCAGGGTATCTCGGTGCACGCCGACCGCCACTCGTTGGAGCGGCTGGTTCACAACCTGCTGACCAACGCGGTCGAGCATTCGCACGGTACGACGGTCACGATTGCGACGCGGATCGTCGGGCCGGCCCATGACGGTGACGCGGCATCCAGTTCGGTGCTGGAACTGCGGCTGGCCGATGATGGGGTCGGGATCGAACCTGGCGCCTTGCCGCCGGACCTGCTCGAAGCGGCGCAGGCGTCGGTTTGTCGGTCGAGCGCGCAAGGAGCGGGTCGGCCGAGGCTGGGCTTGTTGATCGTCGCGCGCCTGGCCAGCCTGGCCCGAATCCGCGTCCGCTACCTGGCATCGGCCGGGCCCGGGGCGACCTTCGCGATCTCGTTCGACGAATTCCGCGTCGGCGAGCGGGCCAACGCGGCCCGTGGCCCCGAGATCGTCGGCCCGTCCGGCCCCGCCTTGGGGCAACCAGCGCACCGGATCCTGATCATCGACGACGACCGCCTGATCCGTTACGGGCTTGAACTGCTGTTGCGTGCGCGTGGTTTCGACGTGTTGTCCTGGGACGGCCTGGACGACTCGCTGGACCAGGCGCCGGCGGGTGATCCGCCCTCGCTGGTGATGATCGACTGGCAACTCGACCAGACGACTACCGCGCTGGAGGCGCTGGCGCGTATCCGTCACTGGTTGCCGCCCCGGTTGCCGGTGATCGTCGTCGCCGGCACGCGTCCGTCCGACCAGCAACTGGCGCGACTGCGGGAACTGGCCGGCAATGCATCGGTCAGCATGTTGCACAAGCCGGTCCATGCCACGGAGATCGAGGCCCGGATCACGACCCTTCTGTCCCCGGCGACCGGTTGACTTTCCGTAACGCCCCGGCCGGTCAGCGCGGCCCAGCCGCCCTTTTGTGCGGGTCGTTGTGCGGGATATCATCCCCGGCGGTGCTCGGCGCATGGGGCCGATGACTCCCGTGCCTGTTGCACCGTTCACGAAACGGATTGGTGATTGATGGGCGAATGGGCGGTGGCCGAACGCACGAAGCAGGCCTGTCGGGACGATGCCCGCCAGGTGCTGGCGATCGTGCCGCCGTTGTTCACCATCGGGATGATCGTCGAGACGCTGTCGCATGTCGACGGGCGGCTGCCCGGGTTGCTCTGGTGGCATGCGGCGAGCGCCGCGGCCTGCGTCGGCCTGCTGCTGGTCTTGCGCTCGCGTCGCCGCACGCTGGCGCGCCCCGAACTGGCCCTGCTGTTCATCTGGGCGCTGCTGATGGCCAGCGTCGTCGCCCACGCGATGGTGCTTCCGGGCGATCTGATGGGCGGCACCTTGCTGGTGCTGGCGGTCGGCGTGATCGTGTCCGGGGCGCTGATCCTGCCGCTGGTGGCCGGGCTGGCCACCTGGCTGGCCGGCTCGCTGCTGTTCTTCGTGCTCTGGCTGCAGGCCTCGGCATTCGCCTTGCTCAAGGCCCTGCCGACGCCGGTGATGGTGTCGCTGGCGGCGCTGGCGATGTTCCTCGCCAGGCGCTGGTCGATCCGCCAGGCGCAGATCAACCGTGAACTCGATCGGGCGCTGCTCGAAAACGAGGCGCGCCTGGCGCACGCCCGCGAGACCTCGGCGATGGCGGCCCGGCTCAGCCGCGGTTTCGCCCACCACTTCCGCAACCAGTTGCAGACGATTTTTTCCGGGGTGGATGGCGCCTCGCTGCATGTGCAGGGCGATCATCCGGCGCAGATGTTTCTCGACAATGTCGGCCGGGCGGCCCAGCACGCGGCGCGCATGGTGACCGAGTTGGTCGGTTATGCCGACGAACGCCCGCTGAACGCGTCGACCTTCGAGGTCCGGACGCTGTTCGACAGGTTGGATCTGCCGGCAATGGTCGGACCGAAGGTCCGCCTGACCGTCGACGTGCCCGATTGCCAGATCCATGGCGACCCGGACCAGCTGGTCATCGCGATCCGCGAGATGGTGAGTAACGCGCTGACCGCGGTGGCGGGCCGGGACGGCCGGATCGCGGTCTCGGTGACCGAATCAGCGCAGCAGCTGGACATCTCGGTGACCGACAACGGCGGCGGGGTGTGCGCCAGCCTGCCGGGGGATCCGACCGCGCCGTTCGTGACCTCGGACGAGCACTCGCGCTTCGGCCTGGGACTGGCGGTCGTGACCGCGGTGGCCGCCCGCCATGGCGGCCGTTTCGATATTGTCAGCTCGTCGGCCGACGGGACGACGGTGCGGATGCGGCTGCCGCCGGCGTCAGCCGGGGCGCCGGATCAGACCCGCGGCGCGGAAAAAGTGTCGCAGCGCCGGTAGTCGCCACTCTGCAGCCCGGCCCGGAACCACGAGGCCCGTTGCTGCGAGCTACCGTGGGTAAAGCCGTCCGGTTGCAGCCGGCCCCCGGTCATCTTGTCGTCGCCGACCGCTGCCGCGGCAGTCATCGCCTCCTCGATGTCGCCCTGCTCGAGCCAGTTCTTGGCCTGCTGCGAGTGATGCGCCCAGACCCCGGCCAGGCAGTCGGCCTGCAATTCCAGCCGGACCGACTTGTCGTTGTACGCGCGCTCGGGCAACTCGCGCCGCCAGATCTCCATCTGCTTCATCGTGCCGGTGACGTTCTGCACGTGATGGCCGACCTCGTGGGCGATCACGTAGGCCTGGGCAAAGTCGCCGGGCGCGCCCATCTTGCGGCGCATCACCTCGTAAAGCCCAGGTCGATGTAGACCTTCTGGTCGGCCGGGCAGTAAAAGGGGCCTGCCGCGGCGCTGCCCATGCCGCAGGCCGTGGTGGTGCCGCCCCGGTAGAGCACCAGCTTGGGTGGCGGGTACTGGGCATTGCTCGCGCGGAACAACTTGCTCCAGACATCCTCGGTACTGCCCAGCACGACCGAGACGAACTGGCCCATCTCGTCGCCTGGGGCGCCGCTGGCGCCGGACCCGGTGCCGGCCGGCACACTGGTCTGCGACTCGGGCATGCCGCCGCCGGAGAACATGCCCAGCAACGTCATCGGGTTGATGCCCAGGAACCAGGCGACGATGAAGGCGATCGCAATCGTGCCCAGGCCGAGGCCCCCGCCCCGGCGCACCCGCGGACCGGACCCCAAGCCGCCGATTCCCCCACCGCCACGGAGGTCCTCGACATTGGAACTCTGACGTTGTCCGCGCCAGCGCATGGCACTCTCCCATTCCGGCTGGTTGATCATCATGCGGTGCCACCAGGGCGGCCGCCGTGTGAGCGCATTGTAAGACCCGCGGCGCCTGCGGGACCCACTCCCCACATCGGCCTACCGCCGGGAAGGTCAACGGATGTGTCATCGCCCGGTACCGGGCCGAAAGGGTCGGCCCCACCCAGCAACGGCGAATCCAGACAGGTCGAGGTGTCTCATGAAGCCAGAGTGTCCCATCGAGCGTGTCCCGACGCAGCTTGCCGCGATCGTCGGTTTGCTGGCGCTGGGCCTGCTCCCGGGGGGCGTGCAGGCGGCAAACGGCCACTGCGCGGCCAGCAGCCCGGCCCATCGGGTCGCGGTCGTCGAGCTGTACACGTCCGAAGGCTGCAGCAGCTGCCCGCCGGCCGATCGCTGGTTGTCGGCGATCCGCGAATCGGGGCTTGGCGCGGACCAGGTGTTACCGATCGCGCTGCATGTCGACTACTGGGACTACATCGGCTGGCCCGACCGGTTCGCCGACCCGCGCTTCACCCGCCGCCAGCGCGAGCTTGCCGCGCAGAACCGGCTCAACACGATCTACACGCCGCAGGTCGTGCTCGACGGTCGGGACTGGCGACGCTGGTGGGAGGCCGCGCCGTTTCTGCACGCCATCGAGAACATCAATGCGCAGAAGGCCGCGCTCGATCTCGCGCTGGCCGTGCAGTGGGACGGCGACTCGGCCCGCGTGGCCGTCACCGCGACCAACGGTGGGACGCTGCCCGACCGGGTCAGCGTCCATGCCGGGCTGCTCGAGAGCGGGTTGGCCAGCCGGGTGACGCGCGGCGAGAATGCCGGCGAGACGCTGGCGCACGACCACGTGTTGCGCGCTTGGCTGCCCGACCTGGGCGGACCCGGCCGGTCGCTCGAGGGCCGGCTGACCGTACCCGCCGATGCGCGCCCGGACCGACTCACCTGGGTGGCGATGGCCGAGGGGCCAGACGGGCGGATCCTGCAGGCCGTTTCCTGTCGTTTCTAGGGTTTTATCACGCGGACGGTGCGGGGCTCAGACGGGCGTGTCGAGGGCGACCCAGCGCACCTGCAGGCCGCCACCGGCGTGGCGCGGGCCGGCCGGTTCGTGCCAGTCGCCGGGCCTGCCCGGCGCCGGGTCCGACAGGACATCGGCCAGCGCCTGCACACCGGCCAGCCGGGGCAGCCCGGCTTCTGCGCCCACCGGCGGCAGCGGCTCCACCCAGGCGCGCAGCAACTGGATGACCCGCTGATCGATCGCCGCGGGTTGTGGCGCCCACGGCGCCAGGTGCGCGGCGCCGCAGGCGTCTGGGGGCTCCCCCGCGTGGCCCCCCGGCGCATCGGCCGAGCCGAGCCAGCTCCAATGGTGGAACAGGTGGGCCTGCCGCTGACCGCGCGCCGGATCGCTTTCCATGACCAGCAGGCCGGTATCGGCCGGCCAGCCCGGCACCCGGTGCGGCGCCAGCGCCTCGTGCAGGCGCGCGATCAGCGCTGGCACCGGCTCGTGGCCGACGCACGCGCCGTGGCACTGGCCCAGTTGCCGTCCAAAGCAGGGCGCCTGCGGCTGGCCGCGTTCCAGCCCGAGCACGCGCGCGCAAAGGCCGTGCTCGCGTACCGCAGCCAGCAGCCGGTTGCGGGCCGCCTGGCGGCTGGAGAAGGGGCCGTACAGGCCGGCCATCGCGGCCGGCTCGAGCGCGCCGGCCTTGTGCCAGCGCAGCCACGGTGCCTGCGTGCCGATCTCGAGCAACACGGCCTTGTGGTTGCGTCGCAGGGCGCGGTTGTGCGCCGGCATCAGGCGCTCGATCGCGCCGATCTCGGCGAGCAGCGCGCCGAACTCGCCGGCGGTCTGCTGCCAGCAAAGCCTGCGCACCTCGCTGGCCAGGCGCAGGCCGCGCGCACTGGCGTGGTCGGCGCTGAAGTGCGACCCGACCCGCTCGCGGATGTGACGGCTCTTACCGATGTACAGCGGCTGCTCGTTGAGGCCGAAAAAAGCATAGATGCCCGGCGCATCGGGCACCGTGTCCAGGCTGTCCAGCGCCAGGTGCGACGGCAGACTGGGTCGGCGCAACAGCCGTTGCGCGGCCTGCGTCAGGGCCTGCGCCCCGTGATCGAGCGCCATCCGGCGGATGAACGCCCAGAGCACCGCCGCATCGCCCAGCGCCCGATGGCGCTCGGTGACCGGCAGCCGGTGGCGGGCGATCAGCGCATCGAGCGTGTGCGGGCTGCGGTCGGGGTGCAGTGCGCGGGACAAGCGCACCGTGCACAACGGGCGCGCCTGAAATGCGCGGCCGGCCCGTTGCATCTCGGCCTTGATGAACCCGTAATCGAACCGCGCGTGATGGGCGATGAACAGGCGGGCGTCCAGCCGCGCCAGGATGTCGTCGGCCAGATCGGCGAACGAGGGCGCATCGACCAGCATCTGGTCGCTGATGCCGGTCAGGTAGCGGATCGCGGGCGGAATGCGCCGGCCGGGATTGACCAGGCTGGACCAGCTGCAGGCGTAAGGGGGACCGCAATCGTCGGCGGGCCAGTCGACCGAGACGATCGCGATCTCGGTGATGAGGCCCTGGTCGGCCGAGGCGCCGGTGGTTTCGACGTCGACGAAGGCTAGGCGGGATTCGATCAGCATGACGTCGGACCACGAAATGGGGCGGGCCGCAGGGCTCGGTAGCCGACAAAGACTGGTGATATAAACAGGTATTATGCCGTTTTTGGTCTGTATCTGCGCCAAATGCCGTTTCACGGTGATGCTGAACGGGAAAAATCCCGGCTGAAGGTCCACAATACCGTGTTTGCGGCAGGCGTGGCCCTGTCGCGTCCAACCGGCGCCAGCGCGTTGGATGACAACCCGGCGTACCGCGTACGCCGCGCTTCGATTCAGAGTGGGGTCCGGCTGGCAGATCCGCTCATTCGCCAACATCCGAGAAAACACGATTTGACTACCGACAATGCCCGGACCGACGAGTCCGTCAGGGCAACAGACGACACCTCCCATCCCGCCTCCACCGCGCCGGTCGTGGCTGCCGACCCGGCGCCTCCCAAAGTGCAGTTCGTCGACTTCGGCCTGGCCGAACCGATCGCGCGCGCCGTGCGCGAGATCGGCTACACGGTGCCCACCCCGATCCAGGCTGCGGCGATCCCGGTCGTGATGACCGGGCGCGACGTGATGGGGGCCGCCCAGACCGGCACCGGCAAGACTGCCGGCTTCGCGCTGCCCATCCTGCACCGGCTGATGCGCCATGCCAATACCAGCATGTCGCCGGCCCGCCATCCGACGCGCGCGCTGATCCTGGCGCCGACCCGCGAGCTGGCCGACCAGATCTACGAAAACGTCCACGCCTATGCGGTGCACAGCGGGTTGCGCAGCACCAAGGTGTTCGGTGGCGTCGACATCCAACCGCAGATCAAAGCCTTGCGCAGCGGCTGCGAGGTCTTGATCGCCACGCCGGGGCGTCTGCTCGACCATGTGGGCCAGAAGACGGTCAACCTGTCGCAGGTCGAGGTCCTGGTGCTGGACGAGGCCGATCGGATGCTGGACATGGGCTTTCTGCCCGACATCCAGCGGATCATCCAGTTGCTGCCCAAGCAGCGCCAGAACCTGATGTTCTCGGCCACGTTCTCCAAGGAGATCCGCAAGCTGGCCGAGGCCTTCCTCAACGATCCACAGCTGATCGAGGTGGCCCGCCGCAATGCCACGGCTGACAATGTCGAGCAGCAGATCTACCGCGTGACCGACGGTGAGGCCAAGCGCGACGCGGTGGCCAAGCTGATCCGCGAGCGCACGATCACGCAGGTGATCGTGTTCACCAACACCAAGATAGGCGCGAGCCGGCTGGCGCGTCACCTCGAGAGCGAAGGCCTGATTGCCAGCGCCATTCACGGTGACAAGACGCAGCAGGAGCGGCTGGCCACGCTCGATGCGTTCAAGAAGGGCGAGGTCAAGGTCCTGGTGGCGACCGACGTCGCGGCACGCGGCCTGGACATTGCCGAGCTGCCGGCGGTCATCAATTACGATTTGCCGTATGCGCCGGAAGACTACATTCACCGGATCGGCCGTACCGGCCGCGCCGGTGCCAGTGGCCTGGCGCTGTCGCTGATGACGCGCGAGGACGAACGGTTGCGGGTCGAGATCGAAAAGCTCCTCAAGCGCACGCTCGAGCCAATCGATCTGGACGTGCCCCGCCAGCACGGTGTCGCGCCCCGGCGTAGCGCGCGCGACGACTCGGCCCGCGAGTCGCGCCGGGGCAGGTCGGGCGCTTCGGGCAGCGCGGTGTCGCGCACGAAGCTGGCCGGTCATTCGCAGGACCCTTTCTTTACGCAGCCCTACCAGGAAAAACCGGCGCCGGCCGGCGAACCGGCCCAGGCTGGCTCGCCGGCGTTGGACGCGGTGTCCAAGGCGGCGACCCGACGCCGCAACCGCGGGCCGGTCGCCGCGCTGCTTGGCGGACTCAAGCGGGCCGGCTGAGCCGGGCAGATGCCAGAACCGATGTTCCCGGCCCGCCGGCAGTGGCTTTGCACGTTTGGCAGCCTGGCGACGCTGGGCGCCAGCGGTGCGGGGTTCGCCCAGGCCTTGGGCCAGCGCGAATCCCTCGCGCCGGCTTCACGCCTGCTCGGGCCATTGTCCAACCTGGTGCTCGATTACGCGGGCTTTCTGCTGACCGGGATGGGCAGCACGCCACTGGCTTCGGCGCGGCTGAGCGTCACGGCCAGCGCCAGCCGATATTCGATCCGGCTGTCGGTCGAGAGTTTCCTGGCCGATCTCGGTTACGAAAGCCAGGGGCGGCTCGATGCCGCGGGGCTGCATCCGCAGTACTACGCCGAGCGGCGCAAGCTGCCGTTTCGCAGCAGGCGCCTGCGTGAGGCCCGATATCGCGAGACGACCGATCCGGCGCGGGTCAACACCCGCGATGGTGAGGTCCTGCTCGTCCCGCCGGGAACCCAGGACCGGTTGAGCTTGATCTTCCAGTACTCGTTGCTCGCCCGCGCCGACCCGCGGATCGTGCAGGCCGGCCATGAGCAATCGATCCCGTTCGCCGGGACTTCCGACGTCAATGCCAGCCGCTGGAGCGCCGATCCACCCGAGTGGATCCGCCCGACCGACGATGAGAATGCCAGCGCCGGGCGCCGGCAGGCGAACCGCATTGCGCGCATCGCCGAACCCGGCAGCAACGGGCTCGATGTGGCCTTCTGGCTGAGCGCCAACGACAAGCGGCTGCCGCTGGTGTTGCAGTTCAGCGAAGGAGGCCGCAGTCTGCGCTTTGAATCCGTGGGGGTTCGGTGAGCCCCCACGCTCCCTGCGGTCGCCCGGCAAGCCGCCCAGTGCCGGCCTCCATTGTTCAGGACATCCAGGGGGACGATTGCCAGCGCTTGATCGCCTCTGCCATGAAGGCGTCGACGGAGTCGGCGCGGATGGGGCCTAGTTGCAGGAAGGACAGCGCCTCGTTGAGCAGGGCGACCCGGGCGGCGGCGGGGCCGTGGGCATCGACGCCCAGCGCGCCGGTCTGCTTGGACAACTTCTGGCCGTCGTCGGCGAGCACCAGGGGCAGGTGCAGCGTGCGCGGGTGCGGCACGCCCAGACAGGTCTGCAGCAAGCGCTGGCGTGCCGTGGACGAGGCCAGGTCGGCACCGCGCACGACGTCGGTGACACCGAACGCGGCATCGTCGACGACCACGGCCAACTGGTAGGTCGGCGTGCCGTCGGCGCGGCGCAGTGCGAAGTCGCCGCACTGACGGCGCAGCTCGACCCACTGTCGCACCCCATTGGCGTGGCCGGCAGGGCGATCCTGCCAGCACACCGGTTCGTCATCGACCCGCAGGCGCAACACATGCGGTCCCTCGGCCCGGCGCGGGCCCTGCCGGCAGGTGCCGGGGTAGGGCGGTCCGCCGTCGGGATCGGCGGGCGAATCCGGCGCCTGCGCGCCTGGCGGCTGCTGCAGGCGGATCTCGCGTCGCGTGCAACTGCATCGGAACACCCGCCCCTGGGCGAGCAGCTCGGCCAGCGCGCGCTCGTAATGGTCGCGGCGGTCCTGCTGGCGGATCACCGGTCCGTCGGCCCGCATGCCCAGCGCGGCCAGCGTGTCGACGATGGCCGCGCTCGCGCCAGCTTGTTCCCGCTCGCGATCGAGGTCTTCCAGGCGCAGCAGCCATTGACCGTGGTGGGCGCGCGCATCGAGCCAGCTGCCCAGCGCGGCGACCAGCGAGCCCAGGTGCAGCGGGCCGGTGGGCGAGGGGGCGAAGCGTCCGACGTAGGCCTTGGTCATGCCGGCGGCCGTTCGAGCAGTTTTCGCCTGAGCCTGGCCACCGACAGCCGCTCCAACCACCCGTACAGCGCCCTGCCGCCGGCCCTGTGCCCGGCATAGGCCGGTTGCAACGGTGCCCGGGGGTGGGCGGGGCGCAGACTGACCAGGCGGCCCTGCGCAGTCGGATCGATCGGCATCCGGTGATCATACCTTCAGGGTTTTTGAACATGGTCATCGAAAGCCCTGTACCGGACCGGTCTCGCGCGCACGCATACAATCACGGCTGGCCGGATTCGTTCCACCGTTTTTTTGCCGGGAATCACGATCCCGCCCATATGGCAGCGGATGAGCGCGGGCACCGGCGTGCAGCATGCCGAGTCCAATCCGCAGGCCCACCTGCCGACCCACTTGCCGCAGATCCGGATCGAGCCGGACACGCGCGGCCTCGCCCCCGGTGACGAGTCGCGCACGCTGGCCGCGGACACGGCCAGCCACTCGTTTGGCGACGGCGGCCGGGCCGAGGTGCCGGTCTTCGATCCGCCGGCGCCGCGCGGTGCCCGGCAATGAACGATCGACCCAACAACCGACCCAGAAGGAATCCCCGTCCATGAGTGGCAACAAGGACCAGACCGTCATCATCGCGTTTCATTCCGGCTACGGCCACACCCGCCGGCTGGCCGAGGCCCTGGCCGCCGGCGCGGGCTCGGTGGACCGGGTGCGCGCCAGGCTGCTGGCGGTGGACGCCATCGACGAGGCGGGCTGGCAGGCGTTGGCCACGGCCGATGCCATCGTCTTTGGCGCACCCACCTACATGGGCGGCGCATCGGCGCAGTTCAAGGCGTTTGCCGATGCCAGTGCCAAGATCTGGTTCACCCAGGGCTGGAAGGACAAGCTGGCCGGGGGCTTCACCTGCTCGGGCAGCATGAGCGGCGACAAACTCTCGACGCTGCAGTACCTGGTCACCTTCGCGATGCAGCACGGCATGCTCTGGGCCGGGCCGGCGCTGCCGGCGGCCACCGAGCCCGGCGATCCGGACAGCCTCAACCGTCTGGGCAGCTGGTTGGGCCTGATGGCGCAGGCCGACAACGTGCCGCCCGACGAGAGCCCGCCCGAGGGTGACATCGCCTCTGCCCATGCCTACGGAGAGCGGATCGGGCGTCAGGCCGCGCGCCTGGGCTGACCCGCGGCATCGCAGCCGGGGGGCCGGGACAGGCGACGGGTAGAATCGGGTCAGACTGATCAGGCCCTTGCCCAACCCCATGCCCGTCCCCGCCTTCGTTCACCTGCGACTTCACTCCGAGTATTCCGTCAGCGACTCCATCGTTCGTTTCGGACCTCTGATGAAGCAGGCTGCCGCCGATGGGCAGGCGGCGCTGGCGATGACCGATCTGGCCAACTTGTTCGGCTGGATCAAGTTTTACGGCGCGGCGCGCAAGGCGGGCATCAAGCCGCTGTGCGGCGCCGATTGCTGGGTGACCAACGAGGCGGACCGTGAGCGGCCCCACCGGGTGCTGCTGCTGGCCCGCAACCGCGCCGGTTACCTGCGGCTTTGCGAGTTGCTCAGCCGTGCCTGGCTGGAGAATGAATGGCGCGGGCGGGCCGAGTTGCTGCCCGCCTGGTTCGACGAGCAGGGCGCCGGCAACGACGGCCTGATCATGCTTTCGGGGGCTGCCGACGGCGATGTCGGTCAGTCGCTGCTGGCCGGTAACCCGGCGCTGGCCGGCCAGCAGGCGGCGAGCTGGGCGCGCCGCCTGCCCGGCGCCTACTACCTCGAGGTCCAACGCGCCGGGCGCCCCGACGACGAGAACCTTGGTGCGCCAGACGGCGGCGCTGGCCGCGCAGACCGGCCTGCCGCTGGTGGCCACCCACCCGGTGCAGTTTCTGGCCCGCGAGGATTTTCGTGCGCACGAGGCCAGGTGTGCATCGCGCAGGGAGAATTGCTGGGTAACCTGCGCTGGGTGCGTCGCTTCACCGACGAACAGTATCTGAAGTCGCAGGCCGAGATGGCCGGGTTGTTTGCCGGACGCCGCAGGCGCTGGCCAATGCGGTGGCGATCGCCGCGCGCTGCAACCTGGGCATGGTGCTGGGAAACCGCAGCTGCCGGCGTTTCCGACCCCCGAGAATGTCGGCCTGGACGACTACCTGCGCCAGCTGGCGCACCAGGGCCTCGAGACGCGCCTGCGCAAGCTGTTTGCCGACGAAACCGAGCGCGAGGCCAGGCGCGGGCCTTACTCGGCGCGGCTCGATCACGAGTGCGACACGATCGTCGAGATGGGTTTTCCGGGCTACTTCCTGATCGTGGCCGACTTCATCAACTGGGCCAAGGCCAACGGGGTGCCGGTCGGCCCGGGCCGCGGTTCGGGGGCGGGTTCGTTGGTGGCGTACGCGCTGGGCATCACCGACATCGACCCGATCCCGTACGCGCGCTGTTCGAGCGTTCTCGAACCCGGAACGGGTGTCGATGCCGGACTTCGACATCGATTTTCAGGACAACCGCTGGCGGGTCATCGAATACGTGCGCTAGCGCTACGGCGCCGACGCCGTGTCGCAGATCGTCACCTTCGGCACGATGGCCTCCAAGGCCGTCATCCGCGATGCCGGGCGCGTGCTGGAGATGGGCTACAACTTCTGCGACCAGCTCTCCAAGCTGATCCCGGTGGTGCAGAACAAGCCGCTGTCGCTGGCCAAGGCGCGCGAGGCCGAGCTGCAGTTTCGCGAGCGCGAGGAAAACGAGGACGAGGTGCGCGATGCCAGCTGGCGCTGGCCGAACCTCTCGAAGACCTGATCCGCAACGTCGGCATGCACGCGGGCGGTGTGCTGATCGCCCCGGGCAGACTCACCGACTTCTGCCCGCTGTACCGGCCGCCCGGCACCGACGGCAATGTGGTCAGCCAGTTCGACAGGATGATGTCGAGGCCGTCGGCCTGGTCAAGTTCGACTTCCTGGGCCTGCGCAACCTGACGATCATCCAGTACGCGGTCGAGGGCATCCGCGAGCGCCATCCGGACAAGGCGCTCGATCTGAACGAGTTGAGCTCAACGACCCGGCGGCCTACCGGGTGCTCAAGGAGGCGAACACCACCGCGGTGTTCCAGCTCGAGAGCGAGGGCATGAAGAAGCTTCTCAAGAAGCTGGCGCCCGATCGCTTCGAGGACATCATTGCTGTGCTTGCGCTCTACCGGCCCGGGCCGCTGGGCTCGGGCATGGTCGATGACTTCATCCTGCGCAAAAAAGGCGAGCAGGCGATCGATTATCCATCCCGACCTGACCCAGACGCTGGAGCCGACTTACGGCGTGATCGTCTACCAGGAGCAGGTGATGCAGATCGCCCAGATCATCGGCGGCTACACGCTGGGCGGTGCCGACCTCGCTGCGCCGGGCGATGGGCAAGAAAAAGCCCGAGGAAATGGCCAAGCACAGGGACATCTTCGTGTCCGGGGCGCGCGTCAAGGGATACGAGGAGGCGCTGGCCAACAAGCTGTTCGACCTGATGGCGATGTTCGCCGAGTACGGCTTCAACAAGTCGCACACGGCCGCCTACGCGGTGCTCACCTACCAGACCGCCTGGCCTAAGGCGCATTATCCGGCCGAGTTCATGGCCGGTACGCTTTCGTCGGACATGCACGACACCGACAAGGTGCGCCTGTTCGTCAACGATGCGCAGGCCAACAAGGTCCAGGTGCTGGCCCCCGACGTGAACCTGTCCGACTGGTACTTCAAGGCGGTCGCGGACAACCAGGTCCGTTACGGGCTGGGGCGGTGAAAGGCGCCGGCGAAGCCGCGATCCGCAGCATCATCGAGGCGCGCGGCGAGCGGCCCTTCACCGATCTCTACGATTTTCGCCGGCGCATCGATCGGCGCCTGGTCAATCGCCGCTCGGTCGAGGCCTTGGTGCGCGCCGGTGCGTTCGATGCCCTGGATGCGAATCGTGCCCGGTTGCTGGCCAACGTGGCCCCGGCAATGGAGTTTGCCGATGCGCAGGCCGCCTGCGCCGACCAGGTGAGCCTGTTTGGCGAGCCCGGCGGCGATGACGGCGGCGGCGCCGAACCGGTGTGGCGCGAGGCCAGCCCCTGGACCGATCGCCAGCAACTGCAGGAAGAAAAATCGGCGCTGGGTTTCTTTTTCTCGGGCCACCTGTTCGAGGGTTACCGGGCCGAGGTGCGCCGCTTCGTGAGCCAGAAGCTCGAAACCGTGCAGCCGCAGCCGCAGGCGATCTGGCTGGCCGGTGTGATCACCGGCGTGCGCACCCAGATGACGCGGCGCGGCAAGATGGTGTTCGCGACCCTCGACGATGGCACGGGCTCGCTGGACGTGGCCGTCTACAACGAGTTGGTCGAGCAGCATCGCCGGCTGCTGCGCGATGACGAGTTGTTGATCGTGCAGGCCAAGGTCTCGCGCGACGACTACAGCGGCGGCTTTCGGGCCACCGCCGAGCGCCTGCTCGACCTGGGTGCGGCCCGCGCCGAGTTCGCCCGCGCACTGCGCCTGCACCTGAACGGCAATGCCTGTGCCAAGCGGCTGCGCGAGCATCTGCAGCGGCTGGCCAGCGGCGACGATTTACCCGGTTGCCGGCTCGAGATCGCCTACCAGCGCGACGAGGCCCAGTGCCTGATGCGCCTGCCCGACCAGTGGCGGGTGCGCATGGATGACGACTCCCTGACCGACTGGCGGCGCTGGCTCGACCAGACGAGCGTCGAGGTGGTGTATGGATAAGCCCGCCTGGCGGGACAGCGCGAAGCGCGAAGGGTGCTCACAGGATCGGAGCAGGAGACGGCGTGGCCGACACTGATACCTCGATCAGGCAAAGTTTCGAGGTCTATCGCCGCCTGCTGGGTCACACCGGGCCGTATCGCAAGGGTTTCGTGCTGGCGATGGTCGGCATGATCATCGCGGCGGCCACCGAGCCGCTGTTCCCGGCGATGATGAAGCCGCTGCTCGACGATGGTTTCGTCAACACCGGCCAGCTGCCGATCTGGGTCGTGCCGGTAGCGCTGATCGGCATCTTCGTGGTGCGGGGCATTGCCACCTTCGCCAGCAATTACGCGCTGGCCTGGGTGGCCAACAAGGTGTTGGTCGACCTGCGCCACAAGATGTTCGCGCACATGATGCGGCTCTCGTCCGAGGCGTTCGAGCGCGATGCCTCGGGCCTGATCGTGTCCAAGATCGTCTTCGAGGTCACCAATGTCACCGGCGCGGCCACCCGGGTGCTGACCGTGCTGGTCAAGGATTCGCTGATCGTCGTGGGCCTGCTGGGCTGGCTGTTCTACCTGAACTGGAAACTCACGCTGGTGGCCTTGCTGCTCATCCCGGCCACCGCCCTCGTCATCAGCATCTACAGCCGCCGGATGCGCGTGCTGGCGCGGCGCAACCTGGAGCACACGGGCGAGCTGACCCGGGTGGTCCAGGAGGCGGTGCAGGGCTACAAGGTGGTGAAGATCTTCGGCGGCTACGCGCAGCAATCGACGCTGTTCGATCGCACCGCCGAGCGTCTGCGCAGCTTCGCGATGCGCATGACGGTGGCCGGCAGCGCCACGGTACCCAT
This sequence comes from Burkholderiaceae bacterium, assembly GCA_041396665.1. Lineage (GTDB taxonomy): Bacteria > Pseudomonadota > Gammaproteobacteria > Burkholderiales > Burkholderiaceae_E > JAUIAI01. The sequence goes on from JAWKYE010000018.1 coordinate 51,766, forward strand.
CACCCAGTTGTGTGCGGCCGTGGCGGTGTCGGTCGTGATCACCGTGGCGATGGTGCAGTCGGCCAACAACCAGACGACGGTGGGCGGCTTCGTGTCGTTCATCACCGCGATGCTGATGCTGCTGGCGCCGCTCAAGCGCCTGGCCGACATCAACGCCGAGTTGCAGCGGGGCCTGGCCGCCGCCGAGGGCGTCTTCGCGCTGCTCGACCAGCCGACCGAACCGGACAGCGGCACACGGGTCCTGGCGCGCGCGCGCGGCGCGATCCGCTTCGAGAACGTCACCTTCCGCTACCCGAATGCCGATGTCGATGCCGTCTCGGGGATCAACCTGGACATCCGGCCCGGCGAGGTCGTTGCGCTGGTGGGCGCCTCGGGCGCGGGCAAGAGTTCGCTGATCGCGCTGCTGCCGCGGCTGGTCGAGCCCGATGCCGGGCGCATCCTGCTCGATGAAATCCCGATCAACGAGATCCGCCTCGATTCGCTGCGTGACCAACTCGGGGTCGTGAGCCAGGACGTGGTGCTGTTCAATGACACGGTCCGGGGCAACGTTGCCTTCGGGCGCAACGAACTGCCCGACGACGAACTCATCTGGGAGGCGTTGCGCGGCGCCGCGCTCGAAACCCATGTGCGCAGCCTGCCCGGCGGTCTCGATCACCAGGTCGGCGAAGGCGGTACCCGCTTTTCGGGGGGGCAGCGCCAGCGGCTGGCGATCGCCCGCGCGCTGCTGCGCAATCCACCGGTGCTGTTGCTGGACGAGGCCACGTCGGCGCTCGATTCGCGCACCGAGCGCGACGTGCAGCAGGCGCTCGAGCGCATCATGGCCAACCGCACGACGCTGGTCATCGCCCACCGCCTGTCGACGATCGAGCGGGCCGACCGCATCGTCGTCATGGATCACGGCCGGATCGTCGAGCAAGGTCCCCATCTCGAGTTGCTGGCGCGCGGCGGCATCTATGCCAGCCTGCACAGCCTGCAGTTTGCCGAGACCGCCAGCGATGATGGCTCGCGCTGACATGTCCTGCCCCGACCCCGGCCGGTGCGCCTGAGTGTCATCATCATTGCGCGCAACGAGGCGCACAACATCGGTCCCTGCCTGGCCGGGCTGGCGTTCGCCGACGAACGGATCGTCGTCGATGGCGGCAGTACCGACCAGACGGTGGCCATTGCCCGCGCGGCCGGCGCCACGGTCCACGTGCATGCCGACTGGCCCGGTTTTGGCCCGCAAAAGAACCGGGCGCTTGCCTATGCCACCGGGGACTGGGTGCTGTCGGTCGATGCCGACGAGCGCATCGGTGCCGCATTGGCTGCGCAGATCCGCGGGGCGATCGACAGCGACGCCCACGTGGCCTACGAGATTCCGCGGCGGACCGAGTTCCTGGGCACCTGGATCGCGCACTGCGGCTGGACCCCGGACCGGGTCCTGCGCCTGTTCCGGCGCGATGGCGCCCGGTTCTCCGATGCGCTGGTGCACGAGCGTGTCGAGCCGCCGCCCGGCCCGGTCGGCCGCCTGAGCGCCGTGATCGATCACCACAGCTACCCGGACCTGTCCGCGTACTGGCGCAAGACCGCGCAATATGCCGAACTCTGGGCGCACCAGCAGCATGCGGCCGGCCGCCGCGCCAGTCTGGCACAGGCGTTGGCCAGCGGCGCCAGTACCTTCGTTCGGGCCTACCTGCTGCGGCTGGGCTTTCTCGACGGCGGGCCGGGCCTGGTCTTGTGTGTGCTGCTCGCCCACGGCGCCTTTCTGAAGTACGTCACGCTGATCGACCTGGGTCGGCGCGAACCCGAACCTTTGGCCGGGCAAGAGGTGAAATGAGCTTGCTGCCGTTGTATTGGCGGGCCTGGCGGGCCCGGCTGCGCGATCACCGGACCGAACTTGGCACGTTGCTGTCGGCATTGTCGGTCGGCGATTGCGCGCTCGACGTGGGTGCCAACAAGGGCAGCTTCGCCTACCTGCTGGCGCGCCGTGTCGGCCCGACCGGGCGGGTCATCGCCTTCGAGCCGCAGGCGCGCCTTGCCGGCTACCTGCACCAGGTGCAGCGCACGCTGGCCTGGCCGCAGTTGGACGTGCGCGAATGCGGGGTCTCCGAGCATCCGGGCGAGATGATGCTGTTCGAGCCGCCGGCCGGGGATTCGCCGGGGGCGTCGCTGGTGCCCGGTGGCCATATCCCGGCCGACTGGGTCGGGCGCCCGGTGCCGGTGGTGGCCATCGACGAGGTGATGGCGGATCTGCCGGGTATCACCGTCAAGGCGGTCAAGATCGATGTCGAGGGCCATGAACTGTCGGTGCTGCGCGGCGCACGCGAGACCCTGGCGCGGTGCCGCCCGACACTGGTCATCGAGTGCGAGCAAAGACACCTGGAAGATGCCGGCACCGATGTGCACGACCTGTTGCGCTGGCTCGAGGCGCTCGGCTACGAGGGCAGCTTCGTGCGCGGCCCCAGCCTGGTGCCGGTCGCGCTGTTCGATCCGGCGGTGCACCAGGCGCGGGTCGGCGAGCGTTACTGGGACCGTGCCGGTTACCGCAACAACTTCGTGTTCGTGCATCCGGAGGCCGGATGAAGTCGGTGTCTGCGCGACTGGAAGGCGTCCGGGCGTTCATCGTGATCGCCTTGTTCGCCGCGCTGCCGTTGTCGATCGCGCTGGGCAACGTGCTCAGCAGCCTGATGCTGATCATGGCGCTGTCGACACCGCGCAAATCGCTGGCGGCGATCCGTCGCAAGCTGTCCTGGCCCGTCATCCTGATGCTGCTGGCACTGCCGGCCGTGGTGGTGTTGTTCCTCATCGGCGCCGACAACGCGGGAGGCGATCCGCTGGGCATGGTGACCAAGCAGCGCAAGGTGTTGCTGATGTTCGCGCTGATCGCCGTGTGCGCCCAGGGCTCGTTCTCGGTCTTCGAGCGGGCAAGGGCGGCCTCCTGGATGTCCAGCCTGCTGCTGGCCGTGTTGTCGATCGGCTTCATGCTCGCCGACCACGGCCTGCAGGGGCCCTTCGATCCGGAACGGCCGGTGATCCTGACCCACAGCTACCAAAATTTCATCGTCGGTTTCAACGCGGTCTGGCTGTCGCTTTGGACCGCCCGGGCCTGGCCGGTGCTCGCGCGCTGGCAGCGGCTGGCACTGACGCTGGCGATCGGGGTGATGGTGTTCTCCATCCTGTTCGTCGTGACCGGACGGACCGGCCAGCTGGCCTTTGTCGCGATGGCCGTGGCCGCGATCATGCTGTCGCTGCGCCGCTACCGGCTGGTGACCCTGGTGGCGCTGGTCACGCTGAGTGTCGCCGCGGCAATGGCCTCGCCGCAGGTGCGTGACCGCTACCTGTCCATCGCCGATCCACGTCCGGCTCGACCGAGTTGCGTGCGATGGCCGGGACCCTGCGCATCGACTATGCGCGCAAGACCGTGCAGATCATCGCGAGTTCGCCGTGGGTCGGCTACGGCACGGGCTCGTTTCCGCAGGTCTACGAAACCGTCGCAGGCGTGCCCTGGACCAGCGAGTTCTTCACCTATCATCCCCATTTCGACCTGATGCTCTACTGGGTCGAGGCCGGCATCGCCGGCGTGCTGGCGGTGTTGCTGCTCTACGCGGGCCTGCTCAGGGGGCGCGGGAACTGAACCCTCAGAACCGGATCGTGTTGTCGGTGCTGGTCTGCGGCTTCATCATCTGCGGTTTTACCCATTCATTCGTGCTCGACTGGGTGTCGGGCTCGTATCTCTACCTGATGGGCGGCTTGTTGCTGTCCACCCGCCGTGAGCGCGCACCCTAGTCGTGCGGCGTTCGACCGAATTCAACGATCCGCCGCGCCTGCCAGGTGAGCCGGCGGATCCGGCAAGGAGCCGTCCGGATGCTCGAGCCCCTGGAGCGCTTTTCCCATGTGGCCAACTTCACCGACTACATGGCCATCGTCGAGCGATTGTTGCTGGCCGACTACCCGGCGCCGGTCGATGTGCTGGACATGCCGGCCGGCAACGGCATCCTGTCCGAGCGCCTGCGCGGCCACGGGCACCGGGTGACGCGGGCCGACATCAACGGTCAGCATCCCGACTATGTTTTCGCCAACATGGAAAAGGCCCTGCCGTTCGAGCGCGGGCAGTTCGACGCGGTGACCTGCCTGGAAGGGATAGAGCATGTGATCGAGCCGGCCTCGCTGAGCGCCGAGTTGTCACGCATCCTGCGTCCGGGCGGGCGCCTGTACCTGAGCCTGCCCAATGTGCAGTCGATGTACTCACGACTGTCGTTCCTGCTGACCGGCACCTGCTACCAGTTCGCGCCCGAACAGACCACCCATCCCCGTGGCGAGATGGTCGATCGGGGCCATATCAATCCGCTGGGCCTGCCGCAGCTGGCCTACCTGTTCGCCGAACACGGCCTGGTCATCGAGCGGGCCACCGGTGACAAGGTGAAAAAGCGCGTGCTGATGCCGCTGTACCTGCCACTATGGGGACTGTCCTTTCTGGCCACCCGGCGGCGGCGCCAGCCGCTCGGTGCGCATCACCAGGCACCGTTGTTCCAACTGATGAACAGTTACCGACCGCTGTTCAGCCGATCCATCGTGATCGTTTTCCGCAAGCAGACCTTGGCCTGACACAGGCCGGCACCCGACCCTCGACATGGAGTCAGACATGACCACTACACCCGACCGCTACCCGCTCGCCACGATCGAATCGCTTCCCGACGACATGCGCAAGATGCTGCTCGAATTGCAGGCCAAGGCGGGATTCGTACCCAACGTGTTCCTCAAGCTGGCGCGCCGGCCAGACGAGTTTCGCGCGTTCTTTGCCTACCACGACGCGTTGATGCTGCGCGAGAACAACCTGTCCAAGGCCGAGAAGGAAATGATCGTCGTCGCGACCAGCGCGGCCAACGAGTGCCTGTACTGCGTGGTCGCGCACGGCGCGCTGCTGCGCATCTATGCCAAGCAGCCACTGATTGCCGACCAGGTCGCCACCAACTACCGCAAGGCGGCGATCACCCCGCGCCAACGGGCGATGCTGGACTTTGCGATGAAGGCGGCGCTGGTCGCCGGCCAACTGGTCGACGCGGACTTCGACGCGCTCAAGGCGCACGGCTTCGATGACGAGGATGCCTGGGACATCGGCGCGATCGCCGCGTTCTTCGCGTTGTCCAACCGGATGGCCAATCTGAGCTCGATGATGCCCAACGAGGAGTTCTACCTGATGGGCCGGGTACCGCGCGCGCCCAAGTGAGTGCTCCGGCATGGGGTCAGGCCGGCAGCGGTTCGTCCCGCGTCCCCGACCCCAGCAACCAGGCCGCGATCGGCCGGCTGTCCGGGCCGACGAAGCAGGCATGGCTGTCATCGAGCGGGTCGATCACCCACCCCAGGCTCCAGCGATGATGAAAAAATGACGCCTGGGTGCGACAATCGGTTGCGCTGAAAAAAGCGCCCAGGCCGGGATGACTGTGGTACCAGCCCAGCACCCTGGCCGCGGGATCGCGCTCCTGCAGCCGGTTCAGCCGCACGCCGGCATCGGACCACACGCCGGCCGCCATGCGCAACGAGAAGCCGGTGCCCTGGCTTTGCCGCGCGGCGACGGCTTCCTCGACGATCAGCAGCATGGCGTCGTCACCGGGTCGACGACACACCCGGCCCAGCAACAGCCCGCCCTGTTCGACCGGGGCCGCCCGCAGGTGATCGAGCACCGCGCGATGCACGGCCGGCGGCATCCAGGCCTGGTGATCGGGGTCGGGCGCTTGCGGGCCCGCGGCGCAGAGCTGGCGGCTCGGCGGGGCGAACTCGCCGGCGGCCGGCCAGCGGGCATCGTGTAGTTCGGGCGACTGGTCGGTCCACTTCATCGGGCAGGCCGTCAGGTGCGGGCGGTGAAGGGCTTGTTGCAGCGCGGGCATCGACCTCGCCACTGCGCCCGGCCGGCAGGCGGACCCGGGCGCCGCAGGCCGGGCAGGCACGCACCACCCGTTCGGGCGGCGCCTGCCAGTCGATGCGCGCTGACGGAAAGGCATCCGGGTACTGGCGCACGGCACGCGCGTACCAGTTGCCGGCCGCCGCGTGCGCGACCGACTGCAGGTTGACCAGCATCGGATCGAAGCAGAGCAGGCGGGCCAGGCGGGTCACGTAGATGTCCAGCGCCTCGCCCGGATGCCACTTGCTGCCCACGCACACCACGCCGGATTCGAACACGTTCGGATGAAAGAGCGGCGAACCGTCGAGCCGTGCCACCGGCGCCACGAACGGGTAGCGGGTCGGCAGGTCGACCTGCAGCCGGATCTGTGTTGCGCGCGTTGCGGGTACTGAGCCGAGCCGGCGGTGGGCAGGTGCAGCGTCAACGCGATGCGGCCGCCGGCCGCGTCGGCGTGGCGGATCACCAGCTGCCCGCGGCTGACGCGTGCCAGCGCCTGCAGGCGTTCGATATCGGCACGGCGCCGGTCGGCCAGCCCGGTCATCGGCCGGCCACCAGCACCGGCTGCACCTCGAGCGTGTCGCCCGGATTCACCGCCTCGCGCAGCGCCGTGCCCGGCGAGAGGGTCTTGCCGGTGGTCACGTTGACCAGTGCGTAGTCGGTGTCCGGGGGCAGTGACCAGTTGTCGGCGGCGCCTGATCACCTGGGCGGCGGTACTGTCCGGATCCATCTCGACCGCCGCCTTGCGGGTCTGGTCGGCGGTGCGCACGGTCAGCGCGATGTCGTCGGTCCGTTGTAGTTTGCTCATGGTGCGGGCTCCATTGGGAAATCGGTCGGCGGCCGGACATCGGCATCGCCGTTCAGCGCGATCAGGCCGGCATCGGCCAGTGCCCAGCGCCCGGTAGGCGGCCGATCACCGAACTGCGTGAGCAATTCGGCCCCGGTGAAGGTCTCGCGCACCTCGACGCGTACCGAAGGCTGCCGGCATCGGGCGCAGATCGTGATCGCGTCGGTCTGCGCGCGTGCGCGGCTGCCGACCAGCGCCTGCAGCACCGGCGAGGGGCCGCAGGTTTCGCAGGCGCAAGACCAGATCAGCGGATCGCTGAGCTGGTAGTGCTGTTGGCCTTGCGGATCGCCGGCCAGCTCGAGCAGCCGGCGCGCGCTGTCGGCTTCGCCCAGCAGCGCGGGACGAAACGGCACACTGCCGCAACCGGCACAAAGGGGCGCCGGCCCGAGCGTCGTGCGCGCAGCCGTGCCACCCAGGCTGTCCATGAAGATGCGGGTGCCGGCCTTGCCGTCCGACGGGGCGGCGCGGTTGTCGCAACCGGCCAGGCGCAGTGCCTCGTTGACCGCCAGGGCGCCGGCCAGGCTGGTCGTGATCGTCGTCGTGGGCATCACCTTGTCGGCCAGTGCGGCGCGAGTCAGGCCGCCGCAACTCTGGCGCCGGGCAAGCCGCTCGTAGACCGAGCCGGGCAGCCCGCATTCATAGCAGGCCGGCGCCCGCTCCGCATCGAACGGGAAGGTGTCGATACTGACATGACGGCTGTCGATCGCCGCATTGATCCACGCCAGGCCCATCAGCAGGCAGGCCTGGTTGGTGCGGATCCGTGCCTCGAAATTGTCGGCGCCGCAGATCAGCAGGTCGGCCCGTTGCAGGTGGGCGAGCGTCAGCGTGTCGTGGATGTCGCCGACCACCGCGTGCACCCGGCAGTCGGCGTTCAAGCGCCCCGCCCGCTGTGCCAGCGCCTGGGCCTTCATCTGGCCGATGTCGTCCTCGTGCAGCAGCACCGAGCGGGTCAGGTTGTGCCGCTCGACCCGGTCCATGTCGAACACCGTGATCTCGCCGGCCCCCAGCAACACCAGGTTCTTGACGACCTCGTTGCCGATCGCGCCGGCGCCGATCACCAGCACCCGCAGCGCCTGCACGGCCTGCTGGGAAAAACCGGGGATCTGCCGGTGGCGCAGGTAGCGGCTGTCGTCAGGCATCGTTCAATCGGTGACCTGCACCGGATCGAAGCGCGTGCCGGCACAGCTGGCGCAGCGCCCGGCGTTCTCGCGCCGCAGCGTGACCACGCTGTCGGCGTGGTACATCGCCTGGCAGGACGGGCAGCGCAACAGCGCGCGATCCGGATCGATCGGCTCGGCGCTGAAGGCGTCACGCAGGCCGGCCAGGTCGGCGCGCGGGCTCAGGAAGGTGGCGCCATCGCCCCCCTTGCCGGCCTGGGCACGACGGCGTGGCCGATAGGTGTCGCGATGGCGGCTGGTGCTGTTGGAAAAGCTGCGCAACAGCAGGCCGCCGATCACGGCGATCGCAAGAAACAGCAATAATCTGGGCATTCGGTCTCCTTGCGGACAGGCCCCTAGTGTCGCCCGTTGGGGCCGCCTGCAGGAAACGTGCCGGCGCGACGCAGGGTTTACCGTCAGATGGGGCCGATGTCGTGCCGATCAACCGGATCGGGCCTCACCGAGGCCCGCAGGTTGTCAGGCAAGGTCAATCGGCGCGGCAAAGGGCTTCAAGGGCCCCGCTCTGACGCCCAGCGACGCAGCGCGGGCCAGACGTCGTCAAATGCCTGTTCGCCAGCGGCGATCAACGAATCGGCGAAATCGGTCCCGGCCATCAGGCGGTGAACGTCGAGCCGGATGCTCAGGTCGGCTTCGCGGATCTGCGCCTCGGTCAGCGAGGCAACCAGGATCTGCATCGCCTGAAAGCCGATCGACACCAGGCGGCCGACCGGACCCTCGTGGGGACGATACTGGACATCCACGGCCAGCACCCGCGTGGCCCCCAGTTCGCGGGCGGTCCGCACGGGCACCGGCTCGGTCAACGCGCCGTCGATCAGCGTCACGCCGTTGATCGTCACCGGTTCGAACAGCACCGGCACACAGGCCGACGCGGCGACCGCGGTGGCCGCGTCGCCGGTGCTGAGCACGACTCGCGAACCAGTCGCCAGGTCGGTGGCCACCGCGGCAAACGGGCGCTCGAGTTGCTCGATGGTCCGGTTGCCGGTCGCCTCGCGCACGATCCGGATCAGTTCGCGGCTACTGGACAGACCGCGCAACGACGAGGGCGGCGAGGCCAGCTCCCACCAGTTCATCCGGCCCGCCAGGTCGCGCATCGAATCGGCCGGACGGCCTGCCGCCCAGATCGCCCCCACCACCGCCCCGGCGCTGGTGCCCACGACCAGGTCGGGCCGGAACCCGTGGCGCTCGCAGGCCCTGAGCACCCCGATGTGGACGATTCCGTGGATCGAGCCGGTGCCCAGCGCCAGGGCGATGCGCGTCGCCGGGGCGACGGCCCCCGATACCCGGGGTGGCAACCCCAGCAGTGCCGAAGCGCCGAGCGCCCGGCCCAGCAGCCTGCGACGAAGGTTTGTCGGTTGCCCCGGGCAATCCATTTGGCGAGCCCTGTCACGTGATCCTGGCAACAGCATACCGGCTGCGATGATGCGCCCGGTTGACGGGCTACAATGCGCGCTCCCAACCGGCACCGCAGGTCTTGGATGGTCCTACCGGGCAACACAATCTGACCATGATCGAACCGCTGATCGTCGTGCTCATCCTGCTGGCGCTGATCGCGTTGGGTGCGCCGATATTCCTGGCCCTGGGCGCGGCCGGACTCACCGGCCTGTACCTGACCCGCGGCACGATGGCCTTTTTCTTCGGCCCGACCTCGCTGTTCGGCCAGCTCAACAGTTTCGAGCTGCTGGCATTGCCGCTGTTCGTCCTGATGGGTAACTTCCTGGCCGCCACGCCGGTGGGCAAGAACCTGTTCCACGCGGCGGTCGTCTGGCTGCAGTGGCTGCGAGGCGGCCTGGCGATCGCCACGGTTGGCGCCTCGGCGGTGTTCGGCGCGGTCAGCGGGGTGTCTATCGCCGGGGTGGCGGCAGTTGGCTCCATCGCGGTTCCCCAGATGCTCGCGCGCGGCTACAGCCGCTCGATCGCGGCCGGCAGCGTCGTGACCTCCGGCGCACTGGCCATGCTGATCCCGCCCAGCGTGCCGCTGATCATCTACGGGGCCGTGTCCAATGTGTCGGTCGCCGACCTGTTCATCGGCGGCATCGTGCCCGGGGTCGCGCTGGCGCTGGCGTTGTCGGTCTACATCTACATCCGCGCGACGCTGCATCCCGAGGAAGCGCCCGAGGGCGAGCGCCAGGTCTACAGCCTTGGTGAGCGCATGCGCTCGCTGGCCGGCATCTGGCACGCGCTGCTGCTGATCGCGGTCGTGCTGGGGGTCATCTACTCCGGGGTCGCCACCCCCAGCGAGGCCGCGGCATTCGGTGCGCTGGGCGCCTTCGTGATCGCCGCCTTCGTTTTTCGCAGCGTCGATCTGAAGGGGACGTTGGAAGTGCTGGGCTCGAGCGCCCGGATCTCGGGGGCCATTTTGCTCATCATGGGTTGTGCGCGGATCTTTGGCGACTACCTGAACCTGGTGCGCGTGCCCGACACGGTATCCGAGTTGCTGCTGGGCACCAACCTGCCGGCCGAGGTGATCCTCGTGCTGATCATGCTCGCGCTGATCGGCCTGGGCATGCTGGTCGACGCGGTGGTCGCTGATCGTCGTCACCACGCCCATCCTGTTGCCGCTGATCACGACGCTCGGTTACGACCCGTTGTGGTTCGGCATCATCCTGGTGATGAACCTGAGATCGCGGTCGTCACCCCGCCGGTTGGTCTGAACCTGTATACCCTCAAGGCGGTGGCACCGATGCTGCGCATCGAAGAGATCGTGCGCAGCGTCGTGCCCTTCGTCGGCGTGCAGTTCCTGATGCTGCTCGTCTTCGTACTGTTTCCCTCGATCAGCCTCTGGCTGCCCAACCTGCTCAAGTGAACATCAAGGAGAAGACAACCATGACCCTCCAGAGACGACGATTCATCGGTGCCGGCAGTGCGCTCGCACTGGGTTCCGCGCTCGGCCTGCACGGGCGTAACGCGTTCGCTGCCGCGCAAAAGCTCACCGGCGTCACCTACCTGCCGCCGTCCTATGCCGACCTGGCCTATGGCTCGCAGGGCCTGGTCGACCGTGTCAACAAGGTCGACCCGGATGTCGTCACGATCGACTTCTTCGATTCGGGCCGCCTGGTGGCGGCCGACGAGCAACTGCCCGCGCTGCGGGCCGGCACGATCGACTTCATGTTCCACACGACCTCGTACATCACCCGTTCGCTGCCCATCCTGGGCATCACCGGTCTGCCGGGCGTGGTTGGCGAGCTGTACCGTCATCCCGAACGTCTCAAGCGCGGTTCGCCGCTGTTCGCGCTGATCGAATCCGAACTCAAGAAAAAAGGTCTGACCATCCTGAGCCTGGGCGGCGGCAACATGGAGCCCGAGTACATCTGGAGCACCAAGGCGGCGCCGATCCGTACGCTCGACGACATCAAGGGCAAGCGGATCCGCGTGGTGTCGTTCGAGGCGACCAAGGCGATCGAGGACTTCGGCGGCGCGGCGGTGCGGGTGCCCTCGTCCGAGCTGTACCTGGCGCTGCAGCGTGGCACCGTCGACGCGGCGGTGGCCAACATCTCGACGATCAACGGGCGCAAGCTGCAGGAGCAGGTCTCGCACGTGTACCGGGTGCCGACCACGGCTTTTGGCATCGGTGTCTTCGTGCAGACCAAGCGCTGGGCCGCGCTGTCCGAGCCTGTTCGCAAGGCCTTCATGCAGGGGGTCGAATGGTTTGACGAGAACAGCGCGCGGGTGGCCAACCAGGACTACTTCGAGGCCAAGTACTGGCCGGCGTTCAAGGCCGGTGGCATGGAGGTGATCGAGCCCGACGAGGCGGCGCTCGCGCGCTTTGCCGAGGTCAGCGCCGACGTCCGCGCCGCCTGGACCAAAGAGGTCGGCGAGCAGGTCGGCAACAAGGCGATCGCCCTGGCCCTGGGCAAGACTGCCTGAGCGCGCGGGAGGCCCGGCATGCTGGCAAACCTGGTGTCGGTCACGGATCGCGGTGTCGCGGCCTTGTCGCGGGGGCTGGAGATCGTCGGCCGGGCGGTGCTGGCCTTCATGGCCCTGACCATCGGCTACGACGCGCTGATGCGCTACTTCTTCGCCGCGCCCACGTCCTGGAGCCTGGAGATCAACTCGTTCCTGGTCGTCTACCTGGCGGTGATGGTGGCGGCCGATGTCGAGCGCCGTGGCGAGCATATCGGCATCACCTTGCTGCCCGACCGCCTGGGCAGGCGGGGAGCGAGGGTGCTGGGCATCATCGTGAGTGTCGTCGGGGTCGTGTTCTGCGCGATCCTGACCTGGCGTGGCGCGATGATGTCCTACGAGGCCTGGTCCTACGAGGAACGCGTCTCGAGCGCGTTCGGTACGCCGATCTGGCTGCCGTATGCGATGCTGCCGGTCGGCTTTGGCGTGCTCAGCCTGCAGTTCCTGCTCAACCTGTTCAAGGGTCGGCCGGCGGCGGCGACCGCCGGCCACGAGATAGCCTGAGCGGACCGTCGTCCTCGAAGGTCCAGCCTATCCGGGTGTGCCGATGATCAGCCGCCGGGTTTCCGAGGTCAGGCGCCCAACTCGCTGAAGTACTCGTGCAAGCGCGTATTGGCGTGCGAGATCCGCCACTCGATCGGGTCTTGTTGGTAGCCCAGTGCCAGGCGGCGGATCACCAGCACCGCGGCGCCGGCGGGCAGGCCCAGCAACGAGGCCACGTCCTCGGCGGCATCGGCGGCGCGCAGGCGCTCGGACGTGCGGGCCACCGACAGGCTGTAGGCCTCCTGGTAGAGCTGATACAGCGTGCCGGGGCGGTTGCGTACCTCGGCCTCGGTCAGGCCGGGAAAGCGGCTTTCGGGCAGCATGATGTCATCGACCATCAGCGCGTGACCGCCAAGTTGCAATACATTGCGCAGGTGCCAGCCCATGGCGCCACCCGGTTGCTGCAGCTTGCGGGCGGCTTCCGCGCCCAGCCGTTGCCGGCTGAACGCGTGCAGCGTCACCAGCGGGTACTCGGTCTTGTAGCCGTCGTGCGGCACCATGTGAAAGAACGAATACAGCAGCCGTTCGCGGTCGTGGCTGGTGACGAAGGTGCCGCGACCTTGCTGGCGCACGAGCAGGCCTTCGGACACCAGTTCGTCGACCGCCTTGCGCAGCGTGCCGATACTGATGCCGTACTGCGCCGACAAGTCTTTCTCGGGTGGCAGTGCGGTACCGGGCAGGTATTGCCCGCTGGCCAGTCCCTGCAGCAGGTGCTGGCGGGCCACCCGGTAAAGCGGCCCGCCCTGGTTGCGGCTCAATCGGCCCGCATCGACCATCGGTGCACCGATCACGCGGTGGTGGGGCAAAGCACGATCTTGGCGGCCGCGCTGCGTCGGTTGTGCAGGTCGTCGAAGGCGGCGGCCCCCTCGCTCAACGGGCGCTCCTGGACCCAGGTCAGGTCGCCGAACTGGCCGCGGTGCAGCGCATCGACGGTGGCATGCAGGTCGGCGGTGGAGTACGTGTAGGTGCCGATCAGCGTGATCTCGGCCAGCGTGAGCTTGCGCATGTCGATCTCGGTGGACCAGTCCTGTAGCCCGATATGCACGGCCACGCTGCCCGGCGCCACGGCCTGCAGCATCAGCTGGCGGGTGGGCGCGGCGCCGACCGCGTCGATCACCAGGTCGAACGCCGAGTCGATGGCCGGCGTGTCGGTGAGTGGATCGAAGGTCTCGGCCCCGGCATGCCGGGCGAGCTGACTCGCGTCGGGCCGGGTGCGTTTCGGCGACCAGCACGCGGCGCGCGCCGTAGCTGCGCAGCAGCAGTGCACTGAGCATGCCGATCGCGCCGGCACCGATGACCAGCACATCACATTCGGGCAGGGGCCGTGCGAGCGCCCGCTGGCCGACGGCCAACGCGTGTAGTGCGGTGGCACCGGGTTCGGTGAGCGCGGCGCGCGCTGCCGACATGTCGGCGGGCAGATCGATCAGTTCCTTGGCCGGAATCGACATGAACTCGGCAAAGGCGCCGGGGCGCGTCATGCCGACCATGCTGCGGTTGGCGCACAGGTTGTTGCGCCCGGTGATGCAGTAACGGCAGTGTCCGCAACTGATCAGCGGATTGCCGGTGACGCGTCGACCGGTGCCCGGGCCGGCGATCACCGTGCCGGCGAACTCGTGACCCATGACCAGGCCGGGCAGCCGGCGCGGGTCGTGGCCGTGGAAGGCATGCATGTCCGAGCCGCAGATGCCCACGGCCTCGATGCGCACGACGGCCTCGGTCTCGGTGGCCTGGGGCTCGGGACGATCGAGCAACTGCATCTCGTTGGGCTGGGTGTAGACCAGGGCTTTCATCGGGGCGGCACTCCGGGTGGGGGATGACGGGGTGGACGGCGGCGGGCGTGCTACTTCGCGGTAAAGCCGCCGTCGACCATGATGGTCTGGCCGGTGATGTAGGCCGACGCGTCGCTGGCCAGGAACACGGCGATGCCGTGCAGGTCGGCCAGTTCGCCATTGCGTCCGACCGCGGTTTGCTCGGCCAGCCGGCGGGCCCGCCCGGTATCGGCGAATACCGGCGCGGTCAGGGGCGTCGGAAAGAAGCCGGGTCCGATCGCATTGCAGGTGATGCCGTGCGCCGACCAGGCCTGCGCGATGGCGCGGGTCAGTTGCACGATGCCTCCCTTGCCGGCGCCGTAGGGCGCGCTGTCGGGCATTGCCCGGCTCGATTGCAGCGAGGCGAGGTTGATGATCCGCCCGTGATTGCGCTCACGCATCGCCGGTGCGAAGCACTGGGTCAGCAGGAAGGGTGCGGTCAGGTGGATCGCCAGGTGGCGGTTGAACGCGGCCTCGTCGACCTGCATGAACGGCTCGCGCAGGTTGATGCCGGCGGCATTGACGAGGATGTCGACCGTGTGTTCGGCGGCCAGCGCACCGGCGGTCTCGCGCAGCGCGTCGCCATGGGCCAGATCGACGCTGCGCCAGTCGCAGGTGATCTGTTGCGCCTGCAGGCGCGCGCAGGCGGCCTCGAGCTGATCGGCGCGGCGACTGAGCAAGGTCACCGACGCACCGGCCAGCCCCAACGCCAGCGCGATCGCCTCACCGATGCCCGAATTACCGCCGGTGACGACCGCGTGACGAGCGCTCAGATCGAACAGGGATGCCAGGCGATTCACTTGCAGTCCCTCAGAAACGCACGGGTCGCCCGAGCCCAGGGCGCTGCCGGAACGGACCGGCCTTGCAAGGCCGGTACTGGCGGCTTGCCGAGCGACCGTAGGGAGCGTGGGGGCCTCATACTGAAACCGGCGTGCCCTTGTCGAAGGTCTCGCCGGCGAAGTACTTGTCCAGCCGGTCGTCGGCGCTGCGGGCGTGGCCTTCCATGCCTTCCAGACGCGAGATCCGCGCCGCCGACTGGCCCAGTTGGCGATTGGCCTCGCGGGTCGCGCGTTGCCAGGTCAGGGGCTTCATGAACTTGTGCACCGACAGGCCGCCCGAATAGCGCGAGGCACCCTTGGTGGGCAGGATGTGGTTGGGGCCGCTGACCTTGTCACCGTAGGTGACCGTGGTTTCCTCACCCAGGAACAGCGAGCCGTAGCAGGTCAGGGTGGCCAGCCACCAGTCCAGGTCTGCGGCGTGTACTTCCAGGTGTTCGGATGCGTAGCGATCGGACACCTCGGCCATTTCCTCGCGCGGGTCGCAAAGGATGACTTCGCCGTAGTCGCGCCATGCGCTGCCGGCGGCATCGCGCGCGGTAGGCGGCAGCGCGTCGATCAGCTTGGGCATCCATTCCATCACCTTGTCGGCCAGCGGGCGTGAGGTGGTGAACAACCAGGCCGGCGACTCGTGGCCGTGCTCGGCCTGGCCGACCAGGTCGCTCGCCACGATTCGCGGGTCGGCGGTGTCGTCGGCAATCACGGCCACCTCGGACGGACCGGCAAACACGTCGATGCCGACCTTGCCAAACAGCATCCGCTTGGCTTCGGCGACATACTTGTTGCCCGGTCCGACGATGATGTCGGCCGCCTGGCCGCTGAACAGCCCGTAGGCCATCGAGGCGATGGCCTGCACGCCACCCAATGTGAGCACCACGTCGGCGCCGGCGACCTTCATCGCGTACAACACGGCCGGGTGGATGCCTTCGCCGCGAAACGGCGTCGAGCAGGCAACGACTGTCCTGACGCCAGCCGCCTTGGCGGTGGCCACGCTCATGTAGGCAGACGCGATATGGGCGTAGCGCCCGGTCGGCACATAGCAGCCGGCCACGTTACAGGGGATCAGTCGCTGTCCGGCAACCAGGCCCGGGGAAATCTCGGTTTCGAACTCGCGGATCGAGTCGCGCTGCGCGATGGCGAACCGGCGCACCTGTTCGGTGGCGAACTCGATGTCGGCGCGCACGCCTGGCGGTACGGCCTGAATGCGCGCTTCGATCGCTTCGGGGGTCATGATGATCGGGCCGGCCCAGTTGTCCAGCTGGGCGGCGTACTCGCGCACGGCCTCTTCGCCACTGTCGCGGATCCTGGCGAGCATCTCGTTGACGACGGCCTGGGCGTTGCCCGTTTCGGTTTCCGGCGTCTTGGCCGCTTTCTTAAGGTAGGTGATGGTCATGGTCTGTCCCCGTTGGCCCTTTGGCCAGTCTGGCAAGGGTGGGCGGGCCCTTCTGAACCTATCAGGGCCCGCCGTCCCCATTGGCGCCCTGTGTTCAGGCGCTCTCGTAGAGTCGCGTCAGCACGAACTCGCGGTGGCCCAGCAACTCGGCCGCCGTCCATTCGCCGTTCGCGGTGCGCAGCATGCAATCGAGCAGCAGGTCACCGGCTTCGTCCATGTTCATCTCGCGGCGCAGGATGCCCGAGGTGTCCACGTCGATATGCTCGGGCATCGTGCGCACCGTCTTCGGGTTCGCGCAGATCTTGATGACCGGCAGGATCGGGTTGCCGATGACATTGCCCCTGCCCGGTGGGGAAGAAATGCACCGCGTAACCGGACGCGGCGCACAAGGTCACCATCTCGGCGGCTGCCGACGATGAATCCATGAACCAGAGGCCCGGCCCGGTCGGGGCCTCGGCCTTGTCCAGCACCCCGTCGACCAGGCACTTCTTGCCGATCTTCTGGATGTTGCCCAGCGCCTTTTCCTCGATCGTGGTCAGGCCACCGGCGATGTTGCCCTTGGTCGGCTGCGAGTCGGACAGATCGCTCGTCTTGTGACGATCGATCACTTCCTGGTAGCGATCGAACATCGCCATGAACTCCTCGCGGATCTTGGGGGTTCGGCAGCGCTCGGCCACCAGGTGTTCGCCACCGGTGAGCTCGGTGGTCTCACCGAACACCAGCGTGCACTTGGCCGCGTAGAGCTTGTCGAAGGCGTTGCCCACGGTCGGGTTGCCGCCGCAGCCGGACGTCGTGTCCGACTCGCCGCACTTGGTCGACACCCAGAGCTCCTTGATCGGATGCTGGGTACGGGTGATCCGGGTGGCATGCTTCATGAACTTGTAGGCGGCCCGCGAGGCATCGGCGATGGTGCTGATGTCGCCGTTGTGCTCGATCGAGAAACCGGCCACCGGCTTGCCGCTCTCGGCGATGCCCTCGACGACCTTCTGTGTCCAGCCCGGCTCGATGCCGATGACCACGACCGCGGCCACATTGGGGTTGCAGCCGGTGCCGATCAGCGTGCGAAAGTGCAGGTCCAGGTCGGCACCGAACTGCAGCCGGCCGTACGGGTGGGGGATGGCCATCGTGCCCTTGATGTGCGCGGCCACCGCCTCGCAGGCGGCATTGGACAGATCGTCCACCGGCAGGATGATGACGTGGTTGCGAACACCGACCCGGCCGTTCTCGCGCTTGTAGCCCCAGAATTTTGCTTTCTTGATATCCATTGCCACTCCTTACCAGCGCTTGGTCTTGACATTGTGAACATGGAGGTGCTCGCCCTGTTTGATCGGGGCCACCACCTTGCCGATGTCGACGCCGTACTTGATCACGGTGTCGTCTTTCTTGAAGTCCTTCAGCGCCAGCTTGTGGCCAATGGGTATGTCGCTCTTGGCCTTGAAGCTCACCTCCTTGTCCTCTTTCCATGATCCAGCCGGTGAGCTTCTGCCCGGCCTTGACCCCCTCGACCACGACGACGCCGACGCCGTCCCCTTCCTCGTGTACAACGAAATGAATCATCTGTTTCGTCTCCTGATGTGCCAATCAATTAAATCATATGGATGAATAGTCGGCAATCCCCCGACCGGATCCGATCGGGAGCCGATTTGGCCGGGTAGAGCCGCCCCTATTCGTTCGATCGATGGACGACGGCTTGCTTAGCATCGGAGCATGCCTTTCTCCTCTATGCGCGTCCGGTGCCGCCGGGCGAAGAACCGAGTCCAGACATGAGTTTTCTTGCCAGGCACTTCCTGTCGTATGCCCCGATCGTCAACCAGCAGCGGGTCGCGATCGCCTCACGCGTCACGGTCCGGCCGGCCGAAGGGTCGATGGGCCAGCTTTCCGAAGCCTACGAGACCTTCAGTGACCAGTGGTCGCCCGATGGCGGGCGCTGCTGCTGGACCTGGGCGGGGTCGAACCGGACGGGCGCATGCTGACCCTGGCGCCGCGCGAGGATCTTTGGATAGAGGTGCCTTCCGAGTTGGTGGCCGAAGAGAACGGCCGGGAGTTCGTCGGCGTGCTGAGCACCAACGGCTTCAAGCTGGTGATGCGCGGGCGCCCGCTGGGCGAGTTGCCGCCCGATCTGCTCGATGCGTTCCAGATGTCGCTGATCCCGATCTCGCAGGACAGGCGCATCAACCAGAGCGCCAGCGAGCGGGCCAAGCACTAGCGATCGTCGCTCGATCGGCTATGCGCTCACCGAGGTCGCCTCGATCGATGAAATGGAGCGTGGCTTCGAGACCGGGGCCACGGCGATCGTCGGCTGGCCGTTCAAGGACGCGATGGAACGTGCCGACAAACCCGCGAGCAATCCCAGCTTCGCCACGGTGGCCAAGTTGTTGCAGATGACCTCGGCCGGTGCGGAGCCGGCCGCGATGGAAAAAGAAGTGCGGCGGGACCCGGCACTGGCGTTTCGCCTGTTTCGCTACCTGAACTCGCCCGCGTTCGGGCTGCGGGTCGAGATCCAGTCATTCCAGCACGCGCTGATGATGCTGGGCTACAAGCGCCTGAAGAAATGGCTGGCACTGCTGATCGCGACGGCGGCGCAGGACGCGAACCTGCAGCCGGTGATGTTCGCGTCGCTGCGCCGCGGTTTCTTTCTCGAGGGGCTCACCCGCGAGCACGCCGACCCGAACACCCGCGACGAGGCCTTCATCCTGGGCGTGTTCTCGCTGCTGGACAAGTTGTTCAGCGAATCGTTCGACCGCCTGTTCATGCAGTTACAGATTCCGACCTCGGTGCACGAGGCGCTGGTCGAAGGGACCGGCCCGTTCATGCCCTACCTGAAAGTGGCGCAGGCGATGGAACTGCCGGCCGGTCCGGGTATCCAGGATGCACTGGACAATGCGCTGATCTCGCTGCGCGACTGCAACCAGACGCTGATCAAGGCGCTGATCGAATCGGGACAGACCCAGCAGCCGGCCTGAACGCGGGGTCGCCGGTGCCGCGTCGTCGGCGCCGTCACGTAACATCGGGCGGAGATGGAAGGAGACCCCGATGACATCCCGATTGCTCAACCCGCGCGATGTGAGCTTCCTGCTGCATGAATGGCTGCAGGTCACCCGGCTGTGCGAGCGGCCGTTATTCGCCGAGCATTCGCGCGAGACATTCGACGCGGTGCTGGATCTGGCCCAGAAGCTGGCGACCGAGCAGTTCTACCCGATCAACCGCCTGCTCGACACCGAGGAGCCGCGCCTGGTCGGCAACGATGTCGTGACGCCCGCCCGCCTCAAGCCGGCGGTCCGGGCCTATTGCGCGAGCGGGCTGCTGGGCGCGGGCTTCGCGCACGAGGACGGCGGCATGCAGCTGCCGGCGACGATCCAGCGCGCGGTCAGCGCCTGGATAGCGGCGGCATCGGTGGGCGCCACGGTGTTCGGGCTGACCCCGGCCAATGCCGGCACGTTGGTCAAGCACGGCAACGAGTTTCACCGTCGGGTCCTGGTGCCGCGGATGCTCGAGGGGCGTTACTTCGGCACCATGTGTCTGTCCGAGCCGCAGGCCGGCTCGTCGCTGTCTGACATCACCACCCGGGCCGAGCCCCAGCCCGACGGTACCTACCGTTTGTTCGGCAACAAGATGTGGATTTCCGGTGGCGACGAGGACATCTCCGAGAACATCATCCACCTGGTGCTGGCCAAGATACCGGATGCCGATGGCCGGCTGATCGCCGGCACCCGGGGCCTCTCGTTGTTCGCCGTGCCCAAGATCCTCGTCGACGACGAGGGGCAGCACGCAGAGCGCAACGACATCGCGGTCGCCGGGCTCAACCACAAGCTGGGGTTTCGCGGGATCCCGAACTGCCTGCTCAACTTCGGGGAAGGGCGCTTCCCGGTAGCGGGCAGGGCGGGTGCCGTCGGCACGCTGGTGGGCCAGCCGCAGCAGGGCCTGGCCTGCATGTTCCACATGATGAACGATGCCCGCGTGATGATCGGCAATATCGCGGCGGCCATCGGTTACAGTGGCTACCTGCATGCGCTCGATTACGCCAAAACCCGGGTGCAGGGCCGCAGGCCGCGCGACAAGGATCCCCGCCAGCCGCCGGTGCGGATCATCGAACATGCCGACGTGCGCCGGATGTTGCTGGCGCAAAAGGCCTACGTGGAAGGGGCTCTGGCCCTGAACCTGTATTGCGCGCACCTGTTGGACGAGCAGGCCAGCGCCCGTGACGATGCCGAGCGTGACACCGCGGCGCTGCTGCTGGAGTTGCTCACCCCGGTGTGCAAGAGCTGGCCGTCGCAGTGGTGCCAGGAGGCGAACAGCCTGGCCATCCAGGTGCATGGCGGCTACGGCTACACCCGCGACTTTCCGGTCGAGCAGCTCTGGCGCGACCAGCGGCTCAACCCCATCCACGAAGGCACGCACGGCATCCAGGCGCTGGACCTGCTCGGGCGCAAGGTGCGGCTGCACGATGGCGCTGCACTGGCGGCGGTGCGCGCCCGGATGCTGACCACCATTGCCGCGGCGGCGCAGACCGGGGACGGGCTTGACGCCCTGGGCCGGCAGTTGGGCGAGGCGCTCGGACAGGTCACCAGCGGGGTCGAGGTGTTGTACGCGGTCCAGGACCTGGACCTGACGCTGGCCAACGCGACGGCCTTCCTGGAGGCGTTCGGCCATCTGGTCGTTGGCTGGATCTGGCTGGAACAGGCAATCGTCGCGGCTGCCGCGCTGGCCCGGGCCGAGGGCGGCGAGCAGGATTTTTATGCCGGCAAGCTACAGGCCGCGCGCTGGTATTTCGTCTGGGAACTGCCCAAGGTGGGGTTGATGATGGCCGCGCTGACCCGGCTGGACCGCAGCGCGCTGGACATCGGCGAGCGATCGTTCTGACCTTCTGGGTTGTTCAGCGAAAGCGCACGTCGGCGGCCGCAATCACTGCCGCGTGGCTGGTGACCACCCGCTCGATACGCCGGCCCAGCGCAAAGTGGCTTGCCAGGTGATTGATCGGGATGATCGGCGTGTCCTTCAGGATCAGTCTCTCCAGTTGCTCGAAGCGGGCCAGGCGCGTCGCGCGTTCGGAGTCTTGGAGTAGCCGATCGAGCGTTGCATCGTAGTCGGCATTCGACCATTGCGCGTAGTTCTTGCGCGACCCGCTGCGCAGCAACGCGAGGAAGTTGGTCGGGTCGTCGAAATCGGACGAATACCCGGCCCGGGCGACGACTTAGCGGCCGTCGGCCAGTCGT
Organism: Burkholderiaceae bacterium; assembly: GCA_041396665.1. Classification (GTDB taxonomy): domain Bacteria; phylum Pseudomonadota; class Gammaproteobacteria; order Burkholderiales; family Burkholderiaceae_E; genus JAUIAI01. The sequence continues at coordinate 73,359 of JAWKYE010000018.1, forward strand.
CGGTAGTGGGCCGATCCTGTCTCTGGATCTTCCAGTACGGCATCGACATAGATGTTGTGCCACATCGAGCGCGCGGCGCCGGCCAGGCCGATATTCGGCTGGCCCAGATTCAGGCGGATGCCAAAGGCCAGACGCCTGCCCGGCCCGTAACCGGCCTCGCGCATCAGTTCGCGCGCCCGCTCGCGGCGTCGCTCCATCGTCCACCGGGCCCAGGGCGGCGCGATCGGCTGCCATCCGGCGGGCTCGCTGGCCACCGCGAACGAGTAGGCGACCGACGACACCGGCAATGACAAACGGGCCATGATCTCCCGGCGGTCAAGTGCCATCGACAGCGCCTGGCGCACGCGCGGGTCCGCCAGGCGCGGATCGGCGGTGTTCAGCGCGAGATAGTTCGACACCGTGGCACCGGTCGAGACGATCCGGATCGACTGGCGCGCCTTGAGCCATTCCAGTTGTTCGGTCGGCGGCGCATGCACGATGTCGACCTTGCCGGTCAGTAGTTCCTGGAGCGCCTGGTTGCCGTTCCCCCGTTCGATCAGTTCGACCCGGGTGGCCTGCGGCCTCACCGACCCATGGTGGAAAGGGTTCTGGCTCATCGACCAGACTCCGTGCGCATAACCGTCGAGTCGGTATGGCCCGTTACTGACGAAGTGGGCAGGGTCGGTCCAGGCCGCGCCGTATTGCGCGAGCACGTGGCGCGGGACCGGGCTCAGCGCCGGATGCGTGAGCATCGATGGCAGGAACGGCGTGACGCTGTCCAGGTGGATGACCACGGTCCGGTCATCGGGGGCCTCGATGCCCAGCGCCTCCAGTGGTTGTTCGCCCACCATGACTTCGCGTCCGCCGCGGATCGGTTCGAGCAGGAAGCCGGCCTTCGGATGCTCGCGGTGCGCAGCGGAGGCCAGCCGCCGAAAGCCGGCCACGAAGTCGGCGCTCGTCAGCGGCCTGCCATCGTTCCAGCGCAGTGCCGGGCGCAGCCGGAAGGTCCAGGCCAGGCCGTCCGCGGACACGGTCCAGTCCTGCGCCTGGGCTGCCTGCACCTGGCCATCGGCGCCGTAGCGGGCCAGTCCTTCGAACAGGTTGACGTGCACCGATGCATCGCCGCTGGTCGTGCTGTAGACCGGGTCCAGCGCCGTCGGTCCGAAGGCGATCACCTGGCGCAGCGTCCTGGCCTGCACCGGGTCCGCGAGCACGGTGAGCACGGTCAACAGCGTGGCCCCGGCAAGCAGGTGGCGCAGGACCCGGATCAAAGTTGGCATGGCCATCTGACCGAAGAGAGCAAGGCTGCGATCCGCGCCGACAGTTCGGGCAGGCTGAGGGGCTTCTTGAGCATCAGGTCGGCGGGATTGTTGGCGGCGTCCAGGTCTGCATCGACCCCCATGTTGCCACCGATCAGGATCACCGGCAGTCGTGGTTGCGCCTGCTTGGCCGCCTGGACCAGGTCGAGACCGTTGCCGTCGCGCAAAAGACGTCGGTGATCATCAGTTCGATCGCCGGACGGGCGGGATCCCGCAGGCGTTTGAGCGCGCCATCGAACGAGGGTTCGACATCGATCACCATGCCCTGGGTCCGTAACCAGGCACCGTAGACCTGCAGCAACTCGGGCTCATCATCGACCAGCAGCGCATGCACGCCGGTCAAAGGGGCGCGCGCCCGGCACGCGTTCGCCGCCGGCGTCGGCGCCTGCTGTTCGGCAGCGGGCACGAACAGGACGAACTCCGAGCCCTGGCCCTGGGCCGAGGTCACGCGGATCGCACCGCCGCTCTGGCGGGCGAACCGGAACACGATCGACAGGCCCAGCCCGGTCCCCTGACCCTTGCCCTTGCTGGTGAAAAGGGCTCGAAGATGCGCTCGCGGGTGGCTTGCGCAATCCCGTGGCCGGTATCGGCGACCGCGATCGCGATATAGCGGCGCGACGGGTCCAGTTGCTCCGCACGAACCTCGTCGTCACGGGCAATCCCGGTGGTCAGTTTGATCGTGCCGCCCCCGGGCATCGCGTCGCGCGCATTGATCGCCAGATTCAGCAACGCCGAGTACAGGTGTTGCGGATCGACGTCGACGAAGAAATCCTGCTCGTTCGACATCACCAGCGCGATGCCCGCGCCCAGCGTGCTGGGCAGGATATTGGTCAACTCGTCGATCATGTCGCGCACGTTGACCCGCTCGGGCGTGGCGACCTCCTGGCGGGCGTAGCTGAGCAGCGCCATCACGCGCTTTTCGGCCCGCTGACAGGCGAAAAGCGCCGCATCGACCTGCTTGCGGCTGGCCTCGTCCAGGGTTGGCTGCAGGCTGGTCAGTTCGAGGTTGCCCGAGATGACGCTCAGGATATTGTTGAAATCGTGGGCGACCCCGCTGGTGAGTTCGCCCAGCGCATCCATCTTCTTCGTTTGCAACAGCTCGCCGGCCACGCGTCGCGCCTCGGTGATGTCGGTCCCCACGATCGCGGTGCCGCCATTGCGCATCGCCAGCACCTGTACCTTCCACGCCGAGTCGTTGGGGCCCTCTGCTTCGAGGGCGAACACCAGGTTGCCGTGACGTCCCGAGCGGTCCGTATCGGAAGCCCTGGTCGGGACGATCCGGCCCGAGAATCCCTGGGTGGCGAGCGCCTCGAGCATGTCATCGGCACTGCCGGGCGGGGTTTGCAGTGCATCGAAGTAACCGCAGTCCGGCGATCGGGGGACGTTGGACACCAGCAGCCGGTTGCGTGAATCGAAGCAGCTGACGAACTGGTTGATCGAGAGCAGCACGCTGTTGAGGATCTCGGCCTGCTCGTGGCGGCTGGCGCTTTCCAGTTGCAACATCTGCAGTGACTCGCGCAGTTCGCTGGCGATCGCGTGATTTTCCTCGATCAGTTGTTCGCGGGCGAGGCTGGTCAGGCGAAGCTGCTCCTGCATGCGGTCGAACTGCAACGACAACTGCCCGAGCATCGAATCGCCGCTGAACTCGGTCTGCACATGCCGGCCCGTGCGCAGTGTCTGGCGGATCGCCAGCGACAACTGCCTCAACGGGGTGCTGACGTAGCGACGCAGGTAGATCGCGATCACCAGCGCGCACGGGATGAACACGATGAAAAAGGCCACCAGTCCGCGGGCCATCACCTCACCGAGATACTGCCCGATCGGTGTCAGGGGCACGGTCAGCGTCATCTCGCCGATCGAGCGGTTGCCCAGTTGCGCATGGACCGGCGCGGTGATCGGCACCCGGATGGTCCGGGTGCCTGTTGCGGCCGCGGTGAGCGCCGGCGAATCGTGGACCTTGACGCCGTAGGCATCGGTGACCGACGCAGCAAGCACGCCCTCGCGCTTGATCACGGTCGCGATCACGTTCTGCACGCCCGCGTAGTCGAAGTTCCAGAGGTGGCTGGCGAGAATCGCCGCCAACTGCTCGGCGGCGACTTGCTGGCCCGCCGCGCTGTCGCGCGCCGACCGGAAGGCATCCAGTCCGGCGAAGGCGCCCACCAGAAGCGCGACGGTCAGGGCGACGAAGGCGATCAGCCGGCCGATGATCGGCCAGTCGCTGGTCGGCTCGATTGCGTCGCGATCTGTCGCTTGCTCGCTATTCACAACTGCACCACGCCTTGAAAAGGCAATCCGCGGTCGACGGATTGCGGCCCGCAGGGTCGGGCTCATATGAGACGGGCATTTCTATGGCGATCTTCTGAAGCCTGCAGTTGCCGCCGATTATTGCAGTCTCACTGGATTCGCGCCCGCATTCCTGTCACTTCGCGGCGCCAGTCGGAGCCGCTTTGCAAAGCGCAACAATCTGCGTGTGCAGCCCGCCCGTTACCGTCAAACCTTCGGCCCGCGCGGCCCGGCGCAGCGCGTCGCGGCGCGCACCTGGCAGGCGGACCGAGTCATCCTCGCACATCGCGCCGATCAGGGCTTCGATCCGGGCATTGTAGGTGGCGCTGCCGGCCGTCGCCGCGGGGTCGATGACGATGAACACCTGGCCCAGGCGCGGCTGGTTGCCCTCGTCCAGGAAGAAAGAATCGGCTTCGGCGCCGAAATGCGCGCCGGTCAGCGTGACCGCCAGCAACTCGATCAGCAGCGCGATCATGCCGCCTTTGGCGCTGCCACTGGCGCTGCCCAGCGGCAGCATGCTGCCCTTGAGCGCGGCCTCGGCATCGGTGGTCGGACAACCCTGCGCATCGAGCGCCCAGCCCGCGGGAATCGGCTGGCCGTTGCGCGCGGCCACCATGATCCTGCCGCGGGCCACCTCGGACAACGACAAGTCCATCACCAGCGGCGGGTGGCCCTGGCGCGGAAAGCAGGCGGCCAGCGGGTTGGTGCCCAGCAGCGGCCGGCGCCCGCCCGGCACCGGCATCGCCGCCGGCGAGTTACCAAGGGCCAGGCCCACCATCGAGGCCCTGGCGACCGGGTCCAGGTGACCGGCCGCAACCCCGAAATGATGGCTGTTGGTGACCGCGGCCAGCGCGATCCCGGTCTGCCGGGCACGGCTGACGGCCTCGTCGATCGCCAGCCGACACGCCGGAAAAGCCAGGCCGTTGCCGGCGTCGATCAGCACCGCCGAGGCCCGCTCGGCGATGATGCGCGGCTGTGCCCGGCCATCGGCCCGGCCGTTGCGCAGGAAAGCCGCGTATTGCGGGACCCGCGACAGGCCGTGCGACGCCAGGCCCTGGGCGTCGGCATCGACGAGGGCGGCGGCCGTGATCGCGGCCGCCTCGGCGCGCGCGCCGCTGGCGACGAGCGCGCGGGTGACGAGGTCGGTGGCCTGGGCGAGGGTCAGGGAAACGGTATCGGTCATCAGGAGAGCACGATGTCGTATTGTTGCTGGGGATAGAGGGTTTCGACCTGCAGGCGGATCGGCTTGCCGATCGCGTCGCCCAGCAGCGCCAGCGGCTGCGATTCCTCGTCCAGGAACAAGTCGATCACCGGTTGCGAGCCGATGATGCGGAACTCGCGCGGATTGAACTGGCTGGCCTCGCGCTGGATCTCGCGCAGGATCTCGTAGCACACGCTTTGCGCGGTCTTGATCTGGCCGGCGCCGCGGCAGCCCGGGCAGGCCTCGCACAGAATGTGGGCGAGCGATTCACGGGTGCGCTTGCGGGTCATTTCAACAAGCCCCAGCGACGTGAAACCGCCGACGCTGGTGCGCGTGCGGTCGCGCTCGAGTGCGCGCTGCAACTCGTCCAGCACGGTCACCCGGTGCTCGGGCTGGGTCATGTCGATGAAGTCGACGATGATGATGCCGCCCAGGTTGCGCAGGCGCAGGTGGCGGGCGATCGCATGGGCCGCCTCGAGGTTGTTCTTGAACACCGTGTCGTCGAAATTGCGTCCGCTGACAAAGCTGCCGGTGTTGACGTCGATCGTGGTCAGCGCCTCGGTCTGGTCGATGATCAGGTAGCCGCCGGACTTGAGGTCGACCCGCCGGGACAAGGCCTTCTCGATTTCTTCCTCGACCCCCTTGATGTCGAACAGGGGCCGTTCGCTGCGAAACAGCGTCAGGCGCTCGAGCATGTCCGGCGTGTAGGCCCGGGAGAATTCGCGCAGGCGCTCGTGCGCTGGCGCGGAATCGACGATGATCTGCTGCGTGGCCGCGGTGGCAAGGTCGCGCAGCGCGCGCTCGGCGAGGCTCAGTTCCTGGTACAGCAGCATCGGGGCCGGGTGCAGACGGGTCAGTTCGAGGATCTGATTCCAGCGCTTGCGCAGGTAGTCGATGTCGGCGACCAGTTCGGCCTCGGCGGCGTCACCGGCCGAGGTGCGCACGATGAAGCCTCCTTCCTCGTTAGGCGGCACGAGCTTGTACATGAGTTCGCGCAGGTGCGAGCGCTCGGTCTCGTTGCCGATTTTCTGCGAAATGCCGATGTGCGGATCCTGGGGCAGGTACACGAGCAGGCGCCCGGCGATGCTGATCTGGGTGGTCAGCCTTGCGCCCTTGGTGCCCAGCGGGTCCTTGAGCACCTGCACCATCAGCACCTGGCCCTGGTAGAGCAGTTTTTCCACCGGGGTCGGCGGCTCGTCGCTGCGCGCCTGCCACACATCGGCGACGTGCAGGAAGGCCGCCCGTTCCAGGCCGATGTCGATGAATGCCGACTGCATGCCGGGCAGCACACGGGACACCTTGCCCAGGTAGATGTTGCCCACCAGCCCGCGGCTGGACGTGCGCTCGATGTGCAGTTCCTGCAGCGCACCCTGCTGGGTCAGGGCGACCCGGGTTTCATGCGCGGTGCTGTTGATCAGGATCTCTTCGCTTGCCATGCCCGTTCTTGTGCAGGTTTGCCGGTTTTGCCGCAGGCATAAGGGAGCGGGCCCCGGTTCAGATCCCGAGCAGCAGGCGGGTGTCGTACAGAGGCAGACCCATGATACCGGAGTGACTGCCCTCGATCCGCTTGACAAAACCGCCCGCCACCCCCTGGATGCCGTAGCCGCCGGCCTTGTCACGGCCTTCGCCGCCGGCCACGTAGGCGCGCATCTGGGCGTCGGTCAGGCGGGCGAAGCGCACCCGTGACACCTGGACCCGGTGACGCACCTTGCCGGCGCGCCACACCGCCACCGCGGTGATCACCCGGTGGGTACGCCCGGACAGCAGGCGCAGCATCTGCAGCGCCTGTTCGTCGTCGTCCGGTTTGCCCAGGATACGACCGCCGATCGCGACCGTCGTGTCGGCGCACAAGATCGGCCGCTGCGCCGCCGTGCCGGCCTGCGCACTGTCCCTGGCCAGCGCCAGCTTGGCCAGCGCCACCCGCTGCACGTAGGCATTGGGTGGCTCGCCCTGGCGGGTGGCTTCCAGCGCCTCGGCCGCTTCGGCATCCTCGGGCAGCAAAACTTCGAAGGCCACGCCGATCTGGCGCAGCAGTTGCTGGCGCCGCGGGCTTTTCGAGGCGAGCCAGATCATGCGCGGTGATAGGGATGGCCGGCCATCAGCGACCAGGCCCGGTAAAGCTGCTCGGCCAGCACCACGCGCACGATAGGGTGGGGCAGCGTGAGCCGCGACAGGCTGAGGGTTTCATCGGCCTCGGCCTTGAACGCGGGGTCCAGCCCGTCCGGTCCGCCGATCACCAGCGCGGCCGGCCGGCCCAGCGTCTGCCAGTGCGCGAGGCGCTCGGCGAACTGCCGGGTATCGGGGGCGCGGCCCTTGTCATCGAGCACGATGCGCCAGGCATTGGCGGGCAGTGCCGCCCGCAGCCGGACCGCCTCGCGCATCATGCAGCGCGCGGCCGTGCCGGTGCCGGTGCGGGTCTCGGCCTTGATCTCCTGCCAGCCGACCGGGCACTCGGGGGGCATCCGGCGCGTGTACTCGTGCACCCCCTCGGTGATCCATCCGGGCATCCGGGTGCCCACGGCCAGCACATGCAGGGCCACGGGCTCAGGCGTCGCTGCGCTTGCGGGCGGGGCCGCTGTCCGCCGGCTTGCGCGTCGTGGGTGTCGCGGCCACGGGTTTGCCGGCTGCCGGTTTCTTCGCCGTGGGCTTGCGGGGGCCGGTTTCTTGGCGGCAGGCTTTTCGCCGCGGGTTTTTGACCGCCGCCTTCTTGACCGCCGCCTTCTTGGCCGCCGGTTTCTTGGCCGGTGGCGCCCCTATCCGCAGGTTGACCGTCTTGGCTCCCCAGATCTCCTCGAGGTTGTAGTACTCGCGGATCGTCGGTTGCATGATGTGCACGACGATGTCGGCCAGGTCGACCAGCACCCATTCGCCGCTGTCCGAACCTTCGATCGAGATCACCTCGCCGCCGGCCGCCTTCACCTTGTCGCACACGTGGCCTGCCAGCGACCGGGTCTGGCGGTTCGAGCTGCCGCTGGCGATGATCACGCGGTCGAACAGCGTGGTCTGGCCGACGGTATTGAATACCCTGATGTCCTGGGCCTTGATGTCGTCGAGGGCGTCGACGACGGTCCGTTGCAGTTTCGTCAGTTCCATGAGGTGTCAGGTGGGCCGGTAAAGGCCGTTGAGTCGAATATAGTCGAGAACCGCCGCCGGTATCAGTTCGGCGACCGGCTCGCCAGCGGCCAGTGCCTGGCGCAGCCGGGTCGAGGAGACCGGCGCGGCCGGCATGCTGAAGAACACGAGCTCGCCCGCCGGCGAGCCCGACAATGCGTCGCGGCCGTGCTTGACCACCAAGGCCTCCACCGGCGGCGGAAAGTCGCGCAGGGCCACCTGTTCGCGGCGGGTGATCGCCAGGTTGGCCAGCTCGAACAACTCGGTATGGCGATCCCAGGTATGCAGGTTGTGTAACTGGTCGCTGCCCAGCAGCAGCACCAGCACCACGTCGGGCCCCAGTTCGGCACGCAGGCTGCGCAACGTGTCGACCGTGTAGCTGGGTCCGTCGCGCCTGACCTCGCGGTCATCGACTTCCCAGCGATCATGGCCGCGCACCGCCAGGCGGGTCATCGCCAGCCGGTCCCCGGCCGGTGTCCGCTGGCCCGATTTCTGCCACGACCGGCCGGTCGGCATCAGGATGATGCGCGACAGGTCGAGCGCGACCTCGGCCGCCCGCAACAGCGCGAGATGGCCGACATGGATGGGATCGAAAGAGCCGCCGAACAGACCGATGCGGGTTGTCGTCGGGGACGCCGTCATGCGCTCAGACCCAATCGCGGGGCACGAGGAAATACTCGTGCAGCCGCGCCTCGGGCGAGCCCGGTTCGGGATGCCAGTCGTAGGTCCAGCGGGCGAGCGGCGGCATCGACACGAGGATGGATTCGGTACGGCCGCCCGATTGCAGGCCGAACAACGTGCCACGGTCGTAGACGAGGTTGAACTCGACGTAGCGGCCACGGCGAATCAGTTGGAACTGGCGCTCGCGCTCGCCGAACGCATCGTCGCGGTGACGCTCGACGATGTCCGGATAGGCGTCGAGAAAGGCCTCGCCGACCGCGCGCGTGATGGCGAAGGATTGACTGAAACCGGGTTCGTTCAGGTCGTCGAAGAACACCCCGCCGACCCCGCGGGCCTCGCCCCGGTGCCTGAGGTAAAAGTAGTCGTCACACCACTTCTTGAAGCGCGAATGGTAGTGCGCGCCGAACGGCTCGAGTGCGCGCTGGCAGGCGCCGTGAAAGCGCACGACATCTTTCTCGAACCCGTAATACGGGGTGAGGTCCATGCCGCCTCCGAACCACCAGGTGTCCTGGCCATCGGCTGTCGTGGTCGAGAAAAAGCGCACGTTCAGATGGACCGTGGGCACGTAGGGTTGAGCGGGTGCAGCACCAGCGACACGCCCATCGCCTCAAGGGCTTGCCGGCGATGCCGGGGCGCGAGGCCGAGGCCGACGCGGGCAGGCCGCCGCCGGTCACATGCGAGAACAGCACGCCGCCGCGCTCGAACACGCCCCCTTGCTCGATCACGCAGCTGCGGCCACCGCCGCCTTCGTCGCGCGTCCATTCGTCGCGGCGAAACGGCTGCCCGTCCAACGCCTCGAGCCGCGAGACGATCCGTTGCTGCAGGTCGGTGAAAAAGCCGCGGACGGCGGCGCGATCGGCGACGGTGTCGTTGGGCATCGTCACCGTCGGGCGCCCTGCAAGGCCCGATGGCCGATGTCGCGGCGAAACTGCCGGCCCGGAATGCGATGCCCTCGATCGCCCGGTAGGCGCACTGACGGGCCATCCGCAGGTCATCGCCCAGCGCGGTCACGCACAACACGCGCCCGCCGCTGGTGATGACCCGTCCGTTGTCGGCGGCCGTGCCCGCGTGAAACACCACACAGTCCGCACCGACCCGGTTGCCCTCGCGCGGCAGGCCCTCGATCCGCTCGCCGGTAAGGGGCGCCGCCGGGTAACCGGGCGCGGCCAGCACCACCCCCATCGCCGGGCGGGGGTCCCACTCGAGGGTGACCTGGTCCAGCGTGCCGGCGATCGCGCTGGCAAACACCTGTGCCAGATCGGAGCGCAGCCTGAGCATGATCGGCTGGGTTTCGGGATCGCCCATCCGGCAGTTGAATTCCAGCGTCTTGAGCCCGCCATCGGGCGAGATCATCACGCCGGCGTAAAGGAAGCCCGAGAACGGCACACCGTCGGTGGCCATGCCGGCCACCGTCGGCGCCATGATCTCGCGCATGATCCGCCGGTGCATCGCCTCGGTGACCACCGGGGCAGGGGAATAGGCCCCCATGCCGCCGGTGTTGGGCCCCTGGTCATCGTCCAGCAGACGCTTGTGGTCCTGGCTGGAGGCCAGGGCCAGGATGTTCTGGCCATCGACCAGCGCGATGAAGCTGGCCTCCTCGCCGGTGAGGAACTCCTCGATGACGACGCGCGCGCCGGCCTCGCCCATCCGGTTGCCGACCAGCATGTCGTCGATCGCCCCGTGGGCCTCGGCCAGGCTCATCGCGACCACGACCCCCTTGCCCGCGGCCAGGCCGTCCGCCTTGATGACGATCGGCGCGCCCTCGCGCTCGACATGCGCATGAGCGGCCACCGGATCGGTGAAGGTCTGGTACGACGCGGTCGGGATGCCGTGACGCAGCATGAAGGCCTTGGCGAAATCCTTCGAGGATTCGAGCCGGGCGGCGGCCCGGGTCGGGCCGAAAATCGCCAGTCCCGCGTCGCGGAAGGCATCGACGATGCCGGCCGCCAGCGGCGCCTCGGGGCCGACGACGGTGAATCGCACCCGTTGCTCGCGCGCGAACGCGATCAGTTCGCCAGTATCGGTGATCGGCACGTTGGCCAGCCCGGGCTCGCGACCGGTGCCGCCGTTGCCCGGCGCCACGAACACCTGTTCAACCCCCTCGCCGGCGGCCAGCCGCCAGGCCAGCGCATGCTCGCGTCCGCCCGAGCCGATCACCAGCAACTTCATCGGGCGGGCGCCGTCGTGCGGACCGCGGACGGGCGCGGTGCCTCAGTCATCGGCATCGATCTCGGCATTGGTATAGACCTCTTGCACATCGTCGAGATTCTCGAGCGCATCGAGCAGCTTTTGCATCGCCTCGCCTTCTTCGCCGGCCAGGTGGGTGACGGTGGCCGGCTTCATCGTGACGTCGGCCACCTCGGCCTTCAGGCCGGCAGCCTCGAAGGCCGCGCGGACCGTCGAAAAGTCGGCAGGTGGGCAGATGACCTCGACCCCGCCCTCGTCGTCGGCGATCACGTCCTCGGCGCCGGCATCCAGCGCAACCTCCATCACCCGCTCCTCGGAGGTGCCCGGCGCGAACAGGAACTGGCCGCAGTGGGTGAACAGATAGGACACCGACCCGTCGGTGCCCAGGTTGCCGCCATGCTTGGAGAACGCGTGCCGTACCTCGGCCACCGTGCGGATGCGGTTGTCGGTCAGACAGTCGACCATGATCGCCGCGCCGCCGATGCCGTAACCCTCGTAGCGGATCTCTTCGTAGTTGACCCCTTCGAGCTCTCCCGAGCCACGCTGGATCGCCCGTTGCACGGTGTCCTTGGGCATGTTGCCGTCGCCGGCCTTCTCGATGGCCAGGCGCAGCCGCGGGTTGGACGAGGGATCGGGGCCGCCGCTGCGCGCGGCCACGGTGATCTCCTTGATCAGTCGGGTGAACAGCTTGCCGCGCTTGGCGTCACTGCGCTCTTTCTTGTGCTTGATGTTGGCCCATTTGGAATGTCCGGCCATGAAATCCTCGTCGGTCGCTGGGACGCTCTGGTGAGATAGGGTAGCGGTGATATTCGAGCGGGCGGGCGCCGGCGGGCGTGTGCGCCTGCCCGGCTGAGCCGGCACCAGGCGTCGCCTCGGTGTCTACCCGGACCCGTCCGGGATCCGGGACGCGCGCGATTAATCTTATCATTGGGCGTCCCGCAAGGGCTCACCCGGAACCGAGTGGAGCAGCCATGAATCCCATGACCATCGCCTATGCCAAGACCTCAGCCGAATCGGCCGCCGGTGGCAGGCCCATCGAGTTGATGCCCTCGATGGCCAACCGGCACGGCCTGATCACCGGTGCCACCGGCACCGGCAAGACCGTGACCCTGCAGGTGATGGCCGAGCACTTCTCGCGCCTCGGCGTGCCGGTCTTTCTGTCCGACGTCAAGGGCGACCTGACCGGCCTGTCGCAGCCGGGCCAGGCTTCGCCCAAACTGCAGGCTCGGCTGGAAAAGCTCGGGCTGCCGACCCCGGCATTTGCCGCCTCGCCGGTGACCTTCTGGGATGTCTTCGGTGAAAAAGGCCACCCGCTGCGCGCCACCGTCTCCGACATGGGGCCGCTGCTGATCTCGCGGATGCTCAGCCTGAACGAGGTCCAGGAAGGCGTGATGTCGCTGGCCTTTCGGATTGCCGACGAAAGCAGCCTGCTGCTACTGGACATGAAGGATCTTCGCGCGATCCTGCAGTTCGTCGGCGACAACGCCTCGGCGCTGCGCACCCAGTACGGCAACATCTCGTCGGCCTCGGTCGGGGCGATCCAGCGCCGGCTGCTGGCCCTCGAAGACCAGGGCGCCGGCAAGTTCTTCGGTGAGCCGATGCTCAACCTCGCCGACATGATGCAGACCGACATCAACGGTCGCGGGGTCGTCAACATCCTCGCATCCGACCGGCTGCTCAACGCGCCGCGCCTCTACGCCAGCTTCCTGCTCTGGCTGATGAGCGAGCTGTTCGAGAATCTGCCCGAAGTCGGCGACGCCGAAAAACCGCGCTTCGTGTTCTTCTTCGACGAGGCGCACCTGCTGTTCAACGAGGCGCCCCGCCCGCTGATGGAGAAGGTCGAGCAGGTCGTGCGCCTGATCCGTTCCAAAGGGGTCGGCATCTACTTTGTCACCCAGAATCCGCTGGACATCCCCGACGAGGTGCTGGGCCAGCTGGGCAACCGGGTCCAGCACGCGCTGCGCGCCTTCACGCCGCGCGACGAGAAGGCGGTGCGTTCGGCGGCCGACACGATGCGCCAGAACCCGGCCTTCGATGCCGCGCAGGCGATCACCGAACTGGGGGTCGGCGAGGGATTGTTGTCATTCCTGGACGCCCGCGGCCAGCCGGCTATCGTCGAGCGGGCCTATGTTTGCGCGCCGGCGTCGCGGATCGGGCCGGCCACCGACGCCGAAAAGGCCGAGGTGATGCGTCGCTCGATCGTCGCCGGTGTCTACGACGCGGTGTCCGATCGTGAGTCGGCCTACGAGAAGCTGCGGGACCGGGCCGCCCAGGCGGCGGCGCAGGCCGAGGCCGAGAAGGTCAAGCCGGCCGAGAACCCGCTGGGCATCGGCGGCCCGATAGGTGAAATCCTGGGCCAGGCGCTGGGCACGACGCCGACCAAGTCGGGCGGGCGGCAGCGCCAGACGGTCTTCGAGGCCGCATTCAAGAGCGCGGCCCGCTCGATCGGTTCCGGGGTGGGGCGCACGATCGTTCGCGGAATCCTCGGTTCGCTTTTCAAAAGTAAATGATGGGGGCTCCCACGGTCGTCGCGTTGCTCCTCCCTGCCCTGCGGGAGGGCTGCCGGGCCACGGAACGGCTTCGGATGGCCGAGCGCTCGTTCCATGGCCCGGCGGCGTCTTGCTTCTAGGCTATTTGGTAATAACCCCCCGATGCTCAACGCGGTCGCCCGGCGGGCCGCTCGCTGTTGGCGGTCAGGGGCTTAGTCGGCGTTGAGCACGACGCGGCCGGTGATCCGGCCGTGTTCCAGGTCGTCCAGCGTCTGGTTGACCGCCGACAGCGGCCGCGACTCGACCGGGATCTCCTTGATCTTGCCGGTGCGCACCAGGTCGATCAGTTCGCGCAGCATCTGGCTGCTGCCGACGTGGCACCCACAAACTGTCGTCGCGGCGTTCCGGGAGGGTGGTCCGGGGACATTCTTGAATCAATTTGAAGGAGAGACTTGATGGATCTGGGGATCAGGGCAAGTGGGCGCTGGTCTGTGCGGCAGGGACTGGGCTATGGGTGCGCGCAGGCGCTGGCGGCCGGGGGGTGAACCTGGTCATCAATGCCCGCACCGCCGGGCCGCTGGAGGCGGCGGCCGAGCAGTTGCGCTCGTTCGGCGTGCAGGTGCACGCGGTGGCCGCCGACATCACCAGCGAGCAGGGCCGTGCCCGGGCGCTGGCCGCCTGTCCGCAGGTCGACATCCTGGTCAACAACGCCGGTGGTCCGCCGCCGGGGGATTTTCGCCAGTTCTCGCGCGACGACTGGATCAGGGCGGTCGACGCGAACATGGTGACGCCGATCGAACTGATCAAGGCGACGATCGATCCGATGATCGAGCGTGGCTTTGGCCGGGTGGTGAACATCACCTCGAGTTCGGTCAAGTCGCCGTACCCGATGCTGGGCCTGTCCAACGGCGCCCGTGCCGGCCTCACCGGCTTCGTCGCCGGCCTGGCGCGCCAATGTGCCCGACACAATGTCACGATCAACAATCTGTTGCCCGGCGCATTCGACACCGACCGGCTGCGCAGCAACTTCAGTGCGCAGGTCAGGGCAAGTGGCCAATCCGAAGACGCGGTGGTGGCCGCGCGCCTGGCGACGATCCCGGCCGGCCGCTTCGGTGAGGCGGCCGAGTTCGGGCCGGGCAGGCCTGCGCCTGGTTGTGCAGCCAGCAGGCGTCGTACGTGGTCGGCCAGAACCTGCTGATCGATGGCGGTGCGTACCCGGGCACGTTCTAGCGTCTGTTCACACCAACGGCGTGCCCGCGCCCTTGCCGGGTCCGCGCAATGGCGCCCGACCCCGCGGGCGATTAACATGTCGGTCCAGGGCGCGCCGCAACCGGCGGTTCGCCCAGTCCTCACGGAGAATGGAAATGCCCAAGGCCATCAGGTTCGACGCTCCCGGCGGACCGGAAGTACTCAAGTACGTCGATGTCGAAGTCGGCCCGCCCGCGGACGGCGAGATCCAGATCGAGCACAAGGCGATCGGCCTGAACTACATCGATGTCTATTTCCGAACCGGCCTGTATCCGCAGGCGCTGCCCGGCGGGCTGGGCACCGAGGGGGCCGGTGATGTCATCGCCGTCGGCAAGGGCGTCAGGGACCTGAAGGTCGGCGATCGGGTCGCTTACGCCGGGGGGCCGCCGGGCGCGTATGCCGAGGTGCGCAACCTGCCGGCCCAGGTGGCCGTCAAACTGCCCAAGTCGATCAGCTACGCGAGCGGCGCGGCGATGATGCTGCAGGGCATGACCGTGCAGTACCTGTTCCGACGCACCTACAAGCTGCAAAAGGGGCAGACCATCCTGTTCCACGCAGCGGCCGGTGGTGTGGGCCTGATCGCGATGCAGTGGGCCAAGGCGCTGGGGGTGAAGGTCATCGGCACCGTGGGCTCAGAGGAAAAGGCCAAGCTTGCGAAGGCGCACGGCTGCAAGCACATCATCTACTACAAGACCGAGGATGTTGCCGCCCGGGTGCGCGAGATCACCAAGGGTGCGATGGTGCCGGTGGTCTACGATTCGGTGGGCAAGGACACGTTCCAGGGTTCGCTCGACAGCCTGCAGAACTTCGGCCTGATGGTCAGTTTTGGCAACGCGTCGGGCCCGGTGCCGCCGATGCCCCTGACCGCGTTGCGCGGCTCGCTGTACATCACGCGCCCGTCGCTGATGCCGCACACGGCCAAGCGCGAGAACCTGGTCGAGATGTCCCGCGACCTGTTCAAGATGGTCAAGAGCGGCAAGATCAACATCAAGATCGGTCAAACCTATCCGTTGGCCGATGTCGCTCGTGCGCATACTGATCTCGAGAGCCGGCGAACCACCGGCTCGACGATCCTGCTGCCATGAACCATCGGCCGAGCCGATGACGCCCGTCGCAGCCGGCGACGCGAACGACATTGATCCGCGTGCCCAGGCGGGTGTTGCCCGGCTGCTGGGCGAATCGGCGCAGGCCGGGCTGGCCGCGGCCCACGTGGCCGTCGTGGGCGTGGGCGGTGTCGGCTCGTGGGCGGCCGAGGCCTTGTGCCGCAGCGGGGTCGGCGCACTGACGCTGATCGACCTGGACCATGTCGCGGTCTCGAATTTCAACCGCCAGGTGCAGGCCGACCTCGACACCGTTGGCGCGGCCAAGGTCCTGGCCCTGGCCGCGCGTTTCGCCCGCATCGCGCCAGGCTGCCGGGTCACGCCGATCGAGGCCTTCATCGATTCTGACAACTTGCAATCATTGCTCGGTCCGCCGATCGGCGTCGTCATCGACGCGATCGACCAGACCCGGGCCAAGGCCGCGATGATTGCGCACGCCCGGACGCAGGGCCAGCGACTGGTGGTCTGCGGTGCTGCCGGCGCGCGACTCGATCCGCTCAGATTGACGAGCAACGATCTCGCGCTGACCCGGGGCGACGCATTGCTGGCCCGGGTACGCGCGATCCTGCGCCGGGATCACGGCTTCCCACGAACGCCAGGTCACCTTTTCGGGGTGCCGGTGATCCATTCAACCGAGCAGCCCGGGCCCCGCGGGACCCCGGGGCAAACCGGGGGCAACCCGGGCTCACCCCTTGCCTGCGCAGGCTATGGTTCAATTGTGACCGTCACGGCGGCCATGGGGATGGCGGCGGCGGCAAAGGCGATCGAACTGATCTGCGCAGATTTCGTTACGAATCGGTCCGGCAGCCCATCGCAAAGCAAGGCACAATTCCATCACAACAAGGCGGGGCAGTCCCGCCTATCGCTGGAGAAAACCTGATGCGTCATCCCGATGCCATTAGAGTCCCCCGTTTGGACGAGATTCTTGCATTCCTGCGCGGATTCTTGCGCGACCCCGCCGGTGTTGGCTCGGTCATTCCCAGTTCGCGTTTCATGGAACGACGCATCGTGCGCATGACCGAGGCTGCGACGGCCAAGGTCGTCGTCGAACTCGGCCCGGGCACCGGCGGCACGACCCGCGCGCTGCTCGAGGCGATGCCGGCCGATTCGCGCCTGCTCTGCCTCGAGATCGATCCGCATTTCGTCGAGATCGTCTCCAAGATCGACGATCCCCGGCTGATCGTGCATCGCGGTAGTGCCGAGCACATCGCCGATGTCGTCAAGGAGTACGGGCTCGATGCCCCGCAAACCGTGGTGTCGGGCATTCCGTTCTCGACGATGCCGCCCGAGCTGGCCCGGCTGATCGTTCAGCGGGTCCACGATGCGCTGCCTCCGGGCGGCAGTTTCGTCGCCTACCAGTTCCGCCCGCATGTCGCGCAGTTCTCGCAACAGGTCTTTGGCAATCCCGAGCGCAGCGAGCGCGAGTTCTTCAATATCCCGCCGATGGTCGTCTATCGCTGGCGCGTCTGATCGCACCAGCGCTCCGGCGCTGGCGGGTCGCAACCGGCCATCCCCTCGAACGGCACCTTCTCGGCAGCAGGGTGCCGTTTCTCGTTTCGGTCCGGCTTGCGTTTAAATGCATGTGCAAATAAGATCATCGGAACGAGTCCGGGCAGGGGGCAGCATGCGTATCGGCATCCTGGGAGGTGGTCACGGCAGCTATGCGGCTGCCGCCGACCTGTCAGACCAAGGTCATTCGGTCGCGCTCTGGCGGCGCAGTGCCGGGCAGTTCGGCCAGCTGCTCGAACATCGACTACTGTCGCTGCAGGACCATGCAGGCACCCGGAGCGTTCGTCTGGACACGGTCACCGACTCGCTGGCGCGGGCGATCTCGGGGGCCGAACTGCTGCTGCTGTTCTCGCCGGCCTTCGCCCAGCAGGACATGGCCGCTGCGGTGGCCCCGCACCTGGTCGATGGCCAGGTGCTTTTTCTCGCGCCGGGCACACTGGGCAGCGTCGCGATGGCCCGGGGCATTCGGGCCGCCGGGAGCAAGGCGCGCGTGACCTTCGCCGAAACCGGTACCTTGCCCTATCTGGCCCGCAAACACGGCCCGTCCGAGGTGGCGATCACGATTCGCGCCAAGCGCCTGCCGACCGGTGTGTTTCCGGCCGTGCGCACCGCCGAGGCGATGGCCTGCCTGCAGCAGGCCTACCCTTGCGTGCACCCGATCGAGGACGCGCTGTCCGGGGCGTTGATGAACGCCGGGCCGATCATCCATCCGCCACTGATCCTGATGAACGCCGGGCCACTGGAGCATTTCGAGCGCTGGGACATCCACAACGAGGGCACCCAGCCATCGATCCGGCGGGTCACCGACGACCTGGACGGCGAGCGGATCGCGATTCGCGAGGCACTAGGCTACGCGCCGTATCACTACCCGCTGCGCGACCATTACGAGTCGGACTGCTGGATGTACGGGGACGCCCACGACCGGCTCGTCGGCAGCGGCGACTGGCGCGAGCACATCCGGCTGACCGAGCATCGCTACATGACCGAGGACGTGGCCTTCGGTCTGTCGCTGCTGGTCTCGATCGGCGTGCACGCCGGCGTGCCGACGCCGGTGGCCAGCGGGCTGCTGGCGCTGGGCCGTTCGGTCTGCGGCGGCAGCTTCCTGTATGGCGAGCGCACGCTGGCGACGCTGGGCCTGGACACCCTCTCGCGCGAGGCCTGGCAGGCGATGCTGCAACAGGGGCTGGACGCATGAACGCGCACCCACGCACGGCGCCGCAGTTCGAGGCAGCCACGGCCGGCGAATCACCGCCGGAGCGGCCGGACCTGGCCGTCGTGGCGGCCGGCAGCGGGAGGATGGGTCGCAGCATGGCCGTGGCCTTCGCCTACGCCGGCGTGAAGGTGACGCTGCTGGACTTGAAGGCGCGCAACGAGCAGGGCGCGCATGCGCAACGCGAGCAGGCGCTGGCCGAGATCGATGATCACCTGGGCAGCCTGAATCGGGCCGGGCTGATCGGCGCCAGCGACATCGACCGGATTGCCGGCCGCATCCGGTTCTGCGCCCGCGACGAGGCCGCCCAGGCGCTGGCCGGGGCCGGGCTGGTGTTCGAGGCAGTGCCCGAGCGGATAGCCGACAAGCGGGCCGCGTTCGAACTGATCGAGTCGCTCTGTCCGCCTGCCTGCATCATTGCCTCGACGACGTCGTCGATGCTGGCGCCGGAACTGGCCACGTTACTGGCCGGACCGGCGCGTTTTCTGAACGCGCACTGGCTGAACCCCGCGTACCTGGTCCCCATCGTCGAGTTGTCGCCGCACCCTGGCACCGCGGCATCGGCGCTGGAATCCACCCGCCGGATGCTCGAATCGATCGGCAAGGTGCCGGTCGATTGTGCGCCCAGCCCAGGCTACATCGTGCCCCGGCTGCAGGCGCTGGTGATGAACGAGGCGGCACGCATGGTCGAGGAAGGGGTGGCGAGTGCGGCCGACATCGACCGTGCGGTCAAGCTGGGCTTTGGCATGCGCTACGCGTCGATGGGCCTGCTCGAATTCATCGATTACGGCGGCCTGGACATCCTGTACTACGCCGGGCGCTACATGGCCGACAAGGTCAGCGATCAGCGCTACGCAACGCCGGCCATCGTCGAGCAACTGATGGCCGGCGGAGAGCTCGGCCTGCGCAGCGGCCAGGGCTTTTACGACTGGCGGGCAATCGACGCCTCGGCCTACCGCGACCGGCTGCTGGGCCGTTTTGCCGCGCAGTTGCGCAGCGAGGGTCTGTTGCGCCCGCCCGCCGGAGACTGAGCGATGAAGCCCAGCCTGGCCGAGCCGCGCACCCACAGCGAGTTCCTGCCCTACCTGCTCAACCGGGTGGTGGCGCAGATCAACTCGCCGATGCAGCGCGAGTTGCGCCGGCGCTCGATGACCATGACCCACTGGCGGGTGCTGGGCTTCCTGGTCGAGCAGGATGGTCTGATCATCTCCGAACTGGCCGACCGCACGGTCACCGACCAGGCGACGCTGTCGCGCGCGCTCGATCGGCTCGAGGCCCGCCGGATGATCCGCCGCCAGGTGTCGCCGACCGATTCGCGCCAGGTGTTGATCCACCTTTGTCCCGCGGGTCGGGCCGAGTACGAGTGCCTGACCCGCGTCGGGCGCCAGATCGAGGACTGGGCGTTTGCCGAACTGAGCGACGATCAGACCCGGCAGATGGCGCAGTTGCTGCAGTTGCTGTCGGCCTCGCTCGGGGCGAGAGTGCCGCCGCAGCAGATGCCGGCGCAGCAGGCTCAAGAGCGGGGTGCGACCGCATGACGCCGTGTTTCCCTGACCCACTTCATCGCAGGAGGCCACGATGAACCGATACCGCGACAACCCACAGGCGGTCGCCGACCTGGTGCGCGAAGACGCCGTGCATCGCGATGTCTATATCGACCAGGAGATCTTCGATCTCGAGATGGAGCACTTGTTCGGTGCCACCTGGGTGTTCGTCGGTCACGACAGCCAGGTGCCCAAGGCCGGCGACTACACGACCACCGACATCGGCCGGGTGCCGGTGATCATGGTGCGCGGCGACGACGGCGAGGTCCGGGTGCTGATGAACCGTTGTGCGCACAAGGGGGCCAAACTGGTCAGTGCGCCGCAGGGCAATTGCGGACGCTTCTTTCGCTGCCCTTACCACGGCTGGTCGTACAAGCTCGACGGGCAGATCCTCGCGATCCCGGTGAAAGACGGCTATGCCGGCACCGGACTGTCCCAGTGCCAGTCGGGCAAGGGGATAGTCGATGTGCCCAACACCCGCAACTACCGCGGCTTCGTGTTCGCCAACCTCGATCCCCACGCCCCCTCTC
Source organism: Burkholderiaceae bacterium (assembly GCA_041396665.1). Classification (GTDB taxonomy): domain Bacteria; phylum Pseudomonadota; class Gammaproteobacteria; order Burkholderiales; family Burkholderiaceae_E; genus JAUIAI01. Next base: position 93,750 of record JAWKYE010000018.1, read on the forward strand.
TGGAAACCTACTTTGGCGAGTCGCTCACGTCCATCGACAACATGGTCGAGCGGGCGCCCGAGGGACGGCTGGAGGTGGCCGGAGGCGTGCTGCGCTACCTGCACGACTGCAACTGGAAGATGTTCGTCGAGAACCTCAATGACAGTCTGCACCCGATGGTCGCCCACGAGTCGTCTGCCGGCACGGCGCGCAAGCTCTGGGCCAAGGAGGACCCGGCCAAGCCCAAGCCGATGGTGATAGAGCAGTTCGTGCCGTTCGTGTCGGGGCATGATTTCTTCGACAAGATGGGGGTCAGGATCTTCGAGAACGGGCACAGCTACACCGGCGTGAACTTCTCGATCCACTCGGCGTACTCGGCGGTTTCCGACTACGAGCGACTGCTGATCGAGGCCAAGGGCGAGGAGCGGGCCCGTGCCATCCTGTCCGAAGCGCGGCACAACACCGTGTATTACCCGACGCTCACGATCAAGGGTGCGATCCAGGCGATCCGGATCGCGCGCCCGATCGGTCCCGACAAGACGATGATCGAAAGCTGGACCTTCCGACTGGCCGGCGCCCCCGATGCGCTGTTGCAGCGCACGCTGATGTACTCACGCCTGATCAACGCCCCGACCTCGGTCGTCGGCCACGACGACCTGCATTGCTACCGCGCGATCCAGGAAGGCCTGGCGGCCACGGGCAACGACTGGGTCAGCCTGCATCGGGGTCACGATCCGGCCGAGCGCGAATCGATTGCCGGTGTCTATCCGGGCAACAACGAGGTGTCCATGCGTGGTCAGTACCGCGCCTGGAAGAAATTCATGCTCTCGTCGATGCTCAGACAGGGCAACACGGCGCCGGGGGTGTCGTCATGAGCCTGCCGACCGATGACGCGGCGATCGCCTTCGTCTACGACGAGGCCCGCACGCTCGATGAAAAGCGCTTCGACGACTGGTACGAGATGTTCTGCGACGATGGCATCTACTGGATGCCGCTCACGCGGGGCCAGCCCGATGGGCTGAATCACAACTCGCTGTTCTACGAGGACAAGCTGTTGCTCAAGGTGCGCATCGAGCGGCTCAAGAATCCGCGCTCGTTCTCGCAGGGCGTGCCCAGCTACGGTCACCACGTGCTGCAGCAGCCGATGATCGAGCAGCGCGACACCGCGCGCGGCGAGGTGGTCGTGCGCACGCCGTTCCTCTTCCTCGAGACCCAGCGCGACAGGCAGACCGTGCTGGGTGCCACCGCCTGGCACCACCTGGTGCTCGAATCGGACCGGATCCGGATACGGCTCAAGAAAGTCGAACTGGTCAATCCGGATGCCGGGTTCCCTTCGTTGCAGATGTTCCCATGACGATCCCCGTGTTGTCCGATGGCCTGACCCCGGCGCTGACCGGGTCGGTGTTTGATGCGTTCCAGCAGTCGGCCGGGCGCTGGCCCGACCAGGCGTTTCTGTGCGTACCCGAACGCACGGCCCGCGCCTACGACATCGCCGCCGGCGAGATCTCCTACGGCACGATGCTGGCCGACGTGCTCGCGCTGAGCAAGCGCTACCGCGCCGCCGGCTACGGGCACGGCCACCGGGCCGGCCTGCTGGTCGAGAACCGACCGGCCTTCTTTGTGCACTGGCTGGCGCTCAATGCGCTGGGCGTGTCCGTGGTGCCGATCAATCCCGAGTTCCGGGTGGCCGAGATGGCCTACCTGATCGAGAACTCGGACATGTGCCTGGCGATCTCGCTGGCCTCGCACCACCAGCGGTTGCGCGACGGTGCGGCCCGCAGCGGCGCCCGGGTGGCGATCATGGCCCCCGACGAGGCGCCGACCAAGGCGCTGGTGGCGGCCCCGCGCGACGATGCCCCCGGCCTGCAGACCGAGTGTGCGCTGCTGTACACGTCCGGGACCACCGGTCAGCCCAAGGGCTGCATCCTGCCCAACGAGTACTTTCTGTTCGCTGCGCACTGGTATCGCACGCTGGGCGGGCTGGCCACGTTGCAGGACGGGCGCGAACGGCTGATCTCGCCGTTGCCGATGGTGCACATGAACGCGATGGCGTTCTCGAGCATGGTGATGCTGGTGACCGGCGGCACGATCATCCTGGCCGACCGCTTCCACCCGGCCGACTGGTGGGACACGGTGCGCGAGTCGCGGGCCACGGTCATCCACTACCTGGGCGTCATGCCGGCGATGCTGATCGGCGCCGAGCCGTCGGCGCAGGACCGTGCCCACAGCGTGCGTTTCGGTTTCGGCGCCGGGGTCGATAGGCGCCATCACCAGGCGTTCGAGGCACGCTTTGGCTTCCCGCTGGTCGAGGGCTGGGCGATGACCGAGACCGGGGCCGGTGCCTGCATCATGGCCAACCACGAGCCGCGCAAGGTCGGCAGCAACTGCTTTGGCAGGCCGCCGGCCGGGGTCGCGATCCAGGTGCTGGACGACACCGGCGCGCGCTGCGCTTCCGAGCAACCGGGCGAGTTGCTGGTGCGCTGGGCGGGCAGCGATCCGCAGTTCGGTTTTTTCAAGGGCTACCTGAAGAACCCCGCGGCCACCGAAGAGGCCTGGGCCGGCGGCTGGTTCCATACCGGTGACATCGTGCGCGTCGATGCCGACGGCGATCTGCACTTCGTCGATCGCAAGAAGAACGTGATCCGGCGCAGCGGCGAGAACATCGCCGCGGTCGAGGTCGAAGGCGTGTTGCTGCAGCATCCGCAGGTGGCCGCGGCCGGCGTGGCACCGGTGCCCGACGAGGTGCGTGGCGACGAGGTGATGGCCTGCGTGCAGTTGCGCGACGGCGCCCAGGCCGACGAGGCGATGGCACGCGACATCGTCACCCATTGTCTGAAGGAGCTGGCCTATTTCAAGGCCCCGGGTTTTCTGGCCTTCGTGCCCCGGCTGCCGCTGACCGCGACCCAGAAGATCCAGCGTGGCGAGCTGCGCACACTGGCCAACGACTGCGTGGCCGCCGCCGGGAAAGGGACGTGCTTCGATCTGCGCACGATGAAAAAGCGCGACGCCGTCGCCGGCGGGGCCGCCTGACATGGCCGCGATCGGCCAATCGGCCCGGCGTGGCTACGAGGACATCGCGCTCGTCGCGCCGGTCACCGTGCCCTACGAGCGTTACTCGATCCACAGTGCCCACTGGTGGCTGGCGCGCGCGCTGTCGACGATGCTGGCCGACACCGGCCTGCGCAAGAGCGACCTCGATGGCTGCTGCATCTCGAGCTTTCTGCTGGCACCCGATACCGCGGTCGGCCTGATGCAGCACCTGGGGCTGAGCCCGCGCTGGCTCGATCACGTGCCGATGGGCGGGGCCAGTGCGGTGGTCGGTGTGCGCCGGGCGGCGCGCGCGGTGCAGGCAGGCGATGCCGACATTATCGCCTGCGTGTCCGCCGACACCAACCATGTCGATTCCTTCCGGCACATGATCGCCAACTTCAGCCAGTTCGCCCGCGATGCCGTCTACCCCTACGGGTCGGGCGGTCCGAATGCGAGCTTTGCGCTGCTCACCAGTTACTACATGCGCGAGTTCGGGGCCACCCGCGCCGACTTTGGCAAGCTGTGCGTGGCGCAGCGGGCCAACGCGTTGAACTTTCCCGGCGCGTTGTTCAAGAAGCCGCTGACGCTCGAGCAGTATCTGGACGCCCGCCCGGTGGCCGACCCGCTGCACCTGTTCGACTGCGTGATGCCGTGCGCGGGCGCCGAGAGCTTTCTCGTGATGAGCGTCGCGCGGGCCGAGGCGCTGGGCCTGCCCTACGCGCGGATGCTGGGCACGATCGAGCGCCACAACGCGTTTCCCGAAGACCCGATCCAGATGCGCGGTGGCTGGGAGATGGACCGCGACGATCTGTACGCGCAGGCCGGTGTCGGCACCGACGACGTGGACTTCATGCAGACCTACGACGATTATCCGGTGATCAATGCGATGCAGTTCGAGGATCTGGGCTTTTGCGCCAAGGGCGAGGGCCCGGCGTTCATCCGCGAACACACGTTCGACATTCACGGCAGCTTTCCGATCAACACGTCCGGCGGCCAGTTGTCGGTGGGCCAGGCGGGGGCGGCCGGTGGCTACCTGGGCATGGTCGAGGCGATCCGCCAACTGAGCGGGCAGGCGCGCGCGACGACGGTGCCCGGCGCGCAGGTGGGCCTGGTCTGCGGATTCGGCATGATCAACTACGACCGGGGCGTGTGCAGCGGCGCGGCGCTGCTGGGTCGCGGCACCGCACCCGAGGAGATCCCGACATGACCGATGCCCTGACCCGTCCGCCGCGCAAGAACCCGGTCCTGCGTTCGCGCCAGCCCAACCAGCCGCCGGGGGTGCGCAGCCGGGTGGCGCTGGGCATGACGGCGGCGGCCGCGCTGGGCCGGTTCGAGTTGCAGGTCTGCCGCGATTGCCAGGCGGTGCAATACCCGCCGCGCGAGGCCTGCCTGCGCTGCCTGTCGGTGCGCCTGCGCTGGGAGGCGCAGCCCGAAGGGGGCGAACTGATTTCCGAAACGATCCTGCGCCACAGCAACGACCTGTTCTTTCGCGAGCGCCTGCCCTGGCGCCTGGGCATGGTGCGCCTCGATGCCGGCCCCACGGTGGTCGTGCACCTGCACGGCGACTGCGCGCCGGCGCCCAGCCGGGTGCGGGTGCGCGCCGGCCTGGACCGGGCCGGCCAGGCCGTGCTCACTGCCATTCCCGACAAGGAGACCCCCCACATGGCCGACGATCCGCAACTGCGCGAACTGACCTGCCACCCGCGTTTTCGCAAGGCGCTGGTCACCGACGGCAAGACGCCCACCGGCCAGGCGATCGTGCGGGCGCTCGTGGCGGCCGGTGCCGACCTGGTCTGGGTCGGCCATGCCGAACCCTGGAAGCAGTTTCCCGGGCTCAAGGAGTTGGAAGACCTGCCGCAGGTGCACCTGGTGCCGCTCGACCTGACCGACTCGCGCCAGGTGAAGGACGTGGCCGGCTCGATCGCCGCCAAGGTCGACATCCTGGTCAACAATGCCGAGCATCATCGCAGCGAGGGCATCGCGTCCCGCTACGGGGTCGACACGGCGCGGGCCGAAATGGACGTCAACTACTTCGGGCTGCTGCGCCTGGCCCAGGAGTTCGGGCCGGTGATGCGGGCGCGCGGCGCCGATGGCCAGTCCAGCGCCACCGCCTGGGTGAACCTGTTGTCGGTCTACGCGCTGGCCAACTTTCCGGCGCACGGCACCTATTCGGCGTCCAAGGCGGCCGCCTATTCGCTGGCACAGTGCCTGCGCGCCGAGATGCGCCCGGCGAACGTGCGCGTGATCAACGTGTTTCCCGGGCCGATAGACGACGAGTGGAACCAGATGATGCCGCCGCCCAAGCTGACCCCCGAGGCCGTGGCCAAGGCGATCGTCGGTGCGCTCGAAGGGAGCGCCGAGGACATCTACCCGGGCGATGTCGCCCAGGACTGGCTGGCCCGGCTGCGTGACAATCCGAAGGCGCTCGAGCACGAGGTGGCCCGGCCATGAGTGGTAACGAGGAACGTTTTGCCATCGTCACCGGCGGCAGTGCCGGCATCGGCGCGCGCATCGTCGCGCAGATGACCGAGGCCGGCTACACGGTGATCTCGATGGCCCGCCGCGCGCCGGACAGCGCCTCGAAGCGGGTCATTCCGGTCGCGATCGACCTGGCCGACCCGGTGGCCACCCGCGAGCTGGCGATCGACCTGGCGGCCCGCTATCCGGTCACCACGATCGTGCACAACGCCGGGTCGGTGCGCGAGAAGCCGCTCGAGCAGGTGACCCAGCAAGACCTGACCGCGCTCGGTCACCTGCACCTGTCGGCACCGCTGGCGCTGGTGCAGGCCAATCTGGCGACGATGCGCGCGCAGCGCTACGGTCGCATCCTGCTGATGTCGACCCGGGCGGTGCTGGGGCTGGCCAACCGTACCGCCTACTCGACGACCAAGGCCGGCATGCTGGGCATGGCGCGGACCTGGGCGCTGGAACTGGCGGCCGACGGGATCACCTGCAACGTCGTGTGCCCGGGCCCGATCGCCGAGACCGAGATGTTCCACGAAATCATCCCGGCCGACAGTCCCAAGATCCCCAGGATCACCGAGTCTGTACCAGTGCGCCGGCTGGGCCGGCCGGACGATGTCAGCCGGGCGGTGATGTTCTTCATCGATCCGCAGGCAGGCTTCGTCACCGGCCAGACGCTGTTCGTCTGCGGCGGGACGTCGGTAGGCTCGATAACCTACTGAGCGTCATGGGTGCTTGACAGCAGGTGGTATTTTGTCAGGTGCGCCGGTTGTTGCCGGCGTCCGAGTTCGATGAGGTGACGCAATGACCGAGGTAGTGGAGAAAACGAACGTGCTGGTCGACCTGGTCAGCGCCCTGGCCGGTGGGCAGATCCGCATCGTCGATCTCACCCAGGTCCTGAGTCCGTCTTTCCCGCAGATCGTGCTGCCCCCCGAAATGGGGCAATGCTGGCCGTTCCGGATCGAGGAGATCTCCCGCTACGATGCCCGCGGGCCCGGCTGGTACTGGAACAACTTTTCCTGCGGCGAGCACACCGGCACCCATTTCGATGCGCCGTCGCACTGGATCTCGGGCAAGGACCAGCCCAACAACACGGTCGACACGGTGCCGGTGGGCAACTTCATCGCGCCGGCCTGCGTGCTGGACTGCTCGGCCGAATCGGCGGCGGACGCCGACTTCCTGCTGACCGTGGCCTTCGTCAAGGACTGGGAGGCCGAGCACGGCCGGATCCCGGCCGGCAGCTGGGTGCTGATGCGCACCGACTGGTCGTTGCGCACCGACCCGACGGCCTTCCAGAATTTCGACGAGACCGGCCAGCACACGCCGGGGCCCGATGCCGAGGTCGTGCAATTCCTTGATCCACGAGCGCGGCGTGATCGGCTTTGGCACCGAGGCCATCGGCACCGATGCCGGCCAGGGGTTCCACCTGCGCCCGCCTTACCCTGTCATTACTACATGCACGGCAACAACAAGTACGGGCTGCAGTGCCTGAAAACCTCGACCAACTGCCCTGCGACCGGCGCGGTCATCATCTGCCCGCCGCTCAAGATCGAGAACGGCTCGGGCAGCCCTTGCGGGTGCTGGCCCTGGTCCAGGAGCGGCACCATGGCTGGAGCGTTCATTTGCCGAGGAAGTCAAGAAGCTGCACCTGGGGGAAGGCGAGGTCTTTCACGGCGAGGGCATCCTGGCGGTCACCAAGGCGCTGCTGCAATCCGGGGTCGGCTATGTCGCCGGCTACCAGGGGGCGCCGATCTCGCACCTGATGGACGTGTTGTCCGATGCCCAGGACATCCTGGCCGACCTGGGCGTGCACTTCGAGGCGAGCGCCTCCGAGGCCGCCGCTGCGGCGACACTGGCCGCGTCGGTCAATTACCCGATCCGCGGCGCCGCGACCTGGAAGTCCACCGTGGGCACGAACGTGGCTTCGGATGCGCTGGCCAACCTGGCCTCGGGCGGGGTCAAGGGCGGCGCGCTGATCATCATCGGCGAAGACTACGGCGAAGGCTCCAGCATCATGCAGGAGCGCACCCACGCGTTCGCGATGAAGAGTCAGATCTGGCTGCTCGATCCGCGCCCCAACCTGAGCCTGATCGTCGACATGGTCGAGCACGGCTTTGCGTTGTCCGAGGCGAGCAACACGCCGGTGATGCTCGAGTTGCGCATCCGCGCCTGCCATGTCTACGGCAGCTTCACCGCCAAGGACAATCGCCGCCCATCGTTCACGATCGAGGACGCACTGGCCAACCCGCGGCGCGACACCAGCCGCATCGTGCTGCCGCCCGCGTCGTACGCGCACGAAAAAGAAAAAATCCAGGATCGCTGGCCCGCGGCCGAGCGCTACATCCGCGAGCACCGGCTCAACGAGTTCTTCCCAGGCGAGAACAACGACCTGGGCATCATCATGCAGGGCGGCATGTACAACACCGTGCTGCGCGCGCTCGAGCGCTTCGGTCTGGCCGATTCATTCGGCAATTCCAAGATCCCGCTATTCGTGCTCAACGTGACCTACCCGCTGGTGCCTGACGAGATCGAGCGCTTTTGTCGCTCGCGCCAGGCGGTGATGCTGGTCGAGGAAGGTCGTAGCCTGACTACCTGGAGCAGGCGATCAACTCGATGCTGCGCAAGGCCGGGGTGCGCTGCCAGGTCTACGGCAAGGACGTGCTGCCGATGGCCGGTGAGTACACCGGCGATGCGCTGATGGCCGGCCTGCGCAAATTCTTCGAGCGGGTGTCGCCGCGCCTGATCGAAACCGGTGCCGACTCGCTGGTGGTGCTCGAGCGTCTGCGTGACACCGCCGCCGTCAAGGCGCTGGCCACCACGGTGCCGCCGCGCCCGCCCGGGTTTTGCACCGGCTGCCCCGAACGGCCGATCTTCACCGCGATGAAGATGGTCGAAAAGGAAACGGGGCCGCTGCACGTCAGTTGCGACATCGGCTGCCACCTGTTCTCGATCATGCCGCCATTCAACCTGGGCCAGACCACGATGGGCTACGGGTTGGGCGCGGCCGGCGCCTCGGCGTTCAACGTGCCCTCGGACAAGCCGGCGATCTCGGTGATGGGCGATGGCGGGTTCTGGCACAACGGCCTGACCAGCGGCCTGGGCAACGCGGTCTTCAACAAGAGCGACAGCGTGACCATCGTCGTCGACAACGGCTACTCGGCTGCCACCGGCGGCCAGGACATCCTGTCATCGCGGGCGTTCAACCGCAGCCGCAGCACCAACAACCCGATCGCCAATGCGGCGCGCGGGGTCGGCGTGCCCTGGGTGCGCGAGGTCTCCCGCACCTACGACGTTGGCCAGATGCGCGACATGATCTCGCGATGCGGTCAAGGGCAAGGGGCTGGGTCACAAGGTGATCGTCGCGCAGAGCGAGTGCATGCTCAATCGCCAACGTCGCGAAAAGCCGCTGTTTCGGCGAGCGGGTGCGCTCGGGCAGGCGGGCGGTGCGCGAGCGCTTTTTCATCGACCCCGAGACCTGCACCGGTGATCGGGCGTGCATCCGGCTCTCGGGCCGCCTGTCGCTGACGATCAAGGACAACCCCGACCCATTGCGCGTCGATCCGGTCAGCCATGTCGACAACAGCTGTGTCGGTTGCGGCTCAGGCGGCGAAAACGCCCACGCCTCGGTGTTGTGTCCATCGTTCGTGCGCATCGAGATCGTCCACAATCCGGGCCTCGGTCGAGCGCGCGCGGCGCGCCGTCAGTCGCACGCTGATCCGCTGGCTGCAGGCGGGCGCCGAGCGCGCCCGTCGTCGCCGCTTTGCCCAGGCAGGGCTGGCGCCATGAGCAAACGCTCGCGACACCGCGGCCTGCCGCCTCCGCCCGGCCAGGTCGCCGATCCGGCGCTGCGCGAGCGCTTCGAGGTTGAAAAGCAGCGCGAACTGGCGCGGCGGCGCGAGGAGGCACGGGACAATCCTGCGCCCGCCGCTACGGACCCGGACGAAGGCGTCCCACCCGCGAGCGTGCAATCGGGCCCGCAAGCAGACCTGGTGCCGGTCGCCGCGGATGCGCCTGCCGGGGCCATGGCGCCGATGCAAACCGGCGCCGCTACCGCAGAGCCGGCCGTGGCGCCGGTCGCCGCCGGGCCAGTCGACACACCCGCCAGGACCGCGCCGCCTGCCGGCGGCCCGCCCGCAGTGGCGACGCGCGAGCCACGCGATACCGCGCCGCCACTCGAGCCGGGGCAGTCGCAGCGCATCAGCGTGGCGATCGTCGCGATGGGGGGCCAGGGCGGCGGCGTGCTGTCCGACTGGATCGTCGAGCTGGCGCGGCGCAATGCCTGGCGGGTTCAGGCCACCTCGGTGCCCGGCGTCGCGCAGCGCACCGGTGCCACGATCTACTATCTCGAATTGTTCCGCACCCATGCGTCGGAACCGGCCCGGGATCCGGTCCTGGCGCTGATGCCGCTGTCCGGTGATGTCGACCTGGTCGTGGCCGCCGAATGGATGGAGGCGGGCAGGGCGATCCAGCGCGGCCTGGTGACCCCCGATCGCACGACACTGGTGGCCTCGACCCATCGCGCCTACGCGACGGCCGAGAAGATCGTGCCCGGCAACGGCATGGCCGATTCGGGCAAGGTCGGCGACGCGGCCCGGGAGGCCGCTGCCCGCCTGCTGGCCTTCGACATGAGCCAGATCGCCGAGCAGCATGGCAGCGTGATCTCGGCGTCGCTGTTCGGCGCGGTTGCCGCGACCGGCGTGCTGCCGTTCCCGTTGGCCGAGTTCGAGGAGGCGATCCGCAGTGGCGGGGTCGGCGTCAAGGCCAGCCTGGCCACGCTGCAGGCTGCCCACGACCGCGCGATCGTCGAACTGCAGGCCGGTCAGTCGGCGCAAGATGCGCCAGCGGCGGACGGCGCTGGCGATGATGCGGTCCCCGGCGGGCCGGTGCCCGCCAGCCCGGCCGATGAAGCGCTCGCGACCCCGTCGGCAGACCAGGCGGGCAGCCCGTCGGCGGCGGGCGACGCGGTGCCGGCGATCGTCGCGTTGGCCGGCGTGACCCTGCCCACTGGCGAACTGGGCGAGCGCATCCGTGCCCACCAACCGGTGGCGGCCCATCGGTTCGCCCTCGAAGGGGTCCGGCGCTGCACCGACTACCTCGATGCCGACTATGCCCGTGAGTATCTCCAGCGGCTGGAGTCGATCGTCGATTCGCCCGACGGCTCGGCCGAACTGGCCACCGAGACCGCCCGCTGGCTGGCACTGCGCATGTGCTACGAAGACCCGGTCCGGGTGGCCGACCTCAAGATCCGCAAGAGCCGCTTTGCGGCAATCCGCGAAGAGGTGCGCGCCGAGGCGGCGCAGCCGATCGACCAGGTCGAGTTCCTTCATCCGCGGCTCGAGGAGGTGATCGACACGCTGCCGGCCAAGTGGGGTCACCGGATCCGCGAGTCCTCGTGGTTGTCGTCGCTGGTGCGGCGTCGCTTCAGCCGCGGCATGACGATCCGCACGACGACGCTGTGGGGCTTCCTGCAGCTCTACCTGCTGGCCAGGATGCGTCACTGGCGGCGCCAGTCGCTGCGCCACGGTCGCGAGTCCGAGCACATCGATGCCTGGCTGGCGCGCGTGCGCGGTGCCCGAGAGGCCAACCCGGCATTGGCCGTGGCGTTTGCGCGTTCGGCGCGCCTGATCAAGGGTTACGGCGACACCCACGCGGGGTCGCTGAGCACCTACCAGCGGATCATCGAGCTCGGCGACTCGCTGCTCAATCGCCCCGATGCCGGGGCCATCCTGGACTACCTGATCGAGGCGGCACTGTCCGATGCCAGCGGGGATGAGCTGAACGCGGCGATAGCCGAGGTCGCCCGGGTGCGGGCCGTGCGGGCCGACGACCAGTCGGCGACCGCCTGATGGAAGCCGGCCTTGCGGCCGTGATCCGCGGCTGGCATGCGCACGTCTATTTCGACGACGGCAGCGCCGGGCAGGCGGCGGTCGTCGTCCAGGCGGCTGCCGACGCGCTGCCGGTGCAAAAGGGCCGGCTGCATCGCCAGCCGGTCGGACCGCATCCGCGCGGCAGTTGCCAGCTGGCCTTTGCCCCGACCGATTTTTCCCAGGTGATCCACTGGCTGGTCCTGCATCGCGACGGCCTGACCGTGTTCGTGCACCCCGAGACCGGCGACGAGCTGGTCGACCACCGGGACAGGGCACTCTGGATCGGGCCCAGCGAGTCGCTGAACCTGGCGATGTTCGGCGGCCGCGATGCCGGGCACTGACGACCAGGCTCAGTCGCGCGCCGGCTCGGTGGCGGCCACGGGCACGGCCTTGACCCGGCTTTCGCGCACCAGCAGGTAGACACCGCTGCCGATCACGATCGCGGCACCGACCACCACTTGCTGCGGCGGGATGTCGCCAAACACCACGAAGCCGATCGCGATCATGTAGAGCAGTTGCAGGTACTGGAACGGCGCCAGCGTCGAGGCCGGCGCGTAGCGAAACGACAGCGCCAGCAGATAGTGGCCCAGCGCCGCTGCCGAGCTGGCGCCGATCAGCACCACCCAGTGCAGCCAGCCGGGCATCGGCAACCAGGTCCAGAGCGCGACCGGCGCCAGCACGACCACCGCGCCCAGGCCGGAGAGCATCTGGGTGGTGGCCGGGTTGTCGATCGCGGCCAGCTTGCGCGACAGCAGGCCGAAGCCGGCGATCAGCACCGCATTGCCCAGCGCCAGCAGCATCGCCGGGTGAAAGCCGCTCGCGCCCGGCTGCAGGATGACGATCACCCCGACAAAGCCGACGATGATCGCCAGCCACCGGCCCAGGTCGAGTTGCTCGTCCAGGTAGCGCCAGCCAAGCAGCGCGACCAGGATGGGCGCGATGAACATGATCGAGGCGGTTTCGGCCAGTTGCAGGTGGCGCAGCGCCATGAAGTTGAGCGAGGTCATCGTGCCCAGCATCGTCGCGCGCAGCAACTGCAGCTTCCAGGCGCGGGTTCGCCACATCCGCCGGCCCTGGATAGGGGCCATCACGACAACCGAGACCAGGACCTGGAACAAGAAGCGCAACCACACCACCTGGACGATCGCCACCGTCTGCACCAGCCACTTGGCCGAGCCGTCGAGCAGGGAAAAGCACAGGGTTGCCAGACTGATGATCGCGATACCGGCTAGCCGGTTGCGCGCGCTGTCCGCGTGCAGCATGGGTGGGGTTCGGGTGAGCGCCACCGACCGGGGCGCTGGATTGGTCAGGAGGTCGCGATCAGTATCGCATACGCCCCGGCCCGACGACATCTCGCGGGCGTTCTCCCGTGATGCGCCGGGCCAACGCCTGCTTGGGCCGGCCGCGGCCCGCACGGACCTGGCGCGCCGGCCCCGACGGCCTGCGTCAGGCGCAGGACGGATTGGCGCAGTCGGTGACCGATACGCGGTCGGCCCGCCCCGGCGCAATCGCCTGTTGCCGGGTTTCCCAGCGACCGAAGAGTCGTTGCAGCATCGCGTGCACGGCCTGGCTGCGCAGCCGGCGTCCGTGCGCCAACAGCGCGGGATAATCGGGCAGGGCAGCGGGGTTGGTGTGGCGTGAGTTCATGGTGATGCTCCCGAGGTCAGGATTGGAGGTGGGGCGTGTCGTGAGGCGTGACATGCAACAAGGTCAATGTACGCACACCGGGCTTGGTCGGTAAGCCCTTTTCCGGGAAAATGGTTTTGCACCAATTGCAAAGCCCTTGCCGAGGAGATCGCCCGTGCCCCACGCCACCACGATTCCCGCGCGGATGAACGAACCGTCCACGGCCGACCTGGGCATGTTGGTGCGGGTGGTCGAACTGGGCACGCTGTCGGCAGTCGCCCGCGAACGCGACGTGCCCGTGTCGCAGGTGTCGCGGGCCATCACGCGGCTCGAGCAGGCCTACCGGGTCCGGCTGGTCAACCGCTCCACCCACGGCTTGTCGGTGACGCCCGAGGGTGAACTGTTTCTCGGCCACGCCCGCAGGGTCGTCGATTCCCTGACCGAGCTGTCGGCCGAACTGGACACCCGCAGCGGTTCACCGACCGGCGTGGTCCGCCTGTCGGTCAGCCAGATCATGGGGGACCTGCAGGTGATCCCGTCGTTGCCCGCGCTCACCGGCCGGCATCCGGGTCTGCGGATCGACGTGATCGCCAATGACAGCATGGTCGATCTGGCCACCGAGGGGATCGATCTGGCGCTGCGCACGAACATCGTCGACAACGAGAACCTGGTGGCGCGCCGGATCGGCGAGTACGGTCGTGCGCTTTACGCATCACCCCGGTACCGGGCGCAACACGGTGTGCCCGGACATCCCGACGACCTGCGTCGCCACCGGTGCATCACCCATGCGGTATCCGGTCCGCTGAACCGCTGGCGCTTCCGGATCGAGCGCAAGCAGATCGACCAGGTGGTGGCCGGTTTTCACCGGGTCAACAACACGGCGATGGCGCTCACGATGGTGCGCCACGGCCTGGGCATCGCCCGACTCAATACCGCGGTGATTCCGGCCGCATTGGCGGCCGGCGAGATCGTGCCGGTGCTCGATGCCTTTCGCGATCCGCGGCGGTTTCCCATTTTTGCGGTGACGCTGCCCGACCGCCACAGGCTGCCCAAGATCCGCGCCTGCATCGATCATTTCACCCGCTACTTCGCCGACCTCGGCGCCGGGCGCTGACGTGACCGGCGTGCTGATGCCAAGCCGTTCCTCGCCGCCCGTTTTTCGCTGACCGCGCTGCCGATGATCGGCGCCGCATTGCTGTCCGGGCAGTCCGGGCTGGTCGGCGCGGGGGTGGCTCCCGCTACAGGCCCAGGTCGTCCAGCGCCGAATCGATGTCGGCCGGGCAGCGGACCCGGACCGCGCGCAGGCCGACCCGCCGGGCGCCATCGATGTTCTCCTCGGTGTCATCGAAGAACAGTGCTTGCGCGGCAGTGGCCCCCATCGCCGCCAGCACGGCTGCGAAGGCCTCGGGTTCTGGCTTGCGCAGTCCCAGGTCCGACGAGGTGAAAACCTTGTCGAACAGCCCGAGCATCGCCGCATGCGTGCCCATCCACACCTGGGCATGCGCGGCATTGGTGTTGCTGAACACGCAGACCCGTCCCGCGCGGCGGGCACGGCTGATGCGCGCCCGGATGCCGGGCACCTCGTCGAGCAGCAGTGCGTTCCAGCCCTGCAACCAGGTTTCGTAGGGCAGCGTGATCGACAGCCGTTCGGCCAGCGCCGCAAAGTAGGCGTGGGCGTCGATCTGGCCTCGCTCATGGCGCCGATAGGCATCGTCGATCGCGTATCGCCGTCGCAGCAGCTGCGGATCGATCCCGGCGGCGTCACCCCAGATCCGGAAGCTGCGGTCGAAGTCGATGTTCAGCAGCACGCCCCCGAGATCGAAGATCACCAGTCGCACCGGCGGCTGGCCCGTCACCGGTGCGCGGGCAGCGGTGTCCAGGGGCCGGGTCGTCATCGGGCCGGCGCTCAGAACTTGCCGAACTTCAGGTAGGCATCGACCGGGTCCATGCCGGCGCGGATCGCGTCGCGCACCTGGTTCTCGGTCCCCGCGACCGCCTCGGTCCGCTCGATGACATCGTCGACGATGGCCTGCGGAATCGCCACCAGGCCATCTCGGTCGCCGATCAGCCAGTCGCCCGTCTGCAAGGTCACCGAGCCGATCGTCAGCGCCTCGCCGAAGCGATCGGGCATCCAGCGCTCGACGATGTCCGACGGGGTGAAGAACGTGTGAAATACCGCAAAGCGCCGATCGAGGATCGCCTGGGTGTCGCGGCAGCCGCCATCGACGACGTAGCCGAGCACGCCCTTGGCCTGCAGCGTCTCGGCCGACAGTTCGCCCATCAGGGCCACCTGCTGGTTGTTGGGCTGGCAGACCACGATGTGTCCGCCCGGCGCGCGCGACAACACGGTCGTCCAGCCGAGCAGTGTGTCGTGGCGCGAACGCGACTTGTCAAGGTAACCGGACACGGTCCAGACCGGGCCGGCGAGACGGCTGGTCGGATCGAGCGGACGCAGCGCGGCGGGCAGCACGCAATCGTCGTGGCCCAGGCCACGCAGGACGTCGTGCACCGCGGCGGCGTAAAGTGCCTGCAGCCTGGCGATGCGCGAATCGGTCGTTGGCGGGGACGGTGTCGTCATCTTGGATTCCTGGGAGGGGCCGGTGCAAGGATAGCGCGGACCGCTGCGCGGGCGTTGCCGCGCCGCGGGCAGCTACGTTGCATTGCAACATCCGGCACCGTGAACTCGGTCGCTGATGGCCGGCTCACAACGTGTTACTCTCTGCGCTCAAATTCGGTACCCGGCCCACCAAGAGGCGGGTGCCGCATTAAAGACGAACACTAGCCCGATCTAGTTGGAGGAGAAAACATGAAGCGATTCACCCAGACCGTCAGCGTCTTGTCGGCAGCCGTTGCGCTGACCCTGTCCGCCGTTGCCCCCGATGCCACCGCGCAGGAGCGTGTGCGCTGGAAGATGCACTCGGGTTACGGCTCCAACCTGGCCGTGCTCGGCCCGGCATCCAAGCGCGTGCCCGAGCTCGTGCGCAAGATGAGCGGCGGCAAGTTCGACATCAAGTACTTCGAGCCCGGCGCCCTGGCCGGCGGCAATGCGTACTTCGACCCGGTCAGCAAGGGCGCGTTCGAATCGGCCTACGGCACCTCGGGCTATCACCAGGGCAAGAACCCGGTGTTCAACTTCTTCTCGAGCTGGCCGTTCGGCCCGGGCACCGGCGAGTACCTGGCCTGGATGAAGTACGGCGGCGGCAACGAGCTGGCCACCGAGATCTTCGCGCGCGACAACATCAAGTTCCACCTGTGCGGCATGATCGCCCCGGAGACCTCGGGCTGGTTCCGCAAGGAAATCACGTCGCTCGACCAGCTCAAGGGCCTGAAGATGCGCTTCTTCGGCACCGGCGCACTGGTCATGCAGAAGTTCGGTGTCTCGACGCAGCTGCTGGCCGCAGGCGACATCTACCCGGCACTCGAACTGGGCACGATCGATGCCACCGAGTTCTCGATGCCGGCCATCGACCGCTCGCTGGGCTTTTACCAGATCGCCAAGTTCAACTACTTCCCCGGCTGGCACCAGCAGGCAACGACCAACGAGATCCTGGTCAACGCGGACAAGTGGAAGGGGCTGTCCGAACCGTACCAGGCGATGATCGAGACGGCCTGCGATGCCAACATTGCCGAGCAGATCGCCGATGGCGAGGCCTCGCAGTTCAAGGCGATGCTGGCCAACGAGAAGGACGGGGTCAAGAACATGACCTGGTCCGACGACATCCTGAAGGAACTGCGCAAGGCCTGGGACGAGGTCCTGCAGGAGCAACTGAAGGCCAACGACGACGTCAAGAAGGTCTGGGCCAGCTTTGCCGAGTTCCACGAGGGCTACAAGGTCTGGGGTGAGCGCGGCTACCTGAAGTAATGAGCGACGGGCAGGTCTCGCTGCAGCGGGGACCTGCCGCCTTGCTCGAAAGCGCATAGAAAGCAAGACGGGCGGCGGGCGAGAGTTTCGCCGCCTTTTGCATGATGGCGTGCATCCGGCCAGGCTGCACCCCGCCTTGCCCCGTACCAAGAGAACCGCTTCGGATCTGATTCATGGACGCACTTCTTCGGATTGCCGGCCGGCTCGATGCCTTTGCCCGCGCGATCGGCAAATTATCGGGCTGATCATCCTCCCGCTGATCTTCACGATCATGTTCGACGTGATCACCCGTAAGCTCGATTACACCCGGTTGCTGTTCTCCGACTGGGCGATGTCGATGGGGGGCATCTCGATCTCGACGATCCTGCAGGATCTGCAGTGGCATTTTCACGCGGTGATCCTGCTGCTCTCGTTCGGCTTTGGCTACCTGGCCAACGCGCACGTGCGGGTGGACATCTTTCGCGAGATGCTGGCGCATCGCAAGCAGGCCTGGATCGAGTTGATTGGCCTGGTGTTGCTGGCGCTGCCGTTCATGTTCATCATGATCGACGAGTCGTATGAACTGACCCAGATGTCGTTCACCCAGGGCGAGGGGTCCGAATCCCTGAGCGGTATCGACAAGCGGTGGATCATCAAGTCGGTGCTGATCATCGGCTTCACGGTGCTGCTGATGGCCATCGTCGCCACGTTTTTCCGGCTCGTCGGGTTCCTTTTCGGCAATGCCGAGACCCGGCTGGATGCCGAGCGCAGCCTGCAGATCTTCGCCGACGAGTCCACCGAACTGCGGCTGGCCCGCGAGGCGGCCGAGCGTGCGCTCGCCGAAGAGGAGGACGCCCTGGTGGCGGCCGCCGACGCCGCGGCTTCCGCCGCCGGCAGGGGGCGCTGATCATGTGGGCCGCGATCGTTGACCACCTTTACGTCTATGTCGGCGCTTACATGTTCGTGGCGTTGGCGCTGATGCTCTTTACCGGCTTGCCGGTGGCCTTCGCCCTGGGCGGTGTGGCCGTGCTGTTCGGGTTCTTCTCCTACTGGATGGATTTCATCGACTTCGCGGTGTTTTTCCAGGTGATCCAGCGGGTTTGGGGGGGCGACGGCGGATCGGGGGCGGTCCAGAACCCGATCCTGGTGGCGATACCGTGCTTCGTGTTCATGGGCACGATGCTCGAAAAATCCCGGGTGGCCGAAGACCTGCTGCACATCCTGCAGGTGATGCTGCGCCGGATCCCGGGCGGCCTCGCGCTGTCGGTGACCGTGATGGGCACCATCATGGCCGCCACCACCGGCATCATCGGCGCGTCGGTCGTCATGATGACGCTGCTGGCGCTGCCCACGATGCTCAAGCGCGGTTATCACCCGGCGCTGGCCACCGGCACCATTGCGGCCAGTGCGACGCTGGGCATCCTGATCCCGCCGTCGATCATGCTGGTGCTGATGGCCAACCTGCTGGCGGTGTCGGTCGGCAACCTGTTCATGGGCGCGCTGATGCCCGGCCTGGTGCTCAGCGGCCTGTACTTCGTCTACATCATGATCCTGGCCACGCTGCGACCGAAACTGGCGCCGGCGATGCCCGAACACGCGATCCGGCTCAATCCGGTCAACATGTCCAACCTGGTGCTGTTCCTGGGCGTGACCGCGACGTTATGCGTGCTGGCGTGGTTGGCCAGTTCCTCGCACATGGCCGACTGGGTGAACTGGGGCCTGATGGCGTTTCTCGGTGTGTTCGTCGCATCGATGACCATCGGTCGCCGGGAAGGGAACACGCTGCTGGGCGGGATCCTCAAGGGTTTCGTGCCGCCGATCTTCCTGATCGTCATGGTGCTCGGTTCTATCTTCGCCGGCTGGGCGACCCCGACCGAGGCGGCGGGAGTCGGCGCCTTCGGCTCGATGATCCTGGCCATCTTCAATCGGACGCTGTCCTTCGACGTACTACGCGAGGTCGTGCATCGCACGTCGCTGACCACCGCGATGATCTTCATGATCTTCGTCGGCGCGACCGCGTTTTCGACGATCTTTCGCAATGTCTACGGCGAAGACCTGATCATCCATTTCATCGAGTGGCTGGAACTGGGCCCGTGGCCGCTGCTGTTCCTGCTGATGGGCACGATCTTCCTGCTCGGGTTCTTCTTCGACTTTCTCGAGATCACGCTGATCATCCTGCCGGTGTTCGCGCCGGTGATCCGCACGCTGGCACCGGCGTTCGGACCGCATCTTGGCCTGGATGCGCCCGCCAACGCGGCGGCGCTGGAGTACGTGCAGGAGCAGGTCGTCTACTGGTTCGCCATCCTGGTCGCGGTCAACCTGCAGACCTCGTTCCTGACACCGCCGTTCGGGTTCGCGCTGTTCTACATGAAAGGCGTGGCCCCCTCGTCGGTGAAGATGCAGGATATCTACAAGGGCATCATTCCGTTCGTGATCCTGCAGTTGATCGGCCTGGCGTTGGTGCTCGAGTTCCCGGAGATCGCGCTATGGCTGCCCAACTTCGTCTTCAATACCGCTGGCGGATGACGCACCAAGCGATCGTCGTGCCGGCCAGGGTGCCCGGGGCCGGCGGGCGGGCGTTCAGATCCTGCGCGCCCGGCCGGCCCAGTAGGGCTCGCGCAGCTTGCGCTTGAAGATCTTGCCCGAGTCCTCGCGGGGCAGCGCATCCTCGAACACGACGACCCGCGGGATCTTGTACTTGGCCACGTGCCCCGCCAGCCATTGGCGGATCGCCACCTCGTCCAGTTCGTACCCTTCGCCCGGCTGGATATGGGCGGCCAGCGCCTCGCCGAACTCCTCGTCCGGAATGCCGAACACCGCGCAGTCGCGGATGCCCGGGTAGCCGATCAGCACCTTCTCGATCTCGGCCGGGTAGATGTTCACGCCGCCCGAGATCACCATGTCGTTCTTGCGATCGGCGAGAAAAAGGCAGCCGTCCTCGTCCAGCCAGCCCATGTCGCCGTTGGTGAGAAAGCCTTCGACATCCATTTCCCGGCGGGCGGCGTCCCGCTTGTAATAGGTGAAGTCGGTACGATCGGGCACGCCGATGTAGATCTCGCCCAGTTGTCCGGGGGGCAGGTCGCGCTTGTCATCGTCCAGGATGCGGATCTGGTTGCCGCAGATCGGCTTGCCGACGGTGCCCGGCTTGTCCAGCGCCATCTGCGAGGTCGTGACCGTGACGATGCCGTTCTCGGTCGAACCGTAGTACTCGTGGATCACCGGACCCCACCATTCGATCATCTGCCGCTTGGTGTCGGCCGGGCAGGGGGCCGCGCCGTGCACGACATGCACGAGGCTGCCCAGGTCGTAGCGCTCGCGCACGGCCCGGGGCAGTCGCAGCAGGCGCACGAACATCGTCGGCACCATGTGCATGTGCGTGATCCGGTGCTGCTCGATCATCGCCAGCAGTTCCTCGGCATCGAAGCGCGGCTGCAACACGATGACCGCGCCACTGTTGGCCGCCGACAGCGCGTAGTGATTGGGCGCCGAGTGATACATCGGCCCGGTCATCACCGCGCGCACCGACGAGCCGTCGGGCGGCAGACCGAAGCCCTCGAACGCGATCTGTCCGCGCCGCGCCATCGCGCCGGCGGTCATCGGCTGGCGGCGCACACCTTTGGGATGACCGGTGGTGCCCGAGGTGTAGATCATCGTGCTCCGGGCGGCCGGCGCGGGGGCTGTCCAGGCCGCGGCGGCGGCGATCGCATCGGCCCATTGCATCGCCGACTCGGGCAAGCTGCCGGTGGGCGGCAGCCGGTAGGCGCGGGCGATTTCGGGCGGGGTCGGCACCACCAGCACCGGCACGCCGTCAGGAATCACCGCGGCCACTGCGGGCAGTAGGTCGGCATGGATGATCACGGCCCGCGCATCACAGTCGCGCAGGATGTAGCCGGCTTCCTCGGCCGTGTAGTGCCAGTTGATGGGGGTCGCGTAAGCGCCCAGCAACGCGCAGGCGGCCGACGCCTCGAAGAACGCAAAGTCGTTACGCAGATACAGGGCGACACAGTCGTCGGCACGTACGCCCAACGCATGCAGTGCGCTGGCTGCGCGGGCGCTGTTCTCGAGGCGTTGGTCGGCGCTCTGGCGCCGCTCGCCGCTGATGATCATGCCAGCCATGGTGGTCTCCATTCAGATGGGCGACCCTTGCGCCGGCCGCCTGGACGGTCTACTTGGCTACCGAGGGCAGCCAGGTGGCCAGTGGTGGGAAGAGGATGACGAGCGCGATCAGCAGGAACACGCAGCCGATGAAGGGCAGCGCGGCGTAGTAGATGTCCTTCATCGTCGTGCCGGGCGGCGCGACCCCTTCATCACGAATAGCAACAAGCCAAACGGCGGCGTCGTGAAGCCGATCTCGAGGGTCAGCAACATGATCAGGCCGAACCAGGTGAGATCGAATCCGAGCGTGTTCGCCAGCGGAAAGAAGATGGGCGCGGTCAGCAGCATCATCGACAACTGGTCCATGAAGCAGCCCAGGAACAACAGCACCGCCATCATCACCATCAGCATGATCATCGGCGACGCCGTGTAACTGGTGGCCCAGTCGATCAGGCCGGCCGAGGCGCCCGAGAACGCCAGGATCTGGCTGAACCGGCGCTGCCGAAGATGATCAGAAATGCCATCACCGTGACCCGCAGCGAGCCGTTGATCGAGGCTTTGATCGCCTGCCAGGTCAGGCACCGAAAGAGGATGGCCAGGACCAGCACGGCGACGCAGCCGATCGCGGCGGCCTCGGTGGGGGTGGCCCAGCCGGACACCATGACCCCGATCGTCAGCACGATGGCGCCGACCAGCGGCATGATGTCGACCAGCACGAGGCGGATCTTCTCGCCGGTGCTGACCTTCTCGCCGTCGTAACCGGGCGCAGCGCTCGGATCGAGCACCGTCCACAGCGCGATCAACGTGAAATACATCGTCGCCAGGATGAGCCCGGGAATGATGCCCGCGATCAGCAGTGCGGCCACGTCGGTCTTGCCCAGCGTGGCCAGCAACACCGCCAGCGCGCTGGGCGGGATGATCACCGCCAGCCCGCCGGTGCCCAGGATCGGGCCGATCGACAGGTACTTGTTGTACCCGCGTTTCATCATCTCGGGCACCATCAGCGAGCCCAGCAGCGCGGTCGAGCCCATGCTCGAGCCCGACAGCGCGGCAAACCCGGTGCCGCCGGCCACGGTCACGTAGGCGAGCCGGCCGGGGATGCTGCCGAACAGCCGGTCGATGGCATTGAACATCCGCTGGCCCAGCCCGGTGTGATAGAACAACTCGCCCATCAGCAGGAACATCGGGATCGGCACCAACGAGAAGTTGGTCATCGCGCCAAAGCCGTTGTTCAGCATCTGCGTGATGCCTATCGTGCCGCCAAAGAACAAGTAGGCGCCGACGATGTTCGAGGCCAGGAACGCGATCGCCACCGGCATGCCCAGCAGCATCAGCCCGATGATCATCCCGAACAACAAGCAGATCGCGTAATACCATTCCATCAGCGAACCGCCTCAACGGTGCGAGCCATTGCGTAGCGGGCATTGACGGCTTGCCGGCAACCCAGGGAGCGTGGGGGCCCATTCTCAATGGGAGGCGAGCTTGCCATCGTCTCTCGTATACGGATCTTCGCCGCGAATCAGAAAACGGGCGAATTCTATGGTCATCGTCGCGAAGCTGAGCGGCATGAAGGCGGTGAGCAGCAGCGGGGCATGTCCAGCGAACGCATGTCGTAGTCGTTGCGCACGTAATCGGTGATCGCGATGCCGCCCGAGTACCAGGTCAGGATCAGACAGGTGGCCACGCAGGCGACAAGGATCGTCATGTTGATCCGGTGTCGGGCCTTACCGCTGAACTGCATCAGCAGCGCCTCGACATAGATGTGCCCCTTCTCGCGGATCAGCAGCGGGGCGCCCAGCAAGGGGATCAGGAACAGGAAGTACTCGTTGAACGTGAAGATGTGCGACGAGCTCTGGCTGCCGGTGTTTCTGAGCACCACGTCGATGACGATGGACAGCATCATCACGGCCATCATCAGGCCGGCCAGCACCGACATCAGCATGATCAGCGCATCGTAGGCGCGAGCGACAAGTCTCAAGGAGCGAAGCCTGCAAAAATGCGGGAGCGGCGCCAGCCAGGGCCGGCGCCGGAACGGCGGGCGTGCTTAGTTACCGACGAACTTCTCGAGCAGGGGCTTGATCCCTCGGTGCCACCGGCCTTCTCCATGCGCTCTTCCATCCGCTTGAGGTTCTCGGTCACCGCGGCGGCCGTGAACGCCTTGGATGCCTCGGCCGACTGGGAGACGGTCTTCATGCCGCGCTTTTCCAGTTCGGCCTTCTCGGTCAGCCACAGTGCCTGGTTTCGCTTGGTCGAGGCAATCTCGTGTTCGGCGATGGTGGCCGTCAGGATCTCGCGGGTCTTGTCGGACAACGAGTCCCATTTTTTCTTGTTCATGATGACCATGACATCGGTCGAGAAAAACGCCGGCTCGATCCGGAACTTGAGAAAGCGGTCCCAGTTCGGATCCATCAGGCCGATCTGCGTCCAACCCATCAGTTCGACGGTGCCGCGCTCGAGCGCCGTGTAGATGTCGGGCATGTTGACGTTGATGACCTGCGCTTTCAGGTAGTTGGTGAAGAACGCGTTGTAGATCGCGTTACCCCGCACCTTGAAACCCGACACGTCCAGCGCGCCGTTGGCATCGAGCTTGGGTTCGCGCACCGACCAGAGATGGAACTTCACGCCACTGTCGATCCAGCCCAGCGCGATCGTGCCCATGCGCTTTTCGTGGGCGGCGCTCAACAACGCCAGGCCGCCATTCTTGCGGGCCGTTTCGGCATCGATATCGGAGGCCGAGACGACGTCGCACTCGGGCACCGCCGACGTGTAGAACGCGCAGGGCACGTTGACCATGTCAACCACGCCGTCACGGGCGGCCGTCGGTTGCTGCATCATCGGGATGGCCTCGGGGCCGCCGCGCACCTTGATCTCGAACACGCCTTCACCGGCCTTGTTCGCCTTGTCGACGAACTCGAGAAAGCTCTTGGTGTAGATCAGGGTCTTGGGAAACGCGTGGGTCGCGCTGATCGTGTCCTTGGCGAGGGCAACGCCGGGCAGGCTGGTCAGCGCCAGGGCAAGGCCGGCCACGGCCAGACGGAATGGCTGTTTCATGGGTCAGATCCTCCGAAGTACTGTTTTTGTGTTTGCGCGAAGCGGGCGTCACCACCGGAGTGCCGGGCCGGGCAGGTCACCGGCTCAGGGAAAGAGCTGGATCATCGGCAACGCCTGCCCCGCGCCTAGAAGGTCCACCCGCTTCATCCTGATCCGCAGTGTACCGTCAATTCGGGTCAGGTGATGGGTGGCGGTTCCGGGAAGCTGGATCTGGCCCGGGCCGCGCTGCTCGAAGTACAGGAAGGGGGTGCGGGTCTGCCATTCGGGTGCCTGACCGCCGATGATGGCCGTGGCCTGCAGCAGGTGCAGCGCCCGGCTGGCCGGCTGTTGCGAGTGGGCCTGCGGATGCCGCAGCCGGTCGATGCGCAGGCGCAGCAGGAACGGGTCTTCGAGCGCGATCGAGGCCTCGCCGTGTTCGCTGACCTGGCCGGCGTGCGACGGCACCCAGTAACGGCCATCGTCGGTGAACAGCGCCAGCCATTCGTCGAAACGGCCCTCGTCGACCAGGCGGGCCTCATGCTGCACCAACGCGGTGATCTCGGCCAGCAGGGCTGGGGAGTGAGACGGATCGGCGGCGTTTGCGCTCATGCCGGCGGGTCCTGTTCACCCATCCGATGCGCCCAGGCCTTGAACTGGTTGCGCATCAGCGCCTCGCTGCCGCTGGAGACTTCCTGCTCATATCGGCTTTCGCCAGCCAGTGCCTCGGGGTTGGCGCCCTCGCGTTGCAGGGCCACCCAGGGGTTGGAATCGGCCAGCAGGTTGCGTTGGATCGCCTCGAACAGGTGGACGTCGTCATGGGCGACGACCGACATCGGCGAGAACGCGACGCGGTTGTAGGTCAGCGCCCGCTCCAGCAGGTGATCCGGTGCGTCGATCGCATGAAACGCCCACGATTCGAGCACGGTTTCGGCGGCGCTCACAGGCCGCAGCACGCGGATCGCCAGCGGCGAGCCCTTGACCGACACGCTCGGGTACAGCACCGTGTTCTGCGATTGGAACCCGAGGATCGCGCGGGTCGCCGCCTCGCCGTGCGAGGCGTGCATCGCACGGGTGTAGTCGTCCAGTGCCGCGTAGGCGCTGTGGATGTTGAAGCGTGTCCCGAAAAAGCTGTGGCCGTTGGGCAGGATGCGGGCCCCCATACCGTTGAAGAATTCGTAGTCGGACCCGAAGGGCAGCATCTGCTCGATCGCCATCGGCTTGGCCGTGTCGGGCGGCTGGGCGCGCCAGAGCCGCTGCGCGGTGGCCGCCGCCGAGCGGTGGGCCGACACCGGATGCATCGCATCGTTGATGTTCTCGAGGTAGATCTTCCAGTTGCAGGCGATCCGGTGCTGCAGGGGCCGGCCGACCACCTCGAGGCGGCCGGCCGGCGAGCGGTCGGCCATGTTGTCCAGCGCGGCAAGTGCCGGCCCGAACCATTGCTCGAGCGACAGCCCCTGGGGCGCCAGGCGGATGAACAGGAAGCCGCGGTAGTTGCGCAGCGACTCGAAGCGCATCAGCCGCGGGGGGCACTGCGCGTCGGCCGCGAAAGGGGTGCCGGCATAGCCCTCGCGTAGCGGGATCGCCAGCAACCGGCCGTCGTGCCGGTAGCTCCAGCCGTGGTAGGCGCAGCGCAGCATCCGGCCGGCATTGCCACTGGCCACCGTGACCAGCGGCGTGCCCTTGTGCAGGCAGCGGTTTTCCAGGGCGATGATCTCGCCATCGGGCTGGCGCAGAACCAGCATCGGCTGCCCGGCGAGCGTCAGCGCGAGGAAGTCGCCCGGTGCGGGCAACTGGCTGTCGTGGCCCAGGTAAAGCCAGCTGCGCCGGAACAGTCGCTGCTGTTCGAGGGCGAAGACCGACTCGCTGGTGTAGACATCCCGATGCACCCGGGCGGACTCGACCAGCGACGCCGGCCAGTCGGCCTCGCGTGCCGTTGCCTGGCCGGGCAAGTGGGTCGTCATTGGCGGTGCCCCTGCAGGGGCGCCGCCGGGCGGTGGGATGGGACAGGCATGCAGCAGGCTTTGGTAGGGGATGACATAAACTGTAGGCGGCAACCTGGCCGCGCGCAAGTGGCCTTTCTTGACGGAGACTCCCGATGAATCCAGTGCAACGACATCAACAACGCCAGGCGGTCATCCAGCAGACGGTTGCGCGCATCCGCGACATCGAGTCGCGCGGCGTCGAGCGCGACACGCTGGCCGAGATCCGCGAGCAGTTGCAACAGCTCGCGGCCCGCACCGACCTGTTCCCGCTCGAGGACTTTCCGGATGTCGATTCCTCCAAGGGGCGCAACAACTCGCTGTACCGGCTGGCCGAAGATCCCGATCATCGCTTTGCGCTGTATGCCCAGCGCTCGGGCGGCGGCACCAACACGCCGGCCCACGACCACACGACCTGGGCGGTCATCGTCGGCCTGCAGGGCGAGGAACTGAACCGGCTCTACGAGCATGATGGCCAGGGCGGGGTGCGCGAGACCGGCCAGTTCGTCGTCGGCCCGGGCACCGGCATTGCCTTCCTGCCCCAGGATCTGCATTCGATCCATATCGAGGCGGGCCGCCCGGTGCTGAATTTCCACATGTACGGCCTGGCGCTCGAGCAGCTGCACGGACGGCGCTACTACAAGCCGGCGACCCATGAGTGGGCGCATTTCCCGGCCAGCGAAGGCATCCGCGACCTGCCCGCGCCGGTGGCCTCATGACCGACCGGATGACGCCCGAGCGGTTGCGCGAGGCGCTGCTGGACGGTGACGAGATCGCGCTGCTCGATGTGCGCGAGGAGGGTACGTTCTCGCGCGGCCACCTGTTGCTGGCCGCCTGTGTGCCGCTCAGCCACCTGCCGCTGCGGATCGGCCGGCTGGTGCCGCGGCGCGATTGCCGGATCGTGCTGGTCGATGCCGGTGACCCGGCCGATCCGCTGGCCGCCCGGGCGTTGGCCTGCCTCACCGACCTGGGCTATTCGCAGGTGTCGCTGCTCGAGGGCGGACTGCGCGCCTGGCAGGCCGGCGGGCACGAGGTCTTCTCGGGGGTGAACGTGCCCTCGAAGGCTTTCGGCGAAGTGGTCGAGCACTGGCATGACACGCCCCGGCTGCCGGCCAGCGAGGTGCAGGCGATGCAGCAGCGGGGCGAGTCGCTGGTCATCCTGGACAGCCGTCCGTTCCCGGAGTTTCAGCGGATGAGCATCCCGGGCGGTGTCGACTGCCCCGGCGCCGAACTCGTCTACCGGGTGCACATGATGGCGCCCGACCCCGACACCACGATCATCGTCAACTGCGCCGGGCGGACCCGCTCGATCATCGGGGCGCAGTCGCTGATCAATGCGGGCCTGCCGAACCGGATCTTCGCGCTCAAGGATGGCACGATGGGATGGGAGCTGGCCGGCCTTGGCGTGGCACGCGGCGAATCGACCCATGCGCCGGTGCCCGATGCGCAGGCGCTGGCCCGCGCCCAGGCCAGGGCCCGGGACGTCGCCCGGCGCTACGGGGTGCGCACGATAACCGCCGACGAGATGCTCGCCTGGTACGCCGATCCTGCCCGCACGACGATGCTGCTGGACGTGCGCACGCCCGAGGAGTTTGCCGCCGGCCATTGGCCGGGGGCCCGGCACGCGCCGGGCGGGCAGCTGGTGCAGGCCACCGACGAGTATGTGGCCACCCGCGGGGCCCGGCTGGTGCTGGCCGACTCCGCCGACGGGGTGCGTGCCACGATGACCGCCCACTGGCTGTTACAAATGGGCTGGCCCGAGGTCAGGGTGCTCACCGATGCACCGCCGCGTCCGCAAGCGGGCCTGGCCGACGAGCCGTTGCCCGCCTGGCCGGACGGGGTGACCCGGCTCGATGTGCCGGCGCTGCAGGCGCGGCTGGCCGCCGGCGATCCGCCGGTGCTGATCGATCTTGCCACCAGCCTGGCCTTCAGGCGTGCCCATGTGCCGGGCGCGTTCTGGGCGATCCGGGCCCGCCTGGCGACCTGCATCGAGCAACTGCGCGCGCGCGGCCATGCGGCCCGCCAGCTTGTCGTGATGGCACCGAATCCCGCGCTTGCCCGACTGGCGGCGGCCGACCTGCGGGCGCTGTTGCCCGGTGCGACAATCGGCTTGCTCGAAGGCACGCTGGCCGACTGGCAGGCGGCCGGGGGCGCGGTGGCGAGCGGGCTGGACGATGCGCTCACCGAGCCCGACGATGTCTGGTGGAAGCCCTACGATCACGTGGGTGGCGTCGCCCAGGCGATGAAGGACTACCTGACCTGGGAGGTCGGCCTGGTCGAGCAACTCGAGCGCGACGGCATGCTGCGATTTCGCCGCCACGGTGCCCGCTCCGAACCATCGGCGACGACCTGACCCGCGGACTCGATGCAGCGCTTCTCGTTTCTCTCGCTGTTGCGTCACGCGGCCAGTCATCACGAAAACTGGCCGCGGCAATGGCGCTCGCCCGAGCCGCGCAGGCAGTACGACGCGATCATCGTTGGCGGCGGCGGGCACGGCCTGGCCACCGCCTACTACCTGGCCAGCGAACACGGGATGACCAACATCGCGGTGCTCGAGAAGGGCTGGCTGGGTGGCGGCAACACCGCCCGCAACACCACCATCGTGCGCTCCAACTACCTGCGCGACGATGCGGCCGCGCTTTACGAGAAGTCGTTGCAGCTCTGGGAAGGGCTCTCGCAGGCCCTGAACTACAACGTCATGTTCAGCCAGCGCGGCGTGCTCAACCTCGGGCATTCCTACCAGGAGATGCGCGACATCGAGCGGCGCGTCAGCGCCAACCGGCTCAACGGGATCGATGCCGAACTGTGGTCGCCCGCGCAGGTGCGCCGGTTGCTGCCGGGCATCAACCTCAACACGCGTTACCCGGTGATGGGGGCGTCATACCAGCCGCGCGGCGGCGTGGCCCGCCACGACGCGGTGGCCTGGGGCTTCGCCCGGGCCGCCGACGCGCTGGGCATGGACATCATCCAGCAGTGCGAGGTGCTGGGCATCCGCCGCGAGGCCGGCCACGTGACCGGCGTGGACACGGCGCGCGGCGTGATCCATGCGCCCAGGGTGGCGCTGGTGGCCGCCGGCAACAGCAGCGTGCTGGGCGCGATGGCCGGCCTGCGCCTGCCGCTGGTCAGCCACCCGCTGCAGGCTCTGGTGTCCGAATCGCTCAAGCCGGTCTTTCCGACGGTGGTGATGAGCAATGCGATCCACGCGTACATCAGCCAGTCCGACAAGGGCGAACTGGTGATCGGGGCCGGCATCGACCAGTATCCGGGGTACGGGCAGCGCGGCAGCTTCCAGGTGATCGAGGGAACGCTGCAGGCGATCGTCGAGTTATTCCCGGCGTTCTCGCGGGTGCGGATGAACCGGCAGTGGGGCGGCATCGTCGACGTGTCGCCCGATGCCTGCCCGATCATCGGCCGCACGCCGCTCGAGGGCCTGTACATCAATGCCGGCTGGGGCACTGGGGGTTTCAAGGCCACGCCGGGATCGGGCTGGGTGATGGCCCACACGGTGGCCACCGGCAGGCCGCACCCGTTGAACGCGCCGTTTTCGTTGGACCGCTTTCACACCGGCCGCCTGATCGACGAACACGGAGCCGCCGGTGTCGCCCACTGATGCTGACTCGCCATGCTGATCATCCCCTGTCCACATTGCGGTGACCGGGCCGAGGTCGAGTTTCGGTGCGGCGGCGAGGCGGGCATCGTGCGGCCGCCGGACGGCGATTCGCTGGACGATGCCGGTTGGGCCGACTACCTGTTCATGCGCACCAACGCGCGGGGCAGCCAGCGCGAACTGTGGTGTCACGCGGCCGGGTGCCGGCGCTGGTTCACGCTGGTGCGCGACACGGTCACCTATCGCCTCTCGCCTGACGAGCCGCAGTCCCGATGAGCGACCATCCGTCGCCGGGTTGGCGGCTGCCGCAGGGCGGGCGCATCGATCGCTCGCAACTGCTGCCGTTCGAATTCGCCAATCGTCGCTACCTGGGGCATCCGGGCGACACGCTGGCCTCGGCGTTGCTGGCCAACGGGGTGCGACTGGTGGCGCGCAGCTGGAAGCTGCATCGGCCGCGCGGCATCCTGGGTGCAGGGGTCGAGGAACCCTGCGCGATCGTCCAGCTGGGGCAGGGCGCGCGCACGGTGCCCAACCTGCGCGTGACCGAGGTGCCGCTGGTGGCCGGGCTGGTCGCGCACCCGGTGCACGCGTGGCCGTCAATCCGCTTCGACTGGCGGGCGATCCAGGGCTGGTTCGGGCGCCTGCTGCCGGCCGGCTTCTACTACAAGACCTTCATGGCGTCGCCACGGGCCTGGCATTTCTTCGAGCGCTGGATTCGCGCGGGCAGCGGCCTGGGCAGGGCGCCGGACGAGCCGGACCCCGATGTCTACGACAGCCGCTTCGCCCACTGCGACGTGCTCGTGGTCGGGGCAGGGGTCGCCGGGCTGTGCGCGGCGCTGGCCGCCGGGCGGGCCGGTGCACGGGTGATCCTGGTCGATGAGCAACTCGAACCCGGCGGCTGGCTGCTCAGCGCCACCGAGCGCATCGACGGCCAGGCGGCCGACGCCTGGCTGGCCGGGGCGCTGACGGCACTGGCGCAGATGCCCGAGGTGACGGTGCTGCGCCGCTGCACGGCATTTGGCTATCACGATCAGAACCTCGTCACGGCACTCGAACGGCTCACCGACCACCTGCCCGCCGGCCCGGCCCAAGGGGCGCGCGAGCGCCTCTGGAAGATCCGCGCCCGGCAGGTGGTCGTGGCCAGCGGCGCCCACGAAAGGCCGCTGGTATTCGCGAACAACGACCTGCCGGGCGTGATGCTCGCGTCGGCGGTGTGTGTCTACCTGCGCCGCTTCGCGGTGCTGCCCGGCCGCCGTGCGGTGGTGTTCACCAACAATGACCAGGCCTATGAGGCGGCGCTGGCCTTGCAGCAGGCCGGGGCCAGTGTGCAGGTCATCGATGCCCGCCCCGATCCGGTGGGCGGGCACCTGGTGCGGGCGCGCGCGGCCGGTGTGCAGGTGTCTGCCGGTTACGTGGTCACCGAGGCCACCGGCTGGCGCTCGCTTCGCCAGGTGACCGTGCAGGCGATCGGCGAGCGGGGGCTGCTGCGCGGCTCGGCGCACACGATAGACTGCGACCTGCTTGCCGTGTCCGGCGGTTTCTCGCCGGTGATCCACCTGCAGTCGCAGTCGGGCGCCAGGCCGCGCTGGGACGAGCAGGCCGGCCACTTCGTCAGCGGGGAGCCGGTGCAGGCCGAGCAATCGGCCGGTGCCGCGGCCGGCCTGCAGGGGCTTGCCGCCTGCGCCGCCGACGGTACCTATAAGGGGCTGGCGGCCGCCGGGGCGAGCGGCTTTTCCGACAGCGGGGCCATCGTACCGATGATCGAGGTCCTCGCCCCGGGCAACTTGCGGGCGCTGTGGCGGGTCCCGCACCGGCGCGGCATCAACCGCGCGCCCAGGCAGTTCGTCGACCTGCAGAACGATGTGACCGCCGCCGATCTCGCGCTGGCCGTGCGTGAGGGCTTCGAATCGATCGAGCATGTCAAGCGCTACACGGCGATGGGCTTTGGCACCGACCAGGGCAAGAGCGGCAACGTCAATGGGCTGGCGATCGTCGCCGACCTGCTGGGCCGGCCGGTGGCCGAGGTCGGGACGACGACGTTCCGACCCAACTACACGCCGGTCTCGTTCGGCGCGCTGGCCGGACGCGAGCTGGGCGAGGCGTTCGAGCCGGTGCGTCGCACGGTGCTGCACGAGCAACATGTCGGGCTGGGCGCGGTGTTCGAGGATGTCGGTCAATGGCAGCGCGCCTATTGTTACCCGCGATCGGGCGAGAGTTGGCACGAGGCCGTCCAGCGCGAGGCGCGCGCGGTGCGCGAGAGCGCCGGGCTGCTCGATGCCTCGACGCTGGGCAAGATCGACATCCAGGGCCCCGATGCACTGACCTTGCTCGAATGGGTCTACTGCAACAACTGGCGCTCGCTCGCGATCGGTCGCTGCCGCTACGGCCTGATGCTGGACGAGAACGGCATGGTGTTCGATGACGGCGTGACCGCGCGCCTGGGCGAGCATCACTACCTGATGCACACGACCACCGGCGGTGCGGCCAGGGTGCTGGCCTGGATGGAATTCTGGCTGCAGACCGAATGGCCGCACCTGCAGGTCTGGCCGACCTCGGTGACCGAGCAGTACGCGACGCTCACGCTGGCCGGGCCGCGTAGTCGCGAGGTGCTGGCCGCGGTGGGTTGCGACATCGACCTGGACGACGCGTCGTTCCCGTTCATGAGCCTGCAAAGTGGCCAGGTCGGCGGTGAACAAGTCAGGGTGTTGCGGGTGAGTTTTTCGGGCGAGCGCAGTTACGAGATCAACGTACCGGCCGACCGGGGACCGGCGCTTTGGCAGGCGCTGCTCGAGGCCGGTGGCCCGCTGGGGCTAGCGCCCTTCGGCACCGAGGCCATGCACCTGTTGCGGGCCGAGAAGGGCTTCATCATCGTCGGCCAGGAGACCGACGGCTCGATGACCCCCGACGACCTGGGCATGGGGGCGATGGTGGCGCGCCAGCGCGACTTCCTGGGCCGGCGCTCGCTCGGCCGAAGCGACACGGCGCGCACCGACCGGCTGCAACTGGTCGGGCTGCAGACGCAGGATCCGTCCGTGGTGCTGATCGAGGGCGCGCAGCTGGTGGCCGCCGACGCCCCGGCCACCGGGCGCGTGCCGATGCTGGGCCACGTGACCAGCGCCTATCACAGCCCGGCGCTGGGCCGCTCGATCGCGCTTGCGCTGCTCGCCGGTGGCCGCGACCGCGCCGGACAGACGCTGGCCGCGGTGTCGCACGACGGGCAGCGACACCTGGCCCGGGTCGTGTCCCCGGTATTCGTCGATCCGCAGGAGCACGCCAACATGGCTGAGCAGACGACAACGGAGGCGGACAGGCTTTCGGTGCGCCAACTGGCGATCGGCCAACTCGTGGGCCTGCGCGCTCGCCAGGGTGCCCCGGGTTTTGCCGGACACATCGAGCGGGTCACCGGCCTGGCATTGCCTACGCAACCGAACACCCGCAGCGTCGATGCCACCCAGCAGTTACTCT
Organism: Burkholderiaceae bacterium; assembly: GCA_041396665.1. GTDB lineage: Bacteria > Pseudomonadota > Gammaproteobacteria > Burkholderiales > Burkholderiaceae_E > JAUIAI01. The sequence goes on from JAWKYE010000018.1 coordinate 126,732, forward strand.
GGATTGGCCCCGATGAGTGGTGGTGGCTCGACACGGCCCGGTCGCGATCGGACCGGGTCGCCCGCCTGCTGTCGGAGGCGCCCGGGCCGATGGCCGCGGTCGAATTGGGCGCCGCCCACAGCCTGTTGTCGGTCAGCGGCACCGCGGCGGCCGAGGCGCTGTCCCGGGGGTGTCCGATCGACCTGCACCCGCGGAGGTTTCTGCCAACCCAGGTTGTCGGCAGCGTCTTCTTCAAGGCCGAGATCCGGCTCTGGCGCAGGGTCGACGCGGCACTGCCGCCGGGCTTCGAGCTGATTGTGCGACGCAGTATGGCGGCCTACGTCCGGAGGCTGCTGGCGCCGGCCTGAAAAAAATATCGGATTCTCTTGAACCGAGTGCCCGGTGGGTGCGACCCAGGGAACAGAAGCGGTGCAGATGACGCTGCCAGCTTCCCCGAAACCAGGTCCCAGACCCCCCATTCAGTCACTTGCAGTCCACTGCCCAGGAGATCCAGATGCAACCGAGCAAAATCATCATCGCCGCCGCCCTCATCGGTGCGTTCAGCGCCACCGCCATGGCCCAGTCGTCCACCGTCAACCTGGCCGGCGCCAAGCAGAACCAGGCCGGCCTCTTGAACAAGCAAGAAGCCACGATAGGCGCGGCGACCAACAACGGCAAGGTCACCGTCAACGCCGCGGGGGTCATGCAGAACCAGGCCGGCCTGCTGAACAAGCAGGATCTGACCATCGGCAAGGCCGCAGGCAACTCGCAGGTCAATGCCAATGTGGCCGGTGTCATGCAGAACCAGGTGGGGCTGCTGAACAAGCAGGAACTGGCGATCGGCAAGGGCCGCGGGTCCGGCGTGGTAAACGTGAATGCCGCCGGCGTCGTCCAGAACCAGGCCGGCCTGCTGAACAAGCAATCGGCGACGATCGGCGAGGCTTCCGGCAACGGCAAGGTGAAAGCCACCGTCGCCGGGGTGGTGCAGACCCAGGCGGGCCTGCTCAACAAGCAGGACCTGACCATCGGCAAGGCGTCGGGTAACGGCAAGGTGACCGTGCATGCCGCCGGCGTGTCGCAAATGCAGGCCGGTCTGCTCAACGATCAGAAGATGAAGGTCGGCATCGCCCAGTAATCCCTTCGGTCCTCCCGGTTTTTCCCCCGCGACCGCGCCGGCAATCCCTTGCCGGCGCGGTCGCGTTTGCACGGCCGGATTCCGTGACAAAGGTCCGCAATGCCGACCATCCCTGGTGCCCAGTATTGCATATCGTTACGTCGAAGCGTATGGTCGACGGACGGAGGCGCACCAGGTTTCGTTGCGTGGGGCCGGGCGGCAGGCATTCGCGTCGCCGGGGCACGGGGCCAAATTCAACGGTTATTTTTTTTCGAAACCGACCCATTCCTTGAACCTTTTCCCACGCGTAGCGGACTGACGGACAAGCGTCTTCGCCCGCCGCATGAAGCGGCCTGATCTTCAGCAGTGCGCATCACAGTCCCGTGTTTCATGAAGTAAAAAAACCAGCCATCCAAAGGAAATCAACATGAAAACCAGCAAAATCATCCTTGCCGCCGCCCTCGCCACGGCCTTCAGTGCCACCGCGATGGCGCAATCGTCGACCGTCAACCTGACCGGTGCCAAGCAGAACCAGGCCGGCCTGCTGAACAAGCAGGAGGCCACGATCGGTGCGGCCAGCGGCAACGGCAAGGTCAACGTGAATGCCGCGGGGGTCATGCAGAACCAGGCCGGTCTGTTGAACAAGCAGGAACTGACCATCGGCAAAGCCACCGGCAACTCGCAGGTCAACGTCAACACGGTCGGTGTCAATCAGAATCAGGCCGGCCTGCTGAACAAACAGGAACTGGCCATCGGTAAAGGCAGCGGCTCTGGGGTCGTCAATGCCAATGTCGCCGGTGTCCAGCAGAACCAGGCGGGCCTGCTGAACAAGCAATCGGCGACGATCGGCCAGGCGTCGGGCAATGGCAAGGTGACCGCCAATGTTGCCGGTGTCCAGCAGAACCAGGTAGGTCTGCTCAACAAGCAGGACCTGACCATCGGCAAGGCCTCGGGCAACGGCAAGGTCAACGTGAATGCCGCGGGCATCCAGCAGAACCAGGCCGGTTTGCTCAATGACCAGAAAATGACCGTCGGTACCGCCAAGTAAGCGTCAATCGGTCGCCGGGCGCCATTGGCTCGAACAAGGCCAGGCCGCCCGGCCGATCCCCCGCTTTCGTACCGCTTTACGTCCCTTGTCTCATTCGCACAGGACTCGTCATCATGAAACTCACCAGCCAAGCGCTCGCGCTGGCCCTGTTGGTCGCGATCACCGTGCCGGCAGTGCCTTCGGCCAACGCCGCTTCGTCGGAAATCCTCGACCTCGATCCCCGGGACCAGGCACTACTGGCCAAGGAAAAGGTCAAGCAACGCGGTCCGAACCGCCTGAACCGCAGCTTCACGAACTTCAACGAGGCCAACCACTCAAACAACTGCGGCAACGTCGACATCGGCAACCAACAGCAACAGAACAGTGCCCGCAACCAACTCAACCCGCGCCAGAGCACGGTCATCGTGACTGGCCCCGTCATCAACGCGGCCAACTGCCGCTGATCGTCGGCCGCTCCTGCCACAGGTTCTCATCATGTCTGCGCACTCTCGCCACCCCTCCAAAGGATCCCGCGTTTCCCGATGGCTGGCCACCGCTGCGGTCTGCAGCGTGGCCGCGGCCTGCGGCAACATGGCCACGGTGACCGACTACGACAAGGACGTGGCCAAGCGGGCCAACGTGGTTCGCGAGGGATTGTCGAACGCGCCCCAGCAGAGTCAGACCGGCTTCGGAACAGCGCTGCGCTGCATGGACTTCCTGATGGTGACCTACGGAGTCCAGGGCCTCGGGGTGTTGATCGAGGACATTCCGGATGCGACCCGCAAGGTCAGCGCCAGCGGCAAGGACATGATCATCTCGGCGATCTCGCGGATGACCCGGCGTAGTCGGGCGATCCGGCTGGTGGCCTTCAGCGTCACCGATGCCACGCTGGCCAGTGTCATCGGCATGCACTCCAAGGCCCAGGTGCTGGAGAACCCGCCCGACTTCACGATTCGCGGATCCGTTTCGCAGTTCGACGATTCACTGGTGCGCAAGCAGGGTGACGTCGGCATCGGCATCGGCGCCGTGACGGCCGGGGCGGCGGCCCAGGGCCAGGCCTCGAACCTGGCGCTGGACCTGAGCGTCATCAACACCCGTTCGCTCGAGTTGCTGCCCGGTGTCACGTCCAGCAACGAAGTGCTGATCATGAAGCAGGGCGCCGGCGGCGATGGCGAAGTCAACACCCGCAAGTTCGGCCTGAACTTCAATTTCGTGCTCGCCAAGAGCGAAGGCAATGCGCAGGCGCTGCGCACGTTGTCCGAACTGGCGACCATCGAGCTGATCGGCAAGCTGACCAAGGTGCCCTACTGGAGCTGCCTGGGCACCGACGATACGAACCCCCAGGTGCAGGCGGAGATCACCGACTGGTGGGAGACCCTGGCCTCGGATCCGGTGTCGCTGGTGGCCTACCTGCAACGCCAGATGTGGGCGCGCGGCCTGTACAACAGCCCGGTGAATGGCCAGATCGACGATGCGTTGTTGCACGCGATCAAGATCTACCAGGAGGCGATGGGCCGCAAGAGCAACCCCGAACTGGATCTGGGCTTTTTCCAGGCCTACCTGCGCACCGACCACACCGAGGTGCAAAAGATCGCCCGGGCCGCGCTGGCCAAGGATCCCGGCCCGGCCGCTGCGCCGGTCGCCACCGCCAGTGTCGCCCCCGGGGGGACGTCGGCCCCGGCGCCCAACGGCACGCCGCTGGTGTTCGTGCAAAGCAACCGCGGCCCCAATGCCGTGTATCGCGGCGGGCAGCCATACGCGGTCGATGTCGCCGTGGATTCGGACACCTTCCTGTATTGCTACCTCGTTGACGAAAACCGGCGGATCAACCAGTTCTTCCCGAACCCGGTGCAGACCGAACCGTCGGTCAAGGCCGGCACCCGGATCCAGTTCCCTGGCAACCTGCCTTTCACCTTCGTGGCCAGTGCCTCGGCAGCCCAGGAAACCGTGGCGTGCTTCGCCAGTCCCAAGAACCTGGGTGAATCGCCGCTGCAGGGGCCACGCCGACCGGCAGCGTGGATGAACTGGCCAATACCCTGCGCCAGATGGCCGGGTCGGAAATCGGCATGGGAGTCTACGATGTCAAAGTCCAGTAAGTTCATCCCGCCGCTGCTGGCCGCCGCCCTCGCGAGCAGCGGCGCGTGGGCCGGCATCGAGGAAAAGCCGGCGGCGACCAAGCCGACCAACATCGAGAGCATGGCCCGCGTGCCTGACCGCAGTGTCGAGCAAAGCGTGTTGCGTTGCTTCCAGGAAGGGCGGCTCGTCTACGAGGGACGTGGCTACCGGCCGGTCGAGGTCAGCGACACCAAGCCGTTGCTCAAGGGGGGACAGGGCAAGGCCCTGCAGCTTTTCGACATGCGTCACGGACTCTGCATACTGGATCATCATGAATAAGTCACCGATCAAGCGTCGCCGCCTGGCCCTGGCCGGCCTGTCCTGCCTGGTGGGCGCGGGCCGGGTGCTGGTGCCCGCATCCGCGATGCTGGCCATCGCCGGCCCGGCAATGGCCGCGATGCTCGAGACCCGCGAGCTGCCACTGGCCGCTTTCGACCGGATCGCCACCGATGTGCCGGCGCAGATCCGGGTCGTTTCCAGCCAGTCGGCGGGCATCACGATGACCGGCGAGAAGAAGGTGCTCGATGCGCTGTCCGCCAAGGTCGTCGATGGGCAGTTGCAGCTGGTGGCCACCGGCAGCTACCAGACCAAGGAAAAGCTCAGCATCGAGATCCGCACCGGTCCGGTGCGGGTGCTTCACCTGGGCGGCGGCGCGATCGTGTCATTCGCGGCGGCCACGGCCAAGGGGCTGGAGGCCACGCTGGGTGGCGCGGCCCAGCTGACACTGGAAAGTTTGAACCTCGAGACGCTGGGGCTCGACATAAAGGGGAGTGCCGGTGTCGTGGCCGCGGGCAAGGGGCAGTCCCTGACCCTCAAGGTGGTCGATGCCGCCCGCTTCGATGGCGAGCAGTTACCCGTGCAGCGGGCGAGTGTCGCGGTCTCGGGCAGCGCCAACGCGCTGGTTCGCGCCGAGCGCGAGCTGCGCGCCACCGCGGACGATGCGGGCACGATCGAGTACCTAGGCAACCCCGAGTTGCTCAGCAAGACATCCGGTGTCGGATCCATCCAGAAGATCTGACCGAACAAGGAATCCAGCCATGAACGCTTCCATTCGTCCCGCAGGCCCCCGCATCAGCCACCCGGTTGCCGCCTCCTGCCTGCTGCTTGCCCTGCTGGCCGGTATCTCCGGTGCGGGCCATGCCCAAGAGAGCAATGCGACGATTCAGAAGGGCAAGCAGAATCAAAGCGGCATCATCGGCGGCCAGAAGGTCGAGATCGGCAACGTCAAGGGCAGCGGGCGCAGCGAGACCCGTGTCGGCAAGATCGAGCAGAGTCAGAAGGGCCTGTTGAACAAGCAGTCACTGTCGGTTGGCAATGTCAGCGGATCGGGCAGCAGCCGGGTCAATCTGGGCAGCATCCAGCAAAGCCAGAGCGGCATGCTCAACAGGCAGTCGGCCGAGATCGGCAATGTCAGCGGCTCGGGTCAGGCCGACGTCACGATCTCCAATGTCACGCAGACCCAGAGCGGCACCGGCAATGTGCAGATCCTGCGCGTCGGAAATGTCGAATCGTCGGGGTCCAGCCAGGTCAGCGTCGGCTCGGTCCGCCAGTCCCAGAGCGGCGCGTTCGGCAAGCAAAACACCGAGATCGGCAACGTCAAGGGCGGAGGGTCGGCCCGGGTGAGCGTCGGGTCGGTCAATCAGTCGCAAAGCGGTTCGTTCAACCGGCAGGATGTCCGCCTGGGCAATTCCAAGGGCGGGTCGACGAACGTCAGCGTCGGCAAGGTGTCACAGAGCCAGATCGGCTTCGTCAACAAGTCCAAGGTCGAGATCGGCAACAGTGACAACGGCGGCAACACCTCGGTGAGCGTCGGCAATGTCATCCAGAGCCAGAGCGGCGCTTTCGGCAACAAGAAGGTGCGGATCGGCAACAACTGATCACGTTCTTCAGTCCAGCCATACTCGGAGTCAACAGTCATGAACACGCAACCCACTATCCGCCCACGTACGGCCCGCCTCGCGGTGGCAGCGGTCTGCTTCGGCCTGGGGGGCTTGGTCGCTTCCTCTTCGGCGCTCGCCCAGGTGACGTTTTTCAAGGCGCCGCCATCGGCCGACGAGCTACGGGCAGCCCTGATGGGGACATCCGCTTCCGGTCAGCCGGCGCCGCTTGAGCCGGCACGGCCGTCGGGGGTGCGGACCCGCGGCATCGTCTGGCAACAAAGCGGTGGCGTGCCCACGGCGGCGCCTTCACCGGCCGCCCAGTCGGCTCAAAAGAGCCGCTTCGAATCGGTGCGCGGCGGTGGTGCGGCGGCCGGCATGCCGATCAACTTCGCCTTGGGCAGCGCCCGTATCTCGCCCGAGTCGCAAGGCTTCATCCGCAGCGTGGTCGATGTGTTGCGTAGTGATCCCAGCATTCAGCTGGTCATCGAGGGCCATACCGATGCTACCGGCAGCTACGAGCGCAACATGGTGTTGTCGTGGATCGCGCGATGGGCGTCTACCGGAGTTGGTCGAGAACTACGGGATCCAACCGAACCGGTTGATGCCGATGGGCAAGGGGCCGACCGAGCCGATGCCCGGCACCTCGCCGGAGGATGGCAGCAACCGGCGGGTGCAGTTCCGCCTGAACGGCTAGGGCCTGTTCACGCCAAGGGCGCACCCGCACCCGGTCAGGGCAGCGCCTGATACTGCGCGGCGAGCGTGCGGAACGCCCTGACCGATCGGGCCGCATCGAAACCCGGCCCCAGTTCCTCGGCCAGGATCTCGCCGACGCCCGGCCGAGCGGGCGGCCGACGCCGCATCCAGGAACAACAGGCGCGAGCGGCGGGCCAGGACGTCCTCGACGCTGCGCGCGTATTCGTGCCTGGCCGCGAATCGCACCATCGCCTCGCAAAGCCCCGGCGCCAATTCGATCTGGGCACCGGGCAGTTCCCTGGACCCGCTCGGCCTCGCTGCCGTACAGGTGCAGGCCCGGCAGTGTCGTCATCGCATCGGCCCGGGTCTGGGCGGCGCCCACGAGCGCGAGTGCTTCGGTTCCGCCACCCGATCCCGCCCGTACCAGACGGTGCTCGAGGCACTGGGCGATCACGTCCTCGGCCATCGCACGATAGGTGGTCCACTTGCCGCCGGTGACCGTGACCAGGCCCGAGGGGCTGACCATCACCGTGTGCTCGCGCGACAGTTGCTTGGTGTTGGCGCCCTCGTCCTGCGGCGGGCGCACCAGCGGGCGCAGCCCCACCCAGACGGAGCGCACATCGTCGCGGGTGGGCGCCTTGGCCAGGTAGCGGGCCGATTCATCCAGGATGAACGCGATTTCTCGGGAAACGGGGTCGGCTCGGGGGCCAGGTCGCGCCGCGGCGTGTCGGTGGTACCCAGGATCGTCTTGCCCATCCAGGGCACGGCGAACAGTACCCGGCCATCGCGGGTGCGCGGTACCAGCAGGGCATGGTCGCCGGGCAGGAAAGCCCGGTCGACCACCAGGTGCACCCCTGGCTGGGCGCGACCATGTCGGTGCTCTGCTCACGATCCATCGTGCGGATCGCATCGACCCAGACACCGGTGGCATTGATCACGCAGCCGGCGGCGATGCGCCGCTCGGTCCCGGTGAGCGCATCGCGTACGACCACGCCGGCCAGGCGATCGCCATCGTGCACCAGCCGTACCACCGGACAGTGATTGAGCACACAGGCGCCGCGTGCGATCGCGGTCCGGGCCAACGCCAGCGCGAGGCGCGCATCATCGAACTGGCCGTCCCAGTACTGGACCGCACCAGTCAGTTCGTCGGCGTTGACCCCGGGCATCCGTTGCAGCGTCTGCGTACGCGACAGAAACTCGGTGTTGCCCAGTGCCGCCTTGCCGGCCAGCAGGTCGTAGGCGACGAGCCCGGCCCCGTAGAACCACTTGTCGAGCAGCGCGCCCCGACGCCCGTATACGGGCATCACGAAGGGCAGCGGACGGGCCAGGTGCGGGGCGTTGCGCAGCAGTGTCGTGCGTTCGCGCAAGGCCTCGCGCACCAGCGTGACATTGCCCTGGGCCAGGTAGCGCACGCCACCGTGCACCAGCTTGGTCGCCCGCGACGATGTGCCTTTGGCAAAGTCCTCGCGCTCGAACAGCGCCACCGACAGGCCGCGCGCCACCGCGTCGAGCGCCACCCCCAGGCCGGTCGCTCCGCCGCCGATGATCACCAGATCGACCCGCTCCCACTGGTCGAGACGCGCGAACAGCGCGTCGCGGCTCGGCTGGGCCGGCGTCTGTAGGTCGGACGCAGTCATGATTCGGCCTGCCCGGTGGCCAGTGCCACCTCGAGGTGCTCGAGCGCGGACAGTCCGGCCAGCTCGGGGGGCAGAGGCGAATCGGTCACCACCACGTCGATGTCCGACAAATGACCGATACGCACCGGCGCCGAACGGGAGAACTTCATGCTGTCGGCGACCAGGATGCGCCGTCGGCTGCCAGCCATGATCGCCTTGGCCACGCTGACCTCGCGAAAGTCGAAGTCGAGCAGGGAGCCGTCCGGGTCGATCGCCGAGGCGCCGATGACGCCAAAGTCCACCTTGAATCTGCGGATGAAGTCGACCGCCGCCTCGCCGACGATGCCACCGTCCGAGTGTCGCATGACCCCGCCCGCAACCACCACCTCGATGTTCGGGCAGCCCTGCAGGATGTGGGCGACATTGATGTTGTTTGTGATCACCATCAGGCCCTGGTGATGACGCAAAGCCATCGCAACCTGCTCTGTGGTCGTGCCGATGTTGATGAACAGCGAGCAATGCGGGGGGATCATGGCGGCGGTGCGCTGTCCGATCGCGCGCTTGGCCTGTGGCGCGAGCGTCCGACGCGCCTCGTAAGCCAGGTTGGTCACCCCCGACATCAGCATCGCGCCGCCGTGAAAGCGCTGCAGCACGCCCGCCTCGCATAGATCGTTCAGATCCTTGCGGATGGTTTGTGGCGTGACTTGAAAGCGGACGGCCAGAGAGTCGACATCGACACGGCCGCTGTTGCGGGCGATCTGAACGATATCAGTCTGTCGGGGGGAGAGGGCAAGCATCGGTGCGTTGGCGAAAGTTCAAAAAGTTCGTATCGATTCGAAATCGAAAGGCCGGTTGCTGCCTAGTGTCCCTCTTCGGCAAGTTATCGGTCAACAAAAGAGAGGAGTGCGGGTAGAACATTCAGAAATGACATTATATTCCATTATATGCAAACGAAATGTGATCGAACTCCTGTCGGGAATCCTTCATTTTCGATTGACATTCGTTTTTTCGGGGTAGCATGGTCCGGCTGATAACAACCAGGAGGAGTCATGAACCGACAGATGACCGTTGCGGTGGCCTTGGCCCTGTCAACGATGTTTGCTTCCACCAGCCAGGCCGGTCCCGCCGAGGCACAGGCCTGGATCGACAAGGAATTCCAGCCCTCGACGCTGACCAAGGAACAGCAGGTCACGGAAATGGCCTGGTTCATCGAGGCAGCCAAGCCGTTCAAGGGCATGGAGATCAACGTGCTCTCGGAAACCATCCCCACGCACGAGTACGAATCCAAGACCCTGACCAAGGCCTTCGAGGAGATCACCGGCATCAAGGTGAATCACCAGTTACTGGGCGAGGGCGAGGTGGTACAAGCCGTCCAGACGCAGATGCAGACCAAGCGCAACCTGTACGACGCCTATATCAACGATTCGGACCTGATCGGCACGCACTCGCGCCTGCAACTGGCCGTCAACCTGTCCGACTTCATGGCAGGCGGGGGCAAGGCGGTCACCAATCTCGCAGCTCGATCTCGAGGATTTCATGGGCCGCTCCTTCACGACCGGCCCTGACGGCAAACTGTACCAGTTGCCCGACCAGCAGTTCGCGAACCTGTACTGGTTCCGCAAGGACTGGTTCGATCGCAAGGACCTGCAGGAGAAGTTCAAGGCCAAGTACGGTTACGACCTCGGGGTGCCGGTCAACTGGTCGGCCTACGAGGACATCGCCGAGTTCTTCAGCGAGTCGGTCAAGGAGATCGACGGCGTGCGCATCTACGGGCACATGGACTATGGCAAGCGGGCGCCAGACCTGGGCTGGCGCATGACCGACGCCTGGTTGTCGATGGCCGGTGCCGGCTCCAAGGGCCTGCCCAACGGCCGACCCATAGACGAATGGGGCATCCGGATGGAAGAGGGTTCCTGCAACCCGGCTGGTGCCTCGGTGACCCGCGGTGGCGCCACCAATGGTCCGGCAGCGGTCTACGCGATTCGCAAATGGGATGAGTGGCTGCGCAAGTACGCACCTCCCGGCGCGGCCGACTACGACTTCTACCAGTCGCTACCGGCGCTGTCGCAGGGCAACGTGGCCCAGCAGATCTTTTGGTACACCGCGTTCACCGCGTCGATGGTCGCGCCCAAGAGCGAAGGCAACAACACGGTTGACGACAAGGGCATGCCGCAATGGCGGATGGCGCCCTCGCCGCACGGTCCGTACTGGGAAGAAGGGCAGAAGCTTGGCTACCAGGACACCGGTTCCTGGACCTTGTTCAAGTCCACTCCGGTCGATCGGCAAAAGGCGGCCTGGCTGTACGCCCAGTTCGTCGTGTCCAAGACCGTCGATGTCAAAAAGAGCCATGTCGGCCTGACCTTCATTCGCGATTCCACGGTGCGTCACCAGAGTTTCACCGATCGCGCGCCGAAGCTGGGCGGCCTGGTCGAGTTCTACCGCTCGCCGGACTCGGGTCAACTGGACACCGACCGGGGTCAACGTACCCGACTATCCGAAGCTGGCGCAGCTCTGGTGGCAGAACATCGGTGACGTGAACTCCGGTGCCTTCACGCCGCAACAGGCGATGGACCGCCTCGCGGGCGAAATGGACCAGGTGATGTCGCGGATGCAGGCGGCTGACGAGAAGGCCAAGGTCTACGGCGGCTGCGGGCCGCGGATGAACAAGGAGAAGAAGGCCGAGGAGTGGTTGGGCAAGGGCGGCGCGAAAGCCAAGCTCGACAACGAGAAGCCCAAGGGCATGACCGTCAACTACGACGAACTGGTCAAGCGCTGGGCGGCCAAGTGACCTCAGCCTGACCGCAAGCACCGGGAGCGCGCAGGCCAGGCGCGCCCGGTGCCTTCCCGGCCGATCGGTTATCTCACAGGGCCTGACCTTGGCGCTTTCCTGAAGAACATCACCCTGACGGTCGATGGCATGGTGCACATTCACGACACCAGCCTCGAGTTGTCGCCGGGTGGCTTCAACGTGCTGCTGGGCACCACGCTCGCCGGCAAGACCTCGCTGATGCGGCTGATGGCCGGACTGATTCGGCCCACGTCTGGCGAGGTCTGGTTCGACGGGCGCGACGTCACCGGTGTGCCGGTGCAAAAGCGCAACGTGTCGATGGTCTACCAACAATTCATCAACTATCCAAACTTTTCGGTCTTTGACAATATTGCCTCGCCGCTGCGCGTCGCCGGCCTGAAGGCGGATGCCATCAAGGCGCGTGTCGGCCCGATCGCCGAGCTGCTGCGACTCACGCCGTTTCTCGCGCGCCGACCCAGCGAGTTGTCCGGAGGGCAGCAGCAACGCTGCGCGATGGCGCGTGCGCTGGTCAAGGATTCCGACCTGGTGCTCTTCGACGAACCGCTGGCCAACCTCGATTACAAGCTACGCGAGGAGTTGCGCGACGAATTGCCGCGCTTGTTCGCCGACCGCCAGTGCACGGTGGTGTATGCCACCACCGAGCCGGCCGAGGCCTTGCTGCTGGGCGGCCAGACGGCGACGCTCCATCAAGGCCGGGTCACGCAGTTTGGGCCGGGTGTCCAGGTCTACCGACAGCCGGTCGACGTGACGACCGCTCGGGTGTTTTCAGACCCGCCGATCAACACGGTCAACGTGACCAAGAGGGGTGATCGAATCCATCTGTCCGACACCGCCAGCTGGCCGGTGCCGGGCGCGCTTGCCGCGCTGACCGACGGCGCGTATCAGTTGGGCATTCGGCCGCACCATGTGGTGCCGCTGGGCCAGGGCGCCGGTGCCGCGATGGTCGAGGGCAGGGTCCTGGTCACCGAGATCAGTGGCTCGGAAAGCACGGTGCACTTCGACATGGCCGGGCAGCCCTGGGTGTCACTGTCGCACGGCGTGCACCCGTTCGATGCGGGGGCCACCGCGCGTTTTCACGTCGATGTCTCGCGTGCACTTTACTTCGCGCCCGATGGCGCGCTGGTGCACGCCTGATGGATGCCCCGACATGGCCATGATCCGCCTGGATGGGCTTCGCCATAGCTACCTGCCCGATCCGCAAACCGACGACGACTACGCGCTCAAGCAGATCGATCTGCAATGGAAGGACGGCGGCGCCTACGCGCTGCTGGGTCCGTCGGGGTGCGGCAAGACGTCATTGCTCAACCTGATCTCCGGCCTTCTCAAGCCGTCCGAGGGTCGCATCCTGTTCGACGATGTCGACGTTACCGATACCTCGCCGGATCAGCGCAACATCGCCCAGGTGTTTCAGTTCCCGGTGGTCTACGACACGATGACCGTCTACGACAACCTGGCCTTTCCGTTGCGCAATCGCGGCGTGGCGGCCGCCGAGGTCGACCGCCGGGTGCGCGAGATCGCCGACATGACCGATCTCACGCAGATGCTGAAGCGCAAGGCCTCCGGCCTGACCGCCGATGGCAAACAGAAAATCTCGCTGGGGCGCGGTCTGGTACGTCCCGACGTCAATGTGATCATGTTCGACGAACCGCTGACGGTGATCGATCCGCATCTCAAGTGGCGATTGCGAAGCAAGCTCAAGGAGTTGCACCAGCGGGTGCGCACGACGATGATCTACGTCACCCATGACCAGACCGAGGCGCTGACCTTCGCCGACCGGGTGGTGCTGATGCACGATGGTGTCGTGGTCCAGCAAGGGACCCCGGTCGAATTGTTCGAGCGTCCACGTCATACCTTCGTTGGCCACTTCATCGGCTCGCCCGGCATGAACGTGCTGCCCTGCGAGATCGACGGCGATGGGGTCCGCCTCGGCGGGCGGCCGGTACCCATCGACGCGCCATTGAACATTCCGGCCAAACACGGTCGGCTCGAGATCGGCGTGCGCCCCGAGTTCGTGAGCTTTGCGCCCGACGGGTTCCCGGTCAGCATCGAGAAAATCAGCGACAACGGGCGCAAGCGAATCGTCCAGTGCCGGCACCTCGATCACCGGGTGCTGTTGCTGGTCGACGAGGGCGTGCCCATTCCATCGCAGACTGCCTGCCTGAGATTCGATCCGGCGTTCACGCACCTGTACGCCGATGGCTGGATCGCCACCGATGCATGAGACCCGCACGATGACGCTCGTTCACGACGGGAGGCCGTCATGAGCCAGAAGGTCCAGAACCAGAAGGCCTGGTGGCTGGTGCTGCCGGTGGTCGTGCTCGTGGCCTTCAACGCGGTGATCCCGCTGATGACGGTGGTCAACTACTCGGTCCAGGAGACCTTCGGCAACAACGTGTTCTTCTTCGAAGGCGTCAAGTGGTTCGAGGACATCCTGCGCTCGGAGCGCTTTCACGACTCGTTGAAGCGGCAGTTGATGTTCACCGGCATCATCCTGGCCATCGAGATTCCGTTGGGGTGGCGATTGCGCTGGCAATGCCGCGCAAGGGGCCGTGGGTCTCCGTGTGCCTGGTGCTGATGGCGATGCCGTTGCTGATTCCCTGGAACGTCGTCGGCGCAATGTGGAACATCTTTGCGCTGCCTGACATCGGCTTGCTGGGACGCACGCTCAATCTGATGGGGATCGACTACAACTTCACCCGGCAACCGGCTGCGGCCTGGGCAACGCTGATCGCGATGGATGTCTGGCACTGGACCTCGCTGGTGGTGCTGCTGTCGTACGCCGGGCTCAGTTCGATCCCCGACGCCTACTACCAGGCGGCCCGGATCGACGGGGCGTCCGGGTGGGCGGTTTTTCGGTACATCCAGCTACCCAAGATGAAGCGGGTGCTGACGATTGCGGTGCTGTTGCGGTTCATGGACAGCTTCAATATCTACACCGAACCCTTCGTGTTGACCGGGGGCGGACCGGGCAACGCGACGACCCTGCTGTCCATCGATCTGGTCAAGATCGCGCTCGGCCAGTTCGACCTGGGGCCGGCGGCGGCGATGTCGCTGATTTACTTTCTGATCATCCTGCTTCTGTCCTGGGTGTTCTATACCGTGATGACCCGTGACGAGGATTCCCAGTGAAAAGATTCAAGTGGCTGGTGCCCGCCCTGTACATCCTGTTCCTGATGCTGCCGATCTACTGGTTGCTGAGCATGTCGTTCAAGACCACCAACGAGATCCTGGGCGGTCTGACACTGTGGCCGCGCGAATTCACGCTCGATAACTATCGCAAGATCTTCACCGACCCCACCTGGTACAACGGCTACCTGAACTCGATCACCTACGTGGTGATCAACACCGTGATCTCGGTCTCGGTTGCGTTGCCGGCAGCCTACGCGTTTTCACGCTATCGCTTCCTTGGCGACAAGCACCTGTTCTTCTGGCTGCTGACCAATCGTATGGCACCGGCCGCCGTGTTCGCGCTGCCGTTTTTCCAGTTGTATTCGGCGGTGGGCCTGTTCGACACGCACTTGGCGGTGGCGCTGGCGCACTGCCTTTTCAACATACCGCTGGCGGTCTGGATCCTCGAGGGATTCATGTCCGGTGTTCCCAAGGAACTGGACGAAACCGCGTTCGTCGATGGTTACCCGTTTTGGAAGTTCTTCATCAAGATCTTTCTGCCGACGATCGCGGCGGGCATCGGCGTGGCGGCGTTCTTCTGTTTCATGTTTTCGTGGGTCGAACTGCTACTGGCCAAAACGCTGACATCGGTGGACGCCAAGCCGATCGCCGCGACGATGACGCGAACCGCCAGTACCTCAGGCTACGAGCTGGGGCTCCTGGCCGCGGCCGGTACGCTGACCATCATTCCCGGGGCCTTCGTGATCTACTTCGTGCGCAACTACATCGCCCGGGGCTTCGCCCTGGGCCGGGTCTGAGGCCGCCATGGGCCTGTCCTGGATGGCCTGGACCTGGCAGACCGCGGTGTTCTTCCTGTGCATCCTGGCGATGCTGGTCGGCATGGTCATCTGGGAGCGCTTTTCGCCGGGTGGCGGGCCAAGGCGCGGCATCCTGACGCTGCATACGACCCGGGGCGACCGCTTGTTCATTTCGTTACTCGGATCGGCGTTCATTCACCTGGGTTGGCTGTACTTGGCCGGCACGCCGCTGACCGGCGCGATGATCGTGTCGTTGGTCTTTGCGCTGGGTGTCTTCCGGTTTGTATGATCGGGCCTTCGAGTACCTGGACTCCCGGAGACAGACATGAGTGGATACATCCTGGCCATCGACCAGGGCACGACCAGTTCGCGGGCCATCGTCTTCGACGGCTCGTTCCGCGCGGTCGGCATCGGGCAGCAGGAGTTCGAGCAGCACTTCCCCGATTCGGGCTGGGTCGAGCATGATCCCGAAGACCTTTGGTCGACGACCGTGGCGACGATGCGCAAGGCGCTGCAGGCGGCGCGCATCGATGCCGCCCAATTGGCCGGTATCGGGATCACGAACCAGCGCGAGACCACGGTGGTGTGGGACCGCGAGACCGGCCGGGCGATCCACCGGGCCATCGTCTGGCAGGACAGGCGCACCGCGGCGATGTGCGACGAACTCAAGGCGCAGGGGCTGGAGGCGCTGTTTGCCCAACGCACCGGGCTGCTGCTCGATCCGTATTTTTCCGGCACCAAGCTGGCCTGGCTGCTCGAGCACGTGCCCGGCGCCCGCGCGCAGGCCGAAGCCGGAAAACTCGCCTTTGGCACCGTCGACAGCTTCCTGCTCTGGCGCCTGACCGGGGCAGCGTGCATGCCACCGATGCCACCAACGCCTCGCGTACCTTGCTGTTCGACATCGAGCGCCATGCCTGGGATGACGAGTTGTTGGCGCTGCTGCGGATTCCGCGCGCGTTGTTGCCCGACGTGATCGACAGCGCGGCGGACTTTGGCCGTACCGATCCGTCGTTGCTGGGGGTCGCCGTGCCGATCCGCGGCATCGCCGGCGATCAGCAGGCGGCCACGCTGGGGCAGGCCTGCTTCGCGCCGGGGATGATGAAGTCGACCTACGGCACCGGCTGCTTCGCGGTGCTCAATACCGGTGCGCAACGGGTGAGTTCGTCCAACCGCCTGCTGTCGACGATCGCCTACCGGCTGCGGGGCAAGACCACGTTCGCGCTCGAAGGCTCGATCTTCGTGGCCGGTGCCGCGGTGCAGTGGCTGCGCGACGGGCTCGGGGTGTTGCCCTCGGCGGCGGACTCGGGCCGGATGGCCAGCCAGGCCGATCCGCACCAGGCGGTGTACCTGGTGCCGGCCTTCACGGGGCTGGGCGCGCCGTGGTGGGATCCGCATGCGCGCGGGGCGCTGTTCGGCATCACCCGCGGCACCGGGCCCAACGAACTGGCCCGGGCCGCACTCGAATCGGTGTGTTTCCAGACCCGCGACCTGCTCGATGCCATGCACCGCGACTGGCAGCACGCGGGTGATACCGTGCTGCGGGTCGATGGTGGCATGGTGGCCTCCGACTGGACGATGCAGCGCCTCGCCGATCTGCTCGATGCACCGGTCGATCGACCGGTGGTGCTCGAGACGACCGCGCTGGGGGCGGCGTGGCTGGCCGGGATGCAGGCGGGCGCCTGGCCGGACGAGGACGGTTTCGCTGCCGCCTGGCAACTGGAGCACCGGTTCGAGCCGACGATGGACGAGGCCCGGCGGGCAGCCCGGCTGGCCGGCTGGCGCGACGCGGTGCAGCGAACACTCAGCGCAAGGCCGTGAGCCGGCTGTCAGGCTTGCGGCGTTTGCGCGACTCAGCCAATCACCCTGGGAGGAATCGACCGATGAAAAGACTGACCACCTTGTTGGCCACCACGTTACTGATTGCCGCGCCACTGGCCCACGCAACCGATGGCTTCGTTGCCGTCAAGAGCCCGCTCAGTGCTGCCGACACGATGACCAGGCTCGAGCAAACCGTGCTCTCGAAGGGTCTCAAGGTGTTTGCGCGCATCGACCATGCGGCAGGCGCCAGGTCTATCGACAAGACGTTGCGCCCGACCGAGGTGATCATCTTCGGGAATCCCAAAGGGGGTACGCCGTTGATGCAATGCCAGCAGACGCTGGGGATCGAATTGCCGCTCAAGGCGCTCGTTTGGCAGGATGCCGGCGGCCAGGTCTGGCTCGGTTACAACGACCCGGTGGCGATGGCCGCGCGCCACGATGCCGCCGACTGCCCGGTGGCGGGCAACCTGCGCAAGGCGCTCGAGGGTATCTCGGCGGCGGTGGTCACCCTCGACGGTCAGCGCGGCGCCTGACTGCCTTGGTCGGCGCCGGTCGGCGCCAGGATGGCCATCGTGATCCGCGACACGCAGGTCAGCTGGCCGTTGTCGTTGACGATATCGATCTGCCAGACATGGGTCGTACGGCCGATGTGGATGGGCCGCGAGAGACCGGTGACCCAGCCGTCGCTGACGCTGCGCAGGTGATTGGCATTGATATCCAGGCCGACCGCCCGGTAACCCGGGGGCGAGGCGAAAGAAGCGCAGCACGAGCCGATCGTTTCGGCCAGCAGCACCGACACGCCGCCGTGCAGGATGCCCGCCGGTTGGCGGGTCCTGGTGTCGACCGGTGCCCTGGCGCGGATGAAGTCATCTCCCACCTCGAGAAACTCGGATCCCCAGGCGTTCGGCCGCCGTGTCCACGTGTCGGGCGGTGAGGGACGCAACATTCGCGGCATCGGGCCGCTTCCAGATTGACGACATCGGCAGATCCGTTCGGGGATGGAGGGGACAACGGGCCATTATGCCGCGATCCGCCGGGTGCCCTAGACGCCGCGCAGCACCAGGCCGGCCACCGCGCAGAACAGCAGCGTGCGTGGCACGCCCAGCCTTAAGCGAAACAAGGTGAGCACCGCCAGTGCGGCCACCAACAGCGCCTGCCAGTCCAGACTGGCCGGTACCGGGCCAGTCGAACGACATCGGCCCTACCTGGCGCGCCTGCTGCGCGGTGAACAACACGTGCAGCGCGAACCACACGGCGAGGTTGGCGATGACGCCGACCACCGCGGCCGTGATCGCCGACAACGCACCGGCGAGCGCGCGGTTGCGTTGCAGCCGCTCGATCGACGGCGCGCCCAGGAAGACGAAGGCGAAGCAGGGGCGAAGGTCACCCACAGCGTCAGCGCGGTGGCGGCGATGCCCCCGGCAACGCCGGTCAGGATTCCCGGTGCGCCGTGGCCGGCCAGGAAGCCGACGAACTGCGACACCAGGATCAGCGGACCGGGGGTGGTTTCGGCCAGGCCCAGGCCTGCGAGCATGTCCGACGCGCTCAACCAGGCGTAGCGCTCGACGGCTTCCTGGGTCACGTAGCCCAGCACCGCGTAGGCGCCGCCGAAGGTGACCACTGCCATCTTCGAGAAGAACCAGGCGATGTCGGCAAAGCGCCCGCCGACCATCATCAGGGCGGCCACCGGCAGCGCCCACAGCGCCAACGCCGCCAGGCCCGCGCGATGCGCGCCGCGGGCCTGGCGCGCCGCCTGTTCCGGGTGTTCGTCCAGCCATCGGTCGAGTAGCGCCGGCGGATCGTTGCCGACCGATCCGTGCGATGCCTGTGCAAACAAGGCCGGCGCCAGCGCGCCGACCAGCGCGGCGCCCAGTACCACCAGCGGAAACGGTAGCGAGAACGCGAACAACGCAACGAACGCCGCAATGGCGATGGCCCACGCGATCGGCCGCTTGAGCGCGCGCCGGGCCACCCGCAACAGCGCCTCGACGACGATGACGATCACCGCGCACTTGAGGCCGAAGAACAACGCCGCGATGACCGGCACCTGGCCGGCCAGTAGGTAGATCATCGACAGCGCGAGCATCACCCCCGCGCCGGGCAGGATGAACAGCAGGCCGGCAACGAGACCACCCCGTACGCCGTGCATCAGCCAGCCCAGGTAGGTGGCCAGTTGCTGGGCTTCGGGGCCGGGCAGCAGCGTGTGCAGAAATTGAGCGCGTGCAAAAAACGCGCCTCGCCGATCCAATGGCGCTGTTGCACGACTTCATGGTGCAACAGCGCGATCTGGCCCGCCGGCCCACCGAAGGACAGGCAGCCGATACGCCACCAGAGCCGGGTCGCGCCGGCCAGGCTGGGAAATCCCGGATCCTGTTTCATGCAAGCCCTTTGCCGGTGTCGGCCGCACGGGGGGTCACACGACGAAGGCCCGCCCGATGGCCGGGACCCGGCTGAGCGGTCATGACACAGGCTCAGCGATGGGCGGCAAACACGCTGGCCGAGCCATCGGCGCCCACCAGCAGCACGTCGTAGGGATCCTGGCGTCCCTGGTAGGCAGGGCCGTCCATGCCCGGCGAGCCTATCGGCATGCCGGGTACCGCCAGGCCGCGCGCCACCGGTGCACGGGTCAGCAGCCGATGGATGTCGGCGGCCGGCACATGACCTTCGATGACATAGTCGCCAACGCGGGCCGTGTGGCAACTGCCGTAGCGGCGAGGCATGCCGAGTTGCTGACGGATGCCGTTGTTGCCGGTGTCATAAGAGGCCACCTTGAAGCCGTTCTGTTCGAGGTGGCGGATCCAGTCGTCGCAGCAGCCGCAGGTCGGGCTTTTCCAAACATCGATGGGAATCGGCGGCCGCGGGCAGCGGGGGCGAGACCAATCCAATCGATGCCGCTGCCATGAACCGGCACAGGCGCCGGCATACCCTTCTGCGCTCGGCATCGGTGTTCATCGGATCCCCCGTCAGTGCGTCCCGGCCAGTCGCAAAGATAACCGATGACCGCGACCGGCCCGCACCCGCCGCTGAACCGACGATACCCGAGAGGCGACGGCGCGGGTGCCGCCTCGTCGTGAACATGCCCTAGAATCGTCGCTCTGCTTCGTCGTTCCCTGCCTCGCACCCATGACCCTCTCCCTGCGCCAGTGGTTGTTCAATAGGTCGAACCGTCTGGCCTGCCGGGTGATCTGCGATGGGGATCAACCCTACCTGGAGCGCTACTTTCTTTTTCGCCGGCTGGGGCTGACGGCCTACCTGCACCGCTTCGTCGCCTCGGACCCGGATCGCGGCCTGCATCGATCATCCGTGGCCGTGGGCTTTCTCGCTGGTGCTGGCCGGCCAATACCGCGAGTTGCGCCGCAGTGGCGCCCGCGACGTGCGGTGGTGGAACTTCCTGACCGGTGACAGTTTTCACCGTGTGATGCTGGCCCCGGACGACCGGTCGGTGTGGACGTTGTTCATCCACCGCGACCGACGGGTCAAGCCCTGGGGGTTCTGGCACGAGGCAGCGGGCGGGCCGCCGGGCGCGAGGCAGCAGGCGCAGGCGAGCTGGACCGAGCACCGGAACACGACCTCGGGGCAGTGGTGGCTGACGTCGCCGCGTGGCGCCGACTCCGCGGGCCGGATGCCGGCCGACGGTTGATCGCCGCCCGGGGTTGGACGCATTCGCCGGGTCATTTGATCAGGATCAAGGGGCTGACTGACCAGCCGTCCATGATGAAGCCTTGCTGGCCGTTCCGAGGAACTGACACCGATGTCCGAGTCTGTCGACAACCATCCGCTGGGGCGTGATTTCCCCGAATCGCGCGACGCGATCCACAAGCTCAAGACGGGCAATGCGCATTTTGCGAACCTGATGCACAAGTATGAAGAGATCGACCGCGCGATCGTGCGCGCCGAGCAAGGGGTCGAGCACGTGTCCGCCGAGCAACTCGAGCCGATGAAGGTGCAGCGGGTGCGCCTGAAGGACCAGCTCTACCAGATGATCGTCGAAGCCTCGGCCTAGCACGCGCCCTGCGGGTGAACAAGCCCTAGAGCAGCGCCCGCGCCGCGGCAAGCGTCTGGGCCGGGCTGCCGCCGGCGTCCACCCGGAGCCAGTCGAGCGGGCCGATGCCCTGGGCCAGTTGTAGGCGCACCACCTGGGCATCGGCATCCGAGGCATCGCCGCGACGTGCCTGAACCCGTTCGATCAGCGCTTCGGCGGGGGCCTGCAGGAACAGCCCGGTGAACGGCACACCGGCCTTGTGGGCGAGCGCGCGGGCGTTTGCGCGCTCGTGCTCGTCGGAGAACACCGCGTCCAGCACCACTGAGTGCCCGGCGGCCAGGGCGACGGCCGCCTTGTCGCGCAGGCGCGCGTAGACGGCTGCCGAGACCCCGGCCACGTAGGCCTGCGATGGCAGGCGATCGGTCGGCCGGACCCCGAACAAGGCCTTGCGCTCGATGTCCGAGCGCAGCAGCAACGCCCCGGGCGAACGTCCGATGCCCGGGCACAGCGCCGCCGCCACGGTCGACTTACCGCTCCCCGACAACCCGCCCACGGCGACCAGCCGGGCAGGGCGGTCGGCCAGCGCCTGGCAGGCGGCCTCGAAGTACCGGGCGGCCCGGGCATCGGCCCCGTCGCCCCCCTGCTGGCACGCCACCATCGCGCGGACCGCTGCGCGCAGCGCCAGGAACAACGGCAGCGCGCGCAGGCCCGGCAGGTTCCGCGGATCGTCGAAGGCCGTCAGGTAGCCGTTGAGCAAGCGGTTTGCCGCCACCGGCTGCCCGTTCGCGGCCAGGTCCATCAACAGGAAGGCCAGGTCGTGCAATACATCGACGGTGGCCAGGCGCTCATCGAACTCGATCGCATCGAACAGCACCGGGACGGTGTCGATGACGGCGACGTTGGCCAGGTGCAGGTCGCCGTGGCCACGGCGCACCAGGCCCTGTCGCCCGCGTTCGATGACCAGGTCGCGTAGTTGTTGCGCTGCCTGGGCCAGGCCTACGCCGAAGGCCTTGCGGCGCTTCGCGTCCAGCGCCGAGTCGGTCGAAAAGAACGCGTGCAGGCCGTCCACGACCTGGTCGAGCCGTTCGCCGGCGCGGCCGTCGGCGATCACCGGCGCCTGGCGGTGGTAGTGCGCCACCGCCGTGGCCAGCGCCTCGACCAGCGCGGGGGCCAGCGGCCCTTCGCGTGCGATGTTCTCCAGCAGGCAGGCCTGGTCGAACCGGTGCATGCTCAGCGCCCACTCGCAGACGGGGCCCGCGCCCTCGAAGGCGAACGATCCATCGGCCTCGCGGGTGATCGGGGTCACCGCGCGGTAGATCATCGGCGCGGCGGGCTGGTTGATCTGAAGCTCACGTTCGCAGGCCGCACGACGCTTGTCGAGTGTCGAAAAATCCATGTACGGGTAGCGCACCGCGCGCTTGATCTTGAAGACCCGGTCGCCGGCCAGGAAGACCCGCGCGCCATGCGTCGTGATCTGCTCGACGGCCGTGACCGCGCCGCCATGGGTGCGCGGGTCGGCCAGCCAGGTGATTACCGGCTGCTGCGAGGCTTCGCTCATGCGTTGGTCGTGGCGTCGTGGATCATCATCGACTGGGCTGGACAAGGGGAGGGACGGAACCAGCATAAACGGGCCAACAGCCCGCCCTGTTGATCCACGTCAAGACGACCCGCCAGCGAAGGTGCATCGTACGGCTGTTCAGACAAATTCGGTCAAGGAGGTCCGCATGAGCTATCCCTCGATTCTGGTTCATCTCAATGATTCGAAGCGCCTCGACGTGCTGTTGGAGGCCGCTTGCGGGCTGGCCTCCCGGAGCGGGTCGCACCTGAGCGGCGTGTTCGTCGTGCCGCCCAATCCGCTGCCCAATCTGCCCGAGATCTCGGCCCGCCAGGACATCATCGAGGCCAGCCGCCGCGCCTGGCAGGAACGTGCGGACACGACCAAGCAGGCGTTCGAGCGGGCAGTCGCCGGCCAGCCGTTCACCAGCGAGTGGCGCGAGGTGCATGCCGGGTCGCTGGTGATGGCCGAGGCGGTCGCGCAGCAGGCGCGGCTGGCCGACCTGACGATCACCAGCCAGGGCGACCCCGATGCCAGCCGCAACGGCGCCGACGTCATCGAGCGGGTCGCCTTCGACAGCGGCCGGCCGGTACTGGCGGTGCCACAGGCCGGGCGCTTCAAGCAGATCGGCGACCGGGTGCTGGTGGCCTGGAACGGTCAGAAGGAGGCCGTGCGCGCCGTGCATGACGCGATGCCCATGCTCAAGACGGCCAAGAAGGTGCACCTGCTGACGATCGTGTCCAAGCGCGAGGCCGATCCGATCAATATCCCGGGGGCCGCGATCGCGAACATGCTGGCCCGGCACGGGGTCAACTGCGAGACCGCCCGGCTGGTGTCAGGGGAGATCTCGGTCGCCGATACGTTGTTGAACTATGCTTCGGATCACAGCATCGATCTGCTCGTCATGGGCTGCTATGGCCACGCGCGCCTGCGCGAGCGCATCTTCGGCGGCGCCACACGCAAGATCCTCGAGGAAATGACGGTGCCGGTGCTGATGTCGCATTGAACCTGGAGCCGATCACCGATGAGCAATGACAAAATCCGCGCGCTGCTGAGCACCTTGCGGGGCGAGCTGGAAAAGACCGAGCTGGACGATGCCACGCGCGAACAGATCCGGCAACTCGATGCCGATATCCACGCGCTGCTGGCCTCCGATCGCAGCGACCAGCCGCCGGCGCAGGAGGGCGAGGATCATCCGGTGATCGAACAGGCCAAGGCGCTCGAAATACGCTTTGCTGCCAAGCACCCGGTCGCCGAGA
>JAWKYE010000019.1:0-144396 GCA_041396665.1 Burkholderiaceae bacterium
GGCCGATGCTGCACGTGCTGACCGTTCCCCGGGAACGGTTGATGCCGATCATCTTCGTGCTTTGCACGATCGGATCGTTCGCGATCGCCGCGCGGATCTTCGACATCTGGGTGATGCTGGCGATGGGGCTGATCGGCTTCGTGCTGCGCGAGATGAAGTACCCGATGGCCCCGCTGGTGCTGGGCATCGTGCTGGGCGACCTGATGGACAAGTCGTTCCGTCGGGGCATGACGCTGAGCGACGGCTCGTTCGAGCCCTTCCTGACGCGGCCGATCTCGGCCGGGCTCGCGCTGGCCTGCCTGTTGACGCTGCTGTTCAGTTTCTCGTCGGTGCGGGCCCTGGCGGGCCGTTTTTCGGCCGCACCGTCGGTCCGCTCTGCGCGCCCGCACGGGCCACCTGACGCATGACCGCAACCTGACCCGCCGCCCGGTGGAGGGTCGCAACCGGAGATTTCCCATGAGGTTTTCACTGTGCAACGAGGTCTTGCGCGACCTGCCTTTCCAGAAGCAATGCGAGATGGCCGCCCAACTGGGATACGACGGCCTGGAGATCGCGCCTTTCACCCTTTGCGACGACCCGCGCACGCTGACCGACAGTCAGGTGGGGGCGGTCCGGCGGGCGCTTGCCGACCATGGCCTGGCCTGCACCGGCCTGCACTGGTTGCTGGTCACCCCGGCCGGGCTGTCGGTCAGTACCGACGATTCAGCGGTGCTGGCGCGAACCCGCGAGCTGATGACGCGGCTGTGCGCGCTGGCCGCCGAACTGGAGGCACGGGTCCTGGTGCATGGCTCGCCCGCCCAGCGCCGTCTGCCGGCCGACCCGGCGTTGGCCGATGCCGCGCGGGACCGCGCGATCGCGTCATTCGAGATCGCGGCCCGGGCTGCCCAGAAGGCCGGTGTCATCTACTGTCTGGAGCCGCTGGCCAGAACCGAGACCAATTTCGTCAACACGGTCCGCGAGGCCGCCGACATCGTGTCCGGCATCGGCAGCGAGCACCTGCGCACGATGATCGACTGCTCGGCGGCAGGCAACACCGAGGACAGACCGGTGGCCGACCTGGTGCTCGAGTGGATGCCCACGGGCCTGATCGCGCATGTCCAGGTCAATGATCCGAACCGTCGCGGGCCCGGGCAGGGCGACATGCGGTTTGCGCCCATCCTGCAGGCGCTCGTGCAAACCGGCTATGCCGGTGACGTGGCGGTCGAGCCCTTCGACTACGTGCCGGATGGACCGGGCTGCGCGGCCCGGGCGATCGGCTACCTGAAGGGATTGGTCGAAGCGGGTGCCTGATCGAATCGGCGCTCACTCCATGTTCAGCAACTTGTAGATCCGCCGGGTGTAAACCCCGAAGCGTTCCTGGGTCTTGATGTCCAGCATCCGCGGTTCGGGCAGGTCGATTTCGATGTTGTCGGCCATGCGGGCCGGCCCGGCCGTCAACACCAGGACCGCGTACCGGGAACGCCTCGGAGATGCCGTGGGTCACGAACACGATGGTCTTGCCCGACTCCTTCCAGATACGCAACAGCTCGAGTTCATCTTCTCGCGGGTCAGCGCATCGAGGGCGCCGAACGGTTCGTCCATCAATACCAGCTTGGGGTCGTGGATCAGCGCGCGGGCGATGGCCGCGCTGCTGCATGCCGCCGGACAGTTCGTACGGATACTTGTTCTCGGTGCTCGCCTCGAGCCCCACCAGGGCCAGCAGCTCGCGCGCCCGCCCGCGTGCCTGCGCCATCGGCAGGCCGAGCAACTCGGCCGGCAGCAGGACGTTGTCGAGGATGCGCCGCCACTTGAGCAGCAGCGGCTGCTGAAAGACCATGCCGACGTCCCGTCCAGGGTCGAACGGATGGGTGGCCGAGCCGAGCGTCACCGTGCCTTCATCCTGCTCGTGCAGGCCGGCCAGGATCTTGAGCAGCGTGGACTTGCCGCAACCAGATGGCCCGACCATCGCGACCAGTTCGCCGGGCATGACCTCGAACGTGGCATCCGGAAATGGCCAGGTGTTCCTTGCGGCCCGTGCGGTAGATCTTGCTGACGCCTTGCAGGCGGATAAAGGGATCCGGGCATCAGGAGACCCGCGCGTCCTTGGGCACGAAAAAGTACTCGAGCAGCAGCACGAGCCCGTACAACAGCACGCCGATCAGGGTGATCAGCAGCACGGCCATGAACATCGCCGGGGTGTCCAGCGTCACCTGGACCTGTAGCATCAGGTAGCCAGGCCCTGGTCGGATGCCAGAAACTCGCCGACGATCGCGCCGGCGGCCGCAAGGATCGCCGCGACCTTCATGCCCGAAGACATAGGGCAGCGATCCGGGCAACTGGATCTTGGTGAACAGCTGCCAGCGCGTGCCGTTGAGCGAACGCACGAGGTCGAGCAGGTCGGGCTCGATCTCGCAGGCCACGCGCCGTCGTGAGCAGGATGGGGAATACCACCGCGATCGCGAACGCCATCAGCGTATTGGGGAGAGATGCCGTAGGCGAACCAGACGATGAACAATGGCCCTAACGCCACTTTCAGGATCATGTTGAGGGTCACGAGCAGCGGCGGAAGGCTGCCTCGAGGTCTCGGACCAGGTGAACACCAGGGCCAGGCCAACCCCGACCACCAGCGCCAGCAGGTAGCCGCCGAAGATCTCGGTCGCGGTGACGACCGTGTTGGCCCGCCAGTCGTAGTCGCCGTCGAACAGCGACATCACCCGTGGCCCCTGGCGAGGGCATCACGAACTGCGGGATCTCGCCCAGCGTGACGAACAGGTACCAGCCCAGCACCAGCAGCAGATGGGCCGCCACTCCCAATGCGACGCGGACCGGTTTAGAGAGCATCGTGCGCGACCTTGCTCGGTGACCGGATCATGGGGCGTTTGCCTGCAGGCTCATGCAGTCAGCCATCGGTCGAGGTTGGCCGCGACGAACGCGTCGTCGACCAGTTCGGGGTGATCGTTGGCGACCCGGGTGATGAGGTCGGCCTGGCCGGGCGAGAGTTTCTCGTTCGGGTCCAGGCACCAGGTGCCCTGCAACAGTCCCTGGCGGCGCAGCACTTCGTAGCAACCGGGGATGACCCCGGCAAACCGGTTCAGGACGTCGAACACCGCGGCAGTACAGTCGGTCACCTTGGAGTCCATGGCCAGCAGCTCGACATCGACCGTGCCGCTGGCCACCGCCGCGATGGCTGCGCTCGAGCAACTGTACGGCGGCGCGGGTCCAGACGCTCCAGTGCCCGAGCAGGTTCTGACCGTGACCGGCTGGCCGTCGCGCATCACCCGGTACGGTGTGAGCGAGTCCAGCACGATGTGATCGTCGTTGCCGGTGTAGAGCGTTACCTTGTCCTGCGCGCCGGCGGCCACGGTGCCGCGCACCGCGGCGAGCGTCTTGTAGCGATCGAAGGGGGCGAGCTTGACGGCGATGACGTTCTCGATCCTGGCGAAACGTGTCCAGAAATCTTCCGGAACGCTGATCCCGCCGACTGCGGTCTGGGTAAAGCCGACCAGCGGGATCGTCGCGGCGACAGCGGCGCAATGCTCGATCAATTCGTCGACCGAGGCATGGGCCGACCTTGCCGACAGCGCGAGCATGCCGGCGTGGTAGCCGTGTGCCCGGGCAGCCAGCCAGACTTCGCGCAGCGCCTGGTCGGTACGACCGGCGAGCCCGGCGATCATCACGACCGGACGGTCGGTCCAGTCGCCGGCGGCGCGAGGCCGCGCACGCCAACACCAGTTCGTACAGGCCGTGCTCGCGGATGGCGAACTGCGTTCCATGGACGCCGACGGCGAGGCCGCAACCGGCATCGAGGTAGTAGCGGGTCAGGGCGCGCTGGCGTGGCGGATCGAGTTTGCGTTTCTCGTCCAGCGCCAGCGGGGGCCAGGATCGTCGTTCCTGGCGCAGGATCGCCAGGACAGGTGCGGGAATGTCGTGCCAATGGTCGGGCATTGGGTCTCTCGCTCGTTCTTGCCGGCCGCATCACGATTGCGCGACCCACTGCCGGCAGGGATCGATCGCTCGGTTCGTTGCCTGGTGAATCGTGGGTTTTGATCGGATATACTGGCTATGTTAACCACGTGGTTACTGTATCACGAGACCGTTCCAGCGGCACGTGTTTGCGCGTGCCGGGCAGATCGGCAAGACACGGCGGGCTGGGCGCGTCGCCCTGTCACGGGTCAAACCAAGGAGACACGACATGACACTCAAACGCTTATTCGGTGCGGCGATCATCGCCGGTGCGTTCGCGGCCACCCCGGCGTTAGGCCAGAGCAAGATCGATTTCGTCCTCAACTGGGTGCCGGGCGGCGACCACGCGCCGTATTACTACGCGCTCGAGCAGGGCTGGTACAAGGATGCGGGGATCGAGCTGAACATCGAACCGGGCAAGGGGTCCGCGGTCGCCACGCAGAAGGTCGGCGCCGGTGCCAACCCGATCGGGCTGGCCGACCTGGGCGGCGCATTGGTCGGCAAGGGCAAGGGGGCAGACCTGGTCGCGGTCTACAACGTGTACGCCAACTCGCCGCAAGGCCTTTACTGGCGCAAGACTTCGGGCATCAAGGACATCAAGGATTTTGCCGGCAAGAAGATCGGCAATCCCCCGGGCGATGGGGCGCGCACGATGTGGCCCGCACTGGCCAAGGCCAACGACGTCGATCCCAAGTCCGTCAAGTGGGTGAACATTGCCGCCAACGCCAAGCTGTCGGCGCTCAAATCGGGGGCGATCGATATCACCACGTCGTTCTACAACATCCACCATATCTTCCAGGCCGAACTCGGCGACGACATGGGCTTTCTGGCCTGGCGCGATGTCGGCGTCAATCCGTACGGCAACTCGATCATCGTCAACGGCGACTTCCTCAAGGCCAACCGGCCACTGGTGGGCAAGTTCGTCAGCGTGACCCAGCGGGCTTTCGCGGCCTGCGTGGCCAAGCCGCAGCCCTGCGTGCAGGCGCTGGTCAACCAGAACACCGCGCTGAAGCTCGAAAACGAATTGCAGAACTGGGCGCTTGTCGAAGTGCTGATGAGCGACAAGTTCTCGCGTGAGGTGGCGCTGGGTTACATGGATCCGGCCCGCATGAAGAGTGACTATGATCTGGTGGCCGAATACATCGGGGTCAGCGAGCCGTTCGATGTCAACGATGTCTACACCAACGAGTTTCTCGACAAGTCGGTGAAGATGACCAAGTAGTGGGGGTGACCGGGCCGGCTCGGCCGGCCTGGCTCAGTACTTGCCGTCGCGTGCCGAGAAATGCGTGGGCTTGCCCAGCGACGGCTGCCCGCGCTACACCCAGTCGGCCACCCAGTCGATCATCGTGCCGATGTCCACCGCCGGCGGACCGAACAGCTTCCTGGACAAAGACGTGTCGATCAACCAGGCCGTGTCGGCCTCGGTGCCCTGGATCACCGGTTGCCGATCGAAGCGTTTGCCAAACTCGTTGGCCAGCCAGCGCACCGAGGTGTGCGAGGGGCCCGGTGACGTTCACCGCCCGCGTCGGGCTGGTGCAGTGCGCCAGCAGGCGCAGCGACTGCTCGTTCGCGTCGCCCTGCCAGATCACGTCGGCATGACCCATGGTCACATCGACCGGCTGGCGCTCGAAAACCTTGGTGGCGACATCGTGCAGCACGCCGTAGCGCATGTCGATTGCATACGACAGGCGGACCAGGCAGCCTGGCGTGTGCCACTTGCGCGATCCGTACTCGAACATTTTTTCGCGCCCCACGCAAGACGCCGCGTAGTCGCCCGGCGGGGGGTCGTGGGCACGTCCTCGGATGCGCCCGGCCCGTTCACGGGCATGAAAGGATAGACGCAGGCGGTCGAGAAGGCCACGATGCGCGACGCGGCAAAGCGCTCGGCAACCATGAACGGCACCGCGACGTTCATCGCCACGTATAAGACGGATCGCCGGCCGCGCCGAGCTTGTGCCCGGCCATGAACACCACGTTCTCGAAGCCCTCGTCCGGCCCGGGAAGACGCGCGATCGCCGCGCGGTCTGTCGGGTCGCCACTGATGCACTCGACCCCTTGCGACTGCAGACGCTCGCGCACGGCGGGGTCGGAGAACCGCGCGACCGCGAGGACCGTCTTGTCGGGAGCGGCCCGCTTGGCCATTCTTGCCAGCGTCGGCCCCATCTTGCCACCCGCGCCCAGCACCATGATGTTGCCGGGCACGCCGGCCAGTGTTGTCCTGAGGGCTTCGGACGGTGCGGTCATGAAATCCTCGAGCGCCTCGACGTCCGCGAATCGTGCGGGCCTATCCATCTGCTGGTCTCCTGTGGGTTGCCGGGCGCCGGGCCTGGTCGGTTGGTAACCAGCCGGTTCATGCCCGATGGTACTGACCGGGACTGTGCGGCGCAAGCAAGCGGCCGGTTTTCATGCAGGTCATTCGGGTAGCATCGCGCCATGACCAAGAAGCGAATCGTCGCACCCGCCGTCAGGCGGGTCGCGCGCCTGTCGACCGATGCCGGGGCGCCGGCTACCGGGGTCTTGCCGCGTGAGGCGGGAACGCGTGATCCGGCGGTGACCCGGCGCGGCATCCTGGCCGCCGCGACCGTCGAGTTCGCTCAGGCGGGCCTCGATGGTGCGAGAGTCGACCGGATCGCATCACGGGCCGGGGTCAACAAACGGATGCTCTACTACTACTTCGGCAACAAGGACGACTTGTTCCTGGCGGTTCTCGAGAGCACCTACGAGGCCATCCGCACCGCCGAGCATCAACTGAGCCTGACCGAGGTCGATCCGATCGAGGCGATTCGCCGCTTGATCGCCTTTACCTGGAACTACTACCTCGAGCATCCCGAGTTTTTGTCGCTGCTCAACACGGCCAACCTGCACCAGGCGGGTCACCTGAGGCGCTCGACCAAGGTCAAGAGCCTGCACTCCCCGTTCGTCGCGATGATCGACGCGTTGCTGCAACGCGGTATCCGCGAGCATGTGTTTCGGGCCGGTGTCGATCCGGTCCAGTTGTACATCTCGATCGCCGGCCTGTCCTACTTCTACCTGAGCAACCAGCACACGCTGGAGACGATCTTCGATCGCGATCTGCTCAGTGCCAAGGCCAAGCTGGAGCGGCTGTCGCACATGACCGACCTGGTGCTGGGCTACCTGGTGCGTTGACGTGCGCCAGCCGGGCGCCGGTTGGCAAAAACGGTTGACTTGAACCGCGGGAATTTCTACTCTAGTAACCGTACGGTTAATCAGGCGGCCGGTCGGTTTTCCTGCTGGCCGCTGGAACCATCCGGCAACGACGAAGTCGAGGAGACCCCGATGGCATTGGATGCACACCGCCTGGCCTTGTACCGGCATGCCGGGCACCTGACGGTCCCCGGGGTTTTCGCGCCCGCCCGCATGGAGGCGCTCATCGAGGACATCCATGCCTGGGGCGAGGACTTCCTGGCTGCGTTGCCGGCCTCGGACAGGGCCTGGTACCTCGATGGCGGGGTCAAGGCCAGGACGGTGCTGCGCAAGCTGGACAATCCACACGCGTTTCGCGAGTCGGTCGCCGAACTGAGCCGCGATCCGGCGCTGGTGTCGCTGGTGGAGTCGAGCATCGGGCCGGGGGTCAGTGTCTACTTCAGCCAGGTGTTCTTCAAGCCCCCGGAGGGCGGCGGCCCCAAGCCGGCACACCAGGACAACTTCTACTTCGGGCCGAGCAAGCCCGAGGGCGTGGTCACCGCCTGGATTGCGCTGGACGATGCGACGCTGGAGAACGGTTGCCTGTATTTTGGCGATGGAACCAACATCGGGCCGGTCTACGAGCATTTCGCGCCGCCCGGCGAGCCCTTCAACCTGCAGTTGGCCGAGTCGCTGCTCGCCCGCCAGCCGATGATGCCGGCCCCGGTGCCACGGGGCGGCGTCTCTTTTCACCACGGCAACACGATTCACCAGAGCGGGCCCAACCATTCGATGCACTGGCGGCGCGCCTGCGCACTGCATTACGTCAGCAATGACACGGTGTTCGAGTCGCCCGCGCTGCCCTACGACCATTCGCTCAAGCGGCCGATCACCTGAGCCGCGCCTGCATACCCGTTTAATCGAACCCTGCCCTCCAAGGAGCCTCACCCCATGACCACGCAACGAATCGGCATCATCATGCACGGGGTGACCGGCAGGATGGGCAAGAACCAGCACCTGATGCGCTCGATCATGGCAATCCGCGAGCAGGGCGGGGTGGTGCTGAGCAACGGCGATCGCCTGATGCCGGACCCCATCCTCATCGGTCGCGATGCGGCGCGCATCGAGGCGCTGGCCGAGTCCTGTGGCGGGCTGCGCTGCTCGACCGACCTTGCGGCGGCGCTGGCCAACCCCGAGGACACCGTGTTCTTCGATGCGGCGACCACCCAGATGCGTCCCGAACTGGTCCGCCAGGCGATCGCCGCCGGCAAACACATCTACTGCGAGAAGCCGTCGGCCACCACGGTGGCCGATGCGTTCGGCCTTTACGAGGCGGCCACCAAGGCCGGTGTGCGCCATGGGGTCGTGCAGGACAAGCTCTGGCTGCCGGGCCTGCTCAAGCTCAAGCGACTGATCGATGCCGGATTTTTCGGGCAGATCCTGTCGGTGCGCGGCGAGTTCGGCTACTGGGTGTTCGAGGGCGACTGGATCCCGGCGCAGCGGCCTTCCTGGAACTACCGCAGCGAGGATGGCGGCGGCGTGATCCTGGACATGCTCTGTCACTGGCGTTATGTGATCGACAACCTGTTCGGCACGGTACGCAGCGTGTCCTGCCTTGGGGCCACCCACATCCCGCAACGCTGGGACGAGCAGGGCAAACCGTACAAGGCGACCGCCGACGATGCCGCCTATGCGACATTCCAGCTGGACACAGGAGTCATCGCGCACTTCAACAGCTCGTGGGCGGTGCGCGTGCGCCGCGACGACCTGCTGACGCTGCAGGTCGATGGCACCCATGGTTCGGCGGTCGCGGGGCTGCGCAACTGCGTGTCGCAGGCGCGGGTGAACACGCCCAAGCCGGTCTGGAATCCTGACATCGCCCAGCCGATCGACTTTTTCGAGAACT
Organism: Burkholderiaceae bacterium; assembly: GCA_041396665.1. Lineage (GTDB taxonomy): Bacteria > Pseudomonadota > Gammaproteobacteria > Burkholderiales > Burkholderiaceae_E > JAUIAI01. The sequence goes on from JAWKYE010000019.1 coordinate 8,993, forward strand.
GGGAGCAGGTGCCCGACAATGCCGAGTTCGACAACGCGTTCAAGGCGCAGTGGGAGCTGTTCCTGCGCCATGTCGTCGAGGGCGGCGAGTTCCGCTGGAATCTGCGCGAGGGCGCCAAGGGCCTGCAGATGGTCGAGGCCGGCCTGCAGTCGTGGCGTGAGCGTCGCTGGATCGATATCGAAGACCTGCCGGCCTGAAAAGGCAGGCAACCGACAGGAGCATCGCGATGAGCAATCTGTTGTTGCCCGACGAGAAGGGGCTGCTCGCGCCTTTTCGTTTCTCGGGCCGGCCGGTGTCGGGCGGCGGCGATCCCGCCCAATGGAACCGGGTGGCCTACGCGGCGGCGCACGTCGTCGCCGATCCGTTGTCGCTGAGCGACCCGTGGCTTGCGCCGGCCATCGACTGGGAGCGCACGATTGCCTACCGCGAGCACTTGTGGACGCTGGGCTTTGGCGTTGCCGAGGCGATGGATACCGCGCAGCGCGGTATGGGGCTGGACTGGGACAACTCGCTCGATCTGGTGCGCCGCTCGCTGGCTGCCGCGCGCGCCTTCGGCCCGCGCGCGGTCGTCGCCAGTGGCGCCGGTACCGATCACCTGGCGCCGACCCCCGAGCTGACCATTGCCCAGGTCATCGCAGCCTACGAGCACCAGGTCGAGGCGATCGAGGGCCTGGGCGGGCGGATCATCCTGATGGCCAGCCGTGCGCTGGCCGCCTGTGCCAAGGGCCCCGACGACTACGCGCGTGTCTACGATCATCTGCTGGGCCAGGTCGCCGAGCCGGTGATCATCCACTGGCTGGGCGACATGTTCGATCCGGCGTTGGCCGGGTACTGGGGACACCGCGATCCGGATGCGGCGATGGAAGTGGCCATCGATGTCCTGAACCGGCACGCCGACCGGATCGACGGGGTGAAGATCTCGCTGCTCGACAAGGACAAGGAGATCGTGATGCGCCGCCGGCTGGCACCCGGCATCCGCATGTATACCGGCGACGACTTCAACTTCGCCGAACTGATCGCCGGTGACGAGCACGGTTACTCGGACGCCTTGCTGGGCATCTTCGATGCGATCGCGCCGGTGGCATCGGCGGCGTTGTCCGCGTTGGGCCAGGGGGATGAAGCAGCATTCCACCGGCTGCTCGAGCCCACCGTGCCGTTGTCGCGTCACATCTTTTGCGCGCCGACACGCTTTTACAAGACCGGGGTCGTCTTCATGGCCTGGCTCAACGGCCACCAGGATCACTTCGTGATGGTGGGCGGTCAACAGTCGGGCCGCCACCTGGTCCACCTGGCGCAGATCGCGCGCCTGGCCGATGCGGCCGGGCTGATCGTCGATGCCGACCTGGCCACGCAGCGGCTACAGGCGCTGCTGGTGCAGCACGGCGTCGGCGCGCAACGCCTGCATGCCACCCCGGGCGGTCGGGTGGTGGCATGAGCGGTGATGCTCCCGATCCGGCGCTGCTGTCGCTGAACACCGCCACGGTGCGCGAGCAATGGACGCTCGCGCAGATGATCGAGGCCTGCGCCCGCCATGACATCCGCGGCATCTCGCCGTGGCGGGACAAGCTGGACGAACTGGGCGTGGCGCGCGCCGCGACGATGATTCGCGACCACGGGCTGACTGTCACCGGGCTGTGCCGCGGTGGCATGTTTCCGGCAGCCGATCACGCCGGGCGGCAGGCGGCGCTGGCCGACAATCGCAAGGCGGTCGACGATGCCGCGCAGCTTGGCGCACGCTGCCTGGTGATGGTGGTGGGCGGGTTGCCCGCGGGTTCGCGCGACCTGGCTGGCGCGCGATCGATGGTGCGCGACGGCATGGCGGCGACGCTCGAGTACGCCCGCGGCGCAGGCGTGCCGTTGGCGATCGAGCCGCTGCACCCGATGTACTGCGCCGATCGCTGCTGCGTCAACACGCTCGACCAGGCGCTGGACCTGTGTGATGAACTGGGCGACGGGGTCGGGGTCGCCGTCGATGCCTACCACGTCTGGTGGGACCCGAACCTGGCCAGGGCGCTGTCGCGGGCCGGTGCCGCCCGGTTGCTCGCGTTTCACCTGTGCGACTGGTTGGTGCCGACGCGCGATCTGCTGCTGGACCGCGGCATGATGGGCGATGGCGTGATCGAGCTGCGCGCGCTGCGCGGGTTGGTCGAATCAAACGGTTATCAGGGAATGCACGAGGTCGAGATTCTGTCGAACCACTGGTGGACGGTCGCGCCAGACGAGGTGCTGGGCACGATCAAGGCGCGCCACCAGGCATGCTGCTGATCAGCCGGCAGTCAGCGAATCCACTGCCTCCTGGTGGCGGGTTTGCGGCGTCGGCATCAGTTCCAGCAACTGCGGCGGCGCCTCGACGGCGCCGCAGTCGGCGAGCAGCACCCGGTTCTGTGCCAGTGCCTCCCAGCCGGTCGCGCGATCATCGATTGGTTCGCTGACCACCACCAGCGAGCCGTTCTCGACGCGGTACCAGACCGACGGCGCCATGCCGTCGTTGGCATAGCGAAAGACCGCCAGCTGGCGCCCGTTGGTGAGCGCCGCCGCAAAGCGCAGCGGCTCGTCGATACCGCGCTCGTTCATCAGGGCTTCGACCTGCTGCAGCATCGCGCGAATCGATGCCACCGGGCCGAGTTGCTCGAAACGGGCCAGCGCGATCAGAAACATCGCCTCCGAATCGGTGCCGCCGCGGCGGTGGCCGTAGAGGTTGTCGGCGATCAGGTTCTCGATAGCGCGGCGCACCAGGTGAAAGCGTCCGACCTGGCCGTTGTGCATGAACATCCAGGGGTCCACCGAGAACGGGTGGCAGTTGGTACGGGCGGTCCCGGTGCCGGTCGAGGCGCGCACGTGCGCGAAAAAGGTCGAGGCTGACAACTGCGAACAGAGCGAGAGCAGGTTCTCGTCGGACCAGGCCGGCGAGATCTCGCGATAAAGGCCCGGCATCTCGCGATCGCCGTACCAGCCGATGCCAAAGCCATCGCCGTTGGTCGCCGTCTTGCATTGCTCGGCGTGCAGCGATTGGTGGACAAGCGAACGGGCCGGCTTGATCACGACATCCTCGAGACGGGTGGGTTTTCCCGTGTAGGCAATCCAGCGGCACATGGTCTTATTCCGGGGGGAGACCAGGCGGATTTTATGCGCTGGCGAGCACGGTGTGCCGGCCATGCATCGCGGCTGCGACGCCTTCGGGCAGCCGGGTGCGGGCTGCGGTTGACAGTCCCGGATTTTCTGATGATTCGTCCTCGTTACGGTTGTGTTACCGATGGATCTCTCATGCGACAGTGGCGTTTCCCTGTTCACAAGGAGTGCGACCATGCAGATCGAGATCCAGGCGCGTGATTTTCCGCTCACCGCTGCGCTGCGAGACCATGTCGAGAAGCGCCTGCGCTTTGCGCTGAGCCGGTTCTCGGACCGGGTGCAGCGGGTGGCGGTGCGCCTGTCCGATGTCAACGGACCGCGCGGCGGCCAGGACAAGAACTGCCACCTGCACGTGCGTCTGCGCGGCCTGCCGGATATCGTCGTGCGTAACACCGAGAGCGACCTGTACGTGGCGGTAGACCGCGCGAGCGGCCGTGCCGGGCGCGCGTTGCGACGCGGCATGGTGCGGGCCAGCGCGGTCTTCTCGCGCCGTTCATTCGCGCGGATGCAAGAGACCGAAGCTGCCACCTGATGCGTTGATCGAGGGCCGCCGCGCCTTCGAGGCCGCGGCCCCGGATGGCGCGGGAGGTCGGCTGGTCAGGTGCTGGTGCCCTTCAGCCAGGGCTGGCTTGCGCGAGCAGGTCGATGGCGCCGCGCAGCGGGCACGAGGCGTTGGCCGCCTCCCAGGTGCCGACCAGGCGGCCGGCTGGCGCACCGGCGCCGGGCGGCGCCAGGTCCAGCCGCAGGTCGCGGCACAGGCAGGTCTCGGTGGACCGTAGCAGCGGGCCCACGCCGTCCATCGTGTCGAGCAACCAGCGGCCCTGCGCCGATACCTGACCGGACAGCCGCCATTCGGCCCGCGTACCGGTGTCGGCGTCGGTCAGCAGGCGCAACCGGGCCCAAAGCCGGTCGTCGCAGCGCAACAGCGACAGCGCGACGGGCTCGCCGGCCCGGGTCAGGCGCTCTTCGATCCGGCCGCGGTAGTCGCCATCGGCCGGCCCGGTTTCACGAAGCACGTGCAACGTGACGGTTTCGGCGGAGTTGCCGGGCGTCGCCGCGCGCTTGCGCGGGCTGGTTGCCAGCAGCGCCTCGATCTGGTCCTGCGTGGCCTCGGGCAGTTCGCGCGCCAGCTGTCGGCCGGCCCGCGAGTTGTCGACGAACATGGCGCGCAGATCGTCCTGCTCGAAGCGCTCGGCCTGGGCGTCGGCGAAAGCCTGGGCAAAGGGGCCACCGGCCAGGCGGGTGAGCAGCCAGAACCACAGTGCCTGGAAATGGGCATCGGTGATGGAGCCGGCATGCTCGGCATGGGTGCTGCAGGCAAGCCGGCCCAGCGACCGGGCCAGCGCCGCGTCAAAGGCCTCGGCGGCGATGACGCCGCGCAACGGGTCGCGCAGCACCAGGCGCCAGGCCTCGCGGGACAGCCGGTCGGTGTGCGCCCGGAAGCGCTCGTCCAGCGACAGTGCGGGCAGGGTCACCCGGCCCAGGCCGTCGCGGGCCGAATCGAACAGCGAGCGGGCCAGCGCGTCGGGGTCGCGCAGCACCCAGGCGCTCGCGCGGGCCAGCACCTGCAGGATTTCAAGTAACTGGCGCGGGCCGGGCGCACTGACCGCCGCGAACTCCGCCTCGGTGATCTGGCCCTTGAGCGACTGGCTGTCGCTGGCGGTGTCGGTGCCGCCGCCGCCGCAGCCGGTGGCCAGCACCAGCAGCAGCGCGGCGCCCAGGCGCCGGGTAAGGCGGCTAGGTGTTGGCTGTGTACAACGACTTGCGGGCATGTTCGAATCCGTTTGAAATCGCCGCACGGGGCGGGTGGGGCGGGTTGCCGGCCCAGGCGGGCGCCATCCAGGGCCGGATGCCCGGATGGCGGGCCGGCCGCCGGACCCGGGCAGCATCGACCGGGAAATGCGCCGGCAGGCTGCTCCGAAAGGGTCTTGACCCAGGGGGCCACGGTATAATTGTTCGATCCGCCAATGTCTTGCGATCGGCGCTGTCGCTGTCGCTGTCGCCCGGAAACGACTTTCTCGCTGTCATCCTATGTCGAATCAATCCGAATCTTTGCACATCCAGTCGGAGCTGGGCCAGGCGCGGGTAGCCGGCCCGGCGTTCGAACGTGAATTGGCGGCGCTGTTGATCGAGGCGCTGAACATCGAGGCCACGGTCGACGAGATCGATCCGCTCGATCCCCTGTACGACGGGCCGCTGGGCCTGGACTCGATCGACATGCTGGAAATCGCGCTGTCGGTGTCCAAGCGCTACGGCATCCAGTTGCGTGCCGATGACGCCAACAATCACGGCATCTTTGCCTCGCTGCGAAGCCTGGCCGCCCATATCGAGTCGCATCGGCCGGCGGGATGAACCGCTGGTTACAGGGGGCGGCGGCAGCGGGCGCGGCTGTCCTTTACGCCGTGTTCGCCCACCGGGTCACCCTCGATCCGGATCCCGGCCTGCTGCGTCAGGGCCTGGTTTTCGCCCCGTTGCTGGCCGTGGCCGTCTTGTGCCTGTTGGCGATGGGCCGGCTGCGTGTCTACGTGCTGGCCGCATTGGCGCTGGCCTTGCTCATCTGGCAATGGGTCGATGCGACGGCTGTGCCGGCCGGCTGGGTCCTGCTGGCCCAGCATGCCGGCGTCAATGCGTTTCTCGGGATGCTCTTCGGCCTGAGTCTGCGGCCCGGCGCCCAACCGCTGGTCACCCGGATGGCCACCGCTTTTCACGGGACTATCACCGCGGACATGGACCGCTATACCCGGCAAGTGACGGTCGCCTGGACGATCTTCTTCGCGGCGATGACCGGGGTCTCGGTGGGCTTGTTTGCGAGCGGCCAGATCTGGTTGTGGTCGATGCTGGCAAACTTTCTGACGCTGCCCCTGGTCCTGTTGATGTTCGCCGGCGAGTTCCTGATTCGCCAGCGCCGCCTGCCCGGGATCCGACATGCGTCGGTGCTGCAGAGCATCGAGGCGTTCAACCAGGTGCGCGCCAAGGACGCAGCCCGAGAGCCCAGGACTTGATCGCCTCACTGGCCTACCCGGCGGCCGCCGATGCAGGTGCTCCTGTCGCGGTCCGCGACCGGGATCCGATCAGTGCCGGCCAGATGGTGGCCGACATGCGGGCCGTGGCCCGGATGCTGCCCCGGGCACGCCATTTGATCAATGCCTGCCGGGATCGCTACCGGTTCGCGGTCGTGATGGGGGCCGCCGGCCTGCGCGGCCAGGTCTGCGTGCTGCCGCACAACCACGTGCCCGACACGGTCCGGCTGCTGGGCGAGCGGTTCGGACCCTTGCCCTGCGTGCACGATGGTGAGCAGGCGTTCGCGGGCCTGCCCGGCGTGGCCTACCCGGCCGATCTGCCCGCGGCATCGGAATGGCCGGCGCCGCGCTTCGATGCAGCGCAGATGGCCGCGTGCCTGTTCACCTCGGGCTCGACCGGTGTGCCGCAAGCCTACCTGCGCGACTGGGGCACGCTGCTGGGCAGTGCACGGGCCGCGGCAGCGAGCCTGGGCATCGCGGCCGATCGCCGCTGGCAGGTGCTGGCGACCGTGCCGTCGCAGCATTCCTACGGGTTCGAGTCGGCGATCTTCCTGCCGCTGGTTGCGCAGGGAGTTCTGGACTGCGGCCATCCGTTCTACCCGGCTGACGTGTTGTCGGCCCTGGCGCGGCTGGCGCGGCCGCGCCTGCTGGTGACCACGCCGGTGCACCTGCGATCGCTGGTGCAGGCCGGCCTGGCCCCGGTGGCCGCCGACCTGGTGCTCAGCGCGACGGCACCACTGTCGCCTGCGTTGGCGCTTGAGGCCGAGCGCTTCTTCGCGGGGCCGGTCCACGAGATCTACGGCGCCACCGAGTGCGGCCAGGTGGCCACCCGCCGTCCGCTCGAGGACGAGCGCTGGACGCCGTTGCCGGACCTGCAGTTCGAGGCTCGCGACGCAGACTTCTTCGTGCACGGTGGGCATGTCGGTGCGCCGGTGGCGCTCAGTGACCTGTTGGACATCGGGGCCGATGGGCATTTTCGACTGCTCGGTCGCAAGGCCGACCTGGTGCTGGTTGCCGGCAAGCGCAGCTCGCGGGTCTTTCTCGAGGCGCAGATCCTGGCGGTGCCCGGTGTGCGTGAGGCGGCGGTGCTGACCCGGGGCGACGACCAGGTCGGGACCCGGGTGGCCGCCTTCGTCGTCGCACCCGGCCTGACCCGTGAGTCGCTGATGGCGCAGCTGCGCAGCCGGATCGAACCGGCTTTTCTGCCGCGGCCGCTGCACCTGGTTGGGCAGTTGCCGCGCGATGGCAATGGCAAGGTCACGATGGCGACGCTCGAGCGCCTGCTGGCGGCCGGGGACACCCGGTGAGCACGCCGGGCCGGGCGCAGCTGGCCATTGCCCGTGACGCCGCGTACTTTGCCGGGCATTTCCCCGGTGACCCGATCGTGCCCGGTGCGCAGCTGCTCGACCTCGTCGTGCAGACCCTGCAGGCCCGGCCCGGCGAGCTGGGCGGCCCGATCGAGGTGGTGGTCGCGAAGTTCCTGCATCCGGTGCGACCGGGTGATCAGCCGGTGCTGACCTGGGAGCCGCAGCGCGGCACGATCCGCTTCGAGCTGCGGGTCGAGGGGCGCTGCGTGGCCAGCGGCGCGGTGCGGGCCGTCGCGTCACCAGGACCGGGCGGGTGAGTCGCGCCCAGTGGATCGAGCGTCCCGAGCGCGGCAACGAGTGGTGGTTGCACCTGATGCTGCGCGTCACCAACTTCGTCGGCCGACCGGTGGCCCGCTGGCTGTTGTGGCCGATCGCCGGCTACTCTGGCTGCGCACCACGCAGGCGCGCGCCGACTCGGCCCGCTACCTGTCGCGGGTGCTGGGGCGGCCGGCCACCGCAAGGATACCTTCCGCCACTACCTGACCTTCTCGTCGACGATCCTGGACCGGGTGTTCTTCCTGTCCGGTCGCCGGCAGTTGTTCGACGTGCAGGTGGTCGGCGAGCAATGCCTTTCGCAGGCGCTGGCGGGGGGGCAGGGCGTATTGCTGGTGGGCGCGCACCTGGGCAGCATGGAATCGCTGCGCAGTATCGGCCACTTGGCAACCGAGCGGCGGGTCAGCATGGCGATGTTCGAACAGAACGCGGCGCGGATCGGGCGTTTCCTGCGTGCGATCGATCCGGCGCTCGAGCGGGACATCGTGCCGCTGGGCCAGTCCGGTTCGATGCTGGTGTTGCATGAACGGTTGCAGGAAGGCGGCATCGTCGGGTTGCTGGCCGACCGTTCCTTTGGCAACGACCCGGGGATCGTCGTGCCCTTTCTCGGCCATCCGGCCTCGTTTCCGACCGGTGGGTTCAAGATGGCGTCCATCCTTCGCTGTCCGGTCGTGACGATGGCCGGACTCTACGTCGGCGGCAACCGCTACCGGTTGCACTTCGTGCCGCTGGCCGATTTCACCGGCACGGGGCGCGGTGCGGCGCGCCGTCAGGCGATCGAGCAGGCGGTGGCCGATTACGCGCGTCAGTTGGAGGCCTTCTGCCACGCCGCCCCGTACAACTGGTTCAACTTCTACGACTTCTGGGCCCAGCCCGACGCTGGCGCCGATGCCGTGGCAACAGGCGGGGGGGCCGAGGCCCGATGAGCCGGCCGATATCGCCGCGTGGCGCCGTACGGACCCGCCGCCGCCTGCTCGGCCTGGGACTGGCCGGGCCTTGGCTGGCGCGGGCCGCGATCGCCGTCGATGACTGGTCGATCGCCGACCTGTTCGCGGCGCTGGCGCGCCAGCCGGCGAGCCGGGCCCGGTTCATCGAGTTTCGCCGTATCAGTGAGCTCGAGGGCCTGCTGGAATCGTCGGGGGAACTCGAGTTCGAGGCACCGGACCGGCTGGTCAAGCGGACGCTGCGCCCGCTGCCCGAGGAGTTGCTGCTCGAGGGCGACCAGCTGACCGTGCGCCAGGGGCGGTTCGAGCAACGGCTGCCGATGTCGGATCTGCCCGGCGTCGGTGAACTGGCGGCGGGCCTGCGGGCCATGCTGCTGGGCGACCTGGCGGCGTTGCAGGCGCACTTCGAACTGGCGCTGACCGGCAAGCGCGGCAACTGGCAACTGCAGGCGCTGCCCCGGGATCCGGATGCCGCCGCAGTCCTTGCCCGGCTGGTCATCGCCGGGCAGCAGGCGCGGATCGACGAAGTGCGGGTCGAACTGGTCAACGGTGACCTGTCGACGATGCGGATCCTGCCGTTGTGAGTGCCGCGCGATCGCGCGGCCGCCGTCGGGCGGTCCTGCTCGGTTGGGGTGTGCTGCTGATCGCCCTGGGGGCGATCGTCTGGCGAACCCCGTTCCTCACCGACATGACGGTGTTCCTGCCGCGGCACCCGTCGGCGCAGCAGGCGTTGCTGATCGAAGGCATGCAGCGCGGGCAGGGGGCGCAGACGCTGCTGGCCCGGGCCAGCGGCGTGCCCGAGGCGCGCCGCCTGCAGGTGTCGCGCGAGCTGGCGGCCCGTTGGCGCGCGCTGCCCCCGGTGGTCTCGGTCCTCAATGGCGACCTGAAGGGCCTGCAGGCAGACCGCCGGCTGTTGTTCGATGCCCGTTACCTGCTGGCCCCACAGCAGGACGGCGATCGCTTCAGCGTGCCCCGGCTGCGGGCCGACCTGCAGGCGATGGTGGGCCAGTTGGCGGGGTCGGCCGGCCTGTTCGCCAAGGACCAGTTGCTGCGTGATCCGACCGGTGCGTCACTGGCCGCGATGCAGACGGTGCTGTCCGGCGAGGGCGGCCAGGCGCCGACGGGTGCCTGGCTGGGCCCGGACGGCAGCACGCTGTTGTTCCTGCTGCAGGGCGGCGCGTCGGGAAACGATCTGGATGCGCAGCAGGCAATGCTCGAGGCGGTGGACCGGGTCGCGGCCGACGTGCGGCGCGAGCTGGACCTGCCCGGGCTGCAGGTGCAGGTGTCGGGCCCGGCGCGATTCGCAGTCGAGTCGCGCCGGGCGATCCGCGATGACGTGATGCGCCTGAGCGCGCTAGGCATCAGCCTGATCGTGTTGCTGATGCTGGCGGTGTTCCGGTCATGGCGCGTCCTGTTGTTGACGCTGATCCCGATCGGCTCGGCGGTGCTGGCCGGCGCGGGCGCGGTGTCGGTGGCGTTTGGTTCGCTGCACGGCCTGACGCTCGGCTTCGGTGCCGCGCTGATCGGCGAGACCGTCGACTATGCGATCTACTACCTGGCCTCTTTGCGCCAGCGGCGCGCGTCGGACGGGCGGGCGGATGCTGCGCCATCACCGGCCGAACGCGGATCGTTCTGGTCGGTGATCGGCCTTGGCCTGGCGACCTCGCTGGTCGGCTTCTCGGCGCTGCTGTTCTCGGGTTTTCCGGGCCTGGCGCAACTGGCCGTCTTTGCAATGGCCGGCCTGGCCGCCGGGTTCGCCGCGGCCCGCTGGGTGCTGCCGGCGCTCACGCCGGCGGGCCTGCAGCCGCGCGGCCTGCCGGCAGACAGCCGGCGCGCCCTGCAGCGTCTGGCGGGCCTGGCCGGGTGGCGTCGGCCGCTGCTGGTGCTGTTGCTGGGCGCACTGGCCTGGAGCGTGACGCAGCGTGACCGGCTCTGGGACCGGGACATTGCGGCGCTCAATCCGGTCGATCGGGCCGCGGCCGATCTGGTCCGCGACCTGCGCCAGGCGCTCGGCCAGCCGGGGACCCGGGTGATGGTGGTGATCCGTTCCCAGGCCGGCGAAGCCGCGCTGCTCGAGGCCGCCCAGGACGTCGGCGAGCGCCTCGAGGCGTTGCGCGACGACGGGCGCCTGGGCGGCTTCGATTCGCCAACCCGTATCCTGCCGGCCCCGAGCCGGCAGCTCGCGCGCCAGGCCGGCCTGCCCACGGCGCCCGAGTTGGCGGCGCGGCTCGGCCAGGCCGCGCTCGAACTGCCGCTGTCCGCGTCGGCGCTGCGCGGATTTGCCCGCGATGTCGAACAAGCGCGCACGCGCGCGCCGCTGACGCAGCATGATTTTGCCGGCACCCGTCTAGGCGCGAGGCTGGAGGCGATGATGCCGCCGACCGACGCGGGCCAGGTGGCGCTGTTGCCGTTGCAACCCGTCGGGGATGCGCCGATCGACGTGGCCGCTCTGGCCGCGGCGCTGCCAACGCCCGCGCACGCCGGCGTCACGGTGCTCGACCTGAAGGCCGAGGCGGACGCGCTGTACGCCGGTTACCTGCAACAGGTTGTCTGGCTGTCATTGGCCGGGGCGCTGGCGATCCTGGCGCTGCTTGGCTGGCGGATCGGCTCGGCCCGGCAACTGGTGGCGTTGTGCCTGCCGGTGATGGGGACGCTGGTGCTGGTCATCGCCGGCCACCTGCTGCTGGGTAAGGCGATGAACCTGTTGCACCTGGTGGGCCTGATGCTGATCGTCGCGATCGGCTCGAACTACGCGTTGGTGATGGTCGAGCGTGCGCGGGCCGGTGCCGGCACCTCGCCCGTGTTGGCGTCACTGCTGCTGGCAAACCTGACCACGCTGTGTGGGTATGGGGCACTGGCCATGTCCACGGTGCCGCTGCTGGCCGCGCTGGGCACGACGGTCGGGCTGGGCGCACCGCTGGTTCTTTGTTGTCGGCGATCTGGATCGGCGACAATGGGCCTACAAGGAGTGACGGGTGATCGATCCTTGACCCGACGCATGATCCTGCTGCAGGGTTCCGCGATGCTGGCAGGAGGTTGTCTGAGTCTGAACACCATCAGTGTGCCGATGCGCAGCATCGCCGAGCCCCTGGTCTTCGGCCAGACCGCGCCCAGCCTGCTCGTGCTGATGCCCGGTGTCTACGACAGGCCCGAAGACTTCGTCGAGCAGGGCTTCGTGCGCGAGGTGCGTGCCCGGCGGATCGAGGCCGACATCGTCGCCGTCGATTCGCACCTGGGCTACATCAATGCCGGCATCATGGCCCAGCGGGTGCATGACGACATCGTCGCCCCGGCCAGGGCGAACGGGGTCAGGTCGGTGTGGCTGGCCGGCATCTCGCTTGGCGCGCTGGCCGCGATGCTCTATACGTCGCAGCGCGGGCAGATCGACGGCATCATCGCGCTGGCGCCGTACCTGAGCACCCGCGAAGCACTTGCCGAGATCCGCGCGGCCGGTGGCTGGCGGGGCTGGAATGCCGCGACCTCGACCGCCTTGCTACCCTGGGAGTTGTCGTTGCATCACTGGATCAAGACCTGGCTGGCCGGCGGCGCCAGCCGCCCGGAAATGCTGCTGGCCTTTGGCGAGCAGGACCGGTTCGCGCCGGCGCAGCAGGCACTGGGCGAACAGATGCCGGCGCAGCACGTGTTCACGCGACCCGGCGGTCATGACTGGCCCACGTGGATCGCGCTCTGGCGGACCGTGCTCGATGCGTCGGCGCCGCGCATCGGCGCCCGGCTGATCGCCGATGGTTGAGCGCGGCGCACCGGCATGGCCGTCCTCGCTCAAGGCGTCCGCACTCTGGCACGGCGCGATGGCTGCCGGCCTGGTCGCCGCCCCGGCCTACGCCGCCTGGTGGGCCGGCGGGCTGGTGGCCAACCTGTTGCTGACCGGGGCCAGCGTGACGCCCCGCTCAGGCCTGCTCGGGCCCAACCTCGTGCGCCTGCCGATGTCGGCCGCGGCGCGCGGCCTGGTGGCGCTCACCTTCGACGACGGGCCCGATCCCTGGTCACACCGCAGGTGCTCGCGGCACTCGCGCAGGCCGGGGCGCGGGCGACCTTCTTTGCATCGGCGACAGACTGGCGCTGCATCCGGGCCTGGCGCGCCAGATCGTGGCCGAGGGCCACGCGATCGAGAACCACACGCAGTCGCACCGCCTCAGCTTTGCGTTTCGCGGGCAGCCGGCCTGCGGGCCGAGATCAGGCCGCCCAGCAACGTCGCGCAGCTCGCCGGGTGCCGGCCCTGCTTCTTTCGCGCGCCGGCCGGCATGCGCAATCCCTGGCTGGAGCCGGTGTTGCGACAACTGGACCTGCGACTGGTCAGCTGGCCGCCGGGGCTACGACGCAGTGCGCGGCGACGAGGAACAGGTGCGGCCCGGCTCACCAGGCGCCTGGCCGCCGGTGACATCCTGGTCCTGCACGATGGACACGCGGCCCGTACCACGACCGGTGAGCCGGTGGTCCTGAAGGTACTGCCCCGTTGTTGGCGCGGCTGCGGCCCAGGGCCTAAGCAGCGTGCCGCTGCGCAGGCGCTCGGGCAGCGGCTGGCGCCGGCCGGGCAGAAACCTCATGAGCATGTCTGGCGGCACCGGGACGACTTTCGCGAGCTGGCCGGGCAGGCCGCGGCGCGACCTGGCAGCGCGGGGCGCTTCGCCCATGGTTTTGCGCGTGGCAAGCTGACCGGCGACCCGGTCTTCGAGCACCTGTTGCGCGACGGGCTGGTGTCGTCGGCCGGCACGGTGCTGGACCTGGGATCCGGGCAGGGCGTTCTGGCGGCCCTGGTTCGGACGGCGCAGCGTGCGGCAGCGGGGGGCCGGTGGCCGGCCGCGTGGGCCGCGGCGCCGTCGGCGCAGCGGTTGATAGGCGTCGAACTGATGCCGCGCGACGTCGCCCGTGGCCGCCAGGCGCTGGGCGAGGCGGCCGAGTTCATCGAGGGCGACATCGTCTCGACAGCTTTTCCGGCGGCCGATGCCGTGGTCATTCTCGACGTGTTGCACTACATCGATCACGAAGCCCAACGCGCGGTCCTCGACCGTGTCGCGACCAGCCTGGACGGGCAGGGTGTGCTGTTGCTGCGCATCGGCGACGCCGATGGCGGCTGGGGATTCAGGATCAGTCAAGCGGTCGATAGGGTGGTCACCTGGGTCCGCGGTCATCGGCTGCAGCGGCTAGACTGCCGTCCGCTCCCGCAATGGCAGGCCTTGCTGGAAGCGCTGGGTTTCGAGGTCGAGGCCCGACCCATGAGCCAGGGCACCCTCTTCTCCAATGTCCTGCTGATTGCCCGACCTGGTCGGAGACCCGCTTCATGAATCGAACCTCCCCGCTGACGATTTCGGCCTACACCGCCACCAGCTGCCTTGGCAGGGGGCTGGTGGCGACCCGTGCGAGCCTGGCCAGCCGCCGCTCGTTGCTGCGGCCTTGTCGTTTTCTGGGGCGCGAGATGCCCACCTGGATAGGCGAGGTCGATGGCCTGGAGGATGACGCGCTGCCGGCCCAATTCGCTTCCTACGAGTGTCGTAACAACCGGCTGGCGCTCGCCGGCCTGCGCCAGGATGGCTTCATCGACGCGGTCAACGCGGCCAGGCAGCGACACGGCGCCACGCGGATCGGCGTCTTCCTGGGCTCGAGCACCTCGGGCCTGCTCAATTCCGAGCTGGCCTACCAGCACCGCGATGCCGGCTCGGGCGGGCTGCCGGACGACCTGCATTACGCGCACACGCACAACATGTACTCGCTGGCGGCGTTCGTCGGCGATTTTCTCGAGCTGCAGGGGCCGCGCAGCGTCGGCTCGATCGCCTGCGCCTCCAGTGCCAAGGTCTTTGCCACCGGCGCCCGCGCGATCGCCGCGGGCCTGGTCGATGCGGTGATCGTCGGCGGCGTCGACACGCTGTGCCTGACCACGCTCTACGGTTTCGGTTCGCTCGAGCTGCTGGCGCCCAACGAGTGTCGCCCGTTCGATCTGCATCGCAACGGCGTGTCGATCGGCGAGGCCGCGGCCTTTTTTCTGCTCGAGCGCGATGCGGGCGGCGCGCCCGGACGACCCCGGCTGGTCGGCTACGGCGAATCCAGCGACGCGCATCACATCTCGTCGCCCCATCCCCAGGGACTGGGGGCGCAGATGGCGATGCAGGCAGCGTTGCAGCGCGCAGGCATCGGGCCGTCGCAGGTCGACTATGTCAACCTGCACGGCACCGCGACGCCCAGCAATGACGCTGCCGAGGACCTGGCCGTCGTGTCGGTGTTCGGGCGCGACGTGCCGGTCAGCTCGACCAAGGGCGCGCACGGGCATTGTCTGGGGGCGGCCGGCGGGCTCGAGGCGGCAGTGGCCCTGCTCAGCCTGGAAGCGCAGCGGCTGCCCGGCGGGCTCAATGTTGAACAGATCGATCCCTCGCTGCAGTCGAACTACCTGTTGCAGGACAAGCCGATGCCGGTGCGCACGGTGATGAGCAATTCATTCGGATTCGGCGGCGCGAACGCCTCGCTGGTGTTTTCCGGAGGCGGTCCCTGATGCAGGTGTCGGTCTGCTCGGTGGGCCTCATCGGCCCCGGCCTGGCCGGTTGGGCCGACTCGCTGGCGATCCTGCGCGGTGAGCAGGGCCACGAGATGGCCGAGTTGCGGCTGCCGGCACCCGAGGGCCTGCCCCCGGCCGAGCGACGCCGGATCGGCCAGTCGGTGAAGATCGCACTGGCGGTGGCTGCGCAGGCGTTCGCCGGTGCGCCTGTCGGGACCGCAGCAGGCACAGGACCGTGTTCACCTCGTCGGGCGGCGACGGGCTGAACTGCCACCTGCTGTGCGAGGCGCTCGCCGACCCGGCTCCGCAGGTCTCGCCGACCCGCTTTGCGAACTCGGTGCACAACGCGCCGGCCGGCTACTGGGGCATCGCCACCGGGAGCATGAAACCGTCGGCGAGCCTATGCGCATTCGATGGCAGCTTCGCGGCCGGGCTGCTGGAGGCGGCGATCAACCTGCTGGCCGATGACGAGCCGGTGGCGCTGGTCGCCTATGACACGCCGTACCCGAGCCCGCTCAATGAAAAGCGCCTGATCACGGGCACGCTGGGTATCGCGCTGCTGCTCGTCGCGCCTGGCTCGCAGCCGTCGCTGGCCACGCTGGACATCGGTGGCTACGAGCGCGGCCCCGGCCCACGGGGCTGGCCGATCCGGGCCTCGATGCGCTGCGCCGCGGTATCCCGGCCGCGCGCGGCCTGCCCTTGCTGGCCGCGATCGCCCGCGGGACGCCGGCCGAGGTGATCCTCGAGGCCACCGAGGGGCAGGTGATGCGGGTGCAGGTCTCGTGATCACGCTGGATCAGGCGCAGATCCGGGCGCGGCTGCCGCATACGGGCGACATGTGCCTGCTTCGGGCGGTGAGCGGCTGTGATGCCCGGGGCATCCGCTGCGTGGCCGACAGCCACCGGCTGGCCGCCAACCCGCTGCGCACGGCGGCGGGCCTGGGCGCCGCCAACGCGGTCGAGTACGCGGCCCAGGCGATGGCGCTGCACGCGATGTTGCAGCAGCCGGATCGCCCGCAGGGAAAGGGTGAGCCGGCCGCGCACGGCATGCTGGCCAGCGTACGCCGCCTCGTGCTGCATCGCCCCCGGCTCGACGACCTGGTGGACGATCTGTCGATCCGGGCGGTGCCGGTGAGTCTCGATGGCCAGGGCGCCCTTTACGAGTTCGACGTGCGTTGCGCCGGGCAGGCGGTGGCCGAGGGCCGTGCCATCGTGCTGTTTCCGGCCCGGCAGGCGGTCGACGGGATCGGGGTCCCATGAAGCGCGCGCTGGTCACCGGTGCCAGTGGCGCGCTCGGCCAGGCCATCGTGCGCCGGCTGTGCCGCGACGGACTGCACGTGATCGCCCATGGCAACAGCCAGGCGACGGCGGCGCAGGCGCTGGTCGAAGAGTTGCGCGCGGACGGCGGATCGGCCGAGTTCGTGCAGTTCGATGTCACCGATGCCGCGGCCACCGCGGCCGCGCTGGCCGCGCTGCTCGACGGTGGCCCTGTCCAGGTGATCGTCAACAATGCGGGTATTCACAAGGACGCGGTGATGCCCGGCATGACACTCGAGCAGTGGCACAGCGTGATCGACGTGTCGCTGCACGGGTTCTTCCACGTGACGCAGCCACTGCTGATGCCGATGATCCGCAGCCGCTGGGGCCGGGTGATCAGCATTTCGTCGGTGGCCGCCGTCACCGGCAATCGTGGCCAGGCCAACTACTCGGCCGCCAAGGCCGGCCTGCACGGCGCCAGTCGATCGCTGGCGCTCGAAGTGGCCAGCCGCGGCATCACCGTCAATGTCGTGGCGCCCGGCATCATCGAATCGCCGATGATCGAACAGGCGTTCCCGCCGCAGGCGGTCCGCGACCTCGTGCCCATGAAGCGGGCCGGGCGCCCGGACGAGGTGGCCGCGCTGGTGGCCTTTCTCGCCGGCGACGACGCCTCGTACATCAGCGGCCAGGTCATCGGCATCAACGGAGGCCTCGCGTAAAAGCCATGAATGAATCGACTTCCCGACCGGCTGCCGGGCCTGCGGGTCCGCCGCCGGATGTGCCGCACGAGGTGTTGGGCGAGTTTTACGACGATGAATCGCGACGGCGCGAGTTCCTCGACCAGATCTTCGACAAGACCGCGCATTCCTACGACTGGACCGAACGCCTGATCGGTTTTGGCTCGGGAAGCTGGTACCGGCGTCAGGCGCTGCTGCGCGCCGGCCTGGCCCAGGGCATGGCAGTGGTCGACGTGGGCATAGGCACGGGCCTGGTGGCGCGCGAGGCGATTGCCGTGATCGGACGGGCCGACCTGCTGACCGGGGTCGATCCGAGCCCCGGGATGATGGCCCAGGCGCAGTTGCCGCCGGGGGTGAGGCTGCTCGAAGGCAAGGGCGAGGACATGCCGCTGGACGATGCCAGCGCCGACTTCCTGAGCATGGGCTTCGCGCTGCGCCACGTGTCATCACTGAGCGAGGCCTTTGCCGAGTTTCACCGGGTGATGAAGCCTGGCGCCCGGCTCTGCCTGCTGGAGATCACGCCGCCGGCCAATGCGGTCCACAGGGCGGTGCTGCGCTTTTACATGACCCGTATCGTGCCGACGCTGGCCTGGTTGCGCACCCGCGATGCCCAGACCTACCGGATCTGGCTCTATTACTGGAAGACGATCGAGGCCTGCGTGGCGCCGGCCGTGGTGATGTCGTTGTTACGCGACGCGGGTTTCGTCGACGTGCACCGCCATGTCGAGCTGGGCATGTTCTCGGAGTACCAGGCCCGTAAGGCCGACTAGGGCCTGTTCAGGCTTTCATTCGCCGCACGATCAGCACCGGCAGGCGCACCAGGAACCCGACGAACAACCTCGCGTGCATCCAGGTGAGCAACAGGTTGTCGCGCAGGTAGTTGAAATGCGAGACACCGCCTTCCTCGGGGCGCAGATAACGGACCGGGGCCGGCTGGTTCACCGGTGACACGCCGGCCCAGTAGAGCCGGACCACGGCCTCGACATCGAAGTCGAAGCGGCGCATCCAGCGCTGAGCCTGCATGATGCGCACCAGCGGTGCGATCGGGTAGACCCGGAACCCGAACAGCGAATCATCGATGCCGGCCCAAAGGGTTTCGAGGTTGGCCCACCAGTTGGAGATCTTGCGGCCATTGGTTCGCAGGGCCGGCGCGTCCGCGCCGAACACCGGTCTGCCCAGGATCATCGCGTGCGGATGCGCCTGCGACAATGCGATGAAGGGGCCGATCGAGGCCGCCGGGTGCTGGCCATCGGCATCCATCGTCAGCACGTGGGTGAAGCCCTCGCGCAGGGCGGTCTGCATGCCGTGCAGCAGCGCGGCCCCCTTGCCCTGGTTCTGCGCCAGGGTCAGCACGCGGATATCCGCGCCGGGCCTGCAGGCTGCCGACAGCTGGTCGGCTGAATCATCGGTGCTGCCGTCGACCACCACCCAGACGTCGGGCCATTGTTCACGCGCGCTGATCGCGGTGTCCGCCAGCAGGCGTCCCGAGTTGAACGAGGGAATCAGGATCAGCGCGCGATGGGCGGGCGGCTCGGGAGCAGCGGGCATCCGGTCAGACCTCTGGAACCAGGTCGGGCGTCGGCATCGTTTCCCCGAGCAGCGCGCGCCGGAACGCCTGTTCGGTCTGCTCGATGATCTGTTCGCGGCTGGCCTGGGGGCTGAGCCGGTCGATCAGGCGGACCCGGTAGTGCAGGGGAAAGCGGGGTCTGCGCCAGATCGGCCAACCCTTGCTGAGAAAGCGCGAATCGGTTTCGATGACCACGAGCTGGATGGGCGCGCCGGCGCGTGCGGCGATCGTCGCGAACGAGCCTGTCAGCCGGTTGATCGGCGCCTGCACGGTCCGCGTGCCCTCGGGGAATAAAACGAGTTGCGAGCCCAGTTCCAGATCGCGGATGGCATCGCGAACCAGCGCCCGCGGTGAGTCGTTGCGGATGTAACCGGCGAGCCTGGCGCCCACGCCCAACAACGGGTTGCTCATCAGGCTGGCCTTCATCACGCAACTGGCATCGGGCAGGCAGGACAGGATGAGATCGCGTCGAGCAGGCTGGGATGGTTGGCCACGACCAGCATCGCGCCCTGGTGGCGCAGCGGCGCCAGCTCGTCCAGGTCGGCATACACCAGGCCCCAGGCGGCGAGGATCCGAAAGTAGCGCCGAAACAGCCCGTGGATCAGCGCGCGGGCACGGCGCCGTCGTTGGCTGGCGGACCCGAGCACGATGAACGGTATGACCACGACCAACGCGATCACCAGCATCATGCCCAGCAGCAGCAGCCCGGCGGTCAGCCGTAGCTGGCGAGCACACGCTCCGGGGTCGATCGGACATCATCAGGGATCTGGGATTCCGGGTGAGGTGGCCGGATTCAGGGAAGAGGACAGGCGGATGACAAGCCAGCCGAGGTGGCAGGCCAACAAAAGCCATGGTCCTGCGCTTGGTCTGGATGGGCTCGCCCACGAGTTCGTATGATAATTCAGGCCGATTGCATGTTCGCCCCCAATGAGACTTCCCATGATCACCGATCCTTCCCCGGCGCCGTCTGGCACAAGCGAAGCTACGACGTCGCCATCATCGGCAGGGAGCCCGCCAGGGCCACTGCCTTAAGCCTGCCTGACGCCGAGAACACAGGTCCGTCGTTTTCGAGAGACGACCTTCCGCTGCTTTCACATCGGGAATCGCTGCTGCCAGCCCGAACCTGCGCCTGCTGGACGAACTCGGGTTGCCGTGATGCGGTCGAAGGCGCTGGCGCTGCGCAAGAACGGCATCGAACTGGTCTCACCGGCCCACGACCAGCCGACGATGCTGGCATTCTCCGATTGCTGGGACAAGACGATGCCGCCTCGTTCCACGTGCGCCGGTCGCAGTTCGGCAATGCTACTCGATGTGCCCGGCGGCTGGGTGCCGTGGTCCGCGAGGGTCAAGGTGTCGGGCGTGAACTGGGCGGGGGTCGCCATCGATGTTGGCCAATCCAGCCAGCCTCGAACGCCCCGGGCGGGGGGGACACCGAGCGCTGGCGGGCCGGTTGTCATCGATGCGTCGGGTCGCGACACGCTGCTCTGTTCAGCTCAAGCTCAAGCAACGCAACCCGCATCACAACAGCGCCGCGCTGTACGGACACTTCGAAGGCGCCAGGCGCCCTGCCGGGCATTGGCGAGGGCAATATCTCGATCTTCTGGTTCGAGCACGGCTGATTCTGGTTCATCCCGCTGGCAGACGGGGTCACCAGCGTGGGGGCGGTGTGCTGGCCGTACTATCTCAAGTCGCGTGACACCGATGTCAATACCTTCTTCGATCGCACGATAGCGCTCTGCCCACCGTTAGCCGCCCGGCTGGCTTCAATGCCACCGGTCGCGAGACGCACGGCAGCCGGGCTGGCGCTTCTCCCTATGGCTCGCAGCGCTCACACGGGCAGAACTATCTGCTGATCGGCGATGCCTACGCGTTCGTCGACCCGGTGTTCTCGTCAGGCGTCTACCTGGCGATGAACAGTGCGTTCGCCGGCGCAGCGGCGGTCGATGCCTGCCTGTCCCGGCCGGCCAGTGCCGCCAGTGCCCTGAAACGATTCGACAAGGTGATGCTGCGCGGGCCGCGCGAGTTTTCCTGGTTCATCTACCGGATCACCAAGCCGACGCTGCGCGACATCTTCATGACGCCGCGCAATCCGCTGCGTGTCAAGGAGGCGTTGCTATCGGTGTTGGCAGGCGATATCTTCGAGAACCCGCGCATCTGGCCATCGGTCTACGCGTTCAACGAAGTCTACTATTTGTCCTGCCTGCGCAACCTGCCGCTGTCCTGGCGCGGTAGCGCCGTCGGCGAGCGATCAATCGTGATGTCGCCAGCCTGGAAACCGGCTTCACCGATCGCTGGCCCGCCGAGCCTGGTGTCCTCACAACCGGATGATCGCGCCACGTGACGGCACGCGCCGGGCGTCGGGGCGACCGCTGGTAATGGCGCCGGGCGGCGCGATCGCGCTGGACCGGCCTCTACAGCGTGAACGAATCGCCAGTTCTGGCTGAATATCAGCAGGACACGGCGCTGGCTGGGGTTGAATGAGTGCGTGTCGTTGCTTGCCCGCCGATCAGCGCAGCTTCGCAGTCGTGTCGACGATGCCCACCTGGGCCAGCGGTGGCTGGCCGTAATGGCCCCAGGTGGCAAACAGGCCTCCAGCAGCTGTGGGCGCGCCGCCAACCGGTGCAGCCGCTGTGCGCCCGAACAGGTAGGGCGGCAGGAACAACTCGGCATTGGTTGTTTACCGGACCCGGGGCACCGCCACCGGCGGTCAGCACGGTTCCGTTGGGCAGCAGCAGCGAGGTCGAGTGATAGACCGCACCGTGGCGCACAGCCGCCGTACCTGCCGTGGCCGGTAAGCGGCGACCAGATCGCCTACGTAGACGGCGTCGGCCATAATAGTTGGCCTGGCGGGTGCCGCCGCGTTGAGCGAGAACCTGTCCTGGGCAGCACGGTGGCGTTGTGCCATTGGCGCTGGCTCAGTGCACGTTGGCGAGTTTCCTGCCCAGTGTCGGCAGCGAGCCCTTGCCCAGGTCGATCACCGTGGCCGCCCAGCTGGACGACGACACGTAGGTGAAGTTCGTCGCCGGGAAAGTTCGCGCCATTGCGATAACCGTTGCCGCCGGTTTGCGGATGCGATGTCGACATCACGGCCGACGAGGTCGCGCCGATGTTGACCCGCGGTACAACCGTTGACCGCCTCATTGAACTTGCCGAGCATTTCGATCGGCCGTTTGCCGTCGTCGGCATCCGGCTCGAGCCGCCACATCTGGTCGGTGGACAACCCGAACACCTTGCCGTCGGAGGCCGCAGTTGCGCGGATACCAGCGTGCAGCGGTTCAGGTCGGGGCCGAAGGCCCCTCGCGGCTGATCGCCCCTTCCAGGCGGCGCCAGCCTGGCGGCGGTGCCGAACCACTTCGGGGGTCATCGCGGCCCCGTCGTTGATGTCCGCCGCGACAACCCCCGTCATCGTAGGCATTGGGATTGAGCCAGGCATCGGCCGGAAGTAGTCCGCCCTTTGGTCATCGCTGGCGCCGACATCAGCCCAGCGTGATCGAACTGCGTACCAGCGATCGGAGGCCATCGACGGCGCCGTGACCCTGGCGGTCTTGCCCGCCGGGTCGATGAACGTGCCCTCGCGCGGCGCAGTGCCGCCAGCCACCAGCAGCTGGCCGGTGCTGGTGCTCGAGAGGCGGACGCGCGAAGCTGTCCACGCCCTGCGCATTGGTGATCGTGTAATGCGCATCCGTGGCGCGGCCGTAGGCTGGTTCCCAGGAAGTCGAACCGCGGCCCGATTGCACGACGCCTCGCCAACCGGGGCGCCGAAGGTCAACACCCTTGCCATCGGGCATCAGGCTCGCGGCCGCGATCAGCGGCCAGTCGATCCACCGACCCACATCCGCGGGTGTCGGCATCGGCGGCGATGTCCAGGTTCTCGAACCACGGGTCGCGGGCCTGATCGAGCTTTACCGCCTGGGTGTTGTCGGTCTTGGGCCGCGTGGGCTCGGCTGGTGCCGTGGTGCCCGCGTCACTGCCGGCGCCGGGGCTTGCCTCGGCGAGCCACTTATTTTGGGGATGTTGGCGCCTGCGCAGCCGGCGCGGACGACGGCGGCGGGGTGGCGACCTCCCCGTCGGCGCCGACGGCAGTCCGATCTGCCCGCCACCGCGGAGGGCCGACAAAGTCAGGGTGAGCATCAACAGAAAAGGCCGGCCGCCAACGGGTGGGCGCGATTCGAGGGCAACAACTGGATCACGGAGAGGCCTCGCGCCTTTGCGTTATGTATGTCATGCAATCATCATATCGCCGCAACATGCCTTTCATCAGTCACGTGTATGATATCTGTCGGTATACCGATGGCCTCTTACGCGCCCATCGTTTTGCCAATATTTTTTCGACCTCGTTCAGAGATCTTATACATGGCTTCACACAAGTCTGTCACGATCGAAACGCCTGATGATGCCGCCCCCAGCGCCGTCGACCTGTTACTGGCGCCGCCGTCGTTTCCACCGGCGCGCGCGACCTTTCAGATGCGCGACATCGGGCACGTGCTGGGCACCTGGATAGAGCGCAACCTGCGCGATGCCGGCACACCGATTCCGCTCGCCTACCTGCGCGTGCTGAACACGCTGGAAGAGCGCGAGGGCTCGACCGGCCGGCAGGTGGCCCGTGCCACGGTCATCACCGCGCAGACGGTGGCGACCATCCTGAACCGTCTCGAAGCCAACGGACATGTGCTGCGTCGACCGCATCACGAGAACAAGCGCGCCGATCGATGGTTCCTGTCCGATGCCGGTCGCGAACACCTCAAGGCCGTGCGCAAACGCGTCAATGCAGACCTCGTCAAGGCCTACGGCGGCCTGACGCGCGACGAGATCACCCAGTTGAACGGGTTGATCGAGAAGCTGGGCGCCACTGTCTTTCGACTCGGAGAAAACGCCGGTCTGCTCTGAACGGCGGGCCGATGACTGCCGCGCTCGGCGGTGCGCGCGGTCAAGAAGCTATCATGCGCGTTGTGCTGGATAAACATAGAACCCAGGCGCCGCGCGTTTTGCGACGCCCGTCGGTTCCGGACTGAAACCGGTCAGGCTGCGGCTTGCCCATCGATGCAAGAGGCCGGTCGTTGCTGACAGTCATCAATATCACCGTCCCGTTCTTCGCGCTGGTGTTGTGCGGCTGGCTCGCGGCGCGCGCCAAGCGACTGCCCGACCAGGCGGTCGCCGCGCTCAACGGGTTCGTGCTGTACTTTGCGTTGCCCGCGATGTTGTTTCGCTTCGTGTCCGGCTCCTCGGTCGAAGAGGTCGTGAACCCGGTGGTCTTTCTCGGTTACGCGCTCGTCGGCCTGTTCGTGTTCGCGATCTCGGTGGCCGGCCTGCGCTGGGGCAACAGCGACAACTGGGTCGATGCCTCGTTCGGCGGGCTGGCCGCGAGCTGGTCGAACTGGGGCTATATGGGCTTTGGCCTGATCCCCGCGTTGTTCGGCAAGGAGGCGATCGGGCTGATCATCAGCGCCGGGCTGGCCGACCTGGTCATCCTGATGCCGCTGGGCCTGCTGGTCGCCTCGCGCCAGGCGCTCAGCCCCGGGGCGAACGCGGTGTTGTCCGGGTTACTGGGCGTATCGCGCAATCCGCTGATCTGGGCCATCCTGGCCGGGCTGGTGGTGTCGCTGGTGCGCCTGCCGGTGCCCACCGCGATCGACGAGTTCCTGCGGCTGCTGGGCACCGCGGCCGGCCCCGTGGCCTTGTTCTCGATCGGCGTGTCGCTGTACCGGCCGGGCAGGGCGCGGGTGCAGACCGATTCCTGGATCCTGATCGCCACCAAGCTGGTGATGCATCCGTTGCTGGTCTGGATCATGGCGGCGCAGGTGCTAGGCCTGGACCTGACGACGGCCGCGGTGCTCACCGTGATGGCGGCGCTGCCGGCCGCCGGCACCGCATTCCTGTTCACCGAGCGTCACGGCGGTGACGTGGACCGGGCCGCGGGCCTGATCATGATCACGACCGCGCTGGCGTTCGTCACGTTCACGTTGATTGCCGGCCTGACGGCCCGCCTGCCCGGCTGAGGGGACGCGCCGCGCCGGCCGGTGCCGGGCTTCAGCCCGCGCCGGCGTGGCGGGTCGACTGCTCGCCGGCGCAGAGGCGCTCGATCAGGCGCCGGGCATGGACCCCGCCGGCATCGATGTTCAAGGTCAGCAGCCGTCGCTCGGGATGATCGAGCAGGTTTTGCTGCTGGCGCTCGAGCATCTCGAGGTCTTCGCTGAAAATCTTGTGCTGGTTTTCGCGGATGGCTTCGGTCAAAGCCTGGTCGGCCGGCTCGAAATGCCGGGCCAGTCCCCAGAAGTACCAGCAGCTGGTGGCGGTTTCGGGCGTGATGAAGTCGACGACGATACCCGAGGCCTTGCGGGCCACCGGCGCGTCTATGCCCCCATTGCCGGTGAGCGCGACACCGACGTCGATCATCACGTTGCTCGGGGGCACGAAGCGGCACACCTGCCAGCGGTCGACCACCGCATCCGGATCGAGCCCGTTGCCTTTCATCGCGTGCTGCCAGAATGGCGGCGCGTGCAGTCTTTCCATATAACGGGCGGTGACCACCCTGTCACCGTCGACCGTCGTCTGCGGGGCGGCCTCGTCGATCTCTTTCTGACCTATGCTGGTCGAGTGGACGTAGGTCTCGTGCGTCAGGTCCATCAGGTTGTCGATCAGCAGCCGGTAGTCGCAGCGGATGTGGAACATGCCGCCGCCAAACGCCCAGTCGTCGCGATCGGCCCACGCGGGCTTGGGCAGCTTGTCCGCGCTGGCCAGCGCGGCGTCGCCGGGCCAGACCCACAGGTAGCCCCAGGCCTCGATCACCGGAAAGGCGCGAATCGCCGGGAACTTGTCGACCCGCTGGCCGGGCATCGCGATCGTTCTGCCATCGCAACCCATCTCGAGGCCGTGGTAGCCGCAGACCAGCCTGCCGTCGGTCACGCGGCCCAGTGACAGCGGCGCCCCGCGGTGCGGGCAGAAATCCTCGAGCGCCGCGACCTTGCCCGCGCCGTCGCGGTAAAAGCAGATCGCCTCACCGCAGATCCTGCGCCCCAGCGGGCCATTCTCGATTTCGTCCGGGGTTGCGGCAACATACCAGGCATTCTTGGCAAACATGGTGAGGACTCCTTTCTTGAGCACCCGACGCGCACCCGCGACCGGCTTTCAGAGGGCGATGATATCGTCGATGCGTCGCGCCTGCCGGGTGCGCCGGCATGGCCTCGGGTTTGCCGGCTGCTGGCTGGTGACGGTCTGCCTGGCTCCGGTGCAGGCGGCGCCGCGCATCGTGGAACTGGCGGCCGAGCAGCTGACCGCGCAACTGGCGCCGCGTTTTCCGCAGCGCCGCTGCCTTGCCAGGCAGATGTGCGCGGCCCTGCGCGAGCCGCGCGCCGATGTACCTCGAGCAGGGCAATCCGCGGCTGATCGTCAGGCGCTGGTCCGCCCGCAACTGGCCGGCCAGCCGATGGCCGACAGCCTGGTGAGATGGCGGCCCTGCCGCACTACGAGCCGTTATCGGTGGCTTCCGCCGCTTGACCGGTGGTCACCCGGATCAGTTTCCGGGGCTGCCGCCCGAATCGGCCAGATTGATCGATTCGCTGGTGCGCCCCCAGTTGTGACCTGCTGGCGCGAACGCCGATCTGGGTGCTCGACGAGAAGTGAGCCGCGCCAGGCCTTGCTGCGGCTGGTGTTACAGCAAGGTCAGGGTAAGGAACGGCCGACTGCAGTTGGTTCTGGGACAACCGAGCGTTCATCGCCCGGAGGCACCCATGTCGGTCGGCCCTTTCGATCGCTCCGCCCAATCGGGCCTTTCAAGAGTCCGCCGAGGCGCTGCACGCGTCGCCGGATCGAACTGGCCGCCATCCACCGGCTGGCGGTCGAGCGCCTGACCTCGAAGGGCATAGACAATCACTTCACGGTGACCGTGCCGGGCACCAACGATCACTACCTGATCCTGCCGTTCGGCCTGCACTGGTCGAAGCGGGCCCGCGACATGATCGTGTTCGACGAGTCGGGCCGCACCCTCGATGGCGAGGGCGACGTCGGATTGTCGCGCCAGTGCATCCATGCGCCGATCCACCGGATCACGGGTGCGCGGGTGGTCTTGCACACCCACCAGCATTGGGCGGTGGCGCTGAACATGCTGCAGAACAACCGGCTGCTGCCATTGAGCCAGACGGCCGCCTACTTTCCACGGGCGTGGCCTACGACGATACCTACACGAGGGCACCGCGGACACCTTGTCCGAGGGCGAGCGCCTAGCCGCCCTGGTCGGCGACAAGCAGGTGTTGTTCATGAAGAACCACGGCGTGCTGGTCAGGTGGCGATACGGTTGCAGGCCTACCGGCGTCTTTACAAGCTGGGCGCGCCTGTCGGGCGCATTGACGGCGATGGCCGCGGGGCAGCCGTTGGCGTGCTCAGCGACGAGATCGTGGCCCGGGTGCAGGCGCTGCCGCCCGATGACCGCCATCCGCGTGCCGAGCGCGAGCGCCTGTTATGCAGGCGATGATGCAGGTGCTGGACAGGGTCAACCCCGGCTACGCTGAATAGTGGTTGGCTCCGGTCGTCGCTTTGCTCCTCCCTGCCCTCCGGGGCTTTGACCCGGACAGGAGACCCTGATCCGGGGTCAGGCTTGTTTGGCTGAGCTGTTCCCATGCGGGGTGTGTTGCTCCACGGTCGTCCTTTGCTCCTCCCTGCCCTCCGGGAGGGCTGACCCCGGACAGGAGGCCCTGATCCGGGGTCGGGCTTGTTTGGCAGGCTGTTCCCATGCAGGGGTGTGTTGGCTCCACGGTCGTCGCTTTGCTCCTCCCTGCCCTCCGGGAGGGGCTGACCCCGGACAGGGAGACCCTGATCGGGGTCGGGCTTGTTTGGCTGAGCTGTTCCCATGCAGGGGTGTGTTGGCTCTCCCGGTCATGTTTGCTCTCCGCCTGTACCTCCGAGGGGGCTGAATTTGGACAGGAGACCCTGATCCGGGTTCAGGCTTGCTTGTCTGAGCTGTTCCCATGCAGGGGTGTGTTGGCCCCCACGGTCGTCGCTTCGCTCCTCAGTGCGTCTGAGAGCTTGCCGGGTCTGCGGGTCAGGCGGGTTCGACGGGCTTGCCGTGCTTGATGACCGCGCGGTGATGGGTCTTTTCGGCGACGCGGCCGATATCGGCCAGCGGGTCGCCGGACACGATCAGGAAGTCGGCGCGGGCACCGACCTCGATGCGGCCCTCATCGGCCAACTGCATCAGGTCGGCCGCGTTGCGGGTGGCAGCCAGCAGCGCGTGAGACGGGCTCATGCCCACGTCGACCATCAGTTGCAACTCCTGGGCGTTCTGGCCGTGCAGGTTGAACGGGGTGCCGGCGTCGGTGCCCATCGCGATGTTGCCGCCGGCCTTGGCGAACGCGCGGATCGACTGCCTGTGCACCTCGGCCACGCTCTGCGCCTTCTCGAGCGCCCAGGCCGGAATGCCGGCATCGGGATGGCGGGTGATGTTGGCCACGGCGGCCAGCGTCGGCACCAGGTAGGTGCCGCGCTCGATCATCTCGGTGATGCACACCTCGTCCAGGTAGATGCCGTGCTCGATCGACGTGATCCCGCCACGCGTGGCATTGAGGATGCCCTGGGTGCCCTGAGCGTGACTGGCGGTGGTGCGGTGGAACCGCCGGGCCTCGGCGATGCCGGCGCCGATCTCCTCGGGGCTGTAATGCGCATCCTGGGGATTGACCCCGCGGGTCATCACGCCGCCGGTGGCCATGATCTTGACGAAGTCGCTGCCAGCATGGATCTGTTCGCGCACGGCCCGCACGACGTCGGTCACGCCGTCGGCCACCCTGCCGTGCCGGTTGCCGTGGCCGCCGGTCATGCAGATCATCCGGCCGGCGGCGCGGATCGTCGGCCCCGGAAAACGGCGCCGGTTGCAGGCATCGCGCACCGCGAATTCGAGATAGTCCTTGCCGCCGCAGTCACGGACCGCGGTCACGCCGCCGCGCAAGGTCTGCTGCGCATGCTCGAGCGCCCGCAGCACCACCTCGCCAGGGCCCATGTCCTCGATCGCCTTGCTGGGATTGCCCTCGCCGGCATACAGCAGGTGGACGTGGCAGTCGATCAGGCCGGGAAGCAGCGTCTGCCCGGTGGTGTCGACCCGGCGACCGGCAAAGCCCTCGAACCTCTCGACCGGGTCGATGCCACGGATGGTCGAACCCTCGGTGAGCACGGCCAGGCCGTCGGCCAGTCGGCCATCGGGCAGGAACACCTGCCCGCCCGCATACAGCACCTGCCCGCTTGTCGTCATGTCGGCTCCCGCGCGTGAGTGTCCCCCGAATCTACCCCATCGGCGCGACTCGCCAGAAGGGTGGCGCATGCGCTAGCATCGACCCACGACCACCCACCCCTCATGACAGGGAGATTCCGTGAGCAAGAAGAACGCATCGCCCGTGACCGTCATCACCGGTGCCGCTGGTGGCATCGGCCTGGCCACCATCGATCTGCTGGCGGCCGAGGCGCGTTCATTGCACCTGGTGGATGTCGATGCCGACCGCCTGGCCACAGCCGCGGACCGCGCCCGCAAGGCCGGCGCCGGTGCGGTCACCGTGGCGGTCAGTTCGCTGGAGTCGCCTGCGGCCTGCGCCGCGGCGCTGCCGGCCAACGAGGCGCCGATCGCCGCGGTGATCCATCTGGCCGGCATTTTTGTCGCGCACAAGATGGACGAGGCGGGCCGCGAGGTGTTCAACCGCACGATGCAGGCCAACGCGATCAATGCCTACGATCTGGTGGCGGCGGCCGGGCCGCGGATCATCGATCACGGGCGCATCGTGTTCATCGCCTCACTGGCCTTCAACCGGGGTTCGCCCAACCATGTCAGCTCCTCGATGGCCAAGGGCGCCCTGGTCAGGCTGACCCGGTCATTGTCCAAGTCACTGGCACCGCGTGGCATCCTGGTCAACGCGCTGGCACCCGGCATCATCGAAACCCCGATGCCGGCCGACATCATTGCGCAGAACGGGCCCGAGATCCGCAAGACGATCCCGCTGGGCCGGTTCGGCCAGGCGCCCGAGGTGGCCTCGGTGATCCAGTTCCTGATCGGGCCGGGCTCGACCTACATCACCGGCCAGTTGATCAACGTTGATGGCGGTGTCGTCAATGGCTGAGCGGGGCAATCCAATAGAATCGAACCCACATCAACGATTATCCACCGGAGAAAGCGCATGAACACATGGAAGACGGTCAGTGCATCGATCGGTCTCGGGCTGGCCTTCGGGTTGGCCGGCCTGTCGCACGCGGCGGAGCCCCCGATCCGCATCGCGCTGGTGCACGGCACCTCGGGCTCGACCTTCGAGGCATTCTCCAAGCAGACCCAGACCGGGTTCGAGATGGGCCTCGAGTACGCGACCAAGGGCTCGATGACGGTGCGCGGCCGCAAGATCGAGATCCTGCGCAAGGACACGCAGTTCAAACCCGACGTGGCGCGCGCGGTGCTGGCCGAGGCCTACGGTGACGATGACGTGCTGATCGCCGTCGGCGGCACCTCGTCCGGCGTTACCAAGGGCATGCTGCCGATCGCGGCCGAATACCAGAAGATCCTGCTGGTCGAGCCGGCGGTGGCCGACTCGCTGACCGGGCCCGAGTCGAACCGTTACGTGTTCAAGACCTCGCGCAACTCGTCGATGGACATGCAGGCCCAGGCGATCGCGCTGCGGCCCGATGCCGATCTGTCGGTGGCCACGCTCGCCGAGGACTACGCGTTCGGCAAGGACGGCATTGCCGCGTTCAAGGCCGCGATCGAGGGCTCGGGGGCCAAGCTGGTGGCCGAGGAGTACGTGCCGCTCAAGACCACGGACTTCACCGCGGCCACCGAGCGCATGTTCGCGGCGCTCAAGGACAAGCCTGGCCGCAAGGTGATCTTCATCTACGTGGCCGGTGGCGGCGACCCGATGGGCAAGATCAAGGCGATGGAGCCCGAGCGCTTCGGCATCGAGATCTCGACCGGCGGCCACATCCTGCCGGTGCTGCCCACCTACAAGCGGGTGCCCGGCATGGAAGGGGCGATCTACTACTACTACGAGAGCCCCAAGAACGAGATCAACGACTGGCTGGTGCGCGAGCACCAGAAGCGCTTCGACTCGCCGCCCGATTTCTTCACCGCTGGCGGCATGGCCTCGGCACTGGCGATTGTCAAGGCGCTCGAAACGGCCAAGACGATCGACACCGAGGGCCTGATCAGCGCGATGGAGGGCATGAGCTGGGACACGCCCAAGGGCAAGATGACGTTCCGCAAGGAAGACCACCAGGCGCTGCAGTCGATGTATCACTTCAAGATCAAGGTCGACGAGAACGTCAAGTGGGCGATTCCCGAACTCGTGCGAGAGATCAAGGCCGATGAAATGACGATCCCGATCGGGCGCAAGAACTGAGTGCGTTGCCGTCCCTGCGCACCGACGCGCTGACGATCCGCTTTGGCGGACACGTGGCGGTCGATGCGGTCAGCTGCGCGTTCCACCCGGGCGAGCTGACCGTGGTGGTCGGCCCAACGGGGCCGGCAAGACCACCTACTTCAACCTCTGTCTCGAGGCCAGCTTGCGCATCGGCGGGCAGTGTCCATCTGGGCAGGCGCGACATCACCCGCCTGTCGGCGGCACGGC
Source organism: Burkholderiaceae bacterium (assembly GCA_041396665.1). Taxonomy (GTDB): domain Bacteria; phylum Pseudomonadota; class Gammaproteobacteria; order Burkholderiales; family Burkholderiaceae_E; genus JAUIAI01. Next base: position 40,372 of record JAWKYE010000019.1, read on the forward strand.
GCGCGCGGCTGGGCCTGGGCAGGGCTTTCCAGCTGACCAACCTGTTCCCCGGACTCACGGTGCTCGAGAACGTGCGGCTGGTCGTGCAGTCGCGGCTCGGTCTCGGGGCCCGTTTCTGGCGCTCGGCCGGCGCGCATCGCGCGGTGACCGACGAGGCCCACGCGGTGCTCGAACAAACCCGCCTGGGCGCGCAGGCCGGCGCCATCACGGCCACGCTGTCGCACGGCGACCAGCGCAAGCTCGAAGTCGCGATGATGGTGGCGATGCAGCCGTCGGTGTTCATGTTCGACGAACCCACGGCGGGCATGTCGCTGGACGATGCGCCGATCATTCTCGAATTGATCGAGCAGATCAGGCGCGATGCGTCACGCACCATCTTGCTGGTCGAACACAAGATGGATGTGGTTCGCCAACTGGCCGATCGCATCGTGGTCCTGCACAACGGCAGGCTGATCGCCGATGGCGAGCCGGGCGAGGTCATGGCTTCGACGATCGTGCGCGAGGTCTACCTGGGCGGCGCGCCCGAGCAGGAGTCGGCATGACGGCGATGCTCAGTGTCCAGTCGGTCTGCACCGACATCGGCCGTTACCAGATCCTGCACGATGTCGATCTCGAAGTGCCCGAAGGGGGGGTGTTCGTGCTGCTGGGGCGCAACGGCGCCGGCAAGACCACGTTGCTGCGCACGTTGATGGGTCTTTGGCGCCCCCGCGCCGGGCAGATCCTGCTGCGCGGCCAGCCGGTGCACGGCTTGCACGCGTCGGCCATCGCCCGGCGCGGCGTCGCCTACGTGCCCGAGAACATGGGCATCTTCGGTGGCCTGACGGTGCACGAGACCCTGTTGCTGGCCACGCGCAGCGGCCGGCTCGATCCGGCCCGCCTGGCCTGGGTGCTCGAGCTGTTTCCGGCGCTGGAAACCTTCTGGCTGCAGCCGGCAGGCACCTTGTCGGGCGGCCAGAAGCAGATGCTGGCCATCGCGCGCGCGATCATCGAGCCGCGCGACCTGATCCTGATCGACGAGCCGACCAAGGGCCTGGCCCCGGCCATCATCGCGCGTCTGGTCGAGGTGTTCCGCGAAGTGGCCAAGCAGACCACGGTGCTGCTGGTCGAGCAGAATTTCCTTTTCGCGCAGGCGCTGGGACGATCGGTGGCGGTCATCGACAACGGTCGGATCGTGCACACCGGCAGCATGCAGGCGCTGGCCGACGACGAACCGTTGTTGTCGCGCCTGTTGAGCCTGTCGCTGGCGCCGGCCGGCCAGGAGGGCGGTGCATGAAGCTGGCCGCCCGCAGCCACATGGGCGTGAATGCGCTGCCCGTCGTGCTGGCGCTGGTCGCGTTGCCGCTGGTGGGCTCGCCCTCGACCTGGCTCACGCTGACCGTGGCAGGCCTGGCGATGGGCATGATGATCTTTCTGATGGCCGCGGGCCTGAGCCTGGTGTTCGGCCTGATGGACGTGCTCAACTTCGGGCATTCGGCCTTCGTGTCGTTCGGTGCCTTCCTGGCGGCGTCGGTGCTGGCCGCGTTGGCAGACATGGTCGGTGCCGACAATGCCTGGCTCAACATGGCGGCGATCGGTGCCGCGGTGGTGGCCGCCGCGCTGTTCGGCCTGGTGGCCGGCTGGTTGTTCGAGCGGCTGATCCTCCGGCCCGTCTACCAGGACCACCTGCGCCAGATCCTGATCACGATGGGTGCGCTGATCGTCGCCGAGCAGTTGATCCTGGTGTTCTGGGGCGGGTCGCCGCTGACCGTCCCGCGTCCCGCGCTGCTGCGCGGCGCATTCATCCTGGGGGACACGGCGATCGAGGTCTACCGGGTGTTCGCGCTGGTGCTGGGTGTCATCGTCTACGTCGTGCTCAGCCTGCTGATGAAGCGCACCCGGCTGGGCCTGCTGGTGCGGGCCGGGGTCGAGAACCGCGAGATGGTCGAGGCGCTGGGCTTTCGGGTCGACCGGCTGTTCATCGGCGTGTTCATGGTGGGCTCGGCGCTGGCCGCGGTGGGCGGTGCGATCTGGGCCGGCTACACCACGCTGATCACCGCGGCGCTGGGCTCGGAGATGCTGGTGCTGGTGTTCATCGTCGTGATCATCGGCGGGCTGGGCTCGATCGAAGGATCATTGCTGGGCGCCTTGCTGGTCGGCCTGCTGGGTAACTACGTCGGTTTTCTGACGCCCAAGCTGGCGCTGGCCTCGAACATGCTGCTGATGCTGATCATCCTGCTGTGGCGCCCGCTGGGTCTGCGCCCGGCGATCCGGGGCGGCTGATGGACAAGGCCGGCCGCCAGCCGTTCGCCGGTTCACCGGCGGCCCGCCGCCTGGCGATGTCGCTGGTGGCCTTGATCGGCCTGGCATTGCTGCTGGCGCCATTCCTGTTCCAGGATGTACGCAGCCAGCAGGTGGCGGCGCGCATCTGCATCTTCATCGTGCTGGTGGCCAGTTACGACCTGTTGATCGGCTACACGGGCATCGTCTCGTTCGCGCACACGATGTTCTTCGGACTGGAGTGCCTACGGCACGGCGATCGCGTTGCGCACGATGGGGGTCGGCTTCGGGAGGCGATCGCGGTCTGGAGGCGCTGCCGGCGTGCTGGCCGCGGCGCTGCTGGCCTTGCTGATCGGGCTGTTGTCGCTGCGGGTGAAGGCGATCTTCTTTGCGATGGTCACGCTGGCCGCGGCCAGCGTGATGCTCGTGCTGGCCAGCCAGTTGTCCGACTTCACCGGGGGCGAGGACGGCATGACCTTCTCGGTGCCGCGCGTGTTTTCGGCGGCGACCCGGCTGCTGGTCGACGAGCAGGGCAAGGTCCAGCAATGGTTCGGTGTGCGCATCAATGGCCGGTTGCTCGCGTATTACGGCGTGTTTCTTTGCTCGCTGGCCTTGTACCTGGCGATGCTGCGCATCGTGTCATCGCCGCTGGGCACGGTACTGGCCGCGATCCGCGAGAACGAGCTGCGCGCCGAGGCCATCGGTTACCGGGTGGTCGCCTACCGGACCGCGGTTTTCTGCCTGGCCGCAGTGATCGCCGCGCTGGCCGGCGTTCTGTGGGCCGTCTGGCTCAAGTATGTCGGGCCCGACACCTCGCTGTCGTTCGCGATCATGATCGATATCCTGTTGATGGTCGTCATCGGCGGCATGGGGACCGTCCACGGGGCGGTGGTCGGGGTCACGTTGATGAGCCTGGCGCAGTTCTACCTGAAGGACCTGATGGGTTCGGTGGCCGGTGCCCTCGAAGGAGTGCCGGTGCTGGCAGCCCTGTTCGATCCCGATCGCTGGCTGCTCTGGCTGGGGTTGTTGTTCATCGCGCTGGTCTACGCGTTTCCGGCCGGTATCATCGGGACCCTGATGCGCCGTCGCGCGACCTGACTTGAAAAGAGACGATGTACTACGAAACCGAATCCAACGAGCATGGTCTGCGGCACGATCCGTTCAAGGCGTTGATCGTGCCGCGACCGATAGGCTGGGTCTCGACGACCAGTGACGACGGGGTCCATAACCTGGCGCCGTTCAGCTTCTTCAACGGGGTCAGCGACCGGCCGCCGATGATCATGTTCTCGTGCGCCAATCGCAACGACACCTTGAACAACATCGAGAAAAACGGCGAATGCACGGTCTCGATGGCCAGCCTGGCCTTGCGCGACCAGATGAACCTGTCGTCGGCGCCGGTGGCGGCCCAGGTCAGCGAGTTCGACATCGCCTCTTTGGCGATGGCGCCGTCGCAGCAGGTACGCCCGCCGCGGGTGGCCGACAGCCCGGCGGCCTTCGAATGCCGGCTCTGGCAGGTGATCGCACTGCCGGGCACCGCGCGTCGACCAGATCGACACTACAGCCTGGTCGTGGCCTGCGTCGTCGGCATCTACATCAACGATGCCTTCGTGCACGACGGGCTGGTCGATACCGGCGCGATGCAGCCGCTGGCCCGGCTCGGTTACATGCAGTACTCGGTGCTCGAGACCGATTCGATCTTCTCGTTGAACCGTCCCACCGTCAGCGACGATGGCAGGCAGGCGATCCTGCAGCCGGGCGAATGGAGCGGCGTTTACCGTTGAGCGGTCTTGTTGCGGCTGGTTTCCCAGGCCGCGCGGTCGAACGGCGCATCCTGCTCGCGGTAGCGGGCAACGATCCTGCAGCCTTCGCTGTTCGCCTGTTTGGCGATCGCGCGGCATGACGGCGAGCTTGGCAGGCTCTGGAAATACTGCTCGACCTCGGTGGCTGCATCCAGCGCCAGCTGCAACTGGTGCAGCGCATGGCGCTGCATTGCCGCCTCGTACTCTTCGAATGCCAGCCTGACCTTCGGGTCGGCAGGCAGGGACAACACCCGCGGCAGGGTCTGGGTGACGACGGCCTCGGTGACGATACGGGTCAGCCTGCAACCGTCCGGTCCCGCCTTGGGGGCGAAGTTCCAGTAGATGTCCCACTCGGTGTCCGAGTGCCGCTTGGTCCGCCCCGAGCGAATCGGACTGGCACTATCGAGCTTGCGAAAGAAGTCGCTGGTCCGCTCCAGCGACACGGTGTAAGGCGTGATGATCTCGGTGATCTGCGGGCTGGCCTGCAGGCTCGCCGTGCCACTGGTCAAGGCGATCGCCAGCCCCAGCCGAAGCCGCGCATGCCGCATGAGGCTCGCCTGCCAGATCACTGGCGCCGGTCCTCACCCGAGAGCATCTCCAGGGTTTCCCGCATGGCGCGCGGCGTCTTGCCGACCTGGCCCGCTTCGGCGGCGCGCTGATGGCTTTCGGCACGCCGGGCGTGAGCGGCGTCGCTCCATCACCGCCTGCATCCGGTCCAGCGATGTCGCGATCTCGGCCAGTCGCAGCGTCAGCCGGTGCGCCGATTTCTGGGCCCGGTCGCCCGACGGGAAGTCGGGCGCGGCGCGGCTGGCCTCGCGGCGCACCTCACCCAGCTGGCCGGACAGATCGCTCAGGCGATCGAACGGGGTGCGCCCGTGCAGGTCGGTCGGGACCGACTGGTCCCGGTAGTAGGCCTGCAACTGCACGCGCAGCAGATCGAGCCGATCGTCCAGCTGGCCGGCCTGGCGGGCCACGCGGGCGCCGAAGGTCTCCCAATCGGGTGCGGGCATCTCGCCGATCATCGTCGCGCCCGCATCCGGGGAATCGGCACCAACGGCGGCATCGGCCAGACCGGTGCGTCGGCCGCGCAGCAGCCGCTCGAACAGCATCATGCCGCTGATCATGCGACTGGCCGGCGCAGGATCGGCGCCGAGGGGTCAAAGGGCAGCAAGCACATCAGCAAACCTCCTGGAAATGCGGTGGATTCAACTGTCGCTTCGATTGTCTGCCGCACGCCGTGTGTTCGGAACCTTGTCCTAGGCCTCACCGGCTAGGCGGCGGCTGCACAGCGTCCGACGGCCTCGCAAGATGGCCTCATGGTCGCGTCAATTCCACACCCGGGGCCCCGCACCGGGCTCATCGTTCCGCCGGCGCCGGGGGCATCGGTCCCGTTATCGGTCCGGGGTTTGGTCCACTCCCTGGCACGGCTGGCAGTCTTGTTGACAGCCTGGTGGCTGCCTGGGCTGTTTGGCGTCGCGCTCGCCTGCGGCGCGGTCGGTGGCGACAATCGCGAGGGTCCGGCCCCACTCCTTTGCGATCCCGCGGCATCCCCGGCCAGCCAGCCGGCGATCGAGCCCGGATCGGCCACCCGCAACTCGATCGACCTGGTCTCGGGCAACAAGTACCTGCACCAAATCGATTCGGCCTGGCCCGGCGGGCTCATCGTCGAGCGGCACTACAACAGCCTGAATGCGTTCGGACAGACGCTGGGTCCGGGATGGCGACACGGCTTTGACACCGTGATCGATCTCGCCCGCACCGGATCGGGTTGGCGCGCCCAGGTCATCCAGGCCGACGGGCGACGTATCGTGTTCGAGTCGGCCCCCGGTGGTTCGGGCCGGCAGCCATTGTTGCTGCTGCCGCGCCAGCCGGGGCACGGCTGGGTGAGCGTGCAACCTGGCCTGTCGGCCGACCGGCGCCTGGCCTGGCACTGGCGCAACGGCAGCCAGTTGCATTTCGATGCCGGCGGCCGGCTGACCGCGATCGACCATGCCGATGGTCGGCGCCTCGCGTTGTCGCACGGCGGCCAGCCGGTTCGCCTGCGCGAGGTGCAGAACCGGCATGGCCTGGCGCTGCGTTTCCAGTACGGTGGCGAGCAGCAACGGCTGGTCGGCGTGACGCTGCCCGATGGCCGCGTCGTTCGCTACACCTATCATTCCGACGGAACCCTGGCGGCCGCCCACGCGCCGGCCGACCCGGCGCCCGATACGCCGCCCGGGAAAAGACCGCGCTGGCAGTTCGACTATGCCGACAATTTCCTGGCCGCGCTGTCGGTGCTCCGGGATGGCCGCGGGCAGGTGCTCGGGCGTTGGCGATATGGCCCGCAGGGCAGGGCTGTCTATTCCTCGCTGGCCGGCCAGGAGGAGGCCATCGAGCTTCGCTACCGGCTGCCGTCATCGGCCGACACGACCGGGGAAACCCTGGTCACCGACCGGCTCGGCCGCGAAACCCGCTATGGCTGGCGATACGATGCGCGCCTGCAGCTTCGCCAATGGTTGTATGCCCGTGGCAGCGGCTGTCGCGCCTGCCCCCCGACCGGTATCGAGCGTCGCTACGATGCCGGCGGACGTTTGCGCCACCAGCGATCCGTTTCCGGGCGCCTGACCGAGTGGGCCTACGACCGTGCCGGCCGGCTGGCCCTGCGCCGCGATTCGGTCGGTGCCGAGCATCGGACCTGGCACTATCGTTATGCCGGCGATCAGCCCGACGCGCCGTTGCAGCAGATCGCCACCGAGTCGGTAGCGGCCAACCGCCGGCGCCAGATCGATCTGGTCCACGACGCGCAGGGCCGGCTGGTCGGCGCCGACGAATCGGGTTACGAGCCGGTGCCGGCGTCGATCGTGCCCCGGCGACCGGACCACTTCGCGGTGCGCGACTTCCGACCGATCTCACGCCAACGGCGGATCGACCTCGTGACCACGGGCCGGGCGGCGGGCCTGCCGGCGCGTGAGCGCGATCCGCTCGATGGCCGCATCCTGCGCGAATTCATCTACGACGGGCACGGCTACCTCACGGCCATCCGTCAGCCGGCGGGCTTGGCGCAGGTGTTCCGGCGCGATCCCTACGGGCGCATCATCGAGCGCATCGGGGCCGACGGCCGTCGGCTGACCTACCGATTCGATGCCATCGGCCAGGTCATCGGGTCGACCGACCGCGGGGTGCCCACCCGCTACGAGTACGACGAGCACGGCCGCGTGTCGCGTATCGAGCCGGCGAACCGGCCGGCGATCGACTACCGGTATTCGCCGGCGGGGCGGCTGACCGGCCTGCGCGACGCCCAAGGCAACCGGATCGCGTTCAGCTGGCCCGATACGACGACCGCTGCCACTGCCGCGCCGGGGTCCGTGTCGGGCACGGTGCACCCGCTGGTCGCACAATGGCAGGCCGGGGTACTCACGCTCGAGCGGCCCGACACCGCCGATCGCACCCACTGGCTGCTCGACGATTTTGGCCGCGCCGTGGCCAACCTCGATGCGCACCTGGGGCTGCGGCTCTGGAAGTACGATGCCCGCGGCAGGCTGGCGGCACGGGTGGACGGGCAGGGCAGTCGTCACGTGTTTCATCACGATGACGCCGACCGGCTGGTCGCGATCACCGATGCATCGGGGCGGGCGTTGCTGGCAAGGCGGTTCCGCGCCGCCCGCCTGGAGGCCGTCGCGGGACCCACGCAGACCGAGCAGTTCCAACAGGATGCCGATGGGCGGCCGGTCGGCCGCGTGCTTCGCCTGCGCGATCCCGCCGGCCTGCACCGCGGACCCACCGTGGCCGTTGGCGAAATCTTCGATGAGCGCGGCCGCCTGCAGGCGCGCGAGTTGCCCGATGGTCACAGGCTGGTCTACCGTTGGCGCGCCGACCACACGCTCGAAGGCCTCGCGCTGCAACTGGCCGGTGGCGCGACGATCCCGCTGGTGACCGACTGTCATTGGCTGCCCTTCACCGGTGGCCGGCGCGGCCTGCGCCGGGCGCGCCTGGGCAATGGCACATCGGTGCGGCTGCAATACGACCCACGTCTGCGTGTCGTCGGCATCGTGCACCAGCCGGCGGCCAACCAGCGCGCAACCGGTCTGCCCGGCATGGAGCGTGGTTTTGATGCGGCCGGGCGTACCGTGCGGCTCAGTACGACGGCGGGCCCCGAGCGGTTTGCCTACGATGGCCGCGGTTTTCTAGAGTCGGTGGCCGGCGGGTCGCCGGCCGGTGCCACGGACACCTGGCGCTATCGTGCCGACGGCAGTCCGGCCACGGCGTCCCTGGTGCTGCCGGCGACCAGGCAGCGGGCCCGCCCAGTGGCCGGTGTCGGCCGACCCTCGAGACGCTGGCCAACGGCGCCCGCCTGCTGCGTACCCCCAGCGGCCGACCCGCGCGCCTGTTCACCGGCGGTGGCGAGCTCTATCGCTACCTCTACAACCTGCACGGAGAGCGCATCGCCAAGCTACGCGACGACGCGCCCGGCCAGTCGCGCTGGTATGTCCACGAACAGGGCCGGCTGGCGATGGAGTTCGACGCCCAACACCGGTTGCGCCGCCTGCACGTGTCGCTCGACGACCGGCCACTGGCGGTCGTCGACTTTGCCGATCGTGCGGTCAGCATCGGCTGGCTGCACACCGACCACCGGGGCCTTCCGCTGGCGGTCACCGACCGGCAGGCACGCCTGGTCTGGGCCGGTCGCTACTCGGCGCACGGACGCCTGCTGGCCACCGTCGACGACGGCGCGGGCCGGCGCTCCCGCACCGTCGCGTCGCTCGCCCGCATACCGGCCGCCTGGCCGGCCAGCATTTCGATCCCGAAACTGGCCTGCACGAGAACTACCAGCGCAGCTACGATCCGGCCGCCGGGCGATACCTGAGCGCCGACCCCTGGGGCTGCGGGCCGGCGGCTATCGGCACGCCTACGCGAACAACCAGCCGCTGGACCAGACAGATCCGCTGGGCCTGTACGAGATCGACGTCCACTACTACCTGACCTATTTTGCGCACAGTGCCGGCATCGGTCACGACACCTCGCGGTGATCGCGCTGGCCGCGCAGGGCATAGACGACAATGCCGACACCCAGCCGATCGACATCGCCGAAAACGGCCAGATGAGCCTGGTCTCGACCTCGCTGAACAACCATGATCGCCTGCTCAGCTACCACTTCGTGCTCACCGAGCCGGTTCTCAGTCCGTCACCACCCAGCCTGAGCTTCCGAACGCCGACGTCCACCGATGTCAGCAATCCCGCCAGTCCCCAGCTCGATCGCCTGATGGCAGCCGTCGGCGGCGCCGCCGACCCCTGCGCGCAAGCCCACCTGCTCGGCGAATACGTCCACGCGTTCCAGGACACGTTCTCGCACCGCAATGCCGACAACGAACCCTACTCGCCGTTCTGGCATGTTCCCTTTCGCCTCGGCATGGGACACGCGATGGACATGCACGATCCCGACTGGACGTTCAACCATACCAACCGAGCACCCGAGGTGTCCGAATTCGGCGAACAATACGCCAACGGCGCCGCCGGCGTTCCCGACACCCCCGACGGCCGTACCCGGATCCGCTACGAAGACTGGTCGGTCAACGAAGCCCGTACCCTGCAGATGGAACGCGAACTCCACGCCCTGCTGACCCGATACGGTGACCCGTCGAAGGCAGTGCCTTTTTCCGAGATCGAGGCTATGCTGACCAGGTTCAATGCGACACCGGAGTGGCATCGGGAGGGGGTTGGTGATGGGGAGTCATTTCCGCGGAAGCTGCGAGGGTTAACCAACGAACTCGATCGATTAGGTTCGCAGTTGGCGGAGATCCTGTTCGATTCACCGGCGGAGCGATTGATTCGAATTCCGGTTATTCGGAGTCAGACGCGATTCAAAATCGTTCGCGAGCGTTATGTGGATCGACAGTCTTTCAAGGAGTCCTTCCGTCGAGGTGCGCACGCTAGTGTCAAGGTCAATGAAATGCCATCATGCAAAAGCTGTTCCCGGGGTATTCGGGTTTTTTCTTTCATCTTTGTTCTTGGGACCTCAATTATGCCATCGCCGCGAATGATTGCGATTCGATTGAATGGCTTCATTTCGATTCGATCCCTGTTTCTCGTTCGATTGACGTGCCAGGGAATTACTGTCTGCAGTCGGACGTAAGGCAACGGAAAGTCAAACGAGTGATTGACGGACGTGCGCCACGTGTACTGGGGCTTACGTTCATCACTCTTACCACTAGCGACATCCGGATCGATCTTCAGGGTTACAAGATCCAGAGCGAACTGCCCGGGCGACGTGGAGTAACTTCAGTGGGAGTATATGGACGGGAAAGGGACGCCTATTCCGTTTGGATTTCCAATGGAGAATTGTCGTTGGGGGAAAAGTCTGTTGGCATTTCTTGCCCAGCCCCGAGTTGCCGCGTAGTCTTTCGTCAGATAGTTCCAAAGAACCATGGGAGGCTCAGGATCGAAATCTCTCCGACTCTGATTGTCTTGCTCCGAAATGGAGAATGAGTTTTCAGACTGCTAGTGAATACAAGAACGGCGATTACTCCATTAACAACATGGACATCCGCGCCGGCGAACTCGGCATCAAGCTGTTCGGCCGTGGCAACCGGATCACGAACAGCCGGATCGAGGTCACCGATTCGCGGGCCGGGATCTACATCTTCGGGCCCGACAATGTCATCGAGAACAACATCATCGTGTTCCGTGGCACGCCACAGACCAACAGCGCGGCGCCGATCAAGTTGCACCACGGCGACGGCACGGTGATCCGCAACAACCTGATCATCCTCGAACACATGTCGGGGCGGCAGGCGGTGTCATTGATCGAGACGCAGGGGATCGAGTTGTCCGGGAACCGCGTCTTCGGCGCCGCGGAATTCGTCCGCCTTTACGCAGGGTCCGACGGCATGCGACTGGGGCCGAACGCGCTGGGGGACGCGCGGGACGCGCCGGCGCTCGACGACGAGGTCAGGCGCGCCGATGCGGTGCCCGGCTCGGCTGAGCCGGGGCGCTTGGCCGGGCCGCGTTGATCGCTTGCCCGGGCCTGGCGAGCGTCAGTTGGCCGGCACCTTGACCGGTATGCCCTGTGGGCGACGACCGGGCTTTTCGTAGCGATCGATCCCCAGGCCGCTGGGGCTGATGTCCGGGGCCTTGCCGGTGATCAGGTCGGCGAGCAGCCGGCCCGAGCCGCAGGCCATCGTCCAGCCCAGCGTGCCGTGCCCGGTGTTCAGCCACAGGCCGCGCACCGGGGTGCGTCCCACGATCGGCGTGCCATCGGGGGTCATCGGCCGCAGGCCGGTCCAAAAATTGCGGGCGGAGCCCATCGACGTGGCCTTGGGGAACAAGTCGTTGAGCACCATGCTCAGCGTGGCTTCGCGACGCGGGTTGAGCCGCGTGTCGAAGCCGGCGATCTCGGCCATGCCGCCGACGCGGACGCGCTGATCGAACCGGGTGATCGCGATCTTGTAGGTTTCGTCCATCACGGTCGAGACCGGCGCGTGCTCGGCGCTGGCCAGCTCGACGGTGATCGAGTAGCCCTTGAGCGGGTACACGGGCAGGCGCAGGCCGGTGGCCTTGAGGAATCCGCGGCTGTAGCTACCGAGCGCGCAGACGACCTGGTCGGCCTGCACCGGCTGGCCGTCGATGATGGCACCGGTGACCTGGTCGCCCTCGATGATCAGCCGCTCGATCGTCTTGTTGTACTGGAAGCTCACGCCGAGCGCGGCGGCCCGGGCGGCCAACTCGGTGGTGAAGCGTTGGCAGTCGCCGGTTTCGTCATTGGGCAGGCGTAGCGCACCGACGAGCTTGTCGGATACCAGCGCCAGCGCCGGCTCGACGCGGGCGAGTTCGGCTGCGGTGAGCAGTTCGTGCGGGACGCCGGCCTCGCGCAGCAGGCGGATGTCGTTGTGCGCGGCCTGCAATTGCTCCGGCTTGCGGAACACCTGTAGCGTGCCCTGCTGGCGACCTTCGTACTGGATGCCGGTGTCCTGGCGCAGGCCGATCAGGCACTCGCGCGAGTAGCCGGCGATGCGCAGCATCCGCTCCTTGCTGATCGCGTAGCGCTCGGGCGTGCAATTGGCCAGCATCTGGGCCATCCATTGCAGCTGATGCAACGAGCCGTCGGGCCGGATGGCCAGCGGCGCATGCTTTTGGAACAACCACTTGAGCGCCTTGAGGGGAATGCCCGGCGCGGCCCAAGGGGTGGAGTAACCGGGCGAGACCTGGCCGGCATTGGCGAAACTGGTCTCGAGCGCGGGCCCCGGCTGGCGATCGACCACGGTGACCTGGTACCCCGCCTTGGCCAGATACCAGGCCGTGGTGGTGCCAATGACGCCGCTGCCCAAGACAAGTGCCCGCATGTGGGTTCTCCAGACGAGAAGTGAATGATCAGGAGACTATCGAAAAATGGCAGTGAATAATGTCGTTGATCATGTCGAATAAGTGGGATATTGTCTATTCGTAATCCGTAAACAGGAAAATATTCTAAAAATGAGGGTGAAAACAGAGACCCATAAAGGGCTTGACCGAATCGACCTGAAAATCCTTACGCTGCTGCAGTCCGAGGGCCGGCTGTCGATGACCGAGCTGGCCGAGCGGGTGGGCCTGTCGGTCACCCCCTGCACCGAGCGGGTACGCCGGCTCGAGCGCGAGCAATACATCCTGGGCTATGCGGCCCGGCTCAATCCGGCCAAGCTGGGGCAGTCGCTGCTGGTCTACGTCGAGCTGAAGCTGTCGGCCAAGTCGGGGGCGATCTTCGAACAGTTTCGCCGCGAGGTGGGCAAACTGCCCAACGTGCTCGAGTGCCATCTGGTGTCGGGCGACTTCGACTACCTGCTCAAGGCCCGCATCCCCGAGGTCAGCGACTACCGCCGGCTGCTGGGCGACCGCCTGCTGGCGCTGCCCGGCGCGGTCGAATCGCGCAGCTACATCGTGATGGAAGAGATCAAGGAGACCTTCGCACTCGATCTGGACGGCGCCCGCTCCGGGTCCGGTGCCTGAGGCGAAGGCAGGCACTGGGCGGCCTGCCGAGGGAGGAGCGTCGCGACGACCGTGGGGGCCTACGTCAACCAGCGCTCGGCGAGACGGGCATAGAGCGTGGCGCCCAGCGGCAGGATGTTGTCGTTGAAGTCGTAGCGCGTGTTGTGCAGGAAGCACCCGCCTGGCAGCCCGGCCTGGCCCAGCCGGAAGTACGCGCCCGGCCGCTGCTGCAGCATGAAGGAGAAATCTTCGGCGCCCATCGAGGGTTCGAGATCGGACACGAAATTCTCGTCGCCCACCAGTTCTCGCGCGACATTGGCGGCGAACTCGGTTTCGACGGGGGTGTTGACGGTGGCCGGGTAGATGCGCTCGAAGGTCAGCGTGGCCTTGGCGCCGAAACCGGTGGCAATCGATTCGACGAGCGCCTGCAGTCGCGCCTCGACATGATCCTGGGTCTCGAGCCGGAACGTGCGCACGGTGCCGACCAGCGTGGCCGTTTGCGGGATCACGCTCATCGCGCTCATGTCGCCGGCCTGCATCGCGCACAGGCTCACGACCGCCGCATCGAGCGGGCTGACATTGCGGGCCACGATGCTCTGTACCGCGGTGATGATATGGGCGGCCACCACCACCGGGTCGACGGCCAAGTAGGCATGGGCGCCATGACCGCCGCGGCCGGTGATGTCGATGCGCACCCGGTCGGCGGCCGCCATCACGGGGCCGGGCCGCACGGCGATCTTGCCGGCCGCCAGACCGGGCCAGTTGTGCATCGCAAACACCGCGTCGCAGGCGAAGCGGGTGAACAAGCCGTCTTCGATCATCGCCTTGGCCCCGGCATGGCCTTCCTCGCCGGGCTGGAAGATCAGGTTGACGGTGCCATTGAACTCGCGGGTGGCCGCCAGGTGGCGGGCTGCGCCCAGCAGCATCGTCGTGTGCCCGTCATGGCCACAGCCGTGCATCTTGCCGGGCACCGTCGAGCGATGGGCGAACTCGTTGTCCTCCTGCATGGGCAGGGCATCCATGTCGGCGCGCAAGCCCACGCTGGCGCGACCCGGTCGGCCGCTCCCCTTGCCGCGGATCACGCCGACCACCCCGGTGATACCAAGCCCCTGGTGGATCTCGTCGACCCCGTAGCGCTGCAACTCGCGCACCACCAGCGCGGCCGTCTGTTCTTCCTCGTAACCCAGTTCGGGGTGCTGGTGCAGCGTGTGGCGGATGACGGTCAGGTCCTGGTGCCAGCGCTCGATCGAGCGGTAGGTCGGGTGGCTGGCCAGCGAGGCGGCCAGGTCGGTGGCGAGGATCTGGTCGTTGGCGTGGGGATGGTTCACGGGCAATCCTTGTCAGGTTCGCTGGGCCAGCCAGGCCTGGGCCAGTCGTACCCAGTAGGTGGCGCCGATCGGCAGCAGGTCGTCGTTGAAGTCGTAGCTGGGGTTGTGCAACAGGCAGGGTCCCTCGCCGTGGCCCATCGCGCGGTGCGCGCCATCGCCGTTGCCGATCATCACATAGCAGCCGGGCTTCTCGAGCAGCATGAACGCGAAATCCTCGCCGCCCATCGTCGGCTCCATCTTGAGCACGTTCTGCTCGCCCACCATGTCGCGCATCACCTTCTCGCAAAAACGGGTCTCGCTTTCGTGATTGATCAGCGGCGGATAGGCCCGTGTGAACTGCATCGTCGCGGTGGCCCCGAACGCCGGGGGCAACTGGTCGACCAGTTCCTGCATCCGCTGCTGGATCAGGTCCAGCACCTCGTAGGTGAAGGTGCGCACGGTGCCGCGCAGCACCGCCGAATCGGCAATGATGCTGTACGCCCCCGCCGGCGTGGATCTGGGTGACCGACAACACCGCCCTGTCGATCGGCTTCTTGTTGCGGCTGATGATGCTTTGAAAGGCCTGCACCAGGTGGGTGGCCACCAGCACCGGATCGACCCCCTCGTGGGGCAGCGCGGGCGTGGGCGCCACGGCCGGTGATGGTGATCTCGAACATGTTGGCCGAGGCCAGCATCGGCCCCGAGGTGACGGCGAACTGGCCGACCTTCATGCCGGGCCAGTTGTGCATGCCAAAGACGGCCTCGCAGGGGTGGCTGTCGAACAAGCCGTCGTCGATCATCGCCTTGCCGCCGGCGCCGCCTTCCTCGGCCGGCTGGAAGATGAAGTGCACGGTGCCGTCGAAGTCGCGGTGTTTCGACAGGTGCCGGGCGGCACCCAGCAACATCGCGGTGTGGCCGTCATGGCCGCAGGCGTGCATCTTCCCCTGGTGGGTGGAACGATGCTCGAACGCGTTCAGTTCCTGCAGCGGCAGCGCGTCCAGGTCGGCCCGCAGGCCCACGGTCCGTTTGCCAGCGCCCTGGCGCAACGTGCCGACCACCCCGGTCTTGCCGATGCCGGTGCTGACCTCGAGACCCCACTCACGCAACAGCCCGGCCACCCGCGCGGCGGTCCGCTCTTCTTCGTAGCAGATTTCGGGGTGGGCATGGATGTCGCGACGAATCGCCTGGATCTGCGCCTGGAAGGCGACGATGTCGTCTATGAGCTTCACGAATGGGTCTCCTGATTTGCCGGGAACGGATTTCCCCGATACTTTATCCCGAACCGGCGCAGGCCGGATTGGCCGACCGGTCGGATGCGCAGGCAGCTTCGGCCGATCGTCATTTTCCCCATCGATCGGCAGGGCATGAATCGGCGCGCAGCAGGCACTATCAGGCGATCGCAGGGCTGGCGGGGCGGCACGGTCGGCTTCGTTGCCGCGCTGATGCTGCTGGGCCTGTCGGTGGCCGGGTGCGCGTCACGCCTGGACGGGGCCGGGTACTACTGGCAGTCGATCTCGGGTCACCTGGACCTGATGCGGGCGGGTCGGCCTATCGACGATGCGTTGGCTGATCCCCTGACCGCGGGCGAGTTGCGCGACAAGCTCGCCTACGCGGTCCGGGCGCGCGAGTTCGCATCGGCCGAACTGGGCCTGCCGCGCAATGGCAGCTATACCCGTTACGCACCGCTCGATCGCGACCACGTGCTCTGGAACGTCTTTGCCACCCCCGAGTTGTCGTTGCAACTGGAGCGATGGTGTTTTCCGGTGGCCGGCTGCATCGCCTACCGGGGATACTACGCCAAGCAAGACGCCGAAGCGTTCGCCCGTTCGCTCGCGGCCCGGGGCATGGATGTGCAGGTTGGCGGCGTGCCCGCGTACTCGACGCTGGGCTGGTTCGATGACCCGTTGCCCAGCCCGGTGCTGCGTTTTCCCTCGCCCGAGATCGCGCGGCTGATCTTTCACGAGCTGGCCCACCAGGTGGTGTACGTCAAGGGCGATTCGACGTTCAACGAATCATTCGCAACCGCCGTCGAACGCCTGGGCATGACGCGCTGGCTCGCTCACCGTGAGGCCCGGGGGGATCCGCCCGGCGTGCGTGAACAACATGACCTGCTCACCCAGCGCAAGCAGGCATTCGTCGCGCTGTTGCGCCAGACCCGCGAAGCGCTGCAATCGCTGTACGCCTCGGGCGCATCCGACGACGACAAACGCCAGGGCAAGAAAGCGGTGTTCGACGGCCTGCGCGAGCGGTACCAGGTGCTGCGCCGTGACGCCTGGAACGGTTGGGGCGGCTACGACCGCTGGTTCGACCGACCGCTGGGCAATGCGCATCTGGCCGCGGTTGGCGCCTACCATGATCGTGTACCCGCATTCGAGGCACTCTTTCACGCGCACGGTGAGGATCTCGCCGGATTCTACGAACAGGTCCGGCTGCTGGCCGGGTTGCCGCGGGCCGAGCGCGATCAGCGCCTGGATGCGCTGGCGGCGGGGCGCCCGCCCGGTGCTCCGGCGCCGGGCGGTCGGTGAACTTCGTGGCCTGGTCGATGTGAGAACCGCGTTTTTTGGCTATAGTGGGCCCAACCACTCAATCTGTGCCGCACGAATAACAAGGATCAGGAGCCATCCATGACACACCCTTGGTTTGATCACTACCCGAAGGGCGTTCCGCACGAAATCGACCTCTCCGAGTATTCGTCGCTGGTCGCGCTGCTCGAGAAGGCCTTCAAGGACCACGCATCGCGCACGGCCTACGTCGGCATGGGCAAGTCGACGACATATGCCGAACTGGACAGCACCTCGAAGATCGTCGCGGCCTGGTTGCAGGGCCGCGGGCTGCAGCCAGGTGACCGGATCGCGATCATGATGCCCAACGTCGTGCAATACCCGATGGTCATGGCGGGTATTCTGCGGGCCGGCATGGTGGTCGTGAACGTCAATCCGCTGTACACGGCCCGGGAGCTGGAGCATCAACTGAAGGATTCGGGCGCCAAGGCGATCTTCATCCTGGAAAACTTCGCCGCCACGCTGCAACTGGTGCTCGACAAGACCGCAATCGAGCATGTCGTGCTGGCCACGCTGGGCGATACGCTGGGCCTGCTAAAGGGCCAGCTGGTCAATTTCGTCGTGCGCAGGATCAAGAAAATGGTGCCGGCGTTCAGCATCCCGGGCGCGATCCGCTATACCAGCGTCATCGCCGAAGGGAGCACGATGCCGTTCACGCCGCCCGAGATCGGCCTCGAGGACGTGGCCTTCCTGCAGTACACGGGTGGCACCACCGGGGTGTCCAAGGGCGCGACCCTGGCGCATCGCAACATACTGGCCAACGTGCTGCAGTCCGAGGCCTGGAGCGAACCGGCGATGAACAACCCGGCGCGCGGGCCGGCGCCAGAGCAAAACGTCGTGGTCTGCGCGTTGCCGCTCTATCACATCTTCGCCCTGACCGTCTGCTGCCTGCTGGGCATTCGCCAGGGCGCCAAGCTGATCCTCATTCCCAACCCGCGCGATCTGCCGGCACTGGTCAAGGAGATCGCGCCATTCAAGATCACCCATTTTCCAGCGGTCAACACCCTGTACAACGCATTGGTCAATCACCAGGGTTTTCGTCAGCTCGACTTTTCCGAGCTGCGCGTCTCCAACGGAGGCGGTATGGCGGTGCAGCAGGCGGTGGCCAAGGAATGGTTCGAGTTGACCGGCTGCCCGATCATCGAAGGGTACGGTCTGTCCGAGACCTCGCCCTCGGCCACCTGCAACCCGGCCGATGCCACCGAGTTCAGCGGCACCATCGGGTTGCCGCTGCCCTCGACCGAGATCGTCATCCTCGATGATGACGGCAACAAGCTGCCCTTTGGCGAGATCGGCGAGATCGCGATTCGCGGGCCCCAGGTGATGGTCGGCTACTGGCAGCGCCCCGACGAGACCGCCAAGGTCATGACCGCCGATGGTTTCTTCAAATCCGGCGACATCGGCGTGATGGACGAGCGCGGCTACACGCGGATCGTCGATCGCAAGAAGGACATGATCCTGGTGTCGGGCTTCAACGTCTACCCGAACGAGATCGAGGGCATCGTACAGGGACACCCGAAGGTCCTCGAGAGCGCGGCCATCGGCATCGCCGACGACAAGTCGGGCGAGGCGGTCAAGCTGTTCGTGGTCAAGAAAGACCCATCGCTGACCGAAAAGGAATTGCTCGACTACTGCCGCGAGAACCTCACCGGCTACAAGCGCCCCAAGGTCATCGAATTCCGCACCGACCTGCCCAAGTCCAACGTCGGCAAGATCCTGCGCCGCGAACTGCGCGACGCCGAAAAGAACCGAATCCGCTAGACAGTTCTTTGTGGCACGGGTTGCCGGTGACAAGCCGAATCAGAAGCAAGGTACGCCCGGGCTTGCGACGAGCGCTCGGCCGTCCGAAGCCGTCGCATGCCCGGGCAGCCCCCACGGGGGCGAAGGCAGGCTTTCGACGGGCATGCCCGTCGCTGCCGAAGCGGGCCGGCCCTGCAAGGCCGGCACTGGCCGGCTTGCCGAGGGAGCGCAGCGACCGTGGGGGCTAACCCTTTAGTTTGAAGCGCTGCAGCTTGCCGGTTTCGGTGCGGGGCAGTTTTCAAGGAAGCGGATCGAGCGCGGGTACTTGTACGGGGCGATGTCCGCCTTGACGAAGTCCTGCAGTTCGCGCACCAGCGCCGCGTCGCCGGTGTATCCCTGGCGCAGCACCACGAACGCGGTCACGATCTGGCCGCGGTCGGGGTCCGGTGCACCGATCACGCCGCACTCGGCCACCGCCGGGTGCTTGAGCAATGCATCCTCGACCTCGGGCCCGGCGATGTTGTAGCCGGCCGAGACGATCATGTCGTCGAACGGGCCTGGAAGTAGAAGTAGCCGTCCGAATCCATCCGGAAGGTGTCGCCGGTCAGGTTCCAGCCATGGCGCACATACCGGCGCTGCCGTTCGTCAGCCAGGTAGCGGCAACCGGTCGGGCCCTTGACCGCCAGGCGGCCGACCTCGCCGATCGGCAGCGGGACCATGTCGTCGTCGACGATCTGCGCATGGTAGCCCGGCACGACCTGGCCGATGGCGCCCGGGCGCACCTGCCGGCCGGCCGACGAGATGAAGATGTGGATCATCTCGGTGGCGCCGATGCCATCGATGATCTCGATGCCGGTGGCGTCGCGAAACGACTGGCGGGTCGCCTCGGGCAGCGCCTCCCCGGCGGACACGCACTGGCGCAGTGACGACAGATCGTAGTCCTTGGCCAGCGCCGCCATCTGCCGGTAGAAGGTTGGTGCGGTGAACACGATGCTGACCTTGTGCTTCTGGATCGCCGCGAGCAGACCGGCAGGGGTCGTGCGATCGAGCAGCAGCGTCGAGGCGCCCACCCGCAACGGAAAGCAGAGCATCCCGCCCAGGCCGAACGTGAAGGCCAGCGGCGGCGTGCCGCAGAACACATCGGTTTCTACAGGCTTGAGCACGTGGCGCGGGAACAGATCGCACATCGCGATGATGTCCCGGTGGAAATGCATCGTGCCCTTCGGGTTGCCGGTCGTCCCCGAGGTGAAGGCGATCAGCGCCACATCGTCGGCCGCCGTGGCGCAAGCGTCTGCCCGGGTCGGCTTGCCAGCCAGCAGGTGCTCCAGTGCCGTGGCCGAACCGCCGGGGCCGTTGAATGTCACGATCTGGCGCAGGACAGGCCACTGGCGGGCAGCACTTGCAACTCGTCGACCAGCGCGACATCGCACAACGCCGCCGACACCTGGGCCTTGTCGATGATCTTGCCCAACTCGCCGGTGCGCAGCAGCGGCATCGTCGGCACGGCAACCAGGCCGCACTTGAGCACGGCGAGCAGGCAGGCGGCCATCATCGGGTTGTTGGCGCCGCGCAGCAGCACCCGGTTGCCCGGCACCAGCCCCATGTCCTCGCGCAGCACGTGACAGATCTGGTCGACCCGCACCAGCAACTGGTAGTAGGTGCAGGTGGCCTGCAGCGTGTGGATCGCCGGCGCATCGCCATAGCCCTGGCGCACCATCTCGTCGAGCAGCACCGTCGTCGCATTGAGTTGCTCGGGGTAGTCGAGGCCGGCCTCGGCCAGGCGCAGGTCGGGCCATTGACTTCGCGGGGGCAGGTTGTCCTGGGCGAATCGATCGACATGGGCGGTGGTGGTCATGACTTGAGCAACTCCCGGGCAATGATCAACTTCTGGACTTCGGTGGCGCCTTCGTAGATGCGCAACGCCCGGATCTCGCGATACAGGCTCTCGACGATATGGCCGCGCTTCACGCCCAGGCCGCCGAACAACTGCACGGCCCGATCGATCACCTGCTGCGCCGATTCGGTCGCCACCATCTTGGCCATCGCCGCCTCGCGGGTCGTGCGCTGGCCGCGGCCGGTGTCGCGCAGCCAGGCGGCCCGGTAGGTCAGCAGCATCGAAGCGTCGATCGCCGTGGCCATGTCGGCCAGGCCCGCCTGCGTCAGCTGGAAGTCGGCCAGCGTCTGGTTGAACATCTGACGCCGCCTGGCATGGGCCAGGCCCTCGGCCAGCGCGCGGCGCGCAAACCCCAGCGCCGCGCCGGCCACCGAGCTGCGAAAGATATCCAGGTTGGCCATCGCGAGCTTGAAGCCTTGTTCCTGCTCGCCCAGCAGGCACGAGGCGGGCACCTCGCAGGCAGTGAATCGCAACGTGGCCAGCGGGTGCGGCGCGATCACCTCGATGCGCTCCTCGATGTGCAGCCCGGGGTTGTCGGCCTCGACCAAAAACGCTGAAATGCCCCGCGCGCCCGGCACCTGCGACGTGCGGGCGAACACGCAGTAGAAGTCGGCGATACCCCCGTTCGAGATCCAGGTCTTGACCCCGTCGAGCACCCAGTGATCGCCGTCGCGGCGTGCGGTGGTCGTCATCGCCGCCACATCCGAGCCGGCATCGGGTTCGCTCAGCGCGAAGGCGGCGATTTTCTCGCCGCGCGCCACCGCCGGCAGCAGCCGTTGCTTGAGCGCCTCGCTGCCGCCCAGCGCGATGGCGCCGCTGCCCAGGCCCTGCATCGCGAAGCTGAAGTCGGCCAGACCGTCATGCCGTGCCAGGGTCTCGCGGGCCAGGCACAGCGAACGCGATTCGACGGTCTCGAGCCGGCCGCCGTACGCGCGCGGCACGCAGTACTCGAGCCAGCCGTCGCGGCCCATCTGGCGCACCAGCGTCCTACAACTCTGGTCGCAGTCGTCATGGTCGATGTCGCCCAGGTGGCTGCCTGCCCAGGCATCGAGCGCCGCCTCGAATTCCCGGTGTCTATCGTCGAACAACGGCAGGTCAAGATAGGTTCGATCACGCATCACTTGGGCTCCGGGTCGGGTCAGTTGCCTTCGAACACGGGTTTCTCCCGGGCGGCGAATGCCCGGTAGGCCCTCTCGAAGTCGCGGGTCTGCATGCAGATGGCCTGGGCCTGGGCTTCGGCCTCGATCGCCTGCTCGACCGACATCGACCACTCCTGGTGCAACATGTTCTTGGTCATCGCGTGGGCGAACATCGGCCCTGCCGCCAGCTCGGCGCCCAGCGCCTGGGCCTTGCCCAGCAGCGCCTCGGGCGCGTGCAGGCTGTTGTAAAAGCCCCAGGCCAGGCCCTCGTCGGCGCCCAGCGCACGGCCGGTGTACAGCAGTTCACTGGCACGGCCCTGGCCGATCAGCCGGGGCAGCATCGTGCAGGCGCCCATGTCGCAGCCGGCCAGGCCCACGCGGGTGAACAGGAACGCGGTCTTGGCGCGCGGCGTGGCCAGGCGAAAGTCGCTGGCCATCGCAACGATGGCGCCTGCGCCGGCGCAGATGCCGTCGATCGCGGCGATCACCGGTTGTGGGCAGCGACGCATCGCCAGGACCAGGTCGCCGGTCATCCGGGTGAACGCCAGCAGGTCGGGCATCGGCATCTGCACCAACGGGCCGATGATCTCGTGCACATCGCCCCCCGAAGAGAAGTTGCCACCCGAGCCGTTGATCACCACCGCACGCACGTCGCGCGCATAGGCGAGGTCGCGAAACAGGTCGCGCAACTCGCCGTATGAATCGAAGGTCAGCGGGTTCTTGCGCTCGGGCCGATCGAGCGTGATCGTCGCCACCCCATCGGCGACTGCCCAGCCGAAATGGCCTGGCTTGTGACGTGCGAATTCACGCTGACGGTGACTGTCGACCGGCGGGTGCCGGTTCGGCCTGGTGGCTGGATGAGAAGTCGTTCATTTCGATTCCGCTGGGGTAGAAGAGGGTAGGGCGCCCGGGCCGTGGGCCTGGCCGGCCTGCTGGATGCCGTGCTTGAGCTTGCCCAGCAACTCGAACAACTGGCGTTGCTCATGGCGAGACAGGTTGCTGCACAGCGAGACCACCCAGGCTTCGTGTTCCGCGGCCATCGCGGCAAAGCGTTCGCGCCCTGGCGCGGTCAGGTTGACATGGGTGACCCGCCTGTCCCGCGCGTGAGCCTCGCGCCGGAGCATGTCTTCGTTCTGCAACTGCTCGGTCAGCGCGGTGACATTGCCGCCGGTCACCATCAGGCGTTGCGACAGCTCGCTCATGCGCAGCCCGTGTTCGCTGCGGGCCAGCTGGGCCAGCAGGTCGAACCGGGGCAGCGTGCTGTCAAAGCGCAACCGGAGCCGTTGACGGATCTGTCCCTGGATCAGGTTGGTACAGGTGAGCAGGCGCAGCCGGGAGCTTGAGCGCCGCATGGTCGCTCTCGGCCAGTCTTGTCTCTTGATCGACGGGGGATGGTCGCATGCAATTAGTTTAAGCCTAAACTAATTCGACCGGAAGCTCCCGGGCCCGGCAGGCCGGGCAAAAAAACCGCCGGGGTTTCCCCGGCGGTTCTCGTACTACTCGGCCGTCAGGCCGACAAGGCTTAGAACTTGTGACGGATACCGATCGCGATGGTGCGCGGGTCATCGGCGTTGTCGACACGATCCATACCCAGCGACGCGTACCAGTTGGTGCGCTTGGACATGTTATGCGTGTACGACAGGCCCAGGCCCAGCACGTCGTTCAGGTTACCTTCGACTTCCTTGTTCAGCACGTTCAGGAAGATCATGCCCGAGGCGCCGACTTTCAGGCCCAGCGACAGGTCGATGTCGGTACGGTCGCCCGCACCACCGGCAGCGCCGAGGTCCGAAGCGCCGTAGTTCAGGCCCAGCGCGAAAGCGCCAACCTTGAACTCGCCACCCACGTGCAGCACTTTCTTGTTGTTGCCTTCGTCGTGGTAACCGAGGCCGGCACCGAAAGCGCCACCCGAGTAGTTCAGGCCAACACCGAAGCCGTCTTCCTTGCCACCCGGGGACTCGTCGAACGCGTAGCCAACGATGGCGCGGATCGGACCGAAGCTGTTGCGGTACTCGATCGAGTTGCTCCAGCGAACAGCCGAACCGGCGATGCCGACGTGGTTGTTCAGCAGACCGAAGCCGGTTTGGTCATAAGCGATCGACGACCAGAAGATCGGGGTGTACTGGCGACCAAAACGCAGTTCGCCGAAACCACCCTTGAGGCCGACGCGCGACTGGCGGGCGAACTGGTCGTTGCCCGTGCCGTCGTCAACACCGATCGCCGACTCGAACTGGAACGTGGCAGCCAGGCCGCCGCCCAGGTCTTCCTGACCCTGAACACCCCAGCGCGAACCCGACTGGATGCCGCTCTGCAGGCCCAGCGAGCTGCCGGCGCCGGCATTGGCAGCCGAGTTCTTCGAGGTAATGGCGACGTCGCCGATACCGTACAGCGTGACATTCGATTGTGCGAAGGCTGCCGCGGGGAGTGCTGCAGCGACCGCTACCGCGATAAGCGATTTTTTCATTGAGTAATCTCCTTAGTTTCTGAATCAATGGTGGCAGGTCATCCACCGCAACTCCCCGAGTTCTGAATGTGTGCCCCGGCAAGAAGTTAGAGTTATTCTCGCCAAATTCGAACCGGGGTCAAAGCACTCGATGAGTGCATAGTCCATTTTTTGACTCCGATGTGGTCCACTTGCAACATCGACAGGGATTGACATGACCATCCGACGCCTGGGATTTTCCGACCGGCTGCTCAGCAGTGCGCAGCGCGCCGCCCGTGTTCTGGCGGGTGAAGTCACCGCGGCGCGGGATTATCCGGCCCGCGACCTGCCCGATTCGGACGCCCAGGGGCTGGGGCCGGGCGAGCGACGGCTGTCCGGCGCACTGATGCGGGTAAACCACGTTGGCGAGGTCTGCGCGCAGGCGCTCTACGAGGGCCAGGCGCTGACGGCGCGCCAGGCGGCCAATCGCGCCACCTTCGAGAAGGCGGCCGCCGAGGAGCGCGATCACCTGGCCTGGTCGGCCCGGCGGCTGCAGGAGCTGCAAGAGCCGGTCTCGCTGCTCAATCCGCTCTGGTTTGCCGGTTCGTTCGCATTGGGGGCGCTGGCCGGCCGGGCCGGTGACCGGGTCAGCCTGGGGTTCATGGCCGAAACCGAGCGCCAGGTCGAAGATCACCTGGCCGGTCACCTGAAGCGCCTGCCGGCGAATGATTTGCGATCGCGGGCCATCGTGGCGCAGATGAAGGCCGAGGAGGCAGAGCATGCGGCGGTGGCCCGTCGCGGCGGCGCGACCCGGCTGCCCTGGCCGGCCCGCCAGGCGATGAAACTGACCGCCCGGATCATGACCACCACCGCGCATTACCTATAGAGGCGAATGACATGCCCGGGGTGCATCGTGCACCGCGGGGCAGGGACCTCAGTCCTCGATGACTTCGAAGTCGTGGGTGATCTGAGCCGACTTGCCGAGCATGATCGATGCCGAGCAGTACTTGTCGTGCGACAGCTTGATCGCCCGCTCGACCAGGTTGGGCTTGATGCCGCGGCCGGTAACCACGAAATGAAAGTGAATCCGGGTAAAGATCTTTGGGTCCGTCTCGGCGCGCTCGGCCTGCAACTGTAGATCGCACCCACGGATGTCCTGTCCGCTCTTGCGCAGGATCACGACCACGTCATACGCGGTACAGCCGCCCGTGCCGAGCAAGACCATTTCCATCGGCCGCGGGGCCAGGTTGTTGCCGCCGCCCTCGGGCGCGCCATCCATCACGACCGCATGACCGCTGCCGGTCTGCGCCATAAAGCTCATGCCCTGTGGGCCGTTCCAACTCACCCTGCATTCCATTGCTGCTCCCTCGATCGTGTCGCCCGTGTGGCGTCGAACAGACGTCGATCGCCTGGCCGGCCAGCATCGATTGTGGGTCAAATCGCCGCCGGATGGGCCGTCCGACGGTCGTGCGGGTGGCCGAAAAGGGGCTTTTGCGACCTGTCTGCGCGGTCGCCTGTCATTGGATTTGACGCATTGCAGCATACGCCCGCCCGGGCATCTTGGATGTCGACCGTTCTGCGTGCGTCCCCTCACGGGCGCATTCCTCCCCTCGAGTGGGGGGCCGAGCGTCCCCCAAACTGCTGACGGCTGTGGAAAATAGGCGCCTGCTTTGTCGAAAAAGCCGCGAACTGTCAGGCTGATTCGTCGGTTTTCTGCTAGAAAACCGACGTTTCGTCGTGGTCGTCGATGTTGCAGCATGTCACGGCATTCCCTGTCCGCCGCGTCAGCGCCGGGCTGCAGCGCGATCGGGGCCCACGCCGCCCCGGGTCGACCGAACAACACCATGCGTGCGGTGCGGCCGGGTTTATCTTGCGCTGCAACTTTCGTTTTGCTATGCTTTGTCCAACGACTGCAGAAATGCAGTCCCCTTTTGTCTCCTCCACCCTCCTCCATAGGTGGATTCAGCCCAGACCACGTGTCTGGGCTTTTTCTTTTCCGGTCTGCCGCGCGCCTGCGGCCGCAGGCGCGGGATCGGTCGCCGGGCGCTGTCGGCACCCGCTTTTGACCGCCGCGGGCCGACGGCGTTATACTCGCTGGCTTTCCCGAATTTCGGGCTAGTGGCATTTACTCGACAGTCGGTCCGTACAAGCTTCGATCGAAGCGCTCGACCGTCGGCCAGGTATTCAAGCAAGGTCACCAATGAAGACATTTTCAGCAAAGTCGCACGAAGTTCACCGTGACTGGTTCGTGGTCGATGCCAGCGACAAAGTGCTGGGTCGGCTTGCCGCCGAGATCGCCCGCCGCCTGCGCGGCAAGCACAAGCCCGAGTTCACGCCGCACGTCGATACCGGCGATTTCATCGTCGTGGTCAACGCCGACAACATCAAGGTGACTGGCGCGAAGCAGACCGACAAGATCTATTACCGTCACTCGGGCTACCCGGGCGGCGTTTACTCCGACAGTTTCGAAAAGCTCCAGGTGCGTCGCCCGCGGTGAGGCGCTACGCGGCTGGCCGTCAAGGGCATGCTGCCCAAGGGCCGCTGGGCTACGCGATGCTCAAGAAACTGAAGATTTACAGGAACGGCGAGCATCCGCATGCCGCGCAGCAACCCAAAGTGCTGGAGCTTCACTGATGATTGGTGAGTACAACTACGGCACCGGCCGTCGCAAGACCTCGGTGGCCCGTGTTTTCCTGAAGCGCGGCTCGGGCCGTGTCGTGGTCAACGGCAAGCCGCTGGACGAATTCTTCGCCCGCGAAACCGGCCGCATGATCGTGCGCCAGCCGCTCGAGCTGACCTCCAACCTCACGACCTTCGACATCATGGTCAACGTGCGTGGCGGTGGCGAGTCGGGCCAGGCGGGTGCGGTGCGCCACGGCATCACCCGCGCCCTGATCGAGTACGACGAGGGTCTGAAGCCCACGTTGTCGCAGGCCGGGCTGGTCACGCGCGATGCCCGGATGGTCGAGCGCAAGAAGGTTGGCTTCCACAAGGCACGGCGTCGCAAGCAGTTCTCCAAGCGCTGATTCCCGGCCTGGGCAGTACCAAGTGCCGCCGCCCCACGGGTCGGCGGCTTTTTTGCTTTGACGACCCGACGCCCGGTAGCGGATTGCCCGTACTGGCGGCGGGGGGAAGGGGCTTGAAAAGGACCTGGCAGCCTACAATCTAGGCAACTGGAGGTGTTTTCAATGAATGCAGTCACAGAAATGCCGGCTCCCCTGCTGTTCACCGACAGCGCGGCGGCCAAGGTCAAGGAACTGATCACCGAAGAGGGCAACGACGCCCTGAAGCTTCGCGTGTTCGTACAAGGGGGCGGATGCTCCGGCTTCCAGTATGGCTTCACGTTCGACGAGGAAGTCAACGAGGATGACACCTCGATGGACAAGGCCGGCGTGACGCTGCTGATCGATGCGATCAGTTATCAGTATCTGGTAGGCGCGGAGATCGACTACAAGGAAGACCTCGAAGGTGCGCAGTTCGTGATCAAGAATCCGAACGCGGACACCACCTGCGGTTGTGGATCGAGTTTCTCGGTCTGATCACGCCACCCAGGCCCGTTCCGGCCAGCCGGCGGATGCCCGGCACAGACCCGTCGAAGTCGGCGGGTTTTTTTATGCCCCCGGCGGTGGTGGCAGGTGCAGGGCGCCCAGGATGGCACCCGAGCGCGCACCGGTCGATGCCGGCAGATTCGCCGGTTCGGCGCGCAGACGCTTGAAGGCCAGCCAGGCGAAAGCGGCGGCCTCGACCGATTGCGCTGCCATGCCAAGGGCCGCACTGTCCCGGCACCGGGCCGGCGCGCCAAGGGCCGCCAGGCGTTGCACCAGATAGCCGTTGCGGGCGCCGCCGCCGCAGACGATGATCTCGTCGGGCGCGTAAGGGGCGATGGCGTCGACGATCGTGCCGGCAGTCAGTTCGACCAGCGTGGCCTGCACGTCGCCCGCGTCGCAGTCCGGCAGGCGGGCCAGGTGCGCCTGCAGCCAGGCCAGATTGAAGGCCTCGCGCCCGGTGCTCTTGGGCTCGGGGCGCGCGAAATACGGGTCGGCGCGCAACTGGCGCAGCAGCGCAGGGTTGACGCTTGCACGCCGGGCCCAGCGCCCGTCTTCGTCGAACGGCTCGCCCCGGTGATGCTGGATCCAGTCGTCGAGCAGGCGGTTGCCGGGACCGGTGTCGAAGCCCGCGCGCACGACGGGGGGGGCGTCGGAGCCGGCGGCGCCGGGCGCGGGCGCCAGCACGCTCACATTGGCGATGCCGCCGATATTGACCACGGCCGACGTGGCGCCGGGACGCCCGAACGCCGCCAGGTGAAAGGCCGGCACCAGCGGGGCGCCCTGGCCGCCCAGCGCCAGGTCGGCACTGCGAAAATCATTGACGACGGCGATGCCGGTGCGCGCCGCCAGCCGGGCGCCATCGAGTAACTGCAGGCTGAACCCGTGCTCGGGATGATGGCGGATGGTCTGGCCGTGGGCGCCGATGACCGAGGCCTGGGCCAGCAGATCGCGCGGCAGGCCGGCCACGGTGTCGGCATAGCAGTCGGCCAGGTCGCGGCGCGCCAGGCCCAGGGCCACGACCGGGTCTTCGTCGGGCGGCGGTGCAGTGGCGCCCGCCAGCCACAGCAGCCGCGCGCGCAGGGCGCGGGGAAACGGTTTGCTGGCATTGGCGATGACCTGGGGCGCGGGCATGAAACGCACCGCGCAGGCGTCGACACCGTCCAGGCTGGTGCCGGACATCAGGCCGATGCAGATGTCCGACGGGCCGCTCATACGGGAGGCTTACTGGGAGGCTTACTCGAACCGACCGGCGACCTGGACCGTCTCGATCTGGTTCAACTGGGCGCGCAGTTGCTCGGCACGGGCGGCATGACGGATCCTGGCCTTGGCCGACAGCGGCGCCTCTTCGGGTAGTTCGACAGACAGCGGGTTGCGATGGTCGCCGCCGACCCGGTACTCATAGTGCAGGTGCGGGCCCGTGGCCCAGCCGCTGGAGCCGACGTAGCCGATGACATCGCCGCGGCGCAGCCGGGTGTTCCTGGTGATGCCCTTGGCAAAGCCGCGCATGTGCGCGTAGACGGTGCTGATGCCCTTGTTGTGATTGAGGATCACGACGCGTCCGTAGCCGCGCTGGGTGCCGACGAACTCGACGACGCCGTCGCCGCTGGCGCGGATCCGGGTGCCGGGCGGGGCGGCGAAGTCGACCCCGAGGTGGGCCTGCTTGCGACCGAACACCGGGTGCATCCGGGCGGTGGAAAAGCCCGAGCTGATCCGCGCGTATTCGATCGGGTAGCGCAGGAAGCTGCGACTGGCGCTGCGACCCTGGAAGTCGTAGTACTGGCCGCGACCCTTGTCGTGCTCGAGCCAGAGCGCGCTATGCGACTTGCCCCGACCGCTCAGTTCGACGGCGAGCAGCCGACCGGCGTACTCGAGATCGAGGCGGTCGGGTTCGGTCAGGGTTTCGTAGATGACCCGTAGCTCGTCGCCCTGGCGGATGTCGCGCTCGAAGTCGATTTCGCCGCCGAGCACGTCGACGATCTGGCTCGCCACCTTGTCCGGGATGCCGGCGCCGTGAGTGGCGGCAAACAGGCTCGAGACGATGCGGCTGTAGCCGATGCGGCTCGTGCGGATCAGGGCGATGGTTTCGATGCGGGCGGCCAGGCCATCGGGGCCGCGCTGGATCACCAGTCGTCGGCCTTCGCCGCTGGCCAGGTCGAGGTCGTCCTCGCCCAGCGAAAAGCGCAGATCGTGCACCCGGCCGATGGAATCGATGCTGGCGTGGAACTGCTCGCCCGGCTGCAGTTCGAGCAGGCGGCCGGCATCTTCGTGGGTGGCGACGAAGTCGAGGAATTCACCGTCGGCAGCGCCGCCAGCAGCAGCAGGCGCTCGAGGGTGTCGCCCTCGTTGACAACGAAACTACGCTGCACGGTGTCCAGCGAGATGCCGGCCGACGAGGGGACGACAAGCTTGTAGACGACGGTCTGGAACGCCGGCGCGCCGGTGCTGGGTGGGGAAGAAACGCCGAATGCGGTCACGGCGACACCCATCGCGACGACACTCGAAATTCCCAGGTGGATTGCTTTTACTGGCATCGACTGGTTTCGTTTGCGTTCATTTATCAGGCGGCAGTTGTGCTTGGATACACTTCAGATCTCAACGAAACAGATCAGCGGCCCTGGCTCACCTACCCATCGACGTGATCGGCGCCCCGCGGCCACAAGTGCCACCTGAGGTGTTTCGCCTATCGATAACATCAGCCCGTCGTGTTTTCACGGATTATACGAAACCAAACGGGATAGCCGTCGCGAGTGTAGTAATGAAAGGTCAATTAGAGCAGATAAGCGACACGGTCCAGGCGGCGATGGCTGTCTCATTACGGGGCTGCGACGAATTGCTGGTGCAGTCCGAATGGCAGGCCAAGCTGGCGCGCAGCGAGGCCGGCGGCAAACCGCTGCGCATCAAACTCGGGCTGGACCCGACCGCGCCCGACCTGCACCTGGGCCACACGGTGGTGCTCAACAAGATGCGCCAGTTGCAGGATCTGGGGCATACGGTGATCTTCCTGATAGGGGATTTCACCTCGATGATCGGGGACCCGTCGGGGAGGAACTCGACCCGGCCGCCGCTGACGCGCGAAGAGATCGAGGCCAATGCCGCAACGTATTTCAAGCAGGCCAGCCTGGTGCTCGATGCCGCGAAAACCGAGATCCGCTACAACTCCGAATGGAGCGATCCGCTGGGCGCCCGGGGCATGATCCAACTGGCCGCGCGCTACACGGTGGCGCGCATGATGGAGCGGGATGACTTTACAAAAGCGTTACAAGAGCGGCGTGCCGATTTCGGTCCACGAGTTCCTGTATCCGCTGATGCAGGGTTATGACTCCGTGGCCCTGGCCTCGGATCTGGAACTCGGTGGCACCGACCAGAAGTTCAACCTGCTGGTGGGCCGCGAACTGCAGCGCGAGTATGGGCAGGAGCCGCAGTGCATCCTGACGATGCCGCTGCTCGAGGGGCTCGATGGTGTCGAGAAGATGTCCAAGTCCAAGGGCAACTACATCGGGATCACCGAGCCCGCCGCCGAGATGTTCGGCAAACTGATGTCGATCTCCGATGACCTGATGTGGCGCTACTTCGAACTGCTGTCGATGCGCCCGATGGACGAGATCGAGGCCTTGCGCCGCGCGTGTGCCGAGGGTCGCAATCCGCGCGACGCGAAGGTGATGCTGGCCCAGGAGATCGTCACGCGTTTTCACGACGCCGGCCAGGCGACGCAGGCGCTGGCCCGGTTCGAGGCACGGTTTCGCGACGGTGCGCTGCCCGACGACATGCCGCAGCTGAAGTTGCACGGCGCGCCGATGGCCGTACCGGCGATGTTGCGCCAGGCAGGGCTGGCGGCCTCGGCCAGCGAGGCGGTGCGCAACATCGAGCAGGGCGGGGTGCGCATCGATGGCGAGCGCATTGCCGACCGCTCGCTGACGCTGGCTGCCGGCAGCTACGTCGTGCAGGTGGGCAAGCGGCGCTTCGCGCGGATCGACCTGTCTTGATCGCGCTGCTGCAGCGGGTCGCCGAGGCTTGCGTGCGCATCGACGGGCAGTCGGTCGGTGCGATCGGGCGCGGCCTGCTGGTACTCGTATGCGCCGAGCGAGGCGACACCGAGGCGCTCGGCCAGCGCCTGCTCGACAAGTTGCTGCGCTATCGGGTTTTTGCAGATGACCGCGGGCGCATGAACCGTTCGCTGCTCGAGCTTCGTGGCGACGCCGACAACGGACCGGATGGCGCCGGTTTGCTGCTGGTGCCGCAGTTCACGCTGGCCGCAGACACGCGTTCGGGGCTGCGGCCCAGTTTCACGCCGGCCGCCGAACCAGCGGTGGGTCGCGCGTTGTTCGAGCATCTCGTGCAAGAGGCCGCGCGGCAGGTGCCCGACGTGCAGACCGGCCGCTTCGGGGCGGACATGCAGGTGGCGCTGGTCAATGACGGGCCGGTCACCTTCTGGCTGCAGACCGGAAACTGAGCGCCAGGCCATGTTGTGCCGTAGTTGCCGCCGGGTGTCCAAAATGCCGATACACTTGGCTCGTCAGGTTCAATCTTGCAGGAGTCCGCGATGCAGCTAGTCAGCCAGTCCTTTCGAGATGGTGATCCGATACCGGCCCGGTTCGCGTTTTGTCGCCAGGATCCGCAGTCGCATGTCGCGCTGTCCGACAATCTCAATCCGCACCTGAAGTGGTCGGACGTACCATCCGGCACCAGGTCGTTCGCGGTGATCTGCCACGATCCCGATGTGCCCAGCCAGCCCGACGATGTCAACCAGGAAGGCCGTGAGGTGCCGGCATCGCTGGCGCGGGTCGATTTCTTTCACTGGGTCCTGGTCGAGTTGCCGGCCACCCTGACCGAGATCGAGGCCGGTTCGTTCAGTGACAGCGTGACCCCCAAGGGCAAGGGCGGCCCGTCCAGCCTGCACGGCGCGCGTTCGGGCATCAACGATTACACCGGCTGGTTCGAGGCCGATCACGACATGTCGGGCGAGTACTACGGCTACGACGGACCCTGCCCGCCGTGGAATGATTCGGTGATGCATCACTACGTGTTCACGGTGTACGCGCTCGACGTCGAGAGGCTCGATCTGCACGGGCGCTTCAGCGGCGCCGACGCCCTCAAGGCGATGAAGCCCCACGTGCTCGGCCAGGCGTCGATCACCGGCACCTACACGCTCAATCCGCGGCTGGGGTAGGGGGACGATGCGTCGGCTGACCCTGGTCCGGCACGGCCAGACCGATTGGAACCTGGCGGGGCGCATCCAGGGGCACACCGACATCGAGCTGAACGACAAGGGGCGCTGGCAGGCGCAGCGGCTGGCCGAAAGGCTGGCCGGCGAGCGCTTCGACCGTGTGCTGTGCAGTGATGCGCGACGGGCCCGCCAGACGCTTGCCCCTTATGCCCAGGCCAGTGGCTGCGCGGTCGAGTACCTGGCGCAATTGCGCGAGCGCCACTTCGGGGCCTTCGAAGGGCAGACCTACGAATCGCTGGCGCAGGCACGGCCGCAGGCTTTTGCCCGGCTGCGGGCGCGCGACACCGCGTTCGAGCTGGACGGGGGCGAATCGCTGCTGCAACTGCGCGAGCGCATCGTCACCGCGCTCGAGTTCGCGCTGGGCCGTGCTCAGGACGAATCGGTGCTCATCGTCACGCACGGCGGTGTGCTCGACCTGATGTACCGCCATTTTCTGGCGATGCCGCTCGAGACGCCCCGGCAGGCCGAGCAGCTGAATGCGGCGCTCAACCGCGTCAGCCTGGACCAGGGGCGCTTCAGCATCGACATCTGGGCCGATGCCGCCCACCTCGACGCCTGATGCCGGCCCGGCCGGCTTGCCGGCTTGCCGGGGCAGGTCGGCGTCCGATAAAATGCCCGGTTTGCCGCGCCTGCAAGGCTGTCCGGCGCCCTCTGACCCAAGGATTCCCCATGTTTGACACCGACCGATCGCTCGCCCAGATCGATCCCGAGCTCTGGCGCGCCATCGATGCCGAGAATGCCCGCCAGGAGGCCCACATCGAGTTGATCGCTTCGGAGAACTACACCAGCCCGGCCGTGATGGCCGCGCA
Source organism: Burkholderiaceae bacterium (assembly GCA_041396665.1). GTDB lineage: Bacteria > Pseudomonadota > Gammaproteobacteria > Burkholderiales > Burkholderiaceae_E > JAUIAI01. Next base: position 74,002 of record JAWKYE010000019.1, read on the forward strand.
GGGCAGCCAGCTGACCAACAAGTATGCCGAGGGCTATCCGGGCCGGCGTTACTACGGCGGGTGCGAGCATGTCGACACCGTCGAGCAACTGGCGATCGACCGGGTCAGGCAGTTGTTCGGTGCCCAGGCGGCCAACGTGCAGCCCAGTTCCGGTTCGCAGGCCAACCAGGCGGTGTTTCTCGCGTTCCTGAACCCGGGCGACAAGATCATGGGCATGAGCCTGGCCGAGGGCGGGCACCTGACCCACGGGATGCCGCTGAACATGTCCGGCAAGTGGTTCGACGTCGTGTCCTACGGCCTGGACAAAAACGAGGCCATCGACTACGAGGCGATGGCCGAGACGGCCCGGCGCGAGAAGCCGCGCCTGATCATTGCCGGGGCGTCGGCCTACAGCCTGCGCATCGACTGGGCCAGGTTTGCCGAGGTCGCGCGCGAGATCGGCGCGATCTTCATGGTGGACATGGCCCACTACGCCGGCCTGATCGCCGCCGGCATCTACCCGAACCCGGTGCCGCATGCGGACGTGGTCACGTCGACCACCCACAAGAGCCTGCGCGGTCCGCGCGGGGGCATCATCCTGATGAAACCCGAGCACGAAAAGAAGATCAACTCGGCGGTGTTCCCCGGCCTGCAGGGCGGCCCGCTGATGCATGTGATCGCGGGCAAGGCGGTGGCCTTTCACGAGGCGCTGACGCCCGAGTTCAGGCTTTACCAGCAACAGGTACTGGACAATGCCAAGGCGATGGCCGGCCGGCTGACCGAACGCGGCCTGCGCATCGTGTCGGGGCGTACCGAGTCCCACCTGATGCTGGTCGATCTGCGGCCCAAGGGCATCACCGGCAAGGCCGCCGAAGCCGTGCTGGGCGAGGCGCAGATCACCTGCAACAAGAACGCCATTCCGAACGATCCCGAAAAGCCGATGGTCACCAGCGGTGTGCGTCTGGGCTCGCCGGCGATGACGACCCGCGGCTTTGGCGTGAAAGAGTCGGTGCTGGTGGCCGATATGATCGCCGACGTGCTCGATGCGCCCGCCGATGCGGCCAACGTGGCAGCAGTGCGTGCCCGGGTGCAGGCGCTGACCGCGCGCTTTCCGGTCTACGGCAGCCGCGCGCAGCAGCGCCAGGTGGCGTGATCCTGCCGATGAACCGGCGCTAGCCGGACCCGATGCGCTGCCCCTTCTGATGCGCTGCCCCTTCTGTCAGGCCCATGACACCCAGGTGATCGAGACCCGGATGCCCGACAACGGCGACTCGATTCGTCGACGTCGCCGCTGCCAGGCCTGTGACAAACGCTTCACCACCTACGAGCGCATCGAGCTGGTGATGCCCACGGTGGTCAAGAAGGATGGCTCGCGCGAGGAATTCGAGCGGGCCAAGCTGGAGGGCTCGATCAACCTGGCGCTGCGCAAGCGTCGGTCAGCACCCAGGCGGTCAGCGACGCGATCTCGCGGGTCATCGACAAGATCAGTTCGAGCGGCCAGCGGGAAGTGGCCAGCGACCGGATCGGCGGCATCATCATGGAGGAACTGCAGCGGCTGGACCATGTCGGCTATGTGCGCTTCGCGTCGGTCTACCGCGACTTCAAGGACCTGGAGGCCTTTACCGAGGCGATCCGCGAAGTCAAGCCGACGCGCGAGGCGCGGCCCAGGGCGCGGCGCAAGCCGCGCTGATCCACGCCGACCCGCAAGCGCGTTACTGGCCCTGGCTGATCTGATCCAGGCTCTTGCCCGGCGTGATCATCTGCGGGTCGACCTTCATCTCGATCAGCGCGAAGCGACCGGTCGTCTCGATCGCCTGCAGCGCGTCACCCAGCGCTTTGTCGAACTCGGCGGTGGTCTGCACGCTGGTGCCAAAGCCGCCGAACGAGCGGGCCAGCCCGACGAAATCCGGATTGACCAGTTCCGTGCCCAGCACGTTGCCCGGAAACTCGCGCTCCTGGTGCATACGGATGGTGCCGAACATGCTGTTGTTGAACACCAGCACCAGCGGCTTGGCGCCGTACTGGGTGGCGGTGGCCAGTTCCTGGGCGTTCATCATCACGTCGCCATCGCCGGCCAGGCAGAGCACGGTGCGACCCGGTTCGGCCAGGCTGGCCGCCACCGCGGCCGGCAGGCCGTAGCCCATGGCGCCGGAAGTCGGCGCCAGTTGCGTGCGCAGCGGGCCGTAGCGCCAGAAGCGATGCCCCCAGGTGGCGAAGTTGCCGGCCCCGTTGGTGACGATGGTGTCGCGCGGCAGCCGGGCCTGCAGGTCCTGCATCACCTGCCAAAGATCCAGCGCCACCGGGGCCTTGCTCGACAGCGTCTCCAGCACCGGCGGGCGCTTCTGCCAGGCCTCGTAGGCCGATCGGGCCACGGCGCGCTGGTCTTTCCAGCCGGCACTGTCTGCCGTCACGTCGCGCAAGGCGGCGGCGAATTGCGGCATGCCCGAATTGATCAGCAACTCGGCGCCATAGACGCGGCCCAGTTCCTCGACACCCGGGTGCACGTGCACCATCCGGCAGGCCGGGATCGGGATGTCGAACAACGTATAGCCGGCCGTCGTCATCTCGCCCAGCCGCGGACCGATGGCGATCACCAGGTCGGCCTCGCGCACCGCCGTCAGTTTCGGGTTGGCGCCGATGCCGACATCACCCACGTAGCAGGGATGATCATTGTCCAGCAGGTCCTGGCGGCGGAACACGCAGGCCGTGGGCAAATCGAGCCGGGTCACGAATGCCGCCAGGTCCTCGCAGGCCTGCCGCGTCCAGCCGCTGCCACCGAGCAAGACCAGCGGTCGCCTGGCGGCCGCCAGCATCTGTGTCAGTTGGCGCATCTGGTCGGGGGCCGGGGTCGCCTGTACCGGCGTGTAGCGACGGGCATCGGCAACCGTCGCTTTGCCCGACAAGACATTCTCGGGCAGCGCCAGCGCCACCGGACCCATCCGGCCGCTGGTCGCGCGCTGCATGGCCTGCGCGATGTACTCGGGGATGCGCTCGACCTGGTCGATCTGCGCGGACCACTTGGTGATAGGGCTGTAAAAACGCCGGTAGTCGATTTCCTGGAACGCCTCGCGATCCATGAACTCGGCGCCGACCTGGCCGATCAGCACCACCATCGGCGTGGAATCCTGGTGGGCGGTATGCACCCCTATCGCCGCATTGGTCGCGCCCGGGCCTCGGGTCACCATCAGGATGCCAGGCTTGCCGGTGAGCTTGGCATAGGCATCGGCCATGTACGCGGCGCCCCCTTCCTGGCGGCAGATGACGAAGCGCGACTGGGCCCGGTGATGGTAGAGGCCCTCGAGCACGGCCAGGTAGCTCTCGCCGGGTACGCCGAAGATCGTGTCGACCCCGTGCCCGATCAGCGCGTCGGCGAGCAACTGGCCTCCGTGACGCTCGCGCTGCGGCGCATCGGAGGGCGGGGCGGTGTCGGCGGGCAGTTCGGAGGGTCGGTTCATGGCAGGGTCCGAAAGAGGTTGGGGAATCCCTGATTATGGCGCGAGCCACGCCCGGCGGCAGGATCCGCCGTCGCGCGGGCCGGCGCGCGGCTTCGGTACACTTGTGCAAAGGGTAAGGAGCCTGAGGCGCAAGGAGCCAGACCGTTGTTCAGTGAACCAGATCATCAACACATGAGCCGCGCGCTGGCGCTGGCCGAGCAAGGCCTGTTCGGCACCACCCCGAACCCGCGGGTGGGCTGCGTCATCGTCAAGGACCATGAAGTGGTCGGCGAGGGCTGGCACCGCCGCGCCGGCGAGGCCCACGCCGAGGTACTGGCATTGGCCCAGGCCGCGGGCAAGGCCCGCGGGGCCACCGTTTACGTGTCGCTCGAACCTTGCAGCCATCACGGCAGGACACCCCCGTGCGTCGATGCCCTGCTGGCCGCACGGGTGGGCAGGGTGATCGCCGCGATGGAGGATCCCAATCCCCAGGTCGGCGGTCGCGGCCTCGAGGCGCTGCGGTCCGGCAGGGTCGATGTGCGCTGCGGCCTGCTCGAGCAGCAGGCGCGTGAACTGAACGTCGGTTTCGTATCCCGGATGCGCACCGGTCGGCCCTGGGTGCGGATGAAGGTGGCGGCCAGTCTCGATGGCATGTCGGCGCTGCGCGATGGCGCCAGCCAATGGATCACCGGCGCCTCGGCGCGCGCCGACGGCCAGCGCTGGCGGGCCAGGGCCTGTGCCATTCTCACCGGCATCGGCACCGTGCGCGACGATGATCCGCGCCTGACCGTGCGCGAGGTGGCCACCGATCGCCAGCCGTTGAAGGTGCTGGTCGATTCGCGGCTCGAGGTGTCGCCGGATGCCAGGTTGTTCGACACCGGCAAGACGCTGGTCGTGGCCGCGCAGCCCGACGCCGCGCGCGTCGCGACGCTTCAGGCGCGTGGCGCAGAGGTATTGGTGCTGCCCAATGCCGCGGGCAAGGTCGACCTGCCCGCGTTGATGACCCATCTGGCCGGGCGCGGCATCAACGAGTTGCATGTCGAGGCCGGAGGCAAGCTGAACGGTTCGCTGATCCGTGAAGGCTGCGTGGACGAGTTGCTGGTCTACCTGGCCCCGGCGCTGCTGGGCGATGCCCAACGCTTTGCCGAGTTGGCGCAGGTCGCCGGACTGGGGCAAAGGCACGAACTGGCTTTCACCGGGGCCGAGATGTTCGGCGACGATGTGCGCCTTATCGCCCGCTTCGCCGACCGGCCCGCGCTGGCGCAGGCCGATCCCGTCGCGGTGGTCGCCCTAGGGCCTGTTCACACTAGGGACGCACCCGCGTGAGGCCGAATCGAACCGACATCAAGGCGCAAAGCGCAGCCGTAGCGGGGCTACGGCGAGCATTTGCAACGCAGAACGGTTCGGATCCGGCCTCACCCGAAGAGCCGCCGCCCCTCAGGGCTGCCAACGGCGTTGCTCGCTCCTTACGTGCCTCGGGCACGCCGCGTCACTCGCGCCTTGCTGGCAGCCCTGAGGGGCGACGGCGCGGGTGCGTCCCTAGTGTGAACAGGCCCTTGTGGGAGCCCGGATCGACTGATCGGGACAGAACGCTTTATTGATGGAAACCGAACCATGTTCACTGGCATCGTCGCGGCCTGCGGCCGCATCACTGCGATTTCCCCGTTAACCGACAACGGCGGCAGCCGGCTGCAGATCGACGCCGGCACGCTCGATCTGTCCGACGTGGCGATCGGCGATTCGATCGCCATCCAGGGTGCCTGCATGACCGTGGTCACGCTGGGCGCGGACGCGTTCTCGGTCGACGTGTCGCAAGAGAGCCTGGCGCGCACGGTCGGGCTGGACCGGCTTGCCGAGGTCAATCTCGAAAAGGCCTTGCGCCTGTCCGACCGTCTGGGCGGGCACCTGGTCTCGGGCCATGTCGACGGGCTGGGCCGGGTCGAGCGATTCGATGCGCTCGACGAGAGCCACGTGCTCGATATCCGGGTGCCGCCGGCTTTGTCCCGCTACATGGCCTACAAGGGTTCGGTCACGGTCAACGGCGTGAGCCTCACGGTCAATTCGGTCGCCGATGATGAATCGGGCAGCGTGATCTCGCTGAACCTGATTCCGCATACCGTTGCCGTGACCACTTTGCGCCACCTGCGGGCCGGGGCCGATGTGAACATCGAGATCGACCTGGTCGCCCGCTATCTCGAGCGGATGGACCAGGTCGCGCGCGGCACCTCTGCCGCCTGAGGTGAATCAGAGGCCGGTGACCGGCACGCTGAGCGGCGGCTCGCAATTGTCCAGCAGGTCCTGGAACAGGCGGTTGGCGCCGGCGATCTGCTGATCGTCGACATCCCAGAAGACGACGCTGCGATCGAAGTGCGGCCGGCGCAGCACGACCACCTTGTCGATCAGTGCGAAGCCGCGCTCGAAGGTCGCGAACTCGGGCTTGAGCCGGCAGATCGACAGCCGGCTGCCGAAGCGTTGCACCAGCATCATCAGGCGGGGACAGTCGCGCTGGATGAAGTGGGTGCGTTGCACGACGATGTCGACCCGGTTGTCGGGGCTGGCCCGCAGCAGCCCGCCCAGGCGTTCGGCCACCAGGGGTCGGTCCAGCCCGTAGAAGTCGCCGTCACGCTCGAACAGCGCGATGCGGTTCGTGGCGCTCTCGATCGCGGTGTCGAAGGCCGAGCGTGCATCGGCCCGGCTTTGGAAGCGCTGGTAGGTGAAACTGGGCATCCTGTCCATCGCGTGAGTATTGCAAGACCGCGCCCGTTTGTGGCGTCCCGGCGCGGCCGCGCGACGGGCCGCCGCCGCCGCCCGTCATCCACCGGGCCGGTCGGCGCGGAGTAGAATGCCGCCATGGCACTTTCACCCATTCATGAAATCGTCGAGGACATGCGCCATGGGCGCATGGTCATCCTGGTCGACGAGGAAGACCGCGAGAACGAGGGCGACCTCATCCTGGCGGCCGACTTCGTCACGCCGGCGGCCATCAACTTCATGGCCACCCATGCCCGGGGACTCATCTGCCTGACCCTCACCGAGGCCCGGTGCAGGCAATTGCGCCTGCCGCTGATGGTGTCGGCCAACGGCACCCGTTACGGCACCAATTTCACGGTGTCCATCGAGGCGGCCGAAGGCGTCACCACCGGCATCTCGGCGGCCGACCGGGCCCGCACCGTGGCGGCGGCGGTCGCGCCGGACGCGCCCCGAGAACATCGTGCAACCGGGTCACATCTTCCCGATCATGGCGCAGCCCGGTGGCGTGCTGGTGCGGGCCGGGCACACCGAGGCCGGTTGCGATCTGGCCGGGAGATGGCCGGGCTCACCCCCGCGTCGGTGATCTGCGAGGTGCTCAAGGACGATGGCACGATGGCCCGCCTGCCCGACCTGCTCGAGTTCGCGGCACGGCACGAACTGCGGATCGGCTCGATCGCCGACCTGATCCAGTTTCGCAGTGCCAATGAAACCCTCGTCGAGCGGGTCGCGGACAAGGTCACGAACACGCCGTGGGGCCGGTTCCGGATGATCGCCTACCGGGACCGCACCGGGGCGAACGTGCGCATCGTGCTGGTCAACGGACAGATCAGCGCCGAGGTCGAAACCCTGGTGCGGGTGCACGAGCCGGTCTCGGTGCTCGACCTGATCGATGCGGACAAGGGCACCCATTCCTGGCCGGTCGCGAAAGCGCTGCGGGCGATCGGCGAATCGTCGGCCGGCGTCATGGTGATGCTCAATGCGAGCCAGAGCGACCAGGGCCTGCTCAACCAGTTGCAGGCCTGGTCGCAGCCGCGCAGGGCGGCCGGTCGGTCGAGGGGGCCAAGATCGACCTGCGAACCTATGGCATCGGCGCGCAGATCCTGCGCGATCTCGGTGTGCGAAAAATGCGTCTTTTGGCCGCCCCGGTCAAAATGCCGAGCATGGCCGGCTTCAATCTCGAAGTTTCCGGCTTTCAGACCTGACCACTGGAGCAAGACTTGGACATCGATATCCTGAGAGCAGAACTCGACGGTGAAGGACTCAGCATCGGCATCGTGCAGTCTCGCTTCAACGAATCCGTCACCAACGGCCTGCGTGATGCCTGTGTGGCCGAGTTGCTGGCGCTGGGGGTCAGCGCCGACGACATCGTCATCTGCTCGGTGCCCGGCGCGCTCGAAATCCCGGCCGCCTTGCAAAGCCTGGCCCGCCAGCAGACGTTCGATGCGTTGATCGCGCTGGGCGCCGTCATCCGCGGCGAAACCTATCACTTCGAGATCGTCTCGAACGAGAGCGCTGCCGGCATCGCGCGCGTCGGCCTCGACTTCGGTGTCATCATCGCCAACGGCGTGCTCACCACCGAGAGCGACGAGCAGGCGATGGAAAGGGTGGCCGAAAAGGGGGCGGACGCGGCGCGCGCGGCCGTCGAGATGAGCAACCTGACCGACCTGATCGACGAGATCGGCGACGACGTCGACACCGAAGACGAATGACCGACAGCCCCGCGCCCGTTGCCGCGCCTGCGGCCCGCTGACACCGGCAAGCGGCAGGCCGGCGGGCGCAATGCCCGGCGGCGTGCGCGCGAGTACGCGGTGCAGGGCCTGTACCAGTGGTTGTTGTCGCGCGCCGACCTGGGGGTGGTGCTGGCCGGCCTGGCCGAATCGCCCGGCTACGAGAAATGCGATACCCGTCACCTGGCCGGCCTGATCGGCGGCGTGATGAGCACCCACGAGGAACTGAACGCGATGCTGGCGCCGCACCTGGACCGCAAGCTCGAGCATGTCAGTCCGGTCGAGCACGCGATCCTGCTGGTGGGCACCTACGAGATGCGCCATCACCCGGAAATCCCTTACCGGGTCGTGATCAACGAGGCCATCGACCTGGCCAAGGTGTTCGGGGGCAACGACGGTTTTCGCTTCGTCAACGGCATCCTCGACCGGGTGGCGACCGACAGCGGCGTCAACCAGGGCCGTCGCTGAAGCGGTCCGAGCCCGTGACCGAATTCGATCTCATCCGCCAGTACTTCGACCGTGGCCCGCCGCGCCATGCCGAACTGGGCATAGGCGACGACGGCGCGTTGCTGCGCGATCGGGCCGGCATGAGCCGGGTGATCGTCACCGACATGCTGGTCGGCGGCCGGCACTTCCTTGCCGACGTCGATCCGGCGTCGCTGGGTCACAAGGCGCTGGCGGTCAACCTGTCCGACCTGGCGGCGATGGGCGCGCGGCCGCAGGCGTTCACGCTGGCGATCGCGCTGCCCGGGGTCGATGCCGACTGGCTCGGGGCCTTTTGCCGTGGCATGTTTGCACTGGCCGACGCCAGCGGCTGTGAACTGATCGGGGGGGATACCACCCGCGGGCCGCTGTGCCTGAGCATCACGGCGATCGGCGAGGTGCCGCAGGGCGCCGCGCTGCGCCGCGACCATGCGCAGCCGGGAGACGACGTCTGGGTGTCGGGTGCGCTGGGCGGGGCCGCGGCGGCGCTGGCCGCGCTGCTCGAATCACCGGGCAGCCTGTCGGCTGCCGCCCGACACCGGCTCGACTGGCCCCAGCCCCGGCTCGCGCTGGGGCAGGCGCTGCGCCACCTCGCCAGCGCCGCGATCGACGTCTCCGACGGCCTGCTCGCCGACCTGGGCCATGTGGCCGAACGATCGCGGATCGGCATCGAGTTGCGCGCCGACCTCGTGCCGCTCGACCCGGCACTGTCGGCACTCGATCCCCGCCAGGCGCTGGGCCATGCACTGGGCGGCGGTGACGATTACGAACTGGCCTTCACCGCCCCGGCCGAGAACCGGCTGGCGATCGAGGCGCTGGGCCGATCCCTGGAGCTGGCACTGACCCGGATCGGCTCGGCCGGCGGCGGGCGTGGCGTGTCCGTGGTCGATGCGCGCGGGCGGCCGCTCGCCGACCTGGCGCGCGGCTTCGATCACTTTGGCTGAGCCGCCCCGGGTTGCCGGCAAGCAGGCGGCGCTGCCGCGCGGGGTGTTGTGGTCGCACTGGAGCCATCCGCTGGCCTTCGGCCTTGGCAGCGGCCTGTCGCCGGTGGCGCCCGGCACCGCCGGCACCTTGCTGGCCTGGGCGTTGCACGCGCTGGCCGCGCCGTGGCTGTCGCCTGTCGCCGCGTGGGCGATCATCATCGGCGGTTTCGTCGCCGGGCGATGGATCTGCCAGCAGGTCGTCGACGAACTGGGGGTGCAGGATCACTCGGCGATCGTCTGGGATGAGATCATCGCATTCTGGCTCGTGCTGCAGCTGGCCCAGGCCGACTGGCTGGCGCAACTGGCCTTGTTTGGCGGGTTCCGGTTCTTCGATGCGGTCAAGCCGCCGCCGATCGGCTGGCTCGATCGCAGGATCAAGGGAGGGTGGGGCGTGATGATCGACGATCTTGCCGCGGCGCTGGCGACGCTGGCCTGCCTGTTCGCGTGGCGGGCGCTATGAGCGGCGCCACGCCCCGCGCGGACAGTGGCGCGGCGCCCGGGGCGGACGAGGCGGCACTGGTAGAGGAAGCCACCGCGCTGGGCCGCACCCTGGCCGGTCGCGGCCTGATGATCGCCACCGCCGAAAGCTGCACCGGCGGGGCGATTGCCCGCGCCCTCACCGAGACCGCCGGTTCGAGCGAATGGTTCGACTGCGCGTTCGTCACCTACAGCAACGCGGCCAAGCAGCGGATGCTGGGGGTGCCGCCCGAGCTGTTGCAAGGCCACGGGGCGGTCAGCGAACCGGTGGTGCGGGCGATGGCCCGGGGGCGCTGGAGGGCAGCGGCGCCGATGTCAGCGTGGCGGTCACCGGTGTCGCCGGCCCGGGGGTGGCTCACCTGGCAAGCCCGTGGGTACGGTATGGTTCGGATTCGCCCGCCGCGGATCGGACGGGCGGATCGACCTCGAGGCCGAAGTGCTCAGGCTCGACGGCGACCGGCACGCGGTACGATTGGGCACGGCGCTGCAGGCGATCCGACGGATCAGTCAGCTTTGGTTGTCTTCCAGGTCTCCCTGACTGGATCTGGTTATAACCACAGTCTGATTGTATATACAGTGGTTTCATGCGATACTCCTTCCATCGATCAACACCGTGGCAGGGGCAAGGCAGATGAATACAGTGATCAAAATGGACCAAGCTAGGAAATCCGAGCGCGAAAAAGGCCCTCTCGGCCGCGCTGTCGCAAATCGAAAAGCAATTCGGCAAGGGGTCGGTGATGCGCCTGGCCGATGGCGCCGTCCCCGAAGACATCATGTCGGTGTCCACCGGTTCGCTCGGTCTGGACATCGCGCTGGGGATAGGCGGGTTGCCGCGCGGGCGCGTCGTCGAAATCTACGGCCCCGAGTCGTCGGGTAAAACCACGCTCACGCTGCAGGTCATCGCCGAAATGCAGAAACTCGGCGGTACTGCCGCATTCATCGACGCCGAGCATGCGCTCGATGTGCAGTACGCGGCCAAGCTGGGGGTCAACCTCGAGGAGTTGCTGGTCTCGCAGCCGGACACCGGCGAGCAGGCACTCGAAATCACCGATGCGCTGGTGCGTTCCGGCTCGGTCGATCTCATTGTCATCGATTCGGTTGCCGCGCTCACGCCGCGCGCCGAGATCGAGGGGACATGGGCGATTCGCTGCCCGGCCTGCAGGCCCGCCTGATGTCCCAGGCGCTGCGCAAGCTCACCGGCTCGATCAAGCGCACCAACTGCCTGGTCATCTTCATCAACCAGATCCGCATGAAGATCGGCGTCATGTTCGGCAGTCGGAAACCACCACGGGTGGCAACGCACTCAAGTTCTACTGCTCGGTCCGCCTCGACATCCGTCGTACCGGCTCGATCAAGAAAGGCGACGAGGTCATCGGCAACGAAACCCGGGTCAAGGTCGTCAAGAACAAGGTTGCGCCGCCGTTCAAGACCGCAGAGTTCGATATCCTCTATGGCGAGGGTACGTCCCGGCATGGTGAGATCCTCGATCTGGGTGCCAGTTGCGGCGTCGTCGACAAAGCGGGTGCCTGGTACAGCTACAACGGCGACCGTATCGGTCAGGGCAAGGACAACGCGCGCGAGTTCCTGCGCGAGCGGCCCGAGCTTTCCCTCGAGATCGAGAACAAGGTGCGCGACCATTTCGGTGTCCGGCCCCGCGGTGCAGCGGTCGAGGCCGCCGGGCCCGATGCAGCCGAGGCCGCCGCCTGACGTCGGCCTGGGTCGACGGCCCGGCGCTGTCGACCCGGCCCGCCGGCCCGCACACCCGCCTCAACGACCTGAGCCATGACAGACGATCCCTCGTCTGATCGGCCATCGAGCGCGACCAACCCGGCGTCCGTCGGACCTACCAAGGCCTACAAGGCCTTGCGCCAGCACGCTTTCCGGTTTCTCTCCAGGCGCGATTACAGCCGGGCCGAACTGCAAAAGCGGCTGGCCGTTGCGCCACGACCGCGGCCGGCGTCGCGTCGCGGCCTGGTGGCATCCGCCGTCGGACAACCGGCCCCGGTGCGGCCCGAGCCGCCCGACCCCCGACTGATCGAACAGGTGCTCGATGAACTGGTCGGGCGCGGCTATCTGTCCGACGAGCGCTTTGCCGGTTCGCTCGCGCGCCGGGCCCGTGAAAAGTACGGCCCGGCGCGGCTGGCCCAGCTGATGCGCCAGCATCAGATCGAGCCGACGGTCGCCGCGCCGATCATCGCCAGCGAGCGGGCATCCGAAGCGCAGCGGGCGCATGCCGTCTGGGCCCGGCGCTTCGACAAGCCGCCTGCCGACCTGGCCGAACGGGCGCGCCAGACCCGCTACCTGGCCAGCCGCGGATTCTCCGGCGCGATCATCGCCAAGGTACTCAGGCTCGCCGGTGCCAGCACCGACGACGACGCGTTCTGGGTCGACGAAGACCCTTTCGACTAGGGCCTGCGGCGGCTGCCATCGCCCGCTTTTCAACGCATCCACTGCTGTTCACAGGCCACGGTCAGGCACCGGTCCGGTGCGACCTGCGTGCTAACATCGCAGGCTTCAGACAGGCTGGCGATCAGGCTTGCCCGGTGACGATACGACAGCCGTTCTGCCCGGCTCTGCATCGGTATTGCCACCCGAGAGCCACTCGATCTCCCCCGCATCGCAGCCAGATTCGTCGCTTCAGCGCAAAGGACCCACATGAAGATCCACGAGTACCAGGGCAAGGAAATCCTCAAGAAATACGGGGTTCCCGTGCCTCGCGGCATTCCCTGCTTCTCGGTCGAGGAAGCGCTCAAGGCGGCTGAGTCGCTGGGCGGACCCGTCTGGGTCGTGAAGGCCCAGATCCATGCCGGTGGCCGGGGCAAGGGTGGCGGTGTCAAGCTGGCGCGCTCGATCGACGAGGTGCGCCAGTACGCCGACGAGATCCTCGGCATGCAACTCAAGACCCATCAGACCGGGCCCGAGGGACAGTTGGTGCGGCGCCTGTTGGTCGAGGACGGGGCTGACATCAAGAAAGAACTGTATCTGGGTATCGTCGTCGACCGCGAGACGCAACGGGTCACGCTGATGGGCTCGAGCGAAGGCGGCATGGACATCGAGGAGGTGGCCGAGAAGCACCCCGAGAAGATCCACAAGGTGGCCGTCGATCCGGCCACGGGCCTTACCGATGCCCAGGCCGACGAACTGTCGACCCAGATCGGCATTCCCAAGGCGTCCCTCGCGAGCGCACGCAAGGTGCTGCAAGGTCTATATCAGGCCTTTTGGGAAACCGATGCCAGCCTGGCCGAGATCAACCCGCTGATCCTGACCGGCGATGGCAAGGTCATGGCCCTGGATGCCAAGCTCAATTTCGATTCGAACGCGCTGTTCCGCCAGCCCGAAGTGGTTGCGATGCGCGACCTGGACGAAGAGGATCCGGCCGAGATCGAGGCTTCCAAGTTCGATCTGGCCTACATTCAACTCGATGGCAATATCGGCTGCCTGGTCAACGGGGCCGGTCTGGCGATGGCCACGATGGACACGATCAAGTTGTTCGGTGGCGAGCCGGCGAACTTCCTGGATGTCGGTGGGGGCGCCACCGCCGAGAAGGTCACCGAGGCCTTCAAGATCATGCTGCGCAACCCGAACCTGAAGGCCATCCTGGTCAACATCTTTGGCGGCATCATGCGCTGCGACGTGATCGCCGAGGGCGTCATCACCGCGAGCAGGCGGTGAGCCTCAAGGTACCGCTGGTGGTGCGCATGAAGGGCACCAACGAAGAGATCGGCCGCAAGATGCTCGCCGATTCGGGTCTGCCGATCATTTCGGCCGACACCATGGGTGAAGCGGCCAAGCAGGTCGTCGCTGCCGCCAATGCCGCCTGAGCGCAACCCCGAACATCCAAGGACAGCAGATCGATGAGCATCCTGATCAACAAGGACACCAAGGTCATCACCCAGGGCATCACGGGCAAGACCGGACAATTCCACACCCGCACCTGCGCCGCCTATGCCAATGGCAAGGCCGGTTTCGTGGCCGGTGTGCATCCCAGGAAGGCAGGTACCGAGTTCGAGGGCATCCCGATCTTTGGCAGCGTGAAGGACGCCAAGGCCAAGACGGGCGCGACCGTGTCGGTCATCTACGTGCCGCCGGCAGGGGCCGCGGCCGCGATCTGGGAGGCCGTCGAGGCCGGCCTGGACCTGGTGGTCTGCATCACCGAGGGCATTCCGGTCCGCGACATGGTCGAGGTGCGTGACCGGATGCGCAAGGGAAACCACAAGACGCTGCTGCTTGGCCCGAACTGTCCCGGCGTGATCACGCCGGACGAAATGAAGATCGGCATCATGCCCGGACACATCCATCGCAAGGGACGCATCGGCGTCGTGTCGCGCTCGGGCACGCTGACCTATGAAGCGGTCGGCCAGCTGACCAGCCTGGGCCTTGGCCAGTCATCGGCGGTGGGCATCGGTGGCGACCCGGTCAACGGTCTCAAGCACATCGACGTGATGAAGCTGTTCAACGACGATCCGGACACCGACGCCGTGGTGATGATCGGCGAGATCGGTGGCACCGACGAGGAGCAGGCGGCCGAATGGATCCGCGACAACATGAAAAAGCCGGTCGTGGGCTTCATCGCCGGCGTCACGGCGCCACCGGGCAAGCGGATGGGCCACGCCGGCGCGATCATCTCGGGCGGCAAGGGGACGGCGCAGGAAAAGCTCGCCGTCATGGAGGCCTGCGGCATCAAGGTCACCAAGGACCCTTCGGAAATGGGCTCTTTGCTCAAGAGCGTGCTCTGAGCGTCTGATTCACGGGCCGGCCCGCGCCGGCCCGCGCCAGCTACCCGGATCGTTTTCCTTGTTCGATTTTCTGGCCACCCTCGACTGGGCCGCCGTCGGTCAGATCATCATGATCGACATCCTGCTTGGCGGGGACAACGCGGTCGTCATCGCGCTTTGCCTGTCGCAACCTGCCGCCCGAGCTGCGTACCCGTGGCATCGTGCTGGGCACGGCGGGCGCGATCGTGTTGCGGGTCATCCTGATCTTTTTCGCGGTTTCGCTGTTGCTGTTGCCCTCGCTCAAGATCGTCGGCGGCCTGCTGCTGATCTGGATCGGGGTGAAACTGCTCATCCCTCAAGAGGGCGAGGGCCACGGCGAACTGGGTGGCGGCAACACATTGTGGGCGGCGGTGCGCACGGTGATCATTGCCGACCTGGTCATGAGCATCGACAACGTCATCGGTATCGCCGCGGCCGCCCAGAAGGCCGACCCGGACCACCAGTTCGGCCTGGTCGTTCGGCCTGTTGGTCAGCATCCCGATCATCGTCTGGGGCAGCGCTTCGTCATCCATCTGATCGAGCGCTATCCGCTCGTCGTCTGGATGGGCGGTGCCTTGCTGGGCTGGATCGCCGGCGGCATGATCGTCACCGACACCATGTTGCAGGGCTGAGTGACGGGCTGGGTGCCCACACGGCGAGCGTTGCGTCGGTGATTGGTGCGGTGTTCGTGGTTGCCTGGCGCTTTTCGTGCAGCGGCGCCGTCCGGCGGAATAGGGAGCCGTTCGTAGCGATACGGCTTAGCCAAGCCGGCCAGGGTCGCTACGCTGCGCTCCATGACCAGCTGGCGATCAATCCGCGAACCGGTTCCGACTACGGGAAGTACCTTCCCGTGGCGGCGCGCGCGTGCGTGAGGCGTCGACGTCTTCAGCCGATCCGCACTGGGTGGTCCGCGCCGCCAGCGCCACCGACGGTGGCGTCAGCCATCATTTCAACGAGGATTCGGTCTGCATCGGACCCGGCGGCGGGCACGCGGTGATTGCCGATGGCATGGGCGGCGAACCGGCCGGCCTGCGCGCCAGCGAATGGGTGTCCGGGACGCTGTCGGCACTGATCGAGTCGGCCGACCGGGAAGAGCCGGCTGACCCCATGCCGATGCGACCCGCGCAGCGCCCGTCCGATTGGATTTGCCGATGCGCGGACGGTTTGCGAGCAGACGGCGCAGTCTGCCGGTCACCTGACGCTCGGCACCAGGTGGCCGCGCTGTGGTTGCACGAGGGCAGGGCGGTCGTGGCCCATGTGGGTGATTCACGCGTCTACCGCCTGCGCAGCGGCATCCTGAGCCGGCTCACGCGCGATCACTCGCTGCTCGAGGACGGCCCGCTCGTGCCTGTCGGACTGGTTCGCCGGCGTCCGGTGGTCGAGCCGTCTTCGGCGTTGCTGACCCAGGTGCTGGGCATCGATGAAAGGGTGATCCCCGCGGTTCGGGACGAGAGCCTGCGCGCCGGGGATCTGTATCTGCTTTGCACCGACGGCCTGACCGGTTTCGTCGGTGACCTGGAACTGGCCACCTTGCTGAGCAACACGGGGCGGGCCGTGAACCTGCTGGCTGAAGACCTGGTCAGGGCGGCACTTGATGCACGGGCAACCGACAACGTGACGGTTGCCGTGATCCGGCTGGAGCCGGCTGATGCGAGCGTCGGGGGGCACCGATGAACCCAGATTGGAAAGGCTGGTCCGCGAACACGCGTCCGCTCACGCACGCCGAGTTCGGCCAGCAGAGCAACACGATGGCCAGGCGAGCGTCGGATCAGCAGTCGCTGTTCGACCAGTTGCCGCGTCTTCGCGTCTGCGGGCCCGACGGTGGACCGGTGCGCGAAGTGCCGCTCGACAAGGATAGGTGGATGATCGGGCGCGGCGACTGGAATGACCTGACGCTCGATCATCGTTCGGTCAGCGCCGAGCATGCGGTGATCATCCGCCAGGGCAACCGTTACCAGGTTCGCGACCTGCTGAGTCGCAACGGCACGCTGGTCGATGGCCTCGCGATCGATCGCGAGGAACTGGCTGAGCGCGCGCTTATCGAGATCGGCGTCTACCAGATCGAGTTCGTGATGAACACGGCGGCCAGGGCGTCGACGCACGGGATGGCGCCCGTGGTCCTGGAGTACCTGACCGGTGGCATGCGCGGCATCAACGAGCGCGTCGACCGCTCGCCAAAGGAACTGCGGATCGCCGGTGACCGCTTCAGGCTGGCCTGGCATGAACAGGGCTGGATGCTCGATCACCTCGAAGGGGATGCGCCGGTCCGCGTCAACGACCGCCTCTGCGGCAACGGCCCCCTCGAGTTGCGTCACGACATGTTGTTCGATGTTGCGGCGACACGGATACGGTTTCGGCATCTTGGCTAGCTGGATTAGGCCCCCACGCTCCCTCGGCAAGCCGCCAGTGCCGGCCTTGCAGGGCCGGCCCGTTCCGGCAGCGCCGGGCAGTGCCCGGCCAAACCCTGCCTCCACCTCCGCGGGGGCTGCCTGGCCATGGAACGGCTTCGGGCGGCCGGGCGCTCGTTCCATGGCCAGGCGGTCGCTTGTTTCGCAACCCTCAGGGTTCGCGTTGTTTTTTGGCCGACGCCCTGTGATATCCGCGACCCTGATTCGTGCAACGGGCTGCTTGCATCCGTGCGGTGGTCTTTGCGCGATGGGTGACTGCTCGTGAGTGCGCGGCGGGGGGAGGGGCTGCGGTGGTTGCGGGTGTTGGCGGGGCTGCTGATCTGCGTGGGGTTTGCGCTGGTGCAGTGGCAGGCCGAGCCGGCCGATGGCCTCTCGACTGCCGATCGTTACCTGTACGACGCGCGTCTGCGCGTGGCGCCGCCGCTGGAACGGGCGCCGGTCGTGATCGTCGACATCGATGAGGCCAGCCTGGCCAAGGTGGGGCGATGGCCGTGGTCGCGCAGCCAGCTCGCCCAGTTGACCGACCAACTGGTGGACAAGGGCAAGGTGGCGGTGATCGGCTACGACGTGGTGTTTGCCGAACCCGAGACGCAGGACCCGCAGGCCGACCATCGTTTTGCCGAGAGCCTGGTGCGGGCCAAGGCCGTGCTGGGTTACTACTTCACCAGTGACCGGGGCGGCTTCACCAGCGGGCAGTTGCCGGCTGCCGCGCTGGACTCGGCCAGCCTGTCTCCAGGCACGCCGAGGCTGGTATGGAACGGCTACGGTGCGAACCTGCCCGAACTGCAGAAGGCCGCCGACGATGCCGGTTTCTTCAATCCCATGCTCGATCCGGACGGCGTCACGCGCTCGCTGCCGCTGCTGGTGGAGTTCGACGGCCAGTTGTACGAGTCGCTGGCCTTGCGGGTGCTGCGTCGTTACCTGGGCGAGACCGTGATGGCGATCGGCGCCGACACGATCGAGATCGCGAACTCGCGCGCCCGCCTGACGCTGCCGCTGTCCGACGCGATGACGGCGCTGGTGCCGTTCACCGGCCCGCGGGCCAACGGCCAGGGGAATTTCCAACGCGTGTCGGCGGCCAACGTGCTCGACGGCAGTGCCGACTGGAGCCTGTTCAAGGACAAGATCGTGTTGATCGGCGCCAGCGCGCCCGGCCTGTCCGACCTGCGGGCGACGCCGGTCAGCGAGATGCTGCCCGGGGTCGATGTGCACGCCACGCTGATCGCCGGCGCCCTCGACGGACGCTTGTTGTCACGGGTGCCCGAAGGCAACCTGATCGGTGCGCTGGCCATCCTGCTGGTCGGCGGGTTGTTCGCGTTCGCCGCGCCGCGTGCCGGTGCGTTCGGCGTGGTGCTGGCTACCTGCACCTCGGCAGGCGCGTTGTTCGTCTGGAACGTGGTGGCCTTCGTGCATATCGGGTGGGTGCTGCCGCTGGCCGGCTCCCTGATGTCCATCGTGGTGATCGGCTTGTTCAACCTGGCGGCCGGCTACGCGATCGAGGGCCGGGCCCGTCGCGCGGTGGTCGATCTGTTTTCGGAATACGTTTCACCCGACGTCGTCGGCAAAATGGCCCGCGATCCGCTCAACTACCATGGCCAGATCAGTGAGAACCGGGAACTGACCGTGATGTTCGCCGACATCCGGGGCTTCACCCGGATCGCCGAGAACATGCCCCCTGAAATGCTGCGCGAATACCTGAACGAAGTCCTGACCGACCTGACCGAATGCATCTACCGGTACCAGGGGACGGTCGACAAATACATGGGCGATGCGGTGATGGCTTTCTGGGGCGCGCCGGTCGAAGACCCGGACCATGCGCGGCATGCGGTGCTGGCCGCGATCGACATGCAAAAGGCCATCCGTCGCCTGTCCGAGCGCTTCGCGGCGCGCGGCTTTCCGCCGGTGGCGATCGGCGTGGGCATCAACACGGGTCTTGTGCGGGTGGGTGACATGGGCTCCAAGCTGCGTCGTGCGTACACGGTGATCGGCGACTCGGTCAACCTGGCCTCGCGCCTTGAATCACTGACCAAACATTACCGCACGCCGATCATCGTCGGTGAGGCGACCCGCGCGGCCTGCGCCAGCATGGACTTCGATGCCATCGACACCGTGGTGGTCACCGGCCGGCAGGGGGCGGTGCAGATCTTTGCGCCGGGCGCCGCCGGCCGGCTGCCGCTGGCCGCGGCGGGCCCTATCGGCACCTCGGGCACCTCGGGCACCTCAGGCACCTCGGCCACCGCCGCCGCCGTTGCCGCGGGTGCCCGCCAGGGCGCGGGCCTGGTCAACGCTGCAGATTGCGAGAGGGCAGATGAAGCTGCGCGTACTGGGCTGTAGCGGCGGCATCGGTGCGCAGATCCGCACCACGTCGTTCCTGGTCGATCATGATGTCCTGATCGATGCCGGCACCGGTGTCGAGGACCTGAGCGTTGCCGAACTGGCCGATATCGATCACGTGTTCCTGACGCACTCGCACCTCGATCACATTGCGGCCTTGCCGCTGCTCGTCGACTCGGTCGGGGCAATGCGCCGCGAACCGTTGCTCGTGCACGCGCTTCCCGAGACCATCCTCGCCCTGCGCCAGCATCTTCAACTGGACGATCTGGCCCGACTTCACCGAGATCCCGCATTTCGAGCGGCCCTGGATGCGGTTCGTGCCGCTGAACGTCGGCGAGCAGGTGGTGCTCGGTGAGCGCAGTGTGCGCGCGATCGAGGCCCGGCACACGGTGCCCGCGGTCGGGTTTCACCTGTGCTCGGGCAATGGATCGCTGGTGTTCTCCGGCGATACCGGGCCCAATGACGAGTTCTGGCGGCATGTCAACGGCGTACGGGATCTTCGCCACCTGATCATCGAGACGGCGTTCTCGAATCGCGAGCGCGACCTGGCGGTGACCGCCAAGCACCTGTACCCGATCCAGCTCAGCGAAGAGCTGGCGTTGCTGCAGCGCCAGCCCGAGCTCTGGATCACCCACCTCAAACCTTCTGACCGGCAGACCATTGCCAGCGAGATCGAGGCCTGGGCGGGGCGTTACCAGCCGCGCCTGCTCGAGCGCGGGCTGATCCTCGAGTTCTGAGGTTCTGCTGCGGCGCAGCGCATGACGCGCTGCGGCAGCAGGTGACCGAATGCGTCACCCCGGTTGGATCAATCGACGATTAGCGGCACCCGCACCGGCCGGTTTCCAACGCTGCGACCGTCTGTCGGCGGTGAATGGCGGAGTTCATCGACTATTCGCCCGCCGCGCCGCCGTTCATCGGCGCCTACGGACCGACGATGCCCGCTGGCACGGCACTGCTCAGTACTGGCCGAGCGAGAACCTGGTCTCGTCAATTCAACCCCTGGAGAAAGTCCTCATGGTTTCCAAAGTGCAAGGTTTTACCCTGATCGAACTGATGATCGTCGTGGCCATCATCGGTATCCTGGCCGCTGTCGCGATCCCCGCGTATCAGGATTACACGGTTCGTGCGAAAGTGACTGAAGGCCTGTCGCTGGCTTCGGGCGTGAAGACCACCGTTGTCGAGAATGCGTCGAATGGTGTTGCTCTTGACTCGGGCGTTACCCCCATCGCGACCGACAACGTCACCAGCATCGGTGTTGCCGCTGGTACTGGCGAAATCACCATCACCTACGGTGCTGCTTCAGGTGCTGGCACGCTCACGCTGATCCCGCTCGATGGCGGCGCTCAGTTGACGTCGGGTGTGATTCCGCAGAACCCGATCGTCTGGAAGTGCAAGGCTGCTGGCGCTTCGGGTCCTGGCACCGCCGGTAGCATTCTGGCCAAGTACGCTCCGGCCAACTGCCGCAGCTAATCCAGCCTTCAGCTGGTAGAAAGGGCCGCCGCAGGGCGGCCTTTTCACGGCAGCGGCCCAGTCTTCACCGCTGCCGGTTCTTTCAACTCCTGGTCCGACGGACAAGCACATGACTGCATCGCAAACCTCATCGGTCTCGCGTCCCGCTTCGGGCGAGAGGGGCTTCACCCTGATCGAACTGATGATCGTGGTGGCGATCATCGGCATTCTCGCCGCGGTGGCGATTCCCGCCTACCAGGACTATGTCGTGCGTGCCCGCGTGGCCAATGCGATCGCGTTGTCGGCCGGCGCCAAGCTGGTGGTCTGGGAAAACGCGGTCAGTGGTGTCGGCGATCTGTCGGACGGTTTTGTGCTTGCGGCAAATCCCACCGAAGAGGTTTCCAGTATCACCATCACCCCGGCCGACGGCACCATCACGATGGTGTTCCGCGAGAAGGTGCAGGTCGGCGCGACGATGGTGATTCGCCCCAATACCTCTGGTGCCCCGCTGGTAGCGGGTGTTCCGCCCGTCGAGGCGATTCAATGGACCTGCGACACGACCGCCACCACCTTGCTTTCCAAGTACCGGCCGCCGAACTGCCGCTGACGCATACCCGGCCAGGCCAAGCCTGACTCAGCCCTGATGATGATGCAACGTTCCGCCCTGACCTGTCGCCTGCGCGCGGCAGGCATTCACTTCCTGATCAGCGCCCTGGTCGTCGGCGTCGTGCTGACACTGGCCTCCTGGCTCTGGTACCCCGACTGGTTCTTCTACGCGAGCGGCCTGCTCGGCATGGCCACCGTGCTGGCCATCGTCGACCTGGTGATCGGCCCGTTGTTGACCCTGGTCGTCTACAAGCCCGGCAAGCCGAGCCTGCGCTTTGATCTGTCGGTGATCGCCGCGATCCAGCTGGCAGCGCTCGTCTACGGGGTCAGCAGCATGTACTGGGCACGCCCGGTCTACGTGGCGCTGGTCGTCGACCGTTTCGAAGTGGTGGCCGCGGCCGACCTCGAGGAATCCTCGCTGGCCGAGGCGCCCGAGCCTTACCGCGATCTGCCCGCGACCCGTGCGCCGGGCTGGGTCACGGTGAACCTGCCCACCGATCCGCGCGAACTGGAAGCCATCATGATGGCCGAGACACTCAACGGGACCGGCCCCGCGCTGATGCCCAAGTACTACAGTGGTTTCGAGCGGGTTCCGCCGGCGGCGATGCAGCGGACCAGGGCGCTGGACGAGCTGGCCCGGTTCAATGACCCGGCGCTGGTCGAGAAGTCGTTGCAGGCGCTGGGCGAGGCGCGCGACGGCTTGCGCTATCTGCCGCTGTCCGGGGTCGGTCGCGACATGACGGTGCTGGTGCGGGCCGCCGATGGCACGGTGGTGAAAACGCTGAACCTGCGTCCCTGGAGTTGAGGCGCGGGCGAGCCGTCTTGTCGTCGTCCGGAGCCAACGCCGCCGCTTCAGGCGGCGTCTCGATCGAACAGCCTGCTCAGCGCGCGGGCATTGGCCTCGATCTGGTCGGGCTGACCGCTGCCGAACAACTCGCCGATCACGCAGATCGCATCGGCGCCCGCCTCGATCACCGACGCTGCATTCTCGCGCGTGATGCCGCCGATCGCCACCGCGTTGATTCCGGCCGCACGCGCCTGCCCGAAAAGCGCCAACGACGCCCGCGGTGCGCCGGGCTTGGTCCCCGAGACGAACACGCTGCCAAACGCGACATAGGTGGCCGACGGGTTCGCCAGCGCATTGGCAAAGTCGCCATAGCACGAGACGCCGATGATCGCGTTGTCACCCAGCCGTTCGCGCGCCGGCTCGATGGCACCATCGTCGCGGCCCAGGTGCACGCCGTCGGCCCGCAGCGCGACGGCCAGCTCGAGATCGTCATTGACCAGGCAGCGCACGTCGTGGCGCCTGCAGGTCGCGAGCACCCGCTCGGTGATCGCGCGCCGCAGTGGCGCGGGCTGCTTGGAGCGCACCTGGACGATGCGCGCACCACCGCGGATCGCCGCGGCCACCGCGGCATCGATGCGCGCGGGATCGGTCCAGTCGGGGGTGATCGCGTAGAGGCCGGAAATCGACACCATTTCGAATCGCATGTACGTTTATCGCAACAGCAGGCCCACTTATCGGCACTGCGTCGGTTCAACAGGGGGCCAAGCGTACCATCAGAGGCACAATTCGTGCTGTTTCTCACTGACCGACAGGACGAACTGATGACAGGCAACACGAGCAACGACAAGACCTCTTCCGCCGCCAACGATGCACCGTTCCGAACCTGGATGTGCCTGATCTGCGGATGGGTCTACGACGAAGAGCAGGGTGCTCCCGAAGAGGGGATCGCGCCTGGAACGCGCTGGGAAGATGTGCCGATGAACTGGACATGTCCCGAGTGCGGTGCCCGTAAAGATGACTTCGAACTGGTGGAAATCTGAACATGAGTGAAGCAGACAGTCTGGCCGGCGTAAAGGTGATGGTGATCGACGACAGCAACACGATCCGTCGCAGTGCCGAGATCTTTCTCGGCAAGGCCGGTGCCCAGGTGGTGCTGGCCGAGGATGGGTTCGACGCGCTGGCCAAGATCGCCGATCATCGGCCCGACCTGATCTTCTGCGACATCCTGATGCCCCGGCTCGATGGGTACCAGACCTGCGCGATGATCAAGAAGAGCCCGCGTTACCGCGACACGCCCGTGGTGATGCTCTCGAGCAAGGACGGTCTTTTCGATCGCGCGCGCGGCCGGCTGGTCGGTTGCGATCGCTACCTGACCAAGCCGTTCACCAAGGACAGCCTGTTGCAGACTGTCCATGAGTTCACCCGCCGGGTCCAGGCAGCCTGATGTCTCGGAGGCAATCGCTGTGAGCAACAAGGGACCGAAAGTCCTGGTGGTCGACGACTCTCCTACCGACCGCTTCTACCTTGCCGACATTCTCGACAAGAAGGGCTATTCCGTGATCACCGCCGCCGATGGTGCGGACGCCGTCAACAAGGCGCGTGCCGAATTGCCGCTGTTGGTGGTCATGGATGTCGTGATGCCGGGTCTGAGCGGTTTCCAGGTGACCCGCGCATTGCGGCGCGACCCGCTGACCGAGAGGATCCCGGTGATCATCGTCAGCAGCAAGGACTCCGAGACCGACCGGATCTGGGGCCTGCGCCAGGGCGCCACCGACTACATGGTCAAACCCATCATTCCCGAGGACCTGCTGGCCCGCGTGGCCGAGCTGACACACTGACATGATCGAAACGGCTTCCGACGTACTCGAGACCCCGGCGATGGCCGGGCATGACGACCCCGACGATGGCGGGCAGGCGCAGTCCAAACTGGGCATCGCCATCGGCGAGCGGCACTGGCTCGTCGATTTGTCCGAGGCCGGCGAGATCCTGCCGATTCCCGACATGGTCGCCGCCGTGCCGGGCACGGTTCGCTGGTTCAAGGGCCTGGCGAACCTGCGGGGCTCGCTCTACGGTGGCCCTGGATCTGGCCGACTTGCCGGGCACGGCGTCACCGAACGAAACAAGCGGACACCTGGCTGCTGGCGTTTTCGCCGCGTCTGGAGGTCAATGCCGCGATCCTGGTGAGCCGCATGACCGGCCTGCAGAACATGGGCCGGATGAGCAGGATCGAAACCGGTGCCCAGGACTCCTGGTGTGGTGACCGTTGGCAGGATGCTGCCGGTGTCATCTGGCAGGAACTGCACCTGGTCCGACTTTGCCGTCACGAAGCCTTCCTATCGGTTGGCAACTGAGCCAGGGAACCCTCTACCATGCAACAACAACTCGATCGGCACGCGCCGGACTCCGCCATCGCCGCCGTCGCGCAAACCGTGTCCGAGCGCGACGCGATCGCCCGCGGCCGGATCCAGCGCAATCGCGATGTCCAGGGTGCGGCCGCCCGCGACCTGCAGGGCTTTGGCAGCGGCCTGGACGACGACACCGGTGAGCAGGCGCGCCAGCCGATCGGCCAGCGGGTCACCGGCTGGGCTGCCGGCCTGTTCGGTCATTCGCCGCAGGAGCGCCTGGTCCGCGGTCTGCTCGTGACCTTCATCCTGCTGCTGAGTGCGGTGGGCTTCACGTTCGGACACTACCTGCACGAGGGCCAGCGGCTCAATCGCCTGTCGATGGGCACCGGCGAGGCGCTGGTCAACTCGCAAAAGGCCGATGCCGTCATCGAGCGCATCGTCAGCGGTGAGATGGCCGGTTTCGAGACCCTTGGCCGGATCCGCCTGTCGCTGGATCAGGCACTGGCCGATCTGCTGGTCGATTCGAGCGCTTCGCCAACCGCGCTGGTGGCGCCGCTCGGGGCCGTGCGCAGTCAATGGCAGAGAACCGGCGTCGCGATCGACAACATCCTGCGCAGCCAGCCGGGGTTCGAATCGGCGATCCAGGCGCGCAGCGCGCTTGCCGTGTCGGCCAATGCGCTGCTGGCGGTATCGCGTGACCTGATGCGGGTCGCGGCCGCTGCCGAGGGACGCAACGCGCTCAGCGCGGCCAGTGAACTGGGCCTGCTCAGCCAGCAGCTGACGAACCGGCTGACGCCGCGCTCGGCGTGGTTGGCGCTGGATGCGCAGGCGATCGAGGGCGGCCGCGCAACGGTGCAGGAAATGGGACCGTTGCTTGCCAGGTTGCGGGGCGAGGGCCTGGCGGTGCGTGCCGAGCTGGCGAAGTTCTCCGAGGCGCTCTCGGCGATGCAGGCGTCGGTCTCCGCATTGTCGGGCGGCATCAAGGGCAATGAAACCGCGGCCCGGCTCGCCGAGCAGGCCAAGGTCGACGTCAGCCACCTGCAGGACGAGCTGTCCGGCCTGCGCAATGCCATTCCGGCTGCGGACGACGAGCGGCGCTGGCTGACGATGCTGGCTGCCGGCCTTGCCCTGCTGGCCGGCTTCACGGCGCTGGCCTTGTCGCGCGCCTACGTCTGGCTCAGTTCGCGTCGGGCGGCCCAGGCCGAGGCCCAGCGCGCCGAGGCCGAGCGCCTGCAGGCAGAGGCCAAACGCACCAACGATACCAACCAGGCGGCGATCCTGCGCCTGATGAACGAACTGCAGGAAGTGGCCGATGGCGACCTGACGGTCCAGGCCACGGTGTCCGAGGACATCACCGGCGCGATCGCCGATTCGGTCAACTACACGATCGAGGAGTTGCGCAACCTGGTGTCGCGCATCAACTCGACCGCGGGACAGGTGACCCAGGCCAGTGCCAGCGCGCAGCACACGTCGGCCCGCCTGCTGGCGGCCTCGGCGCAGCAGTCACGCGAGATCCGCCAGACCGGCGAGTCCGTGCTGCAGATGGCCCGCCAGATCGACGAGGTCTCGGCGCAGGCGGCCGAGTCGGTGCAGGTGGCCGGCGAGAGCCTGTCCGCATCGCAGGAAGGGGCGCGCGCGGTCAACCACGCGATCGCCGGCATGAACGGCATTCGTGACCAGATCCAGGAGACCGCCAAACGCATCAAGCGACTGGGTGAGTCGTCGCAGGAGATCGGCGAGATCGTCGAGATGATCTCGAACCTGTCCGAGCAGACCAACGTGCTGGCGCTGAACGCCGCGATCCAGGCCGCGTCGGCCGGCGAGGCCGGTCGCGGCTTCACCTTCGTCGCCGAGGAGGTGCAACGGCTGGCCGAACGCTCGGCCGAGGCGACCAAGCAGATCTCGGCATTGATCCAGACGATCCAGACCGACACCCAGGACGCGGTGGCGGCGATGGAACGCAGCACCCAGGGCGTGGTCGAGGGCACCCGCCGCTCGGACGAGGCGGGGGCGGCGCTGCAGCTGATCGGCAAGGTGTCGACCCAGATCGCCGGGCGCATCGAGGCCTTCTCCACCACCACGTCGCGACAGGCCGCTTCGGCGGGCACGGTCGCCGAATCGATTCAACGCATGCTGCAGGTCACCGAACAGACCTCGCAGGGGACAGCCGAGACGGCCGGTTCCATCCAGCAACTGTCCGAGCTGGCGCAGGAACTCAAGAATTCCGTCTCCCGTTTCAAGGTAACCTGATCGTGCAAGCTGCTGACATGGAAATCAAGCGCGGGGCAGTGCAGACCGCCACGCCGGCCCACGCCGCCACGCAAGCGCCTTCCCCGCATCGCGAGGATCTGAGCTCGCTGTCCTGGTGCGCAGACGAAA
Source organism: Burkholderiaceae bacterium (assembly GCA_041396665.1). GTDB lineage: Bacteria > Pseudomonadota > Gammaproteobacteria > Burkholderiales > Burkholderiaceae_E > JAUIAI01. The sequence goes on from JAWKYE010000019.1 coordinate 100,898, forward strand.
TCCACCATTCGCTCGACCAGATCGAGCAGACGCTGGGCAAGGCGCTCGAGGGCGGCGGCGATCTGTCGCAGGTCAGTGCCGCACGGGCGCTGCTGCACCAGGTGCACGGGGCGCTGGCGATGCTGGCGTTGGCCGGTCCGCAGCAGTTGGCGGCCGAGGCCGAGACGCTGCTCGACAAGGTCCAGGCAGGCGACATGGTGCTCGATGCCGAGATGAGCAGCGCGCTGGCCGGCGCATTCAACGCGATCAACGAGTACCTGGCCGAGTTGCTGCGCGGCATGCCGCAGCAGCCGCTGTACCTGTACCCGTTCCTGCGCGACCTGATGGCGTTGCGCAACGCCGATCGTATCCATCCGGCCGACCTGTTCTTTCCGCGTCTCGATGTCGCGGCACCCGAGAGCCTTGCGTTGCAGCCGATCGATGAAGACGCGCGCAAGCGGGTCAGGGGCCGGTTCGAGGCAGGCCTGCTGCGCACCTTGCGCACGCCGCAGGACAGGCAGTCGGCCAGCGAGATGCTGGCCGCGGTCGAGATCGTCGAGCACTCGGAGCTGGCGGCAACCAATCCGTTGTTCTGGTCGGTGCTGCCCGCGTTCTTTCGGGCGCTGATCAGCGGCGAGGCCGATCTCGATGTGCATGGCAAGCGCCTGCTCGCCCGTCTGAACCTGCAGCTGCGCCGTACGCTGGCCGACGGCTCGCCGGTCTCCGAACGCCTGCTGCGGGATACCTTGTTCTCGATTGCCTGCGCGCGTCCGCAAAGCGAGGCCCTGAAGGCGGTGTTCGAGCGCTTCGACCTCGCCGGCCGCGTGCCCCGCGATGTGGATACACCGCGTTACGGCCAGGTCGACAAGCGCGCGATGCGCGACGTCGCGGCGGCCGTGGCCGAGATGAAGAAATCCTGGGAGACCATGCTGCAAAGCCCGGGCGGTGTCGACCCACCTGGGTGAATTCGCAGGCCTGTCGCACTTTCAGGATGCTGCCGAAGTGCTCGATCCCGACGGTCTGAGCCGCCTGACCGGTGCCTGGATCGGCGTCGTCAAGAACCTTGGCCTGGACAGCGGTCCGGTCAGCGAGCAGATCGGCGTCGAGGTGGCCACGTCGTTGCTGTTCGTCGAGCAGTTGCTCGAGGAGGATTCACCGAACTGGCGCAGCGCGACCAACGCTGGGCCGAGATCGCCCGGCGCATCGATGCCTGCCTGCACGACGTCGGTCGAGGATGAGGCGCCCGGCTGGCTGCTCGAACTCAGTGCGACCGTGCAGGAACGGCTTCACGATGGCCGCCTTCGTCAGTGAGACCCAGGCGAGCCTGCGCGAATCCGAGGCGGCACTCGATGCGTGGTTCCGCGATGCCGAGCAGGGACGGGACAGCCTGCCCGCGGCGGCCGGGCGCTTTGACGAGGTGGCCGGTGTGATGTCGCTGCTGGCCCATGACCATGCGGCCGATGCGGCGCGTCATCTGGCCGGCACGGTGCGCCAGCTGCACGAAGGCGTCCAGCCGGACGAGGCATCGGCGACACGCCTGGCCGATACCGTGGGTATGCTGGGCTTTTTCGTCGAAGCCATGGTGGCCAATGCCGGCATCCTGGCCGATTTCCACTTCGATCCGGATACCGGCGTGTTGTCGCGCCTGAGCGGCGACGCGGTCGCCAGCGACACCGCGCTCGAGCCGGCCCCCGTTGCCGACCCGGTCGCCAGCCCGCCGGTCGAATCCCTCGAGGTTCGCCTGGACAGGCTGCTGACCAGCGTGGACAGCCTGCTTCGTGACACGGTCGCCGAGGCACCGGCCGCCGACCTCGATCGGCAACTGGACGACACTCTGGCGCAGGTGGCCGATGTCGCCCAATTGGCCGATGCCGGTGACCTGGTCGCCAACACCCGCGAGGCGCGCCGCCTGCTCGAGGAATCGGGCCTTGGCGCGGCGCTGCAGATGGCCACGACGCTGGGTCGTTCCACCGACGGGCTGGCTGTCGCAGCCGTCGCGGCGCCATTGCCAGAGGCGGCCTCACAGATCGATGCCGAACTGCTGGAGATCTTCCTGGCCGAGGCCGCCGAGGTGCTCGAGGCGATCGGGCAGGCGCATCGTACGCTGGGCGCGCAGTCGGCCGACCAGGCCAGCCTGGTGTCGCTGCGTCGCGGATTTCACACCCTCAAAGGTTCCAGCCGCATGGTCGGTCTGGATGTTTTCGGTGAAGCGGGCTGGAGCATCGAGCAGTTGCTCAATTTCTGGATGGCCGACGAGAAGCCGGCCACGCCCGAGATGCTGACGCTGATCGACGATGCGCGCCGCTTCTTCCACGAGTGGGTCGAGGCGCTCAACACGCAGGGCACGTCCGAGGCCGATCGGGATTTCTGCGCGCTCGCCCGGCGGGCCGATGCGATGCGTACCGGCCGAGCGATCGAAGAGACCGCGCGACCGACCACCGCCGCGGCGGCGGAAGCAGCACCGGCAAGCGCCGAGCCGTCGCAGGCCGACGAGGTGCCCGGGTCGTCGTTTGTCGAGAACGCTGTGTCGATCCACGACGAGGACGATCCGATGGCGGCACTGGCCGCGCATGCGGCCGACGCCGCCTCGCCGGGGCTGACACTCGATCCGACGGTGGCGGATTTCTCGGAGGCGGGCAGCCAGACCTACTCGCTCGAGATGCCCCCGGTGGGCGAGGACGACACCGGGGTGGCCCGGTTCGATCCTTTGTCGTTCGAGGGTGGGGAATCGATCGAGATGCCCGTGCCGGTCGACGAACCGGCGCCCGAGGGCCTGGATATCGACCTGTCCGGCCTGGACGTGGTCGACGAACCACCGGTTCAGGCTGCGGCCGCTGACGATGCCACGCAGGACGATACCGATATCGTGACCGTCGATGGCCGGCGCATCAGCCACTCGTTGTTTCGCGTCTTTGCCGCCGAGGTGGACGATCTGCAGGCAGGCCTGCTGCAGGACGCACGCGAGTGGCAGCAACACCCGCAGCGACGGGCCAGCGAGATTGCGTTGCGCTCCGTGCATTCGCTCAAGGGCAGCGCCGCGCTGGTCGGGGCCGATGCCGCCCGGGCACTGGCCGAGCAGATCGAACGCTTCCTGGCGGCGCAGTCGGTCAATGGCCGGCCGGCGTCGGCCGAGGACCTGGGCCACTACGGCATGTTGGTGCAGACCCTGATGGGCGCACTCAAGCAGTATGCCCGTCACGAGCCGGTCGTGCCGATCGACGAGGTGCTGGTGTCGGCGACCGAGCTGGCCAATCGCTGGCAGTCGGGCCACACCGAGGTGCCCGGCCAGGCAGTCGCTCCGGCGGCCATCATCGCGCAGGGTGCGGCCGCCGACGCACCGACGCTGAGCGACGAGATTGACCACGAGTTGCTGCCGCTGTTCGTCGAAGAGGCCAGCGAGTACCTGCCGCAGATCGGCGACAACCTGCAAAGCTGGCTGAGCCGGCCCGACGATGTGAAGCTTCAGCAACTGGTGATGCGCCAGTTGCATACCGTCAAGGGCAGCGCCCGGATGGCCGGCGCGATGGTGCTGGGCCAGCGGGTGCACGAGATGGAGACCCGGGTCGAGGCGGCGATGAAGGGCGCCTCGGTCAGCGTCGAGCTGATCGAGTCCCTGATGGCCGAGCACGACCTGGTCATCGAGCAGTTCGAACGGTTGCTGGGTATCGGAGAAGCGCCGTCGGCCGGTGCCGATCGGTCCGCGGTGCCGGAGGGGCCGGCCGCGGCCCCGGCGGTGACGCCGTCGGCGGCGGTGCCGGGCGCCCAGACCGAGGTGCAGGCCGAGGCGCAGGCCGGTGCCGTGCCCGAGGCGCATCCCGAAGGGGCGGCGCGGATCGAGTCGACCCGATCGACCGGCCAGGCGCTGGTGCGCGTGCGCGCCGATCTGCTGGACAAACTGGTCAACGAGGCCGGCGAGGTGTCGATCGCCCGGTCCCGACTGGACAACGCGGTGAACAGTGTGCGCCTGTCGATGGGCGAACTGGCCGAGAACGTGAACCGGCTGCGCAAGCACCTGCGCGAAATCGAGATGCATGCGGAAACCCGGATCCAGTCCAATCGCGATCCGGCGCCCAAGGCGCCCGAGGGCGCCGACTTCGATCCGCTCGAATTCGACCGCTTCACGCGCTTCCAGGAGCTGGCGCGCATGTTGGCCGAGGCGGTCAACGATGTCTCGACCGTGCACCTGAACTCGTCGCGCAACCTTGAGGATGCGGTGCAGGACCTGAGCCGACAAGGCCAGACGCTGCGCCAGTTGCAACATGACCTGCTCAGCGTGCGCATGGTGCAGTTCGGCACGATCAACGACCGCCTCTACCGGGTGGTGCGCCAGTCGGCCAAGATGCTGGGCAAGCGGGTGTCGCTCGATATCCGCGGCCATACCGTGCACACCGACCGCGGCGTGCTCGAGCGGATGGTGGCCCCGTTGGAACATCTGCTGCGCAACGCGGTCTCGCATGGCATCGAATCGCCCGAGGAGCGGGTGGCCGCCGGCAAGGCCGAGACCGGTGAGATCGTCATCGGCGTGCAGCAAAGCGGTAACGAGATCGTGATCTCGATGAGCGACGACGGCAGCGGGCTGAACATGGCCCGCATCCGTGCCCGGGCGATCGAGCGCGGCCTGCTCAACGCCGATGCGACGGTCAGCGAGGATGCGCTGGCCGACCTGATCTTCCGACCGGGGTTTTCGACCGCGCAGGCGGTCGACCAGATCAGCGGGCGCGGGGTCGGCATGGATGTCGTGCGCTCCGAGGTTGCCTCGCTGGGCGGCCGGATCGAGGTGATGTCGGAGGCCGGCCGGGGTCTTCGCTACCAGATCCACCTGCCGATCACGATGGCGCTGGCCCAGGTCATGATGGTGTCGGCTGGCGCGCTGCGCTACGCGGTGTCCGCCTCCAGCGTTGAAAAACTGCTGCACCTGAACCCGGAGGAGCTGGCCTCGGCCTACAGCCGCCGGGCCATCGAGGTCGAAGGCAAGGCCATCCCGCTCTTTTACCTGTCCACGCTGGTCAACGAACCAGACCAGAAGCCCTCGGCGCAGCACCTGTCGCCGGTGATCCTTGTGCGCACCGGCAGCGGGCGGATCGCCGTGCATGCGGACGAAGTCGGCAAGTCGCAGGAAGTGGTGGTCAAGAATGTCGGGCCCCAGGTCTCGCGGGTGGGCGGGGTGGCGGGCGCCACGGTACTGGGCAACGGCGAAATCGTGCTGATCCTAAACCTGGGCCAGCTGTCCCGCGGGGTCAGCGACAAGCTGCAGGATGCCGCGATGAAGGCCGGCGTGGCCGCCAGCCTCGCCGATGCGCCGATCACCGTGATGGTGGTCGACGATTCGGTGACCGTGCGCAAGGTGACCCAGCGCCTGCTGGTGCGCGAGGGCTTCGACGTGGTGCTGGCCAAGGACGGGGTCGATGCGCTGCGCCAGTTGCAGGAGCGGCGCCCCGACGCGATGCTGGTCGATATCGAGATGCCGCGGATGGACGGGTTCGATCTGACCCGCTCGTTGCGCAAGGACGAGCGCTTTGCCGGCCTGCCGATCATCATGATCACCTCACGCACCGCCGACAAGCACCGCAACTTCGCGCTGTCGCTGGGGGTCAACGAGTTCCTGGGCAAGCCGTACGGCGAGGCAGAGCTCGTCAGCCTGCTGAGAACCTACACCTGCCGCACGGGTCAGCCACAGGCGCATTAGGGTTTGCCCCCACGGTCGCTGCGCTCCCTCGGCAAGCCGTCCAGTGCCGGCTTTGCAGGGCCGGCCCGCTTCGGCAGCGCCGGGTAGTGCCCGGCGAAACCCTGCCTTCGCCCCCGCCGGGGCTGACGGGCGTTAGGGTCAGCCGGTGATCGTGACGCCGCCGTCGATGACGATGGTCTGGCCGGTGAGGAAGGCGCCGGCGCGGCTGGCCAGGAGCACGGCGGCGCCGGCGATGTCGTCGGGTTCACCGAGGCGGCGCAGCGGGTAGCGTGCCTCGGCGGCGGCCCTGCGCTTGGGGTCTTCGTACAAGGCCTTGGCGAAGTCGGTCTTGACCAGACCCGGTGCGATGCAGTTGATACGGATGTTGTCGGGGCCCCATTCGACCGCCAGGTTGCGGGCCAGCTGCATGTCGGCCGCCTTGGAGAGGCAATAAAGGCCGATCTCGGCCGATCCCTTCAGGCCGCCGATCGACGACACGATGACGATCGCCCCGCCGCCGCGCGACTTCATCTCGGGATAGACCAACTGCGACAGCCAGTGGTTGCTGAGCACGTTGTTCTGCATCACTTTCTGGAACACCTCGTCGCTCATGCCCGAGCTGGGCCCGAAGTACGGGTTCGATGCCGCATTGCAGACCAGCGCATCGATCGGACCCAGTTGCCTGCGCGTCTCGGCGACCAGGTTTTCCAACTCGTCGCGGCGCGAGATGTTGGCGGCGATGGCGACCGCCTTGCCCCCGTTGGCGCGGATCGCCGCGGCCACTTCCTCGCAGGGCTCGAGCTTGCGGCTCGAGATCACCACGCTGGCGCCGGCATCGGCCAGCGCCTCGGCGATCGCCCGGCCGATTCCCCGGCTCGAGCCGGTCACCACGGCCACCTGGCCGGTCATGTCGAAAAGCTTCATTGAATGTCTCCAGAGACGGTCACTTGCGGGTTACCTGATGCATCCGGGCGGGGTTGCGCGGGACACGACGACCGATTCCGCTCATCGCAGGCTGCGATCCTCTGGTCGGTTCCGCCGGCCGCCGACATGGTGGACCGATCGGAATGCCGGGAAACTGCCTCAATCCGGTCAAGAGCCAGCCACCAGCCAACGACCCGCCTGAACCACCCGATCCAACTAATCGTAACCGACCGAGTCACCGTTTGACCGTTACCGCCCGCGAGTCCCTGCGTCGCCCGAATGCGCGGCCCGCCGCCGTCGAGCCACCGCCCGCCGGTGAGCCGCCGGCCGCGCCCTCCCTGGTGACAGAAAGCGCACCGCCCCCGGCCCCCCCTTTGGATCCGCGCAGCGCCCTGCTGCTCGTGCAAACCCGGATGGCCGGCCAGTGCGGCCGCGACCAGGCGGCCCAGGCCTGCTGCGAGGCCGTGCTGCGGGTGCTGGGGGCGACCCAGGTGACCCTGGGCTGGCTGGACCGCTTCGACGTGCGCCTGGTCGCCGGTGCGCCAACCGCCGCCAGCGGCCTGGGCGCGCAGCGCAGCCAGCTGGTGCAGGCGGCGATGATCGAGGCGGTGGACCAGCAGACCCTGCTGGCCAGCACGACCACCGATCCGCTGCGACATATCGTCGTCGCCCAGCAGGCGCTGGCGCTCGCCGGGGCACCGCGCGACGCGCTTGTCGTGTCGGTGCCGCTGGCCCACGGACAGCAGGCCGTGGGCGCCCTGTGCGTGCAACTGCATGACGAGGCCGCCCGGCGCGCGCAGGCGGACCTGCCGGCGACGCTCGCCCTGCTCGCACGGCTGGCCCCGCCGGCGGGACACCTGCTGGCACTCGAAGAGCGCGCAGGGCGGTCGCTGGCCCGCCGGCTGGCCGATGATCTGCGCGCGCTGGGCACCCGCTGGGCGCGCTCGTCGCGGCGCCTGCGCTACGGGGCGGCACTGCTGGTCGCGGCCGGCCTGCTGACCCCGTTCGAGCAGACGATCAATAGCGAGGCGCGCATCGAAGGCGCCACCCAGAACACCGTGGCCGCGCCGTCGGGCGGTTTACTGACAGCGGTGAACGTGCGCCCCGGCGACCTGGTGCAGGCCGGGGACCTACTGGCCAGCCTGACCGATCGCGAGTTGGAACTGGAACGCAGCCGCCTGAACAGCGAGATCGCGCAATTCCAGGGCGAGGCGGACGCGGCGATGTCGCGCGGCCAGCGAACCGAAATGTCGATCGCGCAGAGCCGCGTCGAGCAGGCGACCGCCAGGCGCGACCTGGTCGATGCGCAGCTGGCGCAGGCCCAGGTGCGCGCGCCGATGGGCGGCATCGTGCTCGAGGGCGATCTCTGGCAGGCGATCGGCTCACCGGTGAGCCGGGGCGACAAGATGTTCACGATCGCACCGGCCCAGGCCTACCGGGTGATCATCGAGCTGGACCAACAAGACATCCGCCATGCGGTCGTCGGTCAGCAAGGCACGCTGGCGCTGAGCGCCCTGCCCTGGGACCACATTCCGCTGACCGTGACACGCATCGCGCCGATGGCCCGTGCGCTCGAGCAGCGCGTGGTCGTGGAGATCGAGGCGCAACCGCTCGAGGCCGGTGTCGATCTGCGGCCGGGTCTGCGCGGCATCGTGCACCTGGAAGGCCGGCAAAGCAGCCTGCTGGGCCGCTGGAGCGACCGTGCGATGCGTGCCGCGGTGCGGCTCTGGTGGCGCTGGCGGCCCTGGTGAGCATGTCGACCGACGATGCCCGTCCGCTGCAAAGCACCCTGTGGTATCGGGTGCGTCACCTGCGCCCCCGGCTCGCCGGCGACGTGCAGGTCCGCCGGCAGTTCGCGCGCGGCGAACAGTGGCAGGTCCTGCACCGGCAGGGCATCAGCCGTCGGGTGCGCATCAATCAATCGGCCTGGTCGGTGATCGGCCGTTGCACCGGCCAGCACTCGCTGGACGACATCTGGGCCGCACTGGCCGCCTCGCAGCCCGAGTCGCTGCCGGCCCAGGATGACCTGGTCGGCCTGCTGGGCAAGCTCGTCAACGACGGGCTGCTGGCCTGCGACGACTGGCCGGATCCGGGCATCGCCCACGAAGAGCGCCAGCGACGCGAGCGACGCGAACGGCGTCAACGACTCAATCCGCTGGCCCCCCGGCTGGCACTGGGCAGCCCCGATCGCTGGCTGGCCCGAGGCGACCGGCCGGGCCGGTGCCTGTTCTCGCCGCCGGGCGCGGCCGGCCTGCTGCTGCTGGGCGCGATCGCGCTGCTGGTACTGGCCACCCACTGGGACGAGTTGCTGGCGCACGCCCGCCGCACGGTGCCCACGATGGGCTTTGCCTGGTTGAGCTGGTGCCTGTTTCCGTTCGTGAAATTGTTGCACGAGGCCGCCCATGGCCTCGCGGTGCGTCGCTTCGGCGGCCAGGTCGGCGAAGCGGGCATCGGCCTGCTGATGCTGCTGCCCGCGCCCTATGTCGATGCCTCGGATGCCGGCAGCTTCGCACGACCGGCGCACCGGGCGCTGGTCAGCGCGGCCGGTATCGTCACCGAGCTGGCGCTGGCCGCGATCGCGTTGCTGGGCTGGAGCCTGCTGGCCGACGGCGCGCTGCGCGACGGCCTGCTGGCCGTGATGGTGATCGGCACGGTGTCGACGCTGATGTTCAATGCCAACCCGCTGGTGCGGCTGGACGGCTACTACATGCTCAGCGACCTGGCCCAACTGCCCAACCTGGCCCAGCGCAGCACCGCGTTCTGGCGGCAACAGTGGCATTCCCGGCTAATGGGCCTGTCCGAGCCGCCGCTGCAGCCCGGCCCCGGCGAGCGGCGCTGGCTATGGGGCTATGCCCCGGCGGCCTGGCTCTACCGCGTCGGCATCATGGTGTGGCTGACCGGCTTTGTCGGCGCCTGGAGCCGGGTCGCCGGCGTGGCCATCGCGCTGGCGGCGTTTGCCTGGCTGGTGCTCGTGCCGTTGGCCAGACTGTTTCACGAGCCGGCCCGCCGGGCGCTCGGCCTGGCCGAGCGCACCCGCGCCTGGCGCCGCCTGACCGTGGCGCTCGCCGTGCCGGCCTTGCTGGGCCTGGCGCCGATGCCCGATCGTGCGCTCGTCCCGGCGCTCGTGTGGCCGGCCGACGAGGGCCAGATCCGCGCCCGGGCCAGCGGCTTCATCGCCGCCCAGCCGGTAACGGAGCACGACATGATCACCGCCGGGCAGCCGGTGCTGACGCTGCACGATCCGGCGCTGCAGGCCGACATCCAGGCGCTGCAGGCGCAGATCAAGGGCCTGGAGAGCGCCTGGATAGGCGATCTTCGCGAAGCCACCGGCAAGTCGCGCCAGCACCAGGAATCGCTTCGCGAGGCGCGCGAGCGGCTGGTGCAACTGCTGGCACGCGAGGCCGAGCTCACGGCCGTCGCCCCCCAGGACGGCCGTCTCAGGCTCATCGGCCAGCCCCGCGACCAGGCGGGCCGCTACGTGCGCGAGGGCGAGTTGCTGGGCCTGAGCGTGGCGGCGCATCCGGTCATGTTGCGGGCGATGCTGGACCAGCCGACGGTGGCGCGCCTGCGGGCCGCGATCGGCGACGACCTGGCCGGGAGCGAGGCCCGGGTCGGGGCCTCGTTCCGGCTGGACGAATCTCCCGGCCAGATCGCGCCCGCCAGGATCGTGTCGCTGGGTCCGACCGCGCTGTCGCGCCTGCCGGGCCCGGCGCTGGCCGACCGCCATGGCGGTCCGATCGCCGTGCAGCCGGGACCCACCGACGAAGCGGTCCCGGTGCACCCGCATTTCCAACTGGCGCTGCAGGGCCTGCAACCGGCCGATGCGGCGCTGGGGACCCGCGCCTGGGTTCGGCTGGATTTCGGATGGCGCCCGTTGGCGGTGCAGGCCTGGCAGGGCCTGTTGCGCAGCCTGAACACGCGCCTGGCACCCGGATGGGACTGAGGCGACCGTTGGCCCCGCGCGCCCGCCCGGTCCGCCTGGCAGTGCCCGGCGTGATCTGGGGCCACTATCCGCAGTGCGCCGAAACCGACGGGCGCCTGCCGCTGCGACGGCAGGCACTCGGGCGCCCGCAACGGCTGGCCACGCTGGCCATGGCGCTGGCCGCCGATCCGGTCAGCGTCGCGCAGGCAAGGGCCGCGCTGGCCAGCGAGGGCCTGGGCAATCGCGCCGTGGCGCAGGCGTTGGCCTGCTGCGCGCAGAAGATGGCTCATGTGTGCGGTCTGCGTCCGCACCCCGAACAACTGCGCACCGCCGCCGCATTGCTGGGCCAGCAGCTGGTGGAGATGGCCACCGGCGAAGGCAAGACGCTCGCCGCCGCTCTGGCCGCCGGTGTTGCCGCAATGGCCGGGGCGCCGGTCCACCTGCTGACAGCCAACGACTACCTGGCCGGGCGCGACGCGCACCAACACCAGGCGTATTTCGCGGCGCTGGGCCTGTCCAGTGCCGTCGCGACCGCGTCGATGAGCGCGCACGAACGCCGCCAGGCCTACCAGGCCGACGTCTGCTACGGCACGGCCCGAACCGTGGCCTTCGACTATCTGCGCGACCAGCCGCTGCTCGAAGCCACGCTGCCGACGGACGAGGCCGCGCCGATGCTGCGCGGCCTGTGCTTTGCGATCCTCGACGAGGCCGACAACATCCTGCTGGACGAGGCGAACATGCCGCTGGTGCTGGCCGAGCAGGTCGACGATCCGCTGCTGCGCCCACGCCTGTGGCAGACACTGGACCTGGCGCGGCGCCTGTGCGACATCACCGACTACGTCGTCGATCCGGCGAGCCGAACGGTGCGCCTGACCCGCGCCGGCAGCGAGCGCATAGAGCAGCTGGCCGCCGACTATGCGCCGCACTGGATCAATGCGCGCCACCGCAACGAGCTGGTGCTGCAGGCATTACGTGCGCTGCACCTGCTGCGCCGCGACGTCGACTACATGGTGCGCGAGCGCGAGGTGGTGCTGGTCGATGCGGTCACCGGCCGGGCCGCCGAGGGCCGCCAACTGCCCGGCGAACTGCACGGACTGGTGGCGGTCAAGGAAAGCCTGGCGCCGCCGGCGCCCACCCGTGCCGGATCCGGGCTGACCTACCCCAGGCTGTTTGCCCGCTATCACCACCTGAGCGGCCTGAGCGGCACGCTGGCCGAATCGCGCGGCGAACTGCGACGGCTCTACGGCCTGCGCGTGCACCGGGCCCCGCGCCACCGGCGCAGCCTGTTGCGGACCGGGCCGACCCGCTGCTTCAGCGACCGGGACACCCTGTTTCGCGCCGCCGTGCAGCAGGCCCGCAGGATCGCACGCAGCGGGCGGCCGGTGCTGATCGGCACCGACTGCATCGAGGATTCGCTGCTGCTGCAGCGCTTTTTCGCCGGGGCCCGGCAACCGGTCAACCTGCTCAATGCGGCTAACGATGCGGACGAGGCGCGCGGCATCGCGCTGGCCGGCATCGGCGGCCAGATCACGATCTCGACGCAGATCGCCGGCCGCGGCACCGACATCGTCTGCGACGCGGCGGCACTGGCGCACGGCGGCCTGCACGTGCTGAACCTGCAGCACAACCGCAGCCGGCGGATCGATCGGCAGATGATAGGCCGTGCGGCCCGCCAGGGCGACCCGGGCAGTGCCGAGCACTGGATCCGGCTAGGCGGCGGACCCCTCGAACCCGAGCGACTACCGCCGGGCCTGCGCCTGCCCTGCCAACTGCTGGCCCGCCTGGGCCTGGCAGGTGCACTGTTGCGCTATGCGCAAACCATCTGGGGGCTGGAGGACCGGCTGCAACGCAAGGGCCGCCTTTCGTCCGATCGCAAGTGGTCCCGACAGCTGCACTTTTCTAGCATGAGTCGTCAGTAACGGAGCCAGGAAAATGAATCTGTCCAAACCCCTGATTGCGGCGGGCGTCTTCGCCATGCTGGCATGGGTGGTCAGCGAGCAGGCAGAGGTGCTGGCGCAATCGCGCCCGAGCACTGCTTCGCCGCAATCGTCACCCGCCCCCGCAACACGAGGCGCGGTCAGTACCGCGACCACCCCGCGCGCAGCCGCCCCGATGGGCTGCCTGATCGAGCCATCGGCGATCGCCGATGTCGCCGCGGGCGCCCCGGGGTCCTCGCCGAAGTCAGGGTCGATCGCGGCGACCGGGTCGAGCCGGGACAGGTGCTGGCCGTCCTCGACCGCGATGTCGAAAAGGCCATGGTCGAGACGGCCCGCGCCCGAGCCAAGGCCCGGGCGGAAACCGCGGCTGCGCGCGCAACCCGCGACATGGCCCGGCAGAAACTCACGCGCATCGCGGCATTGAACAAACTCAACTACGGCGCGCAACTCGAACTGGAGATGGCCCAGGGCGAATTGAAGGTCGCCGAGCACCGGTTGCAGCAATCGGTCGAGAACCACGAGATCGCCGAAGGCGAACACCAGGTGACCAGGCGGCAGTTGGACCAACGCGTCGTGCGCAGCCCGATCGGCGGCGTCGTCGCCGATCGGCTGCTGGATCCGGGCGAGCGGGCCGACGGCCAACCGATCCTGCGCGTCGTGACGCTGGACAGCCTGCATGTCGAATTGGTGATCCCGGCCGAGCGCTTTGGCGAGATCCGCAAGGGCATGACCCTGAACGTGCAGCCCGAGATCGGTGAGCGCGCGTCGCTGGCAGCCGAGGTCGTGCAGGTGGATGCGTTCATCGACGCCGCCAGCGCCACCTACCGCGCCCGCCTCGCGCTGGCCAACGGCGACCTCACGGTCCCCGCGGGCGTGCGCTGCCAGGTGATGCTCGAGCCTGCGGTGGCCCCGACCGATGGCAAGCCGCGCGCCTGACGATCGCCTCGCCATGTTCCCGCCAAGCCTGCCCGGCACGAGGCGCCATGTCCCGGTGATCGAGGACATCGCGCCTCGGCTGCTTTTCTCGGCCGACGCGGCCAGCCAGGTCCTGGAGGCCTCGCTCATCGATCCGCTGCAGCAGGCAGGCATCAACCAGCCGGCGGTGCCGGTGGCGGCAACGCAGCAACAGGTGCAGGCGCGTGAGCTGGCGGTCATCGACAGCCGGCTCACCGATGTCGACCAACTGATCGCCGACCTGCAGCAGCAGCAGGACGGCGGACGCGCGCTGGAATGGATCCTGGTCGATGCGCAAACCGATGGCCTGACGCGTCTGGGCGAGCAGCTCTCGCAGGCGCAGGCAGCGCCTTACACCGCGGTCCATCTGCTCACGCACGGTGATGCCGACGGGTTCGAGCTGGGTGCCCAGCGGATCGATGCCGGCACGCTGCGCCTGCAGGCGGCGCAGATCGCGCAGTGGTCGGGCGGCCTGGCCGAGGATGCCGACCTGCTGATCTACGGGTGCGACCTGGCCTCGAGTGCCCAGGGCCGCGAGCTACTGACGAACCTGGCGATGCTGACCGGCGCCGATGTCGCGGCCAGCGACGACATCACCGGGGCCGGCGGCGACTGGACGCTCGAGTATCAGCAGGGCAGCCGCGAAGCCGACATCGCGGTCTCGGGCGTCCTGGCCGCGACCTGGCAGGGACAGCTGGCCATCGGTCCGGCCGGCGCCGAGACGCTGGTCAACAATGCCGCCGGCAACCAGTCGCCGGACGCGATGGCCTACCGGCAGGTCGCCAGCAACGGCCTGCAGACCGTCGTCGTCTGGGAGAAAGGCGACGACGTCTATTTTCGGATCTACGGGGCCAACGCGACCTCCGGCGAGGTCAAGCTGGTCAACAACAACCGCCCGTTCAGTTCGGAGGTGATCGGGCGCCGTGACCAACCGTCGGTCGCGATGGCGGCCAATGGCGACTTCGTCATCGTCTGGAGCGGCTCGAACAACATCTACACCGACAAGAACATCTATGGCCAGCGTTTCAATGCCGACGGCAGCGCGAAGGCGCGGCCGTCCGGATTCGGTGGCGCACCCGTATTCTTCGCCGCGAACGGCAACGAGTTCCAGATCAACCGGGACACGGGCACCTGGAGTGAAGACCAATATGATCCGGCGGTCGCGATGCGCGCCGATGGCAGCTTCATGGTGACCTGGACCGACGAGACCACCGGCTCGGGTGGCTACACGTTGATCCGGCATGTCCTCATCGGCAGCGATGGCAATCCGGTGAACGCCCCCGAAGGCTTCGTCGATTCCGAGCCATCAGGGGTCAAGCAAACCCGTAGCGCGGTGGCGGCGCAGGCGGGCACCGGCGAATGGGTGGTCAGCTTCCTGCGCGACGAGGGCAACAGCGAAACCGTCGTCGTCGTCCCGATGACGGGCACGGGCACACCGGATCCGGCCACGCCGTCCTCGGTGCGGATCCTGCAGCCCGACCAGACGCAGAAGTCGGACTTCCAGGATGTCGCCTACAAGTCCGATGGCGAAGTCGTCTGGGCGTCGGTCGAGCGCGACGGCAGCAACCGCTGGATAGAGCTCTACGCGCGCGACCTGGCCGATACGGTCACCCCGCTGACCCCAGCGATCGTCAATGACCTCCAACTGATCTCGCCGGGCAAGGTCAGCCTTTCATTGACAGAGAACGACAGCATCCTGGTCACCTGGGAGCAGCAGTCGGACGCCGATGGGACCCGGATCATCCGGACCCGGCAGTACGACGCCGGCCTCAACCCGCTGGGCCCGAGTCAGTTGGTCCCGGTCACGACCGCAGGGAACCAGACGCATCCATCGGCGACATCGGCCAACGGCCAGGCGGTTTTCACGTGGCTGGGCAACGGCACCCAACCCGGCCAGTCGGATACCAACGGCGTCTTCATCCGCGCCTTCGCCATTTCCGCCCCGGGCTTTAGCACCGGGCTGCCCGCCGGAAACCAGACAACCGAGAACGGCGCGGTGACCCAGTCGTTCGCGGTCGTGCTCAACTCGGCACCATCGGCCACTGTCACCGTGACCGTCAACACCTCGGACGCCGCCGAAAGCGGCTTCTCACCGGCCACGCTGACCTTCTCGCCAGGGAATTGGTCCGTCCCGCAGACCGTCACCGTCTTCGGTCGCGATGACGCGGTGATCGACGGCAACCAGCCGTTCACGATCACGTTGGCCGCCAGCAGTCCCGACCCGGCATGGAACAACCTGCCCGTGCAATCGGTCGACTTCGTCAACATCGATGACGATACCTTCGTCAATGTGCCGATAGGCCCGATCAATGATGTCGATGGCGCCCCCGACCAGCTCAGCGAGTCGGCCGCGCCCGGCGCCGTGGCGGGCATCACCGCCAGGGCCATCGACCCCGACGGCGGGGACGCGGTGACCTATGCGATCCTGGATGCCAACAGCACGCTCGCCGTGCACCCGAGCACCGGTGTCATCACCCGCAGCGGCGTCGGCATCCTGAATTACGAGACGCAGACCAGCGTGTCCGCCACGGTACGCGCCACCTCCACTGATGGCTCGTTCTCGGACGAGGTCTTCACCGTGACCGTGCTGGACGAGAACGACACCCGCCCGTCGATCCCGCCGCAGGCATTCAACGTGCCCGAGAACGCGGTCAATGGCACCCTGGTCGGCCAGGTGATCGCCAATGATCCCGATACCGTCGGCAGCCTGTCCGGATGGACCCTGGTCGGCGGCAGTTCGATCTTCGCGATCGATGGCTCGGGTCGGATCACCGTGATCGACCAGGCCCAGCTCGATCACGAGGCCACGCCCTTCGTCGATCTGCAGGTGCAGGTCCAGGACGGGGTGCAGACCTCCCTGCCGGGCACCGTGCGCATCGACATCGATGACGTGAACGAGGCACCTGCCGGTACCGGTAACACGGTCTGGACGCCGGAGGACACCGACCTCGTGCTGCGCGCCGCCGACTTCCCGTTCAGCGATCCGGAGGACGGGTCGACCTTGTCATCGCTGACGATCGACACATTGCCCACCCGGGGTCAACTGATCTACAAGGGCAGCCCGGCGTCGACGACCCAGCTGGTGACGGCAGCCGAGCTGGCCGCGGGCGAGCTGGTCTACCGGCCGCCGGCCGACGCCCATGGCGCCGCCTACGACACGATCCAGGTCACGGTGCGCGACGCGGCGAACCAGCCCGCGGCAACGGCCTCGACCCTGACGATAGACGTCGTACCGGTCAACGATCCCCCGGTGATGAACACCGGTGGCAGCGGCGCGCCCGTGACCGTGGCGACGCCCGAAAACCGCCTCGACCCGGTCAGCGTGTCCGCGCTGGATGCCGACGCGGATCCGCTGCAATTCGCGATCGTCGGCGGGCCGGACCAGGCCCGGTTCGCGATCGCCCCCGGCAGTCAGCTGCTGCGGCTCGTGCAGCCGCCCGATTTCGAGTCACCGACCGACAGCGATCGGGACAATCGCTACGAGGTGCACGTGGCGGCATCGGACGGCACCGCCCAGGGCACGACGCAGGTGTTCGTGTTCCAGGTCACCGACGAGATCGAGCCGCTGGCCATCAACGGACCTGGCGCACTGGTCACCGCAGAAGACACGCCGTTGGCCCTGCAAGGGGGCGCCAGGCTCACCGTGCTCGACCAACAGGCCGGCACCAACCTCGTGCTCACCGTACAGGTTTCCGCGGGCCGCCTTGGTCTGGATCCGCTCGCCAGCGCGGGCAGGACGCTCACGCTGCAGGGCTCGGCCACGACGATCAGCCAGGCGCTGGCCGGCCTGACCTACCTGCCCGATGCGGACTTCAACGGCGCCGACATGCTGCATGCCGACCTGGCCGATGGCGCGAACCCTTCGCGCACGACGGCCGGCAAATTCGGAATCACGATCACCGCCGTCAACGATGCACCGACGCTGTCCGGCAGCCGCTGGGTGAACGCTGCGCCGGGGGCGACCACGCTGATCGACACCAGCATGCTCAACGCGCAGGATGTCGATGACGCCGCCATCGACCTGGTCTACACGCTGGGCGCCACCCCTGGGCAGGGCGACCTGTTGCTGCGCGGCCAGCGCCTGGTGGCCGGCGGCGAATTCACCCAGGCCGACATCGAAGCGGGCGCGTTGGCCTGGCGGGCGCCCCAGCGCGACAGCGCCGACGAAGTCCTGCAGCTGATCGTCCGCGACGCCTCGGGCGCCCAGATAGGCGGGGTCGAGATGCGCATTCTGGGCACCTCGGTCTTCACGCCGCCGGCCGATGATGATCTGCCAGATGCCGGTGCCGGGCGCGACCGTGATGAATCGGCTGGCGACTCGCTCGATGCCGGGACGACGACGGGTCTGTCGGTCAATCCGGGCGACGCCCACGCCTCGGTCCCCGCCGACCAGGTGATGGCGCCGGCTCCGCTGGCGGCGCGGGCGCCTGGCGGGTTCGCCCCGCCCCCCGAGGCCGAACGCGCGGCGGCCAACGGCCGGTCAACCGGGCGGCTCAACCTCGAGCGCGAAGCCGGTTCAGGTCAGGCGTTCGCCCCGATTTCCTCCCGGTTGTCGGCGCTGCCGGTGTCGGTTGCCCCGGATCGCACCGACGGACAACCGCGTGACATCTACGAAAGGGCAAGACTGGACGGCTATTCGCTGGCAAACCTGGAGCG
Organism: Burkholderiaceae bacterium; assembly: GCA_041396665.1. Lineage (GTDB taxonomy): Bacteria > Pseudomonadota > Gammaproteobacteria > Burkholderiales > Burkholderiaceae_E > JAUIAI01. The sequence continues at coordinate 118,935 of JAWKYE010000019.1, forward strand.
GGCGAGTTCACAACTGCGCGAATTCAGCCGGTCGGGCGAGAAATTCGACCGTCAGGTCGTCGCATCCACCGTCGCCGTCAGTACCGGAGTATCAATCGGTTATGTGATCTGGCTGGTCCGCGGCGGCGCCCTGTTGAGCAGTCTGCTCGCCTCGTTACCGGCCTGGCGCTCGATCGACCCGTTGCCGGTATTGAACAGCCTGAACGACCAGGCACGCAACGATGCCGACGAGGAATCGCTGGAATCGATGCTCAAGCAGGCCAGACAGCAACCCGGCGTGCCAGTGCCCGGACCGGTTGCCGCAACGGACGGCCACACGGCCGGTGAAACGGAAAGGACTTCATGAAACGGTTGTTCAACGCGAGGGTATTGCTGACCTTCGGGCTCGTTTCGCTGGTCTCCAGCGCGATGATGCTGACCTTCTTCCTGGGGGTACTCCCGGACAAAGGCCAACTCGTGCGCGAACAACGCCTGTCGATCTCGGAGCTGATCGCCTCGAGCACGATGGACAGCCTGGTCAGCGGCGACACCGCGGCGGTGCAGAACCTGCTGGCGTTCTCCGTGCAACGCAACCCGGACCTGCGTTCGGCCGCGCTGCGCCAGGCCGACGGCCAGCTGGTGGCGATCAGCGGCGAACACGAGATCCTGTGGGAGCCGCGCGCCGACAACCGCTCGACCGAGACCCAGGTCGTGGTGCCGCTGTTCGGCAATACCGCGCAATGGGGCCAGGTGGAACTGAGCTTCGAACCAATCCGCGGCGAGGGCCTGCTGGCCTACGTGATGGACGAGCGCCTGCATGCCGCGCTGGCGCTGTCACTGTTCTGCCTGGTGGGCTTTTACTTTTACCTCGGCCGGATGCTCAAGCACCTGGACCCGTCGCGCGCCGTGCCCGACCGGGTCCGCAGCGCCCTGGATTCGTTGGCCGAAAGCCTGCTGCTGGTCGATGCCAAGGGGCAGATCGTGCTCGCCAACCAGTCGTTCGCCAGCCTGGTGAACGAGTCGCAGGAAAAGCTGCTCGGCCGCAAGGCCGTGCAGTTCGCCTGGATCACCGGGGATGGTACGCCGATGCCTGCCGGGGAACTGCCGTGGTTGATCTCGCAATCGACCCGCGAAGCGCTGCGCAATCTGCCGATCGCGCTGATCGACGGCAGCGGCCAGAAGCGTTCGTTCCTGGCGAACTGCTCGCCGATCATGGGCGATGCGGACACGGTCAACGGCGTGCTGGTGAGCCTGGATGACGTGACCGAACTGGAACGCAAGGAAGTGCTGTTGCGCGAGGCCACCGACAAGGCGCTGGCCGCCAACCAGGCCAAGAGCGAGTTCCTGGCCAACATGAGCCACGAGATCCGCACGCCGATGAACGCGGTGCTCGGCTTCACCGAACTGATCCGCCGTGGCAGTGCGACTTCGCAGGAGCAGTCGCGTCGCTACCTGGACACGATTCATCGCAACGGCAAACACCTGCTCGACCTGATCAACGACATCCTCGATCTGTCCAAGGTCGAATCGGGCGAGTTCGCCACGGAACGGATCGCCTGCGAGCCGCACCGGATCGCCGCCGAGACGATCGAGATCCTGCATGTGCGGGCGCAGGAGAAAGGCATCACGCTCAGCCTGGACGTGCAGGGCAGCGTCCCGCGCTCGATCGCCGGCGACCCGGCCAGATTGCGCCAGATCCTGACCAACCTGACGGGCAACGCGATCAAGTTCACCGAGAAAGGCTCGGTCACGATACGCGAGCGCTGGCTTGGCGACGCCCACGGCGGCAGGCTGGAGCTGAGCATCATCGATTCGGGCATCGGCATCCCGCAGGACAAGCTGGCCAGCATCTTCGAGCCCTTCACCCAGGCCGAAAGCTCGACCACGCGGCGCTTTGGCGGCACCGGCCTGGGCCTGACGATCAGCCGGCGGTTCGCGCGGGCGATGGGCGGCGATATCGAGGTCACGAGCATCATCGGCCAGGGAAGCACTTTTACGGTTCGCCTGCCGGTCGACCAGGCGGACGAGCATCACGGCCCGCTCGAACTGATCGCTGCCACCGACGCCCTGGCCTCGACCGAACAGCAAGCAGGCCCGGCCCAGACGAGCTGGCGCTTTACCGACTGCCGGATACTGGTCGCCGACGACTCGCCCGAGAACCGTCAACTGGTGAACGTCCTGTTGTCCGAAGTGGGCATCACGGTCACCGAGGCCGAAGACGGCCGCCAGGCCTGCGACAAGGCCCGCCAGGGCGACTTCGACCTGGTGCTGATGGACATGCAGATGCCGGTGCTGGACGGCTACTCGGCCACGCGCGAGTTGCGCGAGGCAGGCCTGTCCATCCCGATCATCGCCTTCACCGCGCACGCGCTGACCGGCTTTGACAAGGAGATCCGCGAGGCCGGCTGCGATGGCTACCTGACCAAACCGATCGACATCGACGCGATGTTCGAGTTGCTCGGCAGCCACCTGAACGGCGAGCGTGTTACCCACGCCCAGGCCGCGACGGATCCCAGGACGATCGAATCGGCCCGCCCGCCCGATGCCGCCCCGGTTACCCCCGATGCCGATGGCCCGCTGGTGTCACGGCTGGCCGGCCAGCAGCGCCTGCACGCCATCGTCGACAGCTTTGTCGTGCGCCTTCCCGAGCGCATCCAGCAGATGCGCGAGGCACTCGCCGAGGCGATCTGGCCGAACTGGCCCGCCTGGCCCACTGGCTCAAGGGTTCCGCAGGATCGGTCAGGTTCGACGACTTCACGGAACCGGCGGTGCGCCTGGAAACGGCCGCCGTGCAGCAGCAGCAGGCCGAGGCGCAAAGCCATTTCGTCCAGATCGAGCAGTTGTCAAAGCGCATCCAACTGGCCGGCAAGCGTAGCGCATCCTCGCCGGATGCGCGCGTTGCCACCACAGAGAGCACGTCATGAGTCCGTCAACGAGCAAGCCTAATTCCGATCACCGGCAGGACCAGGACAGGATGCTGCTTGGACACTCGACGGTCCTGATGATCGATGATGAACCCATCCTGATCGAGCTGGTGCGGGCCTTCCTGGAAGAAGCCGGTTACCAGGACTTCGACGGCATCAGCGAGCCGCTGACCGCGCTTGCCCGGATCCGCGACCAGCATCCGGACGTGATCCTGCTCGACCTGATGATGCCGGGCATCAGCGGTTTCGAGATCCTGGAGCAGGTGCGCAAGGACGACGACCTGCGCCATATCCCGGTGATCGTGATGACCTCGGCCAGCGATGCACAGACCAAGCTGCGGGTGCTCGAGCTGGGCGCAACGGACTTCCTGGAAAAACCGGTCGACCCCAGTGAACTGGCGCTACGCCTGCGCAACACGCTCGCGTTCAAGGCCCAGCGCGATCGCATGACCTACTTCGATGCGCTGACCAACCTGCCCAACCGACGCCTGTTCATCAGCCAGCTGCGATCGGCGCTGCGACGCAACGAGCAGTCCAGCTCGCTATGCGCGCTGCTGCACCTGGACATCGACCGGTTCAAGAAGATCAACGAGACGCTGGGCCACAAGGTGGGCGACGGCATGCTCAAGGTGGTTGCGCAGCGGCTGCAATCCTGCCTGCTCGGTGCCGATCCGCTCAGTGCCACCGGCGATCGCAACACCGGCTGGTCGCTGTCGCGCATCGGCGGTGACGAGTTCATGGCGCTGATGCCCGGCCTGTCCAAGTCCGACGAGGCGGTGCTGGTCGCCCGCCGGATGATCCAGGTCTTGAGCAAACCCATCGTCGTCGGCCAGCACGAACTGTTCACCTCGGCCAGCATCGGCATCGCGGCCGCGCCGCTCGATGCCCAGGACACCGAAACGCTGATGCAGAATGCCAACGCCGCGTTGTCGGTGGCCAAGGAGCGCGGCAAGAACACCTACGCGTTCTTCTCGGCCAGCCTCAACGAGCAGAACATGGCCCGGATGACGCTGGAGAATGATCTTCGCAAGGCGCTGGCGCGCAATGAGTTCGTGTTGTTCTTCCAGCCCAAGGTCGACGTGCAGAGCAACCGCATCGTCGGTGCCGAGGGCCTGATCCGCTGGAAGCACCCGACGATGGGCATGATCCCGCCCGGTCAGTTCATCGGCCTGGCCGAGGACATGGGCCTGATCGTCGAGATGAGCCGCTGGGTGCTGACCCAGGCCTGCAACCAGGCGGTACGCTGGCGCAAGGCAGGCATCAATGATTGCGGGGTGTCGGTGAACATCTCGCCGGCACACTTTCATCGCGGGCAGTTGCTGCGCGACGTGCAAAAGTCGCTCGAGCTGACCGGACTGAACCCTACATGCTGACGCTGGAGATCACCGAGTCGCTGCTGCTGCAGGACACCGAGGAAAACCTCGTCATGCTCGAGCAACTCAAGTCACTGGGCGTGCGCACCGCGCTGGATGACTTCGGCACCGGCTTTTCGTCGCTCGCCTACCTCAAGCGGATGCGGATCAACGAACTCAAGATCGACCAGTCGTTCATCCAGTCGCTGCCCGACGACACCGACTCGTCGGCGATCGTGCGGGCCATCCTCGCCATGTCGCGCAGCCTGAGCCTGGACGTGACCGCCGAAGGCGTCGAGCGCGAGGAGCAGTTGCAGTTTCTGCGCGAACATGACTGCAACCTCTATCAGGGCTTCCTGTGCAGCCAGCCGATCCCGGCCGATGCGTTCTTCAGCCTGCTGCGGCGCGAGTACATGCCCACCGGGCTGGAAGTGCACGAGGAGCCGATGGACACCCAGATGGCCGTCGGTCTGCTGCCGCGCTGAGCGTGGCCGCCCCCGGCGGCGGGCCACGTATCCGAGATCCGGCGCTCAGCGGATCGGCGTAAAGCTGCCCTCCTCGGCCGCATCGCCAAAGTCGACCCTGGGTGCGGCACCCGAGCCGAACAGCCGCGCGTCGATGACCGTGAACCCGGTGACCTTGCCGGTCGCATCGTGCAGCGTGCAGGACTTGCGCCCGTTACCGTTTTCAAAGGTCTCGACCCGCACCTCCCAGCAGACCCGGAATCCGAACGATTCGGTCACCAGGACCCCGGGAATCAGGTTCACGTAGAACTGATGGCTGGAGCTGCCAAGGCCGTCGGGAAACTGGCTGGTGCGCCGCAGCACCGCGGCAGCCGCCGAATCCGAGCGCCAGCTCTTGAGCGTGCGATCGAGCCGGATCCGGTCGCTGTCGGCAAACCCGAGCGCCGCACCGTCCAGTGCGAAACCCCGCTGGTTGGTCACATCCTGCAACGCGGTGAAGGCCAGCGCGGTGTTCACGCCATTGACGACGAACTGCCCGTCGGCCCTGGTCGCGGGCATCGATGCCGCGATGTCGCCCGCCGGCACCTGGACCTGGTTGGTGAGTGCGATACCGGTGCCGGCGGAACGCACCACCCCGAACCGGCTCGCGTAGCCGGACGGAAAGAAGCTCTCCTTGCTGCCGATCGCCGATCCGCCGCTGGCGACGATCGATTGCTCGATCGCTGCCCGAAGCTGGGCGCCGGTGATGTACGCGAACTGCTGGTCGAGCGGGCACGACTTGCTGCCGGTGGCCAGGTCGCAGATGAGGTCCGACAAGATGTTGCGCTGGGCGCCGACGGTCGCCTTGTCGGCGCTCTTGCCCGCGGTGGACAGGTACTTCAGGCCGCCCAGGCGAACCGCCAGTGGCGTCGAACCGGCCAGCGTGAAATCCAGGTGCTCAACGGCCGAAAGCCGCCACAGCCCAGGGTTGCTGCCCGGGAAGTCGACCGCCTGCGCCGCACCGACGTCGGTCGGTACCGCGAGCGTCGCCAGGCCATCGGCCGCGGTCGAGACGAAACCGCCCGCCCCCGCCGCGGCAAAGCGCAGTGAGGCCCGCGGTTCGGCCCACGCGTAGGCCCGGCCGCTGTCGCAGTCGATCGCCTGCTCCGCGCCTATCCAGCAGATGCGCACGCCACCGGGCATCGGGATGGGCACCACCTGGTTGAGCGCGTAACGACGCGGCTGTGCCGCGGCCCCGTCGATCTGCGCGCCGGCATCGCGCGCATGGGCCTGGTCGGCATTGAGCCAGAACACCTGGCCGGCACTGTTCAACGCGTAGACCCCGGTCGAGGAATCGGCGTTCACGAGAATCACCGACCCGGGTATGTCCAGTGTCACGCCGGTCGCGTCGGCGCCCTCGAGCCAGGTGACGACCTGCCCGGCGCGGGTCAGGCCGTAAAGGCGGCGCGGTCCGGTCCAGGGCAGGGTCACGCCGGCCGGTTGCGGGCCGTAGCGGGCCGTGTGCCCGGGCGGCGCGAACTTGTCGTAGACCAGGGCCTGCAGCAATGCCGGCGCCGGCAGATCGATCGTCGCCACGCCGTTGAAGCGCAGGTTGAACGGGTTGCGCTCGCCGTTGGCGGCATTGAAGCGGGCACTGGGCACGATGCCCCGCACGCGACCGTCGGAGCCAACGAAGGTGATGGCCGGCGGCACCGACTGCAGGTTGCCGTTGAATGTGCGTGCCAGCGGTGCCGGCACGAAGCTGACCACGCGCAGCGCGTCGCTGCCCACGGCCAGCGACTGGCGCTCGAGCAGCTCGACCGCGTCGCGCAGGCGTGCCCGGCCCTGATCGGGGGTTTCGTCTCCCTGGACCCGGTAGGGCAGCATCGGCTCGATGTAGAGCAGCGAGCGCCTATCCTGCGTCAGTGCCACCACCTCGCCAACCGAGCCTACCTTGACCTCGACGAAGATGGCACCACCCAGGATCTGGCTGATGTCGTGTTCGTGCCGCTCCTCGAAGTAGTTGCGATCGTCGCCGACCTGCGCGCCCATGCGCCGCTCGACCTTGAGCCGGCCGCCCGAGTCGAGCGTCACGGTTTGGCCGATGTCCGTACGCCGCAGCACCGGGGCCGCGCCCGATCCTGAGCCGGTACGCGAGGGGTAGGTGACAAAGCTGGACAGCCCGAAGTGGGCCACCTCGACCGCCCCCTGTGCACTGGTGCTGGCCAGCGAGCCGGTTCCGGCCTTCTCGGCAATGCGCCCGGCGCCGATGGTCTTGGCCCGCCACAAGGTCTCGTAGGTATAGGCCGGCGCGGCGGTCGCGGCGACCGGCTTGTCGTCGATGGTCATGTCCAGGCGCCCGTCACCGAGGTCCAGCGCCAGTTGGCGGGCGGCGATCACCGCCGATGGCGACTTGCCGTCGCCGCCCACTTCCTGGTCGCTGGGCAGGAAGGTATCGGCCAGCAGTCCGAAGCCGGCATTGACCGCCCCGGCGATGCCGGCCGGATCGCTATCCAGCGCGCCCTGCTGGACCTGGTCGGTGAGCGTGGGGAGCTGCGTGATGCGGAACTTGCCTGCCCCGCGATCGCTGTTGGGCCGATAGGCGTTGGGCAGCTGGTCGGCGATCACCTTGGCGATCTGCTGGTTGGCCAGTTCGATCTGCTCGGGCAGGGCCTTGCCCTGCACCGATTTGCCCAGCACCGTTGGCTGCAGCAGGATGGACTTCTCGAGATAGCTGACCGCTGCCTCGGTGAACGGCGACACGCCGATGTTGTAGCGCACCGCGCCGACCGCGGCGCGCAGGGACTCGCCCGCCGGGAAGCGCGTGACATCCCGACGGCTGGGATCGAAGTCGTCGAGGCGCTCCTGCACGTAGGTGGCGCGATCATTGCCTTTGAATTCGACCAGCATCGGCCCGTCGTAGCCGCATGTCCTGATCGTGACCATGCCGGTGTCGTCGGTGGCCGCCGTGCCGATCAGCTCGCCGCTGCCATCGTAGCGGGTGACGACGACATCGGCGCCGACGAATTTGCCCAGATCACCGCCGGCGCCGACGCCGCCCGCGCCGTCGGCGCCGCCACTATCGGCGCCGATCGCATCGCCACCGAGGTCGCGATCCCAGTCGAGTGCGCCGCGCAACTGCGGAAAGCCCGACTTGACCGACGTGATGCAACCGGCGATGGGCCCTGGCGGTGGCTTGACCCCCGGATCGCTGTCGACCGCGGTGCCGCCCCCTCCGCAGGCGCCAAGCAGCAGCATCAGGGACAGCAATAGCGATCGTTTGGGCTGGGCGGTTGCCGGCATGGGGAAACTTCCTCCTGGTGGTGGTGACGCGCGGACCGATGCAACGCAAGTCGCGCGACCGAGGCCTGGCCGTATTGAAAACACGTTATCGACCCCAGCGCAATGCCATGCGTATGGGAGCCCCGGGGATTGACAGCTGATCGCCGCGCGACGCAAGGTCCGCGGCACGGCCCGATACGGGCCCGCCAGGCAACTGGTTGAACCTTGCCGGTCGTGGAGGCGACCCAGCAATTGGGTCGGTCCGGCCCGAATGCCGGTATGCTATCGATTCACCAGCCCGGTCTGCCCCAAACTGACATCGGGAGGTCTCCGTTGAAAGCCCCGTTCCCGCTCCCCCGGATGGTCCGCGCGCTGCGCTGCGGGCTGCCCGTCTGCCTGTCGGTGGTGTTGTCGCTACCCGGCCTGGCCGCCCATGCCCAGGATCGCGGCCCCGCCACCCCTGGCGAGCCGAACATCCAGATCGAACTGGGCGGTCACGCGGCGCCGGTGCGCCGGCTCGCGGTGTCGGCCGCCCGCGGCGTGCTGGTCACCGCCTCCGATGACAAGACAGCGCGGATCTGGGACCTGGCCACCCGGGAATTACGTCAGATTCTCCGACCCGCGGTGGGCGCCGGCGAAACCGGCCGGCTGTACGGCGCGGCGATCCACCCGACCGAGGACCTGGTCGCGGTGGCCGGCTCCACCGGCACCTCGGCAGGCACCCACCGGATCCTGTTGTTCTCGCTGTCCGGCGGCGCGCTGGTGCGCCAGTTCGACGCCCAGGGCGGCGACATCAAGGATCTCGCCTATTCGGCCGACGGCCGGTTGCGCTGGCGACCTATGCCGGCGACAACGGCCTGCGCGCGTTCGATCGCAACGGCCGGATGGTGTTCGAGCAACGGCTCGACGGCCTCAGCTACGGGCTGGATGTCGCGGCCAACGGCCTGGTGGCAGTCGGTTCGCTGGCAGGCGATGTGCGGGTGTTCGAGAGCCGTGGCGGGCAGCTGGCGCCGCTGCAGCAATGGCGCGGCTCGGGCAAGGTGGTGTCCGTGGCCTTCTCGCCCGATGGCGAGCGCCTGGCCGTGGGCTACTACGGCACGAACCGGCGCACCGATGCGCCCGAGGTCTTCGAGGCGCGCACCGGCCGCTCGGTGCTGCGCGCCGACATGCCCTCATTGGCAGCCGGCAACCTGATGTCCGTCGGCTGGCGCGGCAACGGCCGGCAACTGCTGGCGGCCGGCACCGGCTACGAGCAGATCGGCGCGCACCGGCTGTACGTGTTCGATGCCGGTTCGGGCGCCGCGGTGGGCAGCCATCTGCTCGCCCGCGACAGTGTGCTGGACCTGCAGGCCGTCGATGCCGACCGTACCGCGTATGCCAGTTTCGATGGACGCTGGGGCATCGTCGATCTGGCCCGCAACGACGTGCAGAGCCGCACGCCGGCCTGCCCGACCTGCGCGGCCCGCGCAACCTGCGCGTGTCGGCCGACGGGGCGCGGATCGGGTTTTCCTTCGATTTTGGGCGCAGCTTCAGCGTCTTCGATATCCAGAAACGCGTGATCCGGCCGATCGGCAGCGAGACCGACCTGCGCGAGCCGCGCTCAAGCGCGGTTCTTTGGCGGACCCACCTGGGAGAACACCCGCGAGCCGCAGATCAACGGCGAGCGCATCGACATGCGGGCCGATGAAACCGGTCGCTCCATCGCCTTTCTCGAGGTCGCGACGACGCGCTGTTCGGCACCTCCAAGGGCCTGTACTACGTGAATGCACAGGGCAGCGTGCGCTGGCGCACCGACACCGCGGCCGAGGTCAGGGCGATCAACCTGACCGCGGACAACGCGCTGGCGATCACCACGATGAGCGACGGCACGATCCGCTGGTGGGGCGTCGACGACGGCCGGCTGCGCCTGTCGCTGCTGCCGCGCCCGGACGGGCAGTGGGTGCTCTGGACGCCGGCCGGCAAGTTCGATGCCAGCGCCGGCGCCGACCGCATCGTCGGCTGGGCGGTCAATCGCCAGGATGCCGCCGCTGCCGACTTCTTCTCACTGAACCGGTTCCGCGACCAGTTCAACGAACCGGCCGCCATCGACAGGCTGCTGGGCCTGGCGGTCATTCTCGTGCCCGATGGACCGGCGCCGGTCGCGACCACGCCGCCCGCCGCCGCGCCATCCGCGACGATTCCTTCGCCCGCGGCCCCGGCGCCATCGGCCACCGCGCAACCGGTCCGCCTGCCCGACGCATCGGCGCTCGACATCCGCAAGCTGCAGTTTCCGCCGGTGCTGACGGCGGTCGACCTGTCGGCGATCCGGCGCAGCCCGAACGAGATGCAGATCCCGTTCGGCATTCGCGCCCAGGGGCGGCCGTCGGTCGAGGTGCGCATCGATGGTCGACCCGCACCCGAGGCCAGCGTCGAGTTGCCCGACCAGTTCACCGCCGCGACCGGGGCATCGCCCAGGTGCCGACGCCGCCGCCTGGTTCGGTGATCCAGCTGATCGCCCGCGACCGCAACGGCATCCGGAACCCCTCGGGTTCACGGTGCCGCCGCCCCCGCCGCCCCAGGTCCCGCAGGCGCCGCCGGCAGCTGCCGTGCAGCCGGTGCCACCGGTCGTGTCGGCGCTCGCCACCCCGCCGACCGAGGACGCCTCGGCCATTCCCCGTGCAGGCCCGCCCACGCTGGCCGGCGATGACCGGGAGCTGCGGGGCCCGCGACTGTTCGTGCTGTCGATCAGGATCAGCGACTACCAGAAACCGGATTACCAACTGGGCCTGGCCGCCAAGGATTCACGCGACTTCCTCGCGTCGGTGCAGCGCCAGAAGGGTCGCTACTACTCCAGCGTCGCCACCCGCTCGCTGACCAACGGGCAGGCCAGCAAGGCGTCCATCCTCGAATCGCTGCAGTGGCTGAGCAGCAGCGTCGGCCCCGAGGATGTCGGCATGTTGTTCATCGCCGGCCACGGGATCAACGCGCCGGACGGCCAGTACTTCCTGCCATACGAGGGCAACCATGAACGACTGGCGGCGACCGCGGTGCCCGAGCAGGCGATCCGCACGACGCTCGGCCAGATGCGTGGCCGGGCGCTGTTCTTCGTCGACACCTGTTACGCCGGCAACGCGCTGGGCAACTTCCGGACCGCCAGTCGCGAACTGGCCCGGCTGGCCAACAACCTGGCGGCGTCGGAAAACGGTGTCGTGGTGTTCGCGTCGAGTTCGGGCCGACAGCTGTCCGAGGAGAACGATGCCTGGGGCAATGGCGCGTTCACCAAGGCCGTGATCGAAGGGCTGGATGGCGGCGCCGATCTGTCGCGCAGCGGGCGCATCACCTACAAAGGGCTGGATTACTTCGTCTCGGAAGCGGTCAGCAAGCTCACCGGCGGCCGGCAGACCCCGGTGACGATCTCGCCGATCGGCATTCCCGACTTCGCAATCGCGCGGGTGGCCAGCATCTGAGCGGCCCGGCCGCGGCGGTATCCGACGCGCCAGGCCGTTGGCTCAGCCCCTGGCCGCGCCGGCCAGGGCGTCGAGCACCGGCCGCATCGGCTGGATGTCGTAACCGGCAGCGGCGGCGGTGCGCACCAGCGACTCCACCGGCGTGACCCCGGCCTGCGACATCGCCCAGATCGTGGTCGAGCGCATGCCCGAGCGGCAATAGGCGAGGACGGGCTTGGGCAACTCGTCGAGCGCCGCGGCAAACGCGGCCACGTCCTGCGGCGTCTGCCGCCCGGCGGTGAACGGAATATCGCGAAACCGCAGGCCTTGCTTTTCGGCGGCCTCGATGATCGCGGCGGTCGCCGGCTGGTCGGCCGCTTCTCCATCGGGCCGGTTGCAGATCAGGCTGCGCACGCCACTGGCGGCAACCGCGGCCATGTCTTCGGGCCTGAGCTGGCCGGCGACTTTCAGATCGGGGGTCAGTTGCTTGAGTTCCATGAGAAGGTCCAGGTGAATGGGAAGGAAGGGGCGCGTCAGCCGCGGCGAGCCAGGATGGGCACGGCCAGCCACATGCCGGCGACCATTGCCGCGACGAAAACCACGGGCCCGGTCTCGGCCAACCCCAGCGAGGCGAGCGCAGGGCCCGGACAAAAGCCCGCCAGGCCCCACCCGATACCGAACAACAGCGAGCCGGTCACCAGCCGCGCATCGATGGACCTGAGCGGCGGCGCCGGCAACGGCGTGCCCATCAGCGCGCGCTCGCGCCGCACGGCGATGCGCCAGGCAATCGCCATCGGGATCATCGCGCCGCCCATCACGAAGGCCAGCGTCGGGTCCCAGTTGCCCGACCATTCGAGGAAACCCTGGACCCGGGCGGTGTCGGTCATGCCGGACACCAGCAGGCCGATGCCAAAGACGGCGCCGACCAGCAGCGCAAGCAGCGCGGCCATGGTCAGAGAAACCCGAACAGGTGGCGACCGAGCGTGACGACCGCGATGCCGCTGCCCATGAAGGCCAGCGTCGCCACCGCCGAACGCCCGGACAACCGGGACAGGCCGCAAACCCCGTGGCCGCTGGTGCAGCCGTCGCCAAGCCGCGTCCCGATGCCGACCAGCCCCCCGGCCAGCACGAGCAGGCCGATCGATGACGGGGCATGGGTGGGCGTGGCCCCCAGCGTCGCCGCGACCACGGCAGGCGCCCCGACCAGGCCGACGAGAAAGCAGACGCGCTCGAGGCGATTGCCGGCCGAGCCATCGACCAGCCCGCCCAGAATGCCGCTGATCCCCATGATCCGCCCGTTACCGAGCAGGTAGATCGCAGCCGCGAGGCCGATCAGCAGGCCGCCGAGCAGACCGTGTATCCAGGCAGTTTCCAAGACGAGAAGCCTCTAGCGGGAAGCCGGGCGTGACCACGCGGCCCGCGATCGCCCATCGATGCGCCGGCCCACGCCCGCAAAAAGCGAATTGTAGGCGAGCCGGCATCGGCCGCAAGCGGCGCACGGCGCCCGCGGCGATGCCCGCCGGGACGGTCAGCGCGGCAACACCCGGTCACCGGCGACCCGGGTGCACCAGTACGACCCGCCCGGTGGCACCAGCAGCCGATTGACCCCACCGCCCGTCTGGTCAGCGTGGCAGTTCGTGCAGGTGGCACCCGGCGTTGAGTGGCTGGGCAGCATCCGCGCCCGCAGCGTCTCGCAGTCGAAAAACCCGAAGTCGACCGAGAAGGCTGCACTGGCCGCGCTGGTATTGCCCGCCCCGTCGACCGCCCGTACCGTGAACTGCTGCAACGAGTGCGACAGCGGCGCGGTTTGTCCGTTCAGGTTCAGCCCGGTGTTGTGCGTCAGTGTCGCCTCGCGGTTGCCGCCCCCGGCGGCCACGGTGGCCTGGTCGCCGATGACCGCGCCGTTGGCCAGGAATTCCAGCCGGTCGGTGGCATCGCCCGAGGCCACCCGGCCGACGATCTGCGGGGTGCTGTCGCTGCTGCCCTGCCCCGATGTCAGCGAGCCCGCGATGCCGGTCACGTTGGTCGAGTTCGGAAGTTGGCGCTGACCGAGGCCACGATCGGCGTGGCCGGCGCCTGGTTGTCGAAGGTCACGGGAAACTGCGGGCTCGCCACCCCCTGCACCCCCGAGCCTGATTCGACGACCGCCTGGTACTGGTACAGCGTGCCCTCCGGCGAGCCGGTGGTCAGGCCGGCATCGGTGAAACTGCCGCTCGTGCCCGAAGGTGCCTGCATCGCGATCGTCGCGCCGTTGCGGGTCAGGCGGACCACCTCGTTATTGGTCAACGCCGCACTGAGCGTGTAATTGACCAGCAGCGACGGATCGTTGGTCTTGCCACCGGCCGTGACCGCGCCCGTCTGCGGGGCGACGTTGTCGACCAACGAGGTGATGGTCACCGTCTTGGACGGCCCCGTGGTCGAGACCGTGATCGCGAACGGCGTACCCTGGGCGCCCGACGCACCGCCGGCATTGAGCACCCTGGCGGTGAACTGGTAGTTCCCCTGGGCGAGTACCGGCACTTCGAACTGCCAGGTCGTGCCGCTGACCAGCGCGGCACCCACGTCGGTGCCGTCGCGCAGCACGCGCACGCTCTCGCCGGTCACCAGCGGCGCACTCAGCGCCCCGGTGAGTACCGGCCGGGTGTCGTCGGTGATCCCGCCGTTACCGATCGCGCCGGTAATGGGAGCGACATCGTCGGTGGCGCCATCGACGCTGGCCGTCGTGGCGCTGGGCGGCGGCAGCACGGCTTCGTCGGGCGAACAGGCCAGCGGCGCGATGATGACCCCGCTGTGGCAGCTGGCGCAGAAGGCGCCGGCCGGGGTCACGATGTGGCCCACCGGCAGGCTGCACTGCCCGCTCAGTGGCGTGGCATTGACCGGGGTCGGCGGCGGCGGCAGCACCGGCGGCACGCAGGTGAGCGGCGCCAGCGTGGCCCCGGTACTGAGGGCGCCACCGTTGTGACAACCGGCGCAGTCGCTGGCCGAGTTGACCAGCTCGAGGTGGGTATTGAGCCCGAACACCGGCAGGATGCAGGCCGGCCCGGTCGTGGGCAGCGCCGGGGTGGTCGCCTCGCGGACCGTGTGGCAGCTCGCGCAATCGGGCCGCGGCGCCTGCCCCTGCGGGCGGCGCTGCGCAATGGGATCGGCCGGATCGTAACGCTCGGCGACCCGGCCGCGGATCTTCCAGAGGCGCCCCGAGTAGTCGATGGCCATCGCGGTGAGCCGGTCATACGGCCGCTGGCCGTAGCCGATGAAGCCACCGGGCATCACGTCGCGCACCGGCGGCAGGTTGAGCACGCGCACCGGCTGCTGGTCGTACAGAAAATCGTTGGCGGTGATGTCGAAGTAGACCCCCCAGGTATACACGGCACCGGGAGCGCCGGGCGCATCGGACAAGGCCAGCGAGATCCCCTGTTCGGTCAGCACCTTGCGCACCCTGGCATCGGCCGGCAGGCCCTGCAGGCGGGTCGCCACGGTTTCGCCGGGCTGGATGCCGAACGGCGCGGTGCCGGCCAGCGCCTGGCTGAAGCTGCCCCAGGTCCAGACACTGCCGTCGCGCTTGAGCGCCACCGCGTCGTTGTCGCGCGCGGCGATCTGGGTCACGTCGGTGAGCACGGCGCCGCCCGTCTGCAGGACCGGTGCGGGGCTGGCCTGTGTGCCGTCGGCCGTGGCATTGCCCAGCGAGCCAAAGCCCCAGCCCGAGCCCCAGCTATGGACCTGCCCGTTCTCGAGCAACGCGAACGAACCCGCACTGGTGGCGGCCACCGACAGCGCGCCCGCCGGCAGGTTCACCCGCGTCGGTGTCGTGATCCGGCTGGCCGCCCCCGGCCCCTGTCCCAGCTGCCCGTAGGCGTTGTCGCCCAGCGCGTAGACGCTGCCGTCGGCAAACCGGGCCAGCGTGTGTCCGAACCCGCCACTGGCATGGGTGAGCACGCCGGGCAGCGAGATCGTCGTGGCCGTCTCGGCCTGCTGGCCGGCGGTGCCGGTGCCCAGTTCGCCATTGACATTGTTGCCGACCACGCGCACCTGGCCGTTGGAATCGGCGGCATCGGTCTTGATGAACATCGAGCCGCTGCCCATGTTGCCGTAGACCATGAAGCCGCGCTCGTTGTTCTGCGGGCCGACATAGGTCGTCACCTGGCCGGGCGTACGCTCGGTGCTGGCGGTCTCGGTGGCCACGGCCACCGTGTCGGTCGCGCCGCTGGCGCCGATACGCATGTCGAAGTAATAACCGTCGTAGCGCACGTTGCCGAATGCGACGATCGAGGGCAGCGAGGCCAGCGCGGCCGAGTTGCCATAGCGGCTCGTCTGCTGGGCCAGCGCCGAGGCCAGCTCGGTGGCCAGCGAGTGCGGATCGTAGGTGCGCTGGTTGGCCGGCGCGGTCGAGGTGCCGTCCTGCTGGCCGTCGAGCCGGCCATCGAGCAGGTCCTTGCTCAGTTGTTCGGTGGCCAGCAACGTCGGTGACTCGGCCTGCGAGTTGTACATCGCCGCCTGCTTGGAGAACGCGATGTTCACCAGCCCGTAGCGACCCCGCTGGTCGGTGGCCACGGCGCCCGGGCCGGTCTGGTCATTGACGATGAACGGCAACCGGTTCACGTCGTCGATCTGCAGCGCCGCCGGAAACTGCTGGTTCACCGTGCTGCGCACCGACTGGCCGGCTGCCTGGATCGCCGCGGTCGCCGGCAGCGTGCCGTTACTCTGCCCGAACCTGGTGCCGCATACCTCGACCCCGCCCTGCGCGCTCTGGCAGTGCACGGCGAGCCGGTAGGCCGCCTCGCTGAACGGCGTGATGCCCACGTTGCGATCGATGCGGCCGATCAGCGCATGCAACACGCGACCCGGCCCGAAGGGCACGTAGGCATTCTTGCCTTCCTCGAAGTAGGTGGCGCCCGGCTGGCCCTGGATCTCGAGCAGCATCGGCCCCTCGTACGAGCGCCCGGGCTTGACCGTCACCATGCCGTTGACATCGTCGGTCAGCGCACGTCCCAACTCGGTGCCATCGGGAAAGCGCGCGATGACCAGCGCCCCGCGGAACTGGCCCAGCGCCCCGCCAACCCCGAAGCCCCCGTCGCCATCGGCGCCATCGCCGATGCCTTCGTTATTGATGTTCTCCCAGTCGAACTGGCCGGCAAACCCGGTGAAGACGCCCTTTTCCGGACGCGGGCCGGTGCCACCGCCGCCACCACAGGCGGACACCAGCAGTGTCGCCATCAATACAAAAACCATGCGGATCACGACGATGCCCCTTTTCGCCTCGGTCACGCAGGCACGCGCCTTGGCATAGATTGATCGGGAACTATCGGCCCCGGACCCCGTCGAAGTCTGCCGCAACAGGGTCAGGCCGGCCATCCCCATTTCCCGGGAACCGGCACAATGTCACCCCGGACGCACCGGAACTTGGCGCCTAACCGGTGACGAGCCGGTGACGAGCGCGCCTGTCCGATTTCCCCGTCAGGCCGCGCGCGTGTGGGAACCTGGCTCGCGGCCAGTTGTTGCAGTGCATCCTCGAGCAAACCGACGGTGCGATCGACGTTACCCAGCTTCTCCAGGCCGAACAATCCGATCCGGAAGGTCCGAAAGTCGGCCGGCTCGTCGCAGCGCAGCGGCACGCCGGCCGCGGTCTGCAGGCCAAGCTTGGCAAATGCCTTGCTGTTGTGGATCTCGGGGTCGCTCGTGTAGCTGACCACCACGCCGGGCGCTTCGAAGCCGGCCGCCGCGACGCTGGGATAGCCGTGGGCCGCCAGCAGCGCGCGTATCTTGTTGCCCAGCGCCCATTGCTGCTCGCGCAGCGCGGTAAAACCGCGCGCCTTGGTTTCGAGCATCGCATCACGGCTGATCGTCAGCGCGTCGGTCGGCATCGTCGCGTGATACGCATGACCGCCGTTCTCGTAGGCCTGCATGATCTGCAGCCACTTGCCCAGATCGCACGCGTAGCTGCTGCTGCGGGTCTGGCCGATCTGCGCGAGCGCGCGCTCGCCGAGCATCACGAACGCCGCGCAGGGCGAACCGCTCCAGCCCTTTTGCGGCGCACTGATGACGACATCGATGCCGAGTTCGGCCATGTCGACCCAGACGGTGCCCGAGGCGATGCAGTCGAGCACGAACAACCCGCCGGCGGCGCGTGTCGCCTCGCCGACCGCTTTCAGGTACTCGTCGGGCAGGATCATGCCGCTGGAGGTCTCGACGTGCGGCGCAAACACGACCGCCGGCTTGTCGGCGGCTATCCTGGCCACGACCTCGTCCAGCGGGGCCGGCACAAACGGCTTTTGCGAGCCCTCGGCAACCGGGCGGGCCATCAGCACGATCTCCTCGGCAGGGATCTTGCCCATGCCCAGGATCTCCGACCAGCGCAGGCTGAACCAGCCATTGCGCAGGACCAGGCACTTGCGATCGGTCGCGAACTGGCGCGCCACGGCCTCCATGCCGAAGGTGCCACTGCCGGGGACGATGGCCACCGCCGATGCGCCGTAGACCTCGCGCAGCGTTGACGACAGATCGCGCATCACGCGCTGGAAGCGTTGCGACATGTGGTTGAGGGCGCGATCGGTGTAGACAACCGAGTACTCGAGCAGGCCGTCCGGATCGACGGTGGGGATCAGGCCAGACATGACGGTCTCCTAATGATTGTCCCCGTATGTTAGTCCTTGCGGCAAAACCCTGCCGCCGGCGGGTCGAAGGCGCAAGCCGGCCCGGCCGGGCCGGTGTCAGTCGGGCACGCAGCGCCCGCGGGCATTGGGGCGAAAGCAGAAGTCGCCGACCAGCGAACTGCTCTCCCAGGGCACCTGGGCATTGCGGGTGGCCCGCATCACCGACAGGCGCACCCGCTTGAACAGCGATTCGACCGGCAGGCCGGGTTCGAGCATCTCGCTGGCCAGTGCCCGGGTGAACACGCTGTTGTTGGTACCGGCGCCGTCCAGCGCCAGGGCGCCTGGCGAGGTCGAGTAGGCAACCACGGTGCCGCGTGGCGCGGGCAGCGCCGCAAAGCCCGGGCGCAGCAGGCTCTCGATGCCGCGGGTGCGGCGTCCCGAGGGACGCAACAGCGATTTCGGATCGGTGCGACAGGCATCGATGATCACGAAATTGACCCCGTGCTGCTGACCCGACAAGGCCTCGACCACATCGGTCAACAGCAGTGCCCCGCGTTCGATCTCGGGCTCGATCTCGATCGCCAGGTCGACGGGCACCAGGAAATTGCGCCCCTGGTACTGGGTACCGTGGCCGGCAAAGTAGAACGCCCGGACCCCGGCATCGCGGCTGCCCACGATCCAGCGGCGCAGGCCGTCGATCATGCCGGCCAGCGAGGCATTCTCGAGGCGCATCACCTCGAAGCCGAGCCGCTCGAGCGTCGAGGCCACGAGCCGGGCATCGTTGACCGGGTTGCGCAACGGCGCGTCGAGATACTCGGCATTGCCGATGACCAGCGCCGAGCGCCGGGTGCCCGCCGCCGCCGGCGCGGGCAGCGCCGTGGCCGCCGCCAGCGCCGACAGCATGCCGATGACCTGCCGGCGTCGTGCGCGACCTGTCCCCGCACCGGCCGGGCCATGCGACGGGTCGGCGGGCGGACGGGGATGCGGGGCGGGTTTCATCGGCTTGGCTGGCTGAGTGTCGGGCGCCTCACCGGCCCAGCGCGCGATGCTCGATCGACCAGCTGATCAGCGTGCCCTGCTGCTTGAGCTGCTCGGCCACCGCGGCCAGCGACCCGGCCTCGCCCTGCAGGAAGTATTCGCCCAGCGCTGTCGGTCCGCCGACGATGGTCAGGCCGTTGGCCGTGAGCGCCGTGCGCAGCGACTTCTCGGGCAGCGTTTCGGGCAGCAGCGCGCGGATCACCGGCACCGGCTGCAGTGCGCCGCCGGAGCGGTACAGCTGAGATTCGTTCTGTCCCTCGGTGAGCAACCAGCCGATCGTCACGGTCTGGACGGCCAGCAGCGCGGCCATGGCCAGTCCCAGCCGCGGCGTCAGCAGGCTGGCGAAGAAGTCGCCGAGCCGGGCCAGCGGGCCCTGGTCGGCCACCCGGCCCGCCAGCGGCGCGACGGCCGGCCCGGCATCGGTGCGCACCCGGCGCAGCAAGGCCTCCCAGCCCAGGTCGGCGGGCACCGCCTGGGCCTGCTCGTCCAGCAGGTCGATGATCTTGCGATCGAACTGCAGCCGGGTGTCGTCATCGCCCAGCTGGGACTCGACCCACTCGTGATCCGTGCGCTCCAGCGTTCCGTTCAGGTACCAGGGCAAGGCATCGTCGAGTCGTCTGACATCGCGATCGATCGGGGTTCTCGGAGAATCGGTCATGGTCTGTTCCAATCAGCGCCCAGAGCGGGTCTGGACGCATTGCTTCAGGTTCTTGCGGGCATGAAACAGGCGCGTCTTCACGGTCCCTCGGGCACCGCCTGCACGCTGGCGATCTCGGCCAGCGCCATGCCTTCGAAAAAGACCAGCTGGATGCACTCGCGCTGGGCCTCGTTCAACTCCTCGATGCAGCCGCGCAGCAGGTCACCCTGCTGCTGGGCCTCGATCTGGGCCACCACGTTGGCATTGGGATCCTCGAGCGTCTCGGCGTAGTCGTCGACGTCGTCGTGGGTATCGCCGCGGGCGCGAAAGGCGTTGAGCACCTTGTACTGGCAATGCCCAGCACCCAGGTCGAGAACCGGCTTTCGCCGCGAAATCGGTCGGGGTGCTTCCAGACTTCGAACAAGGTGTCGGTCATCACGGTCTCGGCGGCGTCTTCATCACGCAATCGGGTCATGGCAAACAGGAAGATCCGGCGCGACATCAGCCCGTGCAGCTCGCGAAGCGCGGTTTCGTCACGTTTCGCGATGCGCGCAAGCAAGGCGCTGGCCTGATCGGCGTCCAGTTCTGCCGGCTTTCTCATCGTTTTGGTCGCAGCCTGTCGGACAAAGGTTCAATCCCCCGTGAAACCGGGTCGCACAGTCTACCCTCTGCCTTTTCCGACCCGCTCATCCGCGCTGCCGGTAAGCGGCGATCCGATCCCGCAGGCCGGGCTCGGCCGCCGAGCGCACCAGGTCGGCCATATCGGCGTCGGCATCGTCGCTTCGGCTGAGGCGGCGCAGCGTCGCCGCGGTGCGCCCGCTGATCACCGGCGGCTGCGCCAGCGTCGCCGGTACCGGCTCGTCCGCGTCCAGCCGGCCGGTGGCCAGACCGGTCTCGAGCGCCTGTTGCGCGGGGATGATCTCGCTGCCCAGCAACCAGTGACGGGCCGGGTCGGGCCCGACCCGTTCGACCAGCCGCCGGGTGCCCAGCACCAGCCCGAAGCCGGCGCCCGGAAACCGGAAACGCCGCGCCGGCCCGCACCAGCCGGACCTCGCAGGCCGTGAACAGATCGGCACCGGCGCCCCAGGTGCTGCCGCTGGCGATCGCCGCGGTGCGCAGTGGCGCCTGCCACAGCGCCTGCAGGAAGGATTCGATCTGCACGAAGCGCAGCAGCAGGTCGCCGTCGCTGAGCGACTCGAGATCGGCCAGGTCGAACCCGGTGCAAAGATGCCTGCCCTCGCCGACGAACAACACCGTGTGCACGTCGGGATCGGCCACTGCCCCGTCCAGCGCCTGGTGCAGTGCCTGCACCAGCCCGGGCGACCAGCGCGTTGCCCTTTGCGGACGGTCGAGCGTCACGGTCAGCAGGCCGTCGCCACGGGCCAGGCGCACCGGCGCACGCGATTCGGCGGCTGTCGTCACGAGGCCTCCCCGGGGCCGGCGGCACCTGGCGCACGCTCGACCAGCGCGTCGGCGATCCAGACGCCCTGCCCCTGCGCGCCCATCATCACCGGGTTGGCATCGACCGACGCGATGCGACCGTCGGCAGCGGCCACACAGCGACCAAGCCGCACCGCCGCCTCGATCAACGCCTCGACATCCAGCGGTGGCTCGCCGCGCACACCGCACAGGACAGGCCATACCCGCAGCCCGCGCAGCGCTTCGCGCACCTGCTCCGGTCCGAACGGGGCCAGCAGCAACGCCGTGTCCGGCAGTGATTCGACGTACTTGCCACCGTCGCCGACAATCACCACGGTGCCGAACACCGGGTCGTGGCGGGCACCCAGCAGCATCTCGCGCCGCCCGGCGCGCATCGCCGCGACCAGCATCCCCTCGTCGGGCGCACCGAGCGTCGCCAGCGTGGCCTCGTGGGCCTGCCACTGGCGCGCCAGCGCGTCGGCGTCGGTCAGGTTCAGGGTCACCAGGCCGTGTTCGGACTTGTGCGGCAAACCGCTCGAGCAGGCCTTGAGCACCACCGGCGCGCCCAGCGCCGCCAGCGCTGCCTCGGCCTGCTGCGGGGAAAGGCACAACCGGTGATCGATCACCGGCAGGCCGGCCTGGGCCAGCACCGCCAGGCTCTGTGCCTCGTTCAGGAACGGGCCGTCGCCCGCCGGCAGTACCGGTGCCGGCGGCGGCGGCGTCGACGGCCAGGCGGCCGGCGCCGCACCGGTCAGCGCGGACAGCCGCACCAGTTGCGCGAGTGCCGCCACGCCCTCGTCGACGGTGTCGAACACCGGCAGGCCCACCGCCCGGAACGGGCCGGCCACCGATGGCTGCCAGGCCGAGATCGTCAGCGGCTTGCCGGTGCGCTGCGCGAACTCGGCCGCAGCACGCGCAAAGCCGGCAAGGTCATAGCCCTGGCCGGCGACCGGGATGTCGATATGCACCAGGTCGGTCTGCGGGTTGTCGGCCAGCACCGACAACACCCGTGCGAACAGACTGCTGTCGGTGAGCAGCGCGCCGGTCAGGTCGATCGGGTTCATGCTGGTCGAAAAACTGGGCAACACCTCGCGCAGTGCCAGCCGGCTCTGCTCGGGCGGCACCGCGAGCGTCAGTCCGGCCGACTCGGCCGCATCGGCCGCCATCACGCAACTCGCCCCCGAATTGCTGATCGCGACCAGCCGGTTGCCGTCAGCCCGCAGGCCCTTGAGCAGCAGCGGGGCCAGCCTGACCAGTTCACCCAGCCCGCGCACGCGCAAGATGCCGTGCCTCGACAGGAACGCATCGACCACCCGGTCCTCGTTGGCCAGCGAACCGGTGTGCGAAGCCGCCATCTTCTGCCCGCTGTCGGTCCGCCCCGACTTGATCGCGACCATCGGCAGCGAGCGTGCGCGCGCCTTGCGCGCCGCCTCGGCCAGCACCCGTGGACGGGCGATGTGCTCCATGTACAGCAACACCAGGCCGATGCCCGGATCGTCGACGACCAGGTTGGCGATATCCGGCACCGTCGCGTCCGCCTCGTTGCCGGTGGCCAGCACGTGGCGGACCCCCAACCCGGCCGCGCGCATCAGGCCGTACACGGCCGCCGACAGCGCCCCGCTCTGGCTGACGATGGAGACCGGCCCGTCGGCCGGCGGGTACTCGATGAACATCGTCGAAAAACTGGCCACCGCGCCGTTGGCAAAATTGGCGAAGCCCTGGCTGTTGGGGCCGACCAGCCGCATGCCCGCCCCGGCGGCGATCGCCA
The DNA here is from genome assembly GCA_041396665.1 of Burkholderiaceae bacterium. Taxonomy (GTDB): domain Bacteria; phylum Pseudomonadota; class Gammaproteobacteria; order Burkholderiales; family Burkholderiaceae_E; genus JAUIAI01. The sequence goes on from JAWKYE010000019.1 coordinate 141,789, forward strand.
CCATGCGCCGCTGTTGCTCGGCGCCGGCCTCGTTCACCTCGGCAAAGCCGGACGCGATGATGATCGCCGCCTTCACGCCCAGCCGCGCGCACTGGCTCACCGCATCGACCGCGTCCTGGCCGGACACGATGATCACCGCCAGGTCGGGCACCGTGGGCAACGCGTCCAGGTCCGGGTAGCTGGGCAGGCCCTGCACGGTGCTGCGCCCGGGATTGACCGGGTAGATCCGCCCGCTGAAACCGTGCCTGAGCATGAAGTGGATCGGCCGGCCCCCCACCTTGTCGGGATTGTCCGAAGCACCGAGCACGGCAACCGAGGCCGGTTCGAGCGTGGCGAGCAGGGCTTGATCGATCAACGAAGTCTCCATGTATCTTGAGCCGGCGCGCGAGGGCTGCCGGCGACTGGTCGGGCGGTCGGCCGGCGGCAGGCCGACGATCGCAGTCGACTATTATCGGGTAAGCCCGCCCGCAGGCCAGTACCGCGGCTGGTGCGTGGCCCCCGACAGGCGCCGGCGCGCAAGAGCCCCGCCGACCTCCCGCCTCCTTTTCCTCACAAAGCCCCCATGACTGCTAATGTTCCCGACGGATTCCAGCCGCTGAAGATGCGTGCCAATCCCTTCATCGACCCACTCGGTCCGCTGTATGGCAGGCGCGAGGGAGACGGCCTGGTGATCGGACTGCCGATCGAGCGACGTCACTGCAATCCCGGCGGCAGTTGTCACGGCGGCATGATGATGACGCTGTCGGACATGTTGCTGATCCTCAATGCCAATGCGCAGTCGGGCATCGCCCAGTTCATGCTGACCGTCAACCTCACCTGCGACTTCGTCGGCCCCGCGAACGAAGGCGAGTGGCTCGAAGGCCGCGCCACGATGCTGCGCGCGTCGCCGCGGATGGTGTTCGTGCACGGCCTGTTCACGACCGGCGACAAGCTGGTGGCGCGCTGCAACGGCATCTTCAAGCCGACCGGCGAAACGAACAAGGCATTCTCGTTCGCCGAGCAATTCCCGGCAGGGGCCTGAGCGATGAAACCACTCGAGGGCATCCGCATCATCGACCTGACCACGGTGCTGTTCGGCCCCTATGCCAGCCAGGTGCTCGGCGATTACGGTGCCCAGGTCATCAAGGTCGAGGCGCCGGCCGGTGACAGCACCCGCTACACCGGCCCGGGCCGGGAGCGCGGCCTGGCCCCGGTGTTCCTCGGGGCCAACCGCAACAAGCGCAGCCTCGTGCTCGACCTGAAGCTGCCCGCGGCCCAGCGGGCGCTGCACACGCTGGTGACCGGGGCCGACGTGTTCATGCACAGCATGCGCCCGCAAAAGCTGGCAGCGCTGGGCCTGGAGCCGGCGAAGTTGCGCGCGGCCAACCCGCGCCTCGTCTTTGCCAACCTCGTAGGCTTTGCGTCGGACGGCCCTTACAGTGGCAGGCCCGCCTACGACGACGTGGTGCAGGGGCTGGCCGGCTGCGCCGACCTGATGCGGCGCCAGTCCGGCACCGTGCGCTACTTTCCCACGGTCACCGCCGACAAGACCTCGGCGCTGGTGGCCGCCCACGGCATCCTGGCCGCCCTGTTCGCCAGCCAGCGCACCGGCAGCGGCTGCGTGGTCGAGATCCCGATGTTCGAGTCGACGGTCGCGTTCAACCTGGTCGAACACCTGTACCTGGGCCACTTCGACGATGATCCGGCCGGTTTCGGTTATCCGCGGGCGCTGGACCGGTTCCGAGCGCCGTTCAAGAGCCGGGACGGGCATGTCTGCATGCTGCCCTACACCGATGCGCACTGGCGGCGCTTCTTTGCCGAGGTCGGGGCGCCGGAACTGGCCGACGACCCGCGCTTTGTCGACATCGGCGCGCGCACCGGCAACATCAGCGCGCTCTACGAGACCGCCGGCGGCTTCGCCGCACAGCGCACCACCGCGCAGTGGCTGGCCACTTGCGATCGCCTGGAGATCCCGGCCGCGCCGGTCAACCTGCTCGAACAACTGCCGCAAGACCCGCACCTGCTGGCCACCGGTTACTTCGAGGACGTCGGCCACCCGGGAGCCTCGCCGGTGCGCATGCCCGGTTTCCCGGTGACCTTCGATGGACGGAAGATGCCCTTGCGGATGGCCCCCCGGCTGGGCGAACATACCCGTGAGACGCTGGCCCAGGCCGGCTTGGGCGAGACCGCGATAGACGAACTCATCAGCAGCGGTGCGGCACGCCAGTGGGTGCCCGAGCCGGGTTCGCCAACCGACTGACCCCGCCCCTTTTCCAGGAGACTTCCCCATGTCCACGCGCGCGATGATCGTCGGCTGGTCGCACATTCCCTTTGGCAAGCTCGACGACCCGGATACCGAGGCCCTGATGGGCCGCGTGTCGCTGCAGGCGATCGGGCATGCCGGTGTCGGCGCGGCCGATGTCGACGGCATCTACGTCGGCGTGATGAACAACGGCTTCACCCCGCAGGATTTCCAGGGCGCGCTGGTGGCGCTGGCCGATCCCGCGCTGGCCCACACGCCGGCCACCCGGCTCGAGAATGCCTGTGCCACGGGCTCGGCGGCGATCCACGCGGCAATGAACTTCATCGAGGCCGGGCGCGGCCGCATCGCGCTGGTGGTGGGCGCCGA
>JAWKYE010000020.1:0-139117 GCA_041396665.1 Burkholderiaceae bacterium
AAGCCGGCTGTGCCAATCGAGCCGGTATTGTGCGGCAAGCCCGTCGGCCATCACGGTTTCGCGGCATCACCCGTGCACCCAGGGCCACGGCCGGGCGCGCGAGAACCGGCAGGGCCCGCCGCATGCTGTCGTGCCCCGGCCGGTCAGGGGATTGCCTGGGTGCTGGCGGTCAGCAACAGGCCGGCCAGCACGAACCGGGCCACCCTGGCCAGCCAGCGCGACAAGGGTCCGCGTGGCGGCTTCTCCTGCGTGGCCGACCGGGGCTGGGGCCGGGTGCCATGGCTGCCCGCCGCCAGGCGAACCAGCAGGGCGACCCGCCCGGAGGGGATAGAATGGGCCCGGGAGGCGGATCGGACGGTCGCCGGTGACCAGGGGCAACCCTTCACGGGAGGAAGGTCCGGACTCCGCAGGACAGGATGCTGGCTAACGGCCAGGCGTTGGGCGGCCCAAGCTGCCCGGCGACGGAAAGTGGCACAGAAAACACACCGCCGATGGCCGCGCAAGCGGGCAGGCAAGGGTGAAAAGGCGAGGTAAGAGCTCACCGCATCTCTGGCGACAGCGATGGCAGGCAAAACCCCATCCGGAGCAACACCAAATAGGCGTACGTACGGCTTGCCGTGTCGGGTGGTCCGCTCGAGTACGCGGGTAGGTGGCTTGAACATTCGGGTAACCGTCTGTCTAGAGGAATGACCGTCACACCGGCTTGCCGGTGGACAGAATCCGGCCTACAGATCCGTCTCCCCCTAACGTCAGGGTAATCGCCGCCCGGTGGGGAAATTTTCCCCCGGGCGCCTGCCGGGGGTCATCTCCCGGCCGCGATTCGGTCTTGCAGGCCGCTCTCAAACTTCAAGTAACACCTTCGATTTTTCCTGTAAAGCGCTCATTCCAAATGAGTTGACGCGTCGCGTCCGCATGTGCTGTGCACACTGTCAGAAACTGTAAGTGCCTGAAAATTAAGCTCAACTTGACCCTGCCCGGCAGCGAGCATATGATCGCGGCAACAGAAATCTGGGAGAAAGTGGGTCTCCAAGGAATTTATTCCCCAGATGGCTGTTGCAAATGCGCACTAAGCATGTAGTAAAAAACTGACGCTAGCCGATCCGCTTCCCGGCTTCAACCCCCGAAACAACCCGAGCCGCCAGCCATTCCATGTTCTATCAGGGCAGCCATAAGGTGACACTGGACGCCAAGTCGCGGATCGCAGTGCCCACCGATTTCCGCAAGCCGCTGGGCGACCAGTGCGGCGGAGCGCTGACGCTCACGCGCGGGGCTCGGGGACTGTCTGTGGTTGTTTCCGCGGCCGGTCTGGCTGCAGTTTCGCCAGTCGCTGCGCAAGTTGCGTGGCAAGGAGATGCGCTGGCGCAGCCACTTCGTGCAAAACGCCCGTGATGTCGACCTGGACCAGGCGGGGCGCATCGTCATTCCGTCCAGCCTGCGCGAGCTGGCCGGGCTGAACGGGGCGGCGCTGTACTTCGCCGGTGACGGCGACTACTTCGAGCTGTGGGATTGGGATGCCCGGACCGCGGCGGACAGCGGCATGGATTACGGCGAAATGCCCGATGCCCTGTTCGACTACGACGGCGAGCTTCGTCGGGGACGATCGATGATGAGGGCCGGTTGACATGGCCCGCGCACCGAGGCGCGTGGATGGCGGCACCGACGCGCACGATCCGACCGGGCCTGGCCACGCACCCGTGCTGCTCGGGCCGGCCATCCGAGGCGCTCGCGATCCGTGCCGACGGGGTCTATGTCGACGGCACGTTTGGCCGTGGCGGGCACAGCCGGGCGATTCTCGCGCGGCTGGGGCCGCGCAGGCGCGTCATCGCAATGGATCGCGACCCGGCGGCCGTGGCTGCGGCAGCGCAGGTTGGCGATGCACGACTCACTGTCGTGCACAGCCGTTTTTCCAGGCTCGCCGAGGTGCTCGACGAGCAGGGAGTGTCACAAGTGGACGGTGTGTTCTTCGACCTGGGCGTTTCGTCGCCTAGTTCGATGAAGCAGACCGCGGTTTCAGCTTTCGTTTTGACGGCCCGCTGGACATGCGCATGGACCCGACAGTCGGGATCCCGGCATCGCAATGGCTGAACGAAGCTGAAGAGAAGGAAATCCGGGAGGTTATAAAACGCTATGGGGAAGATAGGCTTGCTGGGCCGATTGCAAAGGCGATTGTTGCTCGCCGCGCGGACACCGCCCGCCCTGCGCTCAAGACCACTAAGCAGCTTGCCACTCTCGTGGCAGGTGTCGTCAGGCGCCGCGCAACGCGGGCGCCGGTGGGCAAGAACGAGGCAACCCGCACCTTTCAGGCTATACGGATTTTCCTCAATCAAGAGCTTGAGGAGCTCACGCTCGTCCTGAGCGTGGCTGTCGACAAACTTGCAGTCAATGGGCGCCTGGTCGTGATCAGTTTTCATTCGCTTGAAGATCGCATCGTCAAGGAGTTCGTCGCCAGGCAGTCCGGGCGGCGGGCGGCCCGCGACCCGATCTACGGGCAGCCGGTGCATGAGTCGCCGGTGCGCCTGCAAGACCTGGGACGGGTGCTGCCAACCGACGACGAGACGGCGGTCAACCCGCGCGCGCGCTCGGCTGTGATGCGCGTCGCGCGACGCCTGGGAGACGACACATGCGCCGCCTGAGCGTTCTGTTGAGCGCGTTGCTCGTGCTGTGCGCGCTGGGTCTGGTCGCGTCCCAGCATCGGGCGCGGATGCTGTTCGTCAAGATGGAACGCGCCAATGCGCTGGCCCAGAAGTTGGACAGCCACAGGGACGAACTCGAGATCCAGCAGACCCAGCTGGCCAAGGCCTCGCTGATCGACGACAAGGCGCGCAACCTGCTCAAGATGCGCGAGCGCATCCCGCAACGCACGATGCACCTGTTGATGGACGAGGAAACCCTCAATGCGGCCCACGAAGCCAGCGTGCGCTGGCGCGCCGCGGCACTCGAGCAGGGGTTGCGCAAATGAAGCGAACCCGAGTGGGTGCCCAGTTCGCCGTCGACAAGCAGGTGCTCAAGCTGCGCCTGTCCACGCTGCGCCTGCGCGTCGTGCTGGTGCTGATCGGCCTGGGCTTCACCGTGCTGGGTGCGCGGGCCATGCAGTTGCAGATGTTCAAGACCGACGATCTGCAGGAGTTTGGCGAGCGCAGCTACACGCAATCGATCCACCTGCCGGCCTCGCGCGGCAAGATCCTCGATCGCAACGGCCTGGTGCTCGCATCCAGCCTGCCGGCCCGCGCGATCTACGTCGATCCACGCCGTTTCGCCGAGGCCAGTCCCCAGCAGGTCGTGGCGCTTGCCAAGGCCTTGGACATGACCCCCGACCAGGTGCGCCAGCGGGTCGAGAAAGGGGGCAGGCAGTTCGCCTATCTGAAGCGCCAGGCAGACGTGGCCGAGGCGCAGGTGGTGCAGGAACTGAAGGTGCCGGGTGTCGAGACGCTCAAGGAGTACAAGCGGCACTATCCCGAGGGACGGATCTCGGCGCATGTCGTGGGCTTCACCGACTACGACGATCGCGGCAAGGAAGGCATAGAGCTGGCCAGCGAGGACCGTCTGCACGGCGTCGATGGCAGCCGCCGGGTGATGCGCGACCGCCTGGGCCGGGTGATCGGTGATATCCAGACGGTGCGCGATCCGGTCGATGGCCAGGATGAATGGTTGTCACTGGACAGCCACCTGCAGTACCTGACCTTCAACGCATTGCAGGAGGCGGTCAAGGAGTACGGCGCCAAGGCAGGCTCGGCCGTGGTGCTCGATGTCAATTCGGGCGAGATCCTCGCGGTGGCCAACTGGCCCACCTACGATCCCAACGATCGTTCCAAGGTGCGTTTCTCCGACATGCGCAACCGGACCGTCACCGACAGCTTCGAGCCCGGCTCGACGATGAAGCCGTTCACGGCGGCGCTGGCGCTGGAGCTGCGCAAGGTGACGCCGAACACGATCATCGAGACTGCTCCCGGCCGCCTGAAGATCGGCCCGGACACAATCGGCGACTCGCATTTCCTGGGCACGCTGACGGTCGAGCAGGTCGTGCAGAAGTCGTCCAACGTGGGCACGGCCAAGATCGCCCTCGAGATGGAGGCGCGCCAGATGTGGGAGTTCCTGAGCGCCGTGGGTTTCGGGCACACGCCCGAGATCGTGTTTCCCGGCGCGGTCGCCGGTCGCCTGCGTCCTACCGCAAGTGGCGCCCGGTCGAGCAGGCAACGATCTCCTATGGCCACGGCGTCTCGGTATCGCTGCTGCAACTGGCCCAGGCCTACATGATCTTCGCGCGCGACGGCGACCTGCCGCCGGTCACGATGCGCCGTCGCGACGAGCGTATGCCGGGCGTGCAGATCATCTCGAGAAGACCGCCCATGCCGTGCGCAAGATGCTCGAGATGGCGGTGAGCCCGGAAGGCACTTCGCCCAAGGCGCGGGTCAGCGGCTACCGGGTGGCCGGCAAAACCGGCACTTCGCGCAAGCTCGAGAAAGGGCGGTACGTCAAGAAGTACGTGTCCTCGTTCGCCGGCTTCGCACCGGTGTCCGATCCGCGCGTGCTGGTTGCCGTCGCCATCGACGAGCCGAGCAACGGCAAATACTATGCCGGCGACGTCGCCGGTCCGCTGTTCGCGCGGATCACCGGTGACGCGCGTGCGTCTGCTGCGCATCACGCCCGATGCGCCGGTGGCCGAGATCGACGTCCCGGGCGCCGGACCGGTGACCAATCAATGAAGGCCCAGCCGAGGTCCGATGCGCAGGCCGAGATGGCCGGCCGGTGGCTGCGCGACACGCTGGGCCCGGGTGCCGCGCTGCGTGCCGACAGCCGCCAGGTCCGCGCCGGCGATGGCTTCGTCGCGATGGCCGGCGCGCACCGACGGCCGGGCCCACATTGGCGACGCGGTCGCCCGCGGTGCCGCCGCCGTGCTCTTCGATGCCGACGCCCCGCCGGTGATTCCCACGGTGCCGGTGCCTGTTCATGGCATCGCCGGTTTGCGCGCGCGGGCCGGAGCCGTCGGCAGTGCCTACTTTGGTCATCCGAGCCGGCAGATGCAGGTCGCGGCGTTCACCGGCACCAATGGCAAGACCAGTTGCGCCAGCTGGTGGGCCGCCGGCATCGCCGCCGACGGCGGCAGGGCTGCGACCGTGGGTACGCTGGGCGTGGTACGCCACGACCAGGGCGGCGACTCACCGGCCGCGGACCGGGCCGGCACGCTCACGACCCCCGATGCCATCTCGCTGCAGCAGGCGATTGCCACGTTGCACGGGCAGGGCGTCGATCACCTGTCACTCGAGGCCTCGTCGATCGGCCTGGAGCAGCACCGGCTGTGCGGCACCGCGATCGACGTGGCGGTCTTCACCAACCTGTCGCGCGACCATCTGGACTACCACCCCGACATGGCCGCCTACGAGGCCGCCAAGGCGCGGCTGTTCGCGTTCGAGTCGCTGCAGGCGATGGTCGTCAACGGCGACGATCCGGCCGGCGCACGACTGCTGGCTGCGGGCCGGCGCGAACTGCGCCGGATCGCCTACGGATTTTCGCCCGGGCCCGCGGATGCCGGCGTGCAGCGGCTGCACATCGCCCGGTGCCGCGTGCAGCCGCAAGGCATCGAGCTCTCGCTCGATGGCGATCTCGGGCAGGCGCAGGTGACGCTGCCCATGGTGGGTCGCTTCAACGCCGTCAATGCGGTGGCCGTCTGCGCCGCGTGGCTGTGCCTGGGCGTGCCTTTTTCGCAGGCGGTCAGGCGCCTGGAAGCCCTGCCGCCGGTGCCCGGGCGCATGCAGCGCGTGTCCGCCGAAGGCCGGCCGTTGGTGGTCATCGACTATGCGCACACCCCCGACGCGCTGGCCAGCGTACTCGGTGCGTTGGCCGACCTGGTCCGGGCGCGCCAGGGTCGGTTGTGGTGCGTGTTCGGTTGCGGTGGCGATCGCGACCCCGGCAAGCGCGCGCTGATGGCGGCGGCGGCCGAGGCCGGCGCCGATTGCCTGGTGCTGACCAGCGACAACCCGCGCACCGAGTCGTCAACGGCGATCCTGGCCGACATGCAAAAGGGCCTGGCCCGGGCCGCGTTCCTGGTCGACACCGATCGCGCGCGCTCGATCGCCGCCGCGATCGAGGCCGCAGATGCGGCCGATGTCGTGCTGATTGCCGGCAAGGGGCACGAGACCTATCAGGAGGTGCACGGCGAGCGCCGCCCGTTTTCCGACCTGGCGGTGGCCAGCGCCTGTCTCGGGCTTGCCGACGGAGTGCGGCACTGATGTTCAGCGCCGACCAACTCGCCCTCTGGGTCGCGCCCAGGGCGTTGCGCCGCGGCTCGATGCCGGCGATGATCACCGGCGTCAGCATCGACAGCCGGCGCGTGCAGCCAGGCGAACTGTACGTGGCCATCCGCGGCGAGCGCTTCGATGGCCATGACTTCATCGACCAGGCGATCGCCAACGGCGCGGCCGCGGTGCTGGTCGATCACGACGGCGACTGGCCGGTGGGCGTCGTGCAGGTCGACGAGACCCGGGCGGCATTGGGCCGGCTGGCCCATGGCTGGCGCGCGCAGTTCGGCATGACGGTGATCGCCGTGACCGGCAGCAACGGCAAGACCACGGTCAAGGAGATGATTGCCGCCATCGGTCGTGCCGCGTTCGGGCAGACGGCCGTGCACGCCACCGCCGGCAACATGAACAACGATATCGGTGTGCCGCTGACGCTGCTGGCGATGCGCGCCTCGCACCGGCTGGCCGTGGTCGAACTGGGCACCAATCACCCGGGCGAGATCGCCGCGCTGGCGGCACTGACCTGCCCGCAGGTGGCGCTGGTCACCAATGCGCAGCGCGAACACCAGGAGTTCCTGGCAGGCGTGGAGGGCAGCGCGCGCGAGAACGGCTCGGTCTTTCGGCGTTGCCGTCCGACGGCACCGCGGTATTCCCGTTGGACGATGCCTGCGCGCCGATATGGCAGGCGTTGCGCGGGGACCGAGCGGTATGCGGCTTCGCCCTCGATGGCGGACCGGCAACGGCGTCCGGCGGTGCGGCGCGGGTGCACGGAGCCCCGGTCCCCGGTGGGATGGACCTGGTCGTCGACGGCCGCCGCGCACCTGTCGAGCTCGCGATCGAGGGTTTGCACAATGTGCGCAACGCGCTCGCCGCCGCCGCCTGCGCCAGCGCTGCCGGCATTGCCCTCGAGGCGATCGTTCGCGGGCTTGCGGCTTTCCGTCCGGTGGCCGGCCGCATGGTGCCCGGTCGCACCGCGACCGGCGCCGAGCTGATCGACGACACCTACAACGCCAATCCCGATTCGGTGCTGGCCGCGATCGACGTGCTGGCGGCCCGCTCCGGCCGGCGCATCCTCGTGCTGGGCGACATGGGCGAGGTCGGGGCCCAGGGGCCTGCGTTCCATCGTGAGGTCGGGCTGCATGCGCGGGCCAGCGGGATCGACAGTCTGCTGGCGCTGGGCGAGTTGTCGCGCGAGGCCGTCACCGCGTTCGGTGACGGCGGGCGGCACCATGACAGCCTCGAGGCACTGGTGGGCGCGCTGCAAGGCCAGGACCTGGCCGGCGCGGTGATGCTGGTCAAAGGGTCACGCTTCATGCGAATGGAGCGGGTCGTGGACGCGTTGAAGGACGAGCCGGCCAGGGAAGGGGCGCACTGATGCTGCTCGAACTGACCCAGTACCTGGCGCAGGACATCCGCGCGTTCACGGTGTTCAACTACATCACGCTGCGCGCCGTGCTGGCCGCGCTCACCGCGCTGATGCTCGGCCTGTTTCTGGGGCCGCGGGTCATCCGCAAGCTGGCCGAGATGAAGATCGGCCAGGCGATCCGCCACGACGGTCCGCAGACCCACCTCGTCAAATCGGGCACGCCGACGATGGGCGGCGCGCTCGTGCTGATCGCCGTCAGTTGCGCGACCCTGCTCTGGAGCGACCTGAGCAACCGTTTTGTCTGGGTGGTGCTGATCGTCACGCTGGGCTTCGGGATGATCGGCTGGGTCGACGACTACCGCAAGGTGGTGTTCAAGAACCCCAAGGGCATGCGGGCCGGTGAAAAGTATTTCTGGCAGACGCTGATCGGGTTGGGCGCCGCCTTCTACCTGACCTTCAACGTGCCGGCCGTCAACAGTGCGCATGCGTTGGACATGTTTCTGGGCTGGATCCACAACGGCTTCTCGCTGGAGCTGCCACCCAGCGCCGGCCTGATCTTCCCGGTCTTCAAGGATGCCGTGCTACCGCTGGGGGTCATGGGCTCGGTGATCCTCAGCTATCTGGTGATCGTGGGCACCAGCAACGCGGTCAACCTGACCGATGGCGCCGACGGCCTGGCGATCATGCCCTCGGTGCTGGTCGGCGGCGCGCTGGGCATCTTCGCCTACGCCACCGGCAACTCCATCTTTGCCAAGTACCTGCTGATCCCCTACATCCCGGGTGCCGGGGAGCTCACGGTGTTTTGCGGCGCCATCGTCGGCGCCGGTCTGGCCTTCCTGTGGTTCAACGCCTATCCCGCGCAGGTCTTCATGGGCGATGTCGGTGCGTTGTCGATCGGCGCGGCGCTCGGTACGGTGGCCATCGTCGTGCGCCAGGAGATCGTGCTGTTCATCATGGGCGGCGTGTTCGTCGCCGAGACCGTGTCGGTGATGCTGCAGGTCGGCTACTTCAAGTACACCCGGGCGCGCTTTGGCGAAGGCCGGCGGATCTTCCGGATGGCGCCACTGCACCATCATTTCGAAGTGGGGGGCGTCAAGGAGTCGCAGGTCGTCGTGCGTTTCTGGATCGTCACGATGATCCTCGTCCTGGTGGGTCTGTCGACCCTCAAGCTGCGATGAAGACGCGTCGCAAATCCCCGGCAACCCCGGCGGTCGCGCCGCTGCCGCCGCCGCCCGAGCTGGGCGGCAGGCGCGTGCTGGTGGTCGGGCTGGGCGAGTCCGGCCTGGCCATGGTGCGCCACCTGTGTGCGCAGCAGGCGCAGCCGCGGGTGTGCGATACGCGCGCCGAGCCACCGGCGCTGGCCGCGCTGCGCGAGCGCCATCCCTCGGTGCCGTTTTCCAGCGGCGGGTTCGAGCCTGCGTTGCTCGAGAACACCGACCTGTTGGCCTGGAGCCCGGGCGTCTCGATCGAGCGTGGTCCGGGTGCCGCGTTCTACGCGCTGGCGCGCGAGCGCGGCCTGCCGGTGCTCGGCGAGCTCGATCTGTTCATGCACGCGCTGGCCCGGCTGCATCTGGCCGAGCTGGCCGCGCACGCGCTTCGCCAGGCCGAGCACCTGGCGGCGCAAGAGGCCGAACAGGCCGAACAGGCCCGCCAGCAGGAGGCCCGATCGCAAGCCGCGGCCGACCTGGCGGCCGCGCTGGACGAGGCGACGCCCGCCGACGACGCCAAGGCCGCGCCGCCCGCCGATGCCGTCGGCCAGCAGGCAGGCGAGCCCGCCGGCGAGGAGTCGGCCTGGCAGGACGAGGCCGAGTCGCCGCCGCTGTCGCCGCCCGACGACGCCCCGCGGCCGGCCCGGGTGCTGGCGGTCACCGGCACCAATGGCAAGACGACGGTCACCGCGCTGACCGCCCGGCTGCTCGAGGCCGCCGGCGTCTCGGCCGTGGCCGCGGGCAACATCGGCCCGGCCATGCTCGATGCGCTGCACGATGCGCTCGAATCGCAATCGCTGCCCACCGTCTGGGTGCTCGAGTTGTCCAGCTTCCAGCTGGCGATTGCCGCGCCGATCCGGCCCGACGCCGCGGCCATCCTCAATGTCAGCCAGGATCACCTGGACTGGCACGAGTCGATGCAGACCTACGTGCGGGCCAAGCATCGCATCGCCGGCCCCACGACGGTCCTGGTGCACTGGCGGGGCGATCCGGCCTGCCGGGCCGAGGGCGCCGGCGGCTATGCCAGCTTCGGCCTGGACGCGCCGACCCTCGAAGGCGAGACCGGCCTGGTGCACGACGGGGGCTTTCCGTGGCTGGCCGAGGCGGTCAGTGGCGACGACGGCTTGCCGCTCAAGCGCGGCCAATCGCCCGAGCCGGCCCGCATCAGCCGCCTGATGCCGGTCGACGTGTTGCAGATCCAGGGCGCGCACAACCATCTGAACGCGATGGCCGCGCTGGCGCTGTGCCGCGCGATTGGCACGCCGGTGGGCGCGATGCTGCATGCGCTGGGTCGCTACCGCGGCGAGCCGCACCGCTGCCAGCACCTCGCCACGCTGGACGGTGTCGACTGGTACGACGACAGCAAGGGCACCAACGTTGGCGCCACGGTGGCCGCGCTACAGGGCCTGGGCCGGCGTTGCTGGCTGATTGCCGGCGGCCAGGGCAAGGGCCAGGACTTCTCGCCGCTGGCGCAGGCGGTGGCCCGGCATGCGGCTGGCGTGCTGCTGATCGGCGAGGACGCGCCGCGCATCGAGTCGCTGCTGCAGCACGCCGGAATCGCCAGCGAGCGCTGTGCCACGCTGGAGCAGGCGGTCGCCCGGGCCGCGGCCCAGGCGCGCGACGGCGAAGCGGTGCTGCTGTCGCCGGCCTGTGCCAGCTTCGACATGTTCCGCAGTTACCGTGACCGCGGCGAGCGCTTCGCCCGGGCGGTGCGCGAACTGGCCGGCGAGCGGGGCAACGTGCTGGAGCTGCCATGCTGAGCCTGAACCCGTTCAAGCTGCTACGCCAGGAGCAGGCAGACAGCCAGCAGTCGCGCCGCAAGCAACAGATCCGCGCCGACATTGCCGCGCGCATCGACGAACCCCTGCTGTGGGTGACCGCCGCGCTGGTGCTGCTGGGGGTGGTCATGGTGTTCTCGGCCTCGATCGCGCTGCCCGAGTCGCCCAAGTACAGCAACTACTCGTCGACGCACTTTCTCACCCGCCACGTGATCTCGTTGATCGTGGCGCTGGCACTGGCGCTCATCACCTACGCGGTGCCGGTCGCGCAGTGGCAGAGGCTGGCGCCGTGGTTGTTCCTGCTGGGCCTGTTGTTGCTGGTGCTGGTGCTGGTGCCCGGCATCGGCAAGACCGTGCTCGGCGCCCAGCGCTGGATCCCGCTGCCGTTCTTCAGCCTGCAGCCGTCCGAGCTGATGAAGGTGTTCGTCGTGCTCTACGTCGCCGACTACACGGTGCGCAAGCAAGACCACATGCAGCGGGTACGCAAGGGCATCCTGCCGATGGGCGCCGCAGTGATGCTGGTGGGCGTGCTGCTGATGCTCGAGCCCGACCTGGGCGCCTTCATCGTGATCTGCGCGATCGCCGCCGGCATGTTGTTCCTGGGCGGCATCAATGCCAAGTTGTTCGTCGGGCTGATCGTCGCGGCACTGTCCTCCTTCGTCATGGTGATCAGCCTGAGCGAGTTCCGTCGCCAGCGGATCTTCGCGTACATGGACCCTTTTCACCCCGATCATGTCTCGGGCAAGGGCTACCAGTTGAGCCAGTCCTTGATCGCGTTCGGCCGGGGCGAGTTCTCCGGTGTCGGTCTGGGCGGATCGGTCGAGAAGATGCACTACCTGCCCGAGCCGCACACCGACTTCCTGCTCGCCGTGATCGGTGAGGAGCTGGGCCTGGTCGGCGTGCTGATCGTGATCCTGCTGATGTTCTGGCTGGTGCGCCGGATCTTCGAGATCGGCCGTCAGGCAATCGCGCTGGACCAGACCTTCGCCGGCCTGATGGCCTACGGCATCGCGCTCTGGCTGGGCGTGCAATCGTTCATCAACATGGGGGTCAACCTGGGCGTGCTGCCGACCAAGGGCCTCACCCTGCCACTGATGAGCTTCGGCGGCACGGCGCTGTTGTGCAACCTGGTCGTCATCGGGATGGCGCTGCGGGTCGACTCGGACAATCGCCGGCTGATGCGGGGGGGCCGATGAGCCATACCCTGATGATCATGGCGGGCGGCACCGGCGGCCACGTGATGCCCGGTCTGGCGGTCGCGCACGAGATGCGGCGGCGCCAGTGGCAGGTGGTCTGGCTGGGCAACCCGGCCGGCATGGAGGCCGACCTGGTGCCCAGGCACGACATCCCGATGCAGTGGGTGCGCATCGGCGGCCTGCGCGGCAAGGGCCTGGCGACGAAGTTGCTGATGCCGTTCCGTCTGCTTGGCGCCTTCGTTCAGAGCCTGCGCGCGCTGCGCGCCACGCAGCCCAGCGTCGTGCTGGGCATGGGCGGCTACGTGGCGTTTCCCGGCGGGCTGATGGCGGTGCTGACCGGCCGTCCGCTGGTCGTGCACGAGCAAAACGCGGTGGCCGGCCTGACCAATCGCCTGCTGGCGCGCATCGCGTCGCGGGTGCTCGAGGCGTTTCCCGGCTCCATTGCCGGTGCCCAGTGGAGCGGCAACCCGTTGCGCGAGGGCATGCTGGCCGATGACCGGCCCGCCGAACGACTGGCCGCGCGCACCGGCCCGCTGCGTCTCGCGGTGATCGGTGGCAGCCGCGGCGCGCGGGCGCTGAACGAACTGCTGCCCGACGCGCTGGCCCTGCTCGAGTCGTCCGCGCGACCGAGCGTGTTGCACCAGTGCGGCAAGGGCAACCAAGCGGCGGTGGCCGCGCGCTACCAGGCCCAGGGTGTGCAGGCCGACGTGCGCGAGTTCATCGACGATGTGGCCGCCGCCTACCGCGACGCCGACCTGGTGATCTGCCGCGCCGGCGCGATGACGGTCGCCGAGCTGGCCGCCGTGGGGGTCGCCAGCCTGTTGGTGCCGTTTCCGCACGCGGTCGACGATCACCAGACCCGCAATGCGGCCTTTCTCGCCGATGGCGACGCGGCCTGGCTGATGCCCCAGGACACCCTCACTGCCCGCACCCTGGCCGACCACCTGGCCGGACTCGATCGCGCGCAGCTGGCCAAGATGGCCGAGGCGGCGCGCGGGCTCGCGCGGCCTCAGGCGACCGCGATGGTCGCCGACGCCTGCGAACAGCTTGCCCGCTCCACCAGGGTCCGCGCATGAAGCATCGCATCAAACGGGTTCATTTCACCGGCATCGGCGGTGCCGGCATGAGCGGCATCGCGGAAGTGCTGCTGAACCTCGACTACCAGGTCAGCGGCTCGGACCTCGCGGGCAGCGCGACCACCGAACGGTTGGCCGGCCTGGGCGCCACGGTCTACAAGGGACACGACGCGGGCCATGTCGCGGGCGCCGACTGCGTCGTCACCTCGACCGCCGTGCGTAGCGACAATCCCGAGGTGGTGGCGGCGCGCGCCGCCCGCATCCCGGTGGTGCCGCGGGCGATGATGCTGGCCGAGCTGATGAAGCTCAAGCACGGCATCGCGATCGCCGGCACCCACGGCAAGACCACTACGACCAGCCTGACGGCGATGGTTCTGGCGCAGGGCGGCCTGGACCCGACCTTCGTGATCGGCGGGCGGCTGATCAGCGCGGGCGCCAACGCGCGTCTGGGGGCGGGGGATCTGATCGTCGTCGAAGCCGACGAATCCGACGGCTCCTTCCTGAACCTGTCGCCGATGGTGGCCGTGGTCACGAACATCGATGCCGACCACATGGAAACCTACGGGCACGATCTTGCCCGGCTCAAGCAATCGTTCATCGAGTTCCTGCAGCGGCTGCCGTTCTACGGGGTTGCGGTGGTCTGCGTCGACGATGCCAACGTGCGCGACATCCTGCCGCTGGTGTCCAAGCCGATGATCCGTTACGGCTTGTCCGAACAGGCCGAGTTGCGGGCGGTCGACGTGCGCGCCGAGGGCGCGACGATGCGCTTCACCGTGCAGCGCGAGGGTCGCGAGCCGTTCGAGGTCATGCTCAATGCGCCCGGCGAGCACAACGTGCGCAACGCGTTGGCCGCGATTGCCGTCGGCCAGGAACTGGGCGTGCCCGATGCCGCGATCGGCACGGCGCTCGAGTACTTCAACGGCGTGGGTCGGCGCTTCCAGTCGTACGGGGACCTGGCCATCTCGGCCGGCGGCCGGTTCACGCTGATCGACGACTATGGTCACCACCCGGCCGAGGTCGCCGCCACCGTGGCCGCGGCGCGTGGCGCTTTTCCGGGGCGTCGGCTGGTGCTGGCGTTCCAGCCGCATCGCTACACGCGCACCCGCGACCTGTTCGGCGACTTCGTCGACGTGCTGGGCCGTGCCGACCTGGTGCTGCTGGCCGACGTGTACGCGGCCGGCGAGGCCGCGATCGCCGGCGCCGATGCCGACTCGCTGGCCCGCGCGATGCGGGCCGGCGGCCAGGCCGAACCGGTGGTGGTGCGCCAGATCGGCGACATGCCGCGGGCCATTCTGAATGCGGTCCGCGATGGTGACGTGGTCATCACGCTCGGGGCCGGTTCGATCGGCACCACCGCGCCGGTGCTCAGGGAGATGGTCGATGATTGAGCGCGCCGTCGTCAGTGCCGAATCGCTGGGCAAGGTGGCCGTGTTGTTCGGCGGCCGCTCGGCCGAGCGCGAGATCTCGCTGCGCTCGGGCTCGATGGTGTTGGCCGCGCTGAACCGCCAGGGGGTGCGTGCCTATGCGTTCGATCCGGCCGAGCGGCCGCTGGCCGACCTGGTCGGCGGCGGGTTCGACCGCGCGTTCATCGCGCTGCACGGTCGCTTCGGCGAGGACGGCACGATTCAGGGGGCGCTCGAGATCCTGGGGTGCCCTACACCGGGGCCGGCGTGCAGGCCTCGGCGGTCGCGATCGACAAGGTGCTGACCAAGAAGATCTGGCTCGCCAGCGACCTGCCCACGCCCGAGCATGTCGAACTCACCCCGACACCGACCTGACGCAGGTGTTCGAGCGCCTTGGCGCGCCGTGCATCGTCAAGCCGGTGAGCGAGGGCTCGACGCTGGGCCTGAGCAAGGTGGCGCGGGCCCGGGACATGACCGCCGCCTACTCGCTTGCGCGTCGTTTCGATCTGCGCGTGATGGCCGAGCGCTTCGTCGCCGGGCGCGAGATCACCGTGGCCATCCTGGGTGATGGCGCCGACGCGCGGGCGCTGCCGTGCATCGAGATCCGTGCGCCCGAGGGCAACTACGACTACCAGAACAAGTACTTCACCGATGACACCCAGTACCTGTGCCCGGCGCCGCTGCCCGATGCGTTGCGCGGCGAGCTCGAGCAGTTGTCGGTGCAGGCCTACCTGGCACTGAATGCCAGTGGCTGGGGCCGGGTGGACATCATGCTCGATGCGACCGAGCGTCCCTGGCTGCTCGAACTGAACACCGCACCAGGCATGACCGATCACTCGCTGGTGCCGATGGCGGGCCGCGCGGCGGGCCTGTCCTACGACGACCTGGTCATGGCGATCACCGCGTCTGCCCGTTTGCAGGCGCGCACCGACGGGGAGGCCCGCCGATGAATCTTTGGCACAACACGCGCGTGCTGGGCATGCTCGCCAACGGCCTGCTGGCCGTGGCCGTGTTGTGTCTGCTCGCCGCCGGGCTGGGCTGGCTGACCCACCGCCCCTACTTCGAGTTGCGCACCGTCGACATCGGCGCCGAGAATGCCAGCCACCCGCTGCGCCACGTGCCCAAGCCGCTGCTCGCCCAGGCGATTCGTGAAGCCGAGTACGGCAACTTCTTCACCATCGACATGAAGGCGCTGCGCAGTCGCATCGAGAGCGTGCCCTGGGTGCGCCAGGCGACGTTGCGCCGGGTCTGGCCCGATCGGCTGATCGTGCTGATCGAGGAACACCGTCCTTACGCGATCTGGGAGGACGGCCGGTTGATCAACAGTTACGGCGAGCTCTATTCGGCCAACCTGGACGAGGCCGAGGCCGATGGCCCGTTGCCGCAGCTGGGCGGCCCCAAGGGTTCGGAGCTGAGCGTCGTCGAGCGCTATGCCGAGTTGAGCAGCCTGACCAAGTCGCTCGAGATGGTGCCGGTGGCCGTGAGCCTGTCGGACCGGGGCGCCTGGAGCGCGACGATGGACGATGGCACCGAATTGCTGATCGGCCGCGATTCGAGCGGGCTGAACGGACGCCAGCGGGGCGACGACGTGGCCGAGCGGGTGGAGCGCTGGGTGCGGGCCTACCCGCTGGTCACCGAGCGCATCCAGCGCCGCGCCGCGGTGATCGACCTGCGCTATGCCAACGGCTTCAGCGTGCGATCGCTCGAGAAGCTGGCCGAGGCGTTCGACATCGACGATCTGATCACCGATGCGCTGGACCGGGACAAGGCCACGCGCAAGAAGCCCTCGGGCAACGACGCCGGCAATGCCGATACCCCGTTCGAGCGGGTGGCATCGCGCAGCGCAGCGAACACGCAGGGAACCGCGAACAACAGGGTGCCGGCGCGCACCGTACCGACCGGGCAGGGCAGGCAGCAATGACCAGAGAATCCAAGGATCTGATCGTCGGTCTGGACATCGGTACGTCCAAGATCGTGGCGATCGTCGCCCAGGTGCTCACCAATGGGCGCTACGAGGTGATCGGCCTGGGACAACACGAGTCCAAGGGACTCAAGAAGGGTGTCGTCGTCAACATCGAGAGCACGGTCAACTCGATCCAGCGGGTCCTCGAGGAAGCCGAGGTCATGGCCGATTGCAAGATCCGCACCGTGTATACCGGCATTGCCGGCAGCCATATCCGCAGCTTCAACTCGAGCGGCATGGTCGCCATCAAGGACAAGGAAGTCAGCGAGCAGGACATGACGCGGGTGGTCGAGACGGCCAAGGCGGTGAACATCCCGACCGATCAGCAGATTCTGCACGTGTTGCCGCAGGAGTTCATCATCGACGGGCAGGAGGACATCCGCGAGCCCATCGGCATGAACGGCGTGCGCCTCGAGGTCCGTGTACACATCGTCACCGGCGCCGTGTCCGCCGCCCAGAACATCGTCAAGTGCGTGCGCCGCTGCGGGTTGGAGGTACAAGACCTCGTGCTGCAGCCGCTGGCCTCGAGCAAGGCGGTGCTGACCGAGGATGAAAAGGAACTCGGCGTGGCGCTGGTCGACATCGGCGGGGGCACCACCGACATCGCCATCTTCACCGGCGGGGCGATCCGCCACACCGCGGTGATCCCGATTGCCGGCGACCAGATCACCAGCGACATCGCGATGGCGCTGCGCACGCCCACGCCCGAGGCCGAGGAGATCAAGCTGCGCTACGGCGTGGCCAAGCAGGTGCTGGCCAACTCCACCGAGAAGATCGAGGTGCCGGGCCTGGGCGATCGTGCGCCGCGCACCTTGTCGCGCCAGGCACTGTCGGCGGTCATCGAACCGCGGGTCGAGGAACTGTTCTCGCTGGCCCAGCAGATGATCCGCGAGTCCGGCTACGAAGAGTTCCTGTCATCGGGCATCGTGCTCACCGGGGGCAGCAGCCTGCTGCCCGGGATGGTCGAGTTGGCCGAAGACGTTTTTCTCAAGCCGGTGCGCATCGGTTCGCCGGTTTACAACGGTGGGTTGGCGGACGTCGTCCGTTCGCCCCGCTACGCCACTGCCCTGGGATTGCTGGAGGAGGCCAGCGAACAGCGGCAACTGGGCAGGTTGTCGGCCGAACAAGCCGGCTCGTTCACCGATGTGCTCCGGCGCATGAAGAACTGGTTCACGGGGAATTTCTGACGTGGACCGGCAAGCAGGAAACGCAACTCTCTTTCTCTCTCTCTCTCTTTCTCTCTCTTTCTCTCTCTTTAACTCTCTCACTTCAAACATACAGCAGGAGGTCTTACCATGAGCTTTGAGATGATCGAAAACGAACTGGACGGCGCCAACATCAAGGTCGTCGGTATCGGTGGTGCAGGCGGCAATGCGGTCAATCACATGATCGATCGCGGTGTCCAGGGCGTGGAATTCATCGCCATCAACACGGACAAGCAGGCGCTGCGTCGCTCGCTCGCAGCCAAGACCGTCCAGCTGGGCGGCCAGGGCCTGGGCGCCGGAGCACGGCCCGACGCCGGCCGTGCGGCAGCCGATGCCGAGCGCGAACAGATCCGCGCGATGCTCGAGGGCGCCAACATGGTGTTCCTCACCGCGGGCATGGGCAAGGGCACCGGCACCGGCGCCTCGCCGGTCGTGGCCGAAGTGGCCAAGGAGCTGGGCATCCTCACCGTCGGTGTCGTGACCAAGCCGTTCGAGTTCGAAGGCAAGAAGAAGCTGCAGATCGCCGAAGCCGGCATCGACCAGCTGGTCGAGCTGGTCGATTCGCTGATCGTCGTGCTCAACCAGAACCTGTTCGCGGTGATGGACGAGGACGCCAGCCTGGAAGACGCGTTCAAGCGGGCGGACGACGTGCTCAACAATGCCGTTGCCGGCATCGCCGAGATCATCAACGTGCCGGGCCTGGTCAACGTCGACTTCGCCGACGTGCAGACCGTGATGACCGACAAGGGCAAGGCGATGATGGGGATCGGCGAGGCCAGCGGCCTCGATCGTGACGTCTGGCCGCCGAGCAGGCCGTCGCCTCTCCGCTGCTCGACGGGGTCGATCTGTCTGGTGCGCGTGGCGTGATCGTCAACATCACCGCCAACCGCAGCCTCAAGCTGCGCGAGACCAACGAGGTGATCAACACCATCAAGGCCTTCTGCGCCGACGATGCGACGATCATCCACGGCACCGTCTTCAACGAGGACGTGGATGATGCGCTGCGCGTGACCGTCGTGGCCACCGGGATCGGCAAGCAGGTCAAGCCCGTGCTGGTGCAGCGCCCGACCCAGGGTGTGCGTACCGGGACCGACGATGCCCAGGTCGCCGATGCCAACGCCAACCAGCAGGCTGCGGGCGGTGCCGCGTTCGACAAGTACGACCAGCCGGCCGTCTGGCGCTCGCCCCGCGGTGCCGCGGCCACCCAGGTGAAGGCACTGGAAGAAAAGGGCGTCGAGCGCTTCGACATCCCGGCCTTCCTGCGCCGCCAGGCTGATTGACCGATCAGCCCCCGCTGAAGTGAGAGAGAGGGTGGGCGGCGCAGGCCGCCCACCCGTTCCCCTGCACGGTCACCGGGTAACAGGCCTGCGGCTAGAATCAGGCCGAAGGCTGGGACCGATGCTGGTCGACAGCTGGCGCTTCCTTGTTTTCATCTTTGTTTCACCCCTGTTTCCGTTTCCGGCCAGGGCTTTTGCGCCATACCCGTTCCGCTCCCGCAGTCGGTCGGACCTGACGTTGCGCAGATACCCCCATCGAAGCCGTGGACATTCAATCCTGGAGAAAGCCATGATCAAAGTCGGCGATAAAGTCCCTGATGCAACGCTGTTCGAGTACTCCGGAAGCCAACAAGGGCCCGGCGCCGTTCAAGGTGTCCGATGCCACCAAGGGCAAGAAGATTGCCGTGTTCGGCCTGCCCGGCGCGTTCACGCCCACCTGCTCGGCCAAGCACGTGCCCGGTGTAGCTGTCGAGGCCCACGATGCGCTCAAGGCCAAGGGCGTCGATGAAGTCTGGTGCGTGTCGGTCAACGACGTGTTCGTGATGGGCGCCTGGGGCCGAGACCAGGGCGCCGATGGCAAGGTGCGCATGATGGCCGATGGCAGTGCCGACTGGACCAAGAAGCTGGGTCTCGAGTTCGACCTGACCGACAAGGGTATGGGGGTGCGTTCACAGCGCTACTCGATGCTGCTCAATGATGGCAAGGTCGAGAGCCTCAACCTCGAGGGCCCGGGCAAGTTCGAAGTCTCGGACGCCCAGACGATGCTCAAGCAGGTCGGCTGAACAGGCCCTGACGGCCATGTTGCGCCAGCGCACGGTCAAGACGGTCAGCCAGTGCACGGGCGTGGGGCTGCACTCGGGCGAACGTGTCCAACTGACCCTGCGTCCGCGCCGCCTGATCACGGCATCGTCTTTCGGCGCACCGACCTCGTTCCGCCGGTCGATCTGCCGGCGCTAGCCGAAAGCGTCAACGAAACCACGATGGCGTCCACGCTCTGTCGTGGCGACGGTGCCGAGCGCGTGCGGGTACAGACGGTCGAGCACCTGATGTCCGCGCTCGCCGGCCTGGGGATCGACAACCTGCTGGTCGAGGTGACCGCTTCCGAGATCCCCATCCTCGATGGCTCGGCCGCCTCGTTCGTCTACCTGATCCAATCTGCGGGCATCGTCGAGCAGCCGGCACTCAAGCGCTTCATCCGCGTGCTGCGCCCGATCCAGGTCGGAGACGACACCAGTGGGCGCGGCTCGATCCGCACTTCGGCTTCAAGCTGTCGTTCTCGATCGAATTCGGCCATCCGGCCATCGATTCCACGTCACAGCGGGTCGAGGTCGATTTCGGCGAGGCCTCTTATGTCAGCCAGGTGGCGCGGGCACGCCCTTGGCTTCATCTCCGAGGTCGAGATGCTGCGCGACCGCGGGCTGGCCAAGGGCGGCAGCCTGGGCAATGCCATCGTCATGGACGAAACCCGGGTCCTCAACAACGAGGGCCTGCGTTCTGGCGACGAATTCGTCAAGCACAAGATTCTCGATGCCATCGGTGATCTGTACGTCATCGGAGCGCCGCTTCTGGCGGCCTATAGTGCCTACAAGAGCGGACACGCGCTGAACAACGAACTGATCCGCGCGCTGCTGGCTGACACCGGTGCCTGGACCTGGGCCACGTTCCATAAAAAGCGCGAATCCCCGCGCATGTTCATCGATGACTGGAGTACCGCAGCCTGAAGCCGCCCGCCTCGACCCGCCGCCCTCTTGCCGCCCTCCACTGGTTAGCCGGGCATGATCATCCTGCTGCGCCTGGTGTTCGGCCTGGGACTGGGCCTGGCCGTCATCTACGGGCTGATGTACCTCACCAGCGGGCATCGCCCATACCTGGTCAAGGGTTTTCGGATCCTGGTCGTCACCCTGGCCCTGGGCCTGCTCTTTTTCGTCGGCGTCATCGCCGAACACCTGTTCAGTTAGCGGCAACGCCGGCACTGGCGGCTTGCCGGGCGACCAACGGGATCGGTGGGGGCCAGCAGTATCCCAGAAGCGAACCACCCGCCGGGCGATGCAACGAGCGCGCGGCCGTCCGAAGCCGTTGCATCGCCCGGCAGCCCCCGTAGACATCATGGTCGCACTCCCCCTGCGTGACATTAGCGCAAGGGGTGGTTCAAGGCGGTCGGCCTCCGGTACCGTAGGTTACTCACCGAGGTGAGCAGAGCTACATACCGAGACTAGCCGTCATCAGTAAACCCATATGGAGACCGACCATGGATAAGGATATCAAGCATTTCGTTGGCCTGGATGTTCATCAAGACACCATCGTCGTGGCGGTGGCGGATCCGGGACGCAGCAAGGCGCGAATCGTTGGCGAACTCAAGCACGATATGACCCGCCTGGTGCGCCAGTTGAGCAAGCTGCACGGCGACCCGGGCAGCATTCATGTCGTGTACGAAGCGGGCCCGACCGGTTACGGGCTGCAACGCCACCTGGAGCAGAAGGGCTATGTTTGCGACGTCATCGCCCCTTCGAAGATGCCCCAGCGCCCTGGCGAGCGCATCAAGACCGACCGGCGCGATGCGGCCCGGCTGGCCGAGCTCAACCGCGCGGGTGAGTTGACCGTGGTGCACGTGCCCGATACCGCCGACGAAGCCATTCGGGATCTGAGCCGGGCGCGCGAGGACGCGGTCAAGGCCTGCCAGAAGGCCCGCCTGCAACTGAAGGGCTTTTTGCTGCGCCACGATCGACGCTTCCCCGGCAAGACCAGTTGGACCAAGACCCACTACGCCTGGCTGGCTGCTCAGAAGTTCGAGCACGTCTCCCAACAGATCGCGTTCACCGAGTACCAACTGGCGGTGCAGGCCACCGAGCAAAGCGTGCAGCGCCTGACCCATTCGCTGGCCGAATGTGTCGTAGGCTGGCGCTTTGAGCCGGTGGTCAAAGCGCTGCAGGCGATGCGCGGCATCCAGTTGGTTACCGCCGTGGGCCTGATCGCCGAGATTGGCGACATCACCCGCTTTGCCCACCCGCGCCAGCTCATGGGCTACCTGGGCGTGGTGCCCAGCGAGTACTCCAGCGGCAACAAGGTCAGCAAAGGCAGCATCACCCGCACCGGCAACGGGCACGCCCGGCGCTTGCTCGTGGAGGCGGCATGGCATTACCGGCACACCCCGCGCATCGGGGTGGATCCAGCCGCTACGCCAGCGCGGCTTACCCGATGCCATCAAGGCGCAGGCCTGGAAAGCGCAGACCCGTCCATGTGCGGGCGCTTGCCCGGCTCAACAACCGTGGCGTGCAACGAAACAAGATCTGCGTGGCCGTCGCCCGCGAGTTGGCCGCTTCGTCTGGGCCATTGCCCACATGGCCATGGAGCCGCAAACGCCCCCAAACAACCCAGCTAACAGCCCAACCACCCACCCAAGCGTGAAACCCTCAGATCTCAGCGGTGATGCAACGCCGGCACCGATGTCGGCAACCCTCGAGCCCCCCGTGACGGCGCCCACGTGGCGAACCGCGTCCGTAGACCGAGGCAGGCCCTGTAACGGAACGATGAACGGTGCTAACCAACGCACGGATACGAGAGTTGATTCATCGTCGCAGTAAAGCCTTGCGTTGCATCACCCCTGAGATTGCGTTCACCCCCCGAGTGCTATTGACAAGTGCGACCATACGGGGGCAGCGACCAAAGGGAGCGTGGGGGCTAACCCTAACTGTCGTTTGATCAGCCGGGTCAGCGCTGCCTTGAGCGGGCCGCCGGGCACCTCGCTGGCGACCCCTGCAACGACTCGAGCCCGTGCGGCTGGATGCGCCGTCCGGGCGTGGCGGCGGCGCGCGGCGGGTCGACCAGCGGGTTGCCCGGCATCGGCTTGACCCGCAGCCGGGTCAGGCCCGGATGCACCGGGCGCACCGCCGCCAGCAGGCTGGGTTCGAGCTGGCGGCACTTGGCGGCCATCGCGGCGCTGCGGGTGGCCAACACCAGCGTGTCCTGGCGCGCAGCGCGATGACCACCAGCCCGAGCGCCGGCCACTGCCGATCGAGCAGCGCCTGGGTACGGATGAGGTCGTCGGCCCGGGCTCGCAGATCCTGGAAACTCCCCAGGCCGTCGAGATGGGCCAGAACAGTTTTGGTCATGCGGCGATCACGTAGGGGGTGCGGTTGACACGCGACCATCTTACCTGCCCATTCAGGGGCGCATGATAAGATTTTCGATTGCCCAAGCCTTGTCCGGGGCGCTGCGGCTTGTATCCGAAGCCTGGGGTCATGCAGGCAGTTGCGTCGGCGGGAATCGGCCTCAGTCCGGGGTTTTCATCCCGGCCAGTTACCAGATACAACGTCGCCGGATCCAACCACGATGAATATTCTTACCCGGGTTTTTGGCAGCCGCAATGATCGGCTCCTCAAGACCTATCGCAAGTCCGTCGACCAGGTCAATGCCCTCGAATCGACGGTGGCCGCCTTGTCGGACGACGAGTTGCGCGCCAAGACCGAGGCCATGCGCGCCCGGCTGGCCGGTGGCGAGACCCTGGATGCGTTGCTGCCCGAAGCGTTCGCCGTGTGCCGAGAGGCCGCCACCCGGGTGCTGGGCATGCGCCACTTCGACGTGCAGTTGATCGGCGGCATCGCGCTGCACCAGGGCAAGATCGCCGAGATGCGTACCGGCGAGGGCAAGACCCTGATGGCCACGTTGCCCGCCTACCTGAATGCGCTGTCCGGCAAAGGCGTGCACATTGTCACCGTCAACGATTACCTGGCCGCCCGGGATGCCGCCTGGATGGGGCGCCTGTACACGTTCCTGGGGCTGACCGTCGGCACCGTGGTGTCGCAGCAGCCGTCGGACGAGAAAAAGCGGGCCTACGCCGCCGACATCACCTACGGCACGAACAACGAGTTCGGCTTCGACTACCTGCGCGACAACATGGAGTACTCGGTTGATGACCGGCGCCAGCGCGGGCTCAACTTCGCCATCGTCGACGAGGTCGACTCGATCCTGATCGACGAGGCCCGTACGCCGCTGATCATCTCCGGCCAGGCGGACGATCACACCGAGCTCTACCAGCAGATCAACGTGCTGCCGCCGATGCTCGAGGAGATGGCCGCCGAGCCCAAGTCCGGCGAGCCCGAGCCACCTGGCCACTACTGGGTCGATCGCAAGGCCCACCAGGTCTACCTGTCCGAGGCCGGGCACGAGAAGGCCGAGCAGGTCCTGTCCGAGATCGGCCTGCTGCCCGAAGGGGCCAGCCTGTACGACCCGGCCAACATCCTGTTGATGCATCACCTGATGGCCTCGCTGCGCGCGCACACGCTGTTCCAGCGCGACACGCACTACGTGGTCCAGAACAACGAGGTGATCATCGTCGACGAGTTCACCGGCCGCCTGATGCAGGGGCGGCGCTGGTCCGACGGCCTGCACCAGGCGGTCGAGGCCAAGGAGAAGGTCACGATCCAGGCCGAGAACCAGACGCTCGCCTCGATCACCTTCCAGAACTACTTTCGCATGTATGGCAAGCTGGCCGGCATGACCGGTACCGCCGACACCGAGGCGTTCGAGTTCCAGGAGATCTACCGCCTCGAGACGGTGATCATCCCGACCCACAAGCCGATGGTGCGCGACGATCGCCAGGACCAGGTGTTTCGAACCGCGCGTGAGAAGCACGCGGCGATCATCGCCGACATCCGTGACTGCCACGAGCGTGGCCAGCCGGTACTGGTGGGCACCACGTCGATCGAGAACTCCGAGTTGTTGTCGTCATTGCTGCAGGAGCAGGACCTCAAGCACAACGTGCTCAACGCCAAGCAGCACGAGCGCGAGGCCGAGATCGTCGCCGAGGCGGGCAGGCCGGCCGCGATCACCATCGCCACCAACATGGCGGGCCGGGGCACCGACATCGTGCTGGGCGGCAACGTGACCAAGCAGATCGATGCGATACATGCCGACGAGTCGCTCGACGAGGCGCAGCGCAAGGCGGCGATCGCCGAGGTGCAAAGCGCCTGGCTGCCGGTGCACGAGCAGGTGCTCAAGGCCGGTGGCCTGCACATCATCGGCACCGAGCGGCACGAGTCGCGGCGCATCGACAACCAATTGCGCGGCCGGGCCGGGCGCCAGGGCGATCCGGGTTCGTCGCGCTTTTACCTGTCGATGGACGACCAGCTGCTCAAGATCTTTGCCGGCGAGCGCCTCAAGGCGATCATGGACCGCCTCAAGCTGCCCGAGGGCGAGGCGATCGAGGCGCGGATGGTGACCCGCTCGATCGAGGGCGCCCAGCGCAAGGTCGAGGCCCGCAACTTCGACATCCGCAAGCAGCTGCTCGAGTACGACGACGTGGCCAACGATCAGCGCAAGATCGTCTATGCCGATCGCAACGAGCTGATGGAGTCGACCCAGTTCACCGAGCGGGTGCAGGAGCTTCGCCACCAGGTGTTCACCGAGCTGTTCCGCGCCCACGTGCCCGAGGAGAGCGTCGAGGAGCAGTGGGACATCGACGGCCTGGAGGCCGCGCTCAAGAGCGAATGGCAACTCGAGGTGCCGCTGGCCGACATGCTCGAAAAACAGCCCGACCTCGATGACGAGAAGCTGCTGGCCACCATCTTGCAGATGTCCGACGAGTCGTACGCCGCCAAGGTCGGGCTGGTCGGGGCCGAGGTGTTCTCGGGCTTCGAGCGTTCCATCCTGTTGCAGGCGATCGACCAGCAATGGCGCGAGCACCTGTCGGCGCTCGACCACCTGCGCCAGGGAATCCACCTGCGTGGCTATGCGCAGAAGAACCCCAAGCAGGAGTACAAGCGCGAGGCGTTCGAGCTGTTCAACCTGATGCAGCGGCGGGTGCGCAACGATGTCACCCGCATCCTGATGACCGTGCAGGTGCAGTCGCCCGAAGACGTCGAGTCGGCCGAGCAAAGCAACCAGGCGGGTTACTCGAACGTCAACTACACGCACAGCGAGTTCGATCCGGGTGCGGTCGAGGGAGCCGAGCCCGAGGACATCGCGCTGCAATTGCAGCAGGTTCAGCAAACCGATCCCGACCCGGCCGTGCAGACCTTCAAGCGCGAAGGTCAGAAGATCGGGCGCAACGACCCCTGCCCCTGTGGGTCGGGCCGCAAGTACAAACAATGCCACGGCCGCCTGGCCTGATCCATCATGCCCGTCAATCTTGCTGCGCTCGATCCCAAGTCCCTGGCCCCCGTTGCGGGGCTCACGATCGGCACCGCGCGTGCCGGCATCCGCAAACCGGGGCGCCGTGATGTCACGGTGATGCAGTTCGCTCCCGGCACCGGATGCGCCGCGGTGTTCACGCGCAACCGCTTTTGCGCCGCACCGGTCGTCGTCGGGCGTGAGCACCTGCAGCAGACCGGCGGGGCCTTGCGGGCGGTGGTCGTGAACACCGGCAATGCCAATGCCGCGACCGGCGAGCCCGGGCTGCAGGCGGCGCGGGCCACCTGCGAGGCGCTGGCCAAGCGGCTCGGTTGCCAGCCCAACGAGGTGCTGCCGATGTCCACCGGCGTCATCCTCGAGCCGCTGCCGCTCGAGCGGCTGATTGCCGGGTTGCAACCGGCGATCGACGACCTTGCGCCTGATCACTGGGCCGATGCCGCCGAAGGCATCATGACCACCGACACCCTGCCCAAGGCGGTGTCGCGCACGCTGATGATCGCCGGCCAGCCGGTCACCCTCACCGGCATCTGCAAGGGCGCCGGGATGATCCGGCCCAACATGGGCACGATGCTGGGGCTGCTCGCCACCGATGCGGCGATTGCCCAACCGGTGTTGCAGGCCTGGGTGCGCGAGGCGGCCGATGCCAGCTTCAACCGCATCACCGTCGATGGCGACACCTCCACCAACGACACCTTTATGCTGGTGGCCACCGGCGCCGGCGCCGTCAGGATCGACGATGCCACGACCCCGGCCGCGCTGGCCTTACGTGCCGCGATCATCGAACTGAGTCAGTGGCTCGCCCAGGCGATCATCCGCGACGGCGAGGGCGCCACCAAATTCGTGACCATTCGCGTGCAGGATGCGCGCGACGAGGCCGAGGCGGCCAAGATCGCCTACGCGATCGCACATTCGCCGCTGGTCAAGACCGCGCTGTTCGCCTCCGACCCCAACCTGGGCCGGGTCTTGGCCGCCATCGGTTATGCGGGCATTGACGACCTGGACATCAACGGGGTCGACCTGTTGTTCGACGATGTGCTGGTGGCCAGCGGCGGCGGGCGCGACCCGCACTACCGCGAGCAGGACGGCCAGCGGGTGATGGCCGGCGCCGAGATCACCATGACGGTGCGCCTGGGCCGGGGCCGGGCGGTGACCACGATCTGGACCTGCGACCTGTCCCACGACTACGTTTCCATCAACGCTGACTACCGTTCCTGATCGTGCCCGATTCCGCCAAGACGGCCGCTGCGCCGTCCGATTCCGCCGCGCTTCTTGCGCGGCTGGACAAATTCCTCACCCACATCGAAACCCTGCTGCCGCAGTCCGAGCCGCCCGACTGGCAGGCCGCCGTGGCGTTCCGGTGGCGTCGCCGTCAGACGGGCTTTGGCTCGCATGGCAGCCTGCAACCGGTGCACAGCCTGTCGTCGATCGGTCTGGACGATCTCAAGAATGTCGATGACCAGAAAGCCCTGATCGAGCGCAACACGCGCCAGTTCGTGCGCAGGCTGCCGGCCAACAACGTGCTGCTCACCGGCTCGCGCGGGACCGGCAAGTCGTCGCTGATCAAGGCGCTGCTCAATGCCTATGCCGGGCAGGGCCTGCGCCTGATCGAGGTCGACAAGGAAGACCTGGTCGATCTGGCCGATATCGTCGAGATGGTGTCGCGCCGCCCCGAGCGCTTCGTGATCTTTTGCGACGACCTCTCGTTCGAGGAAGGCGAGGCCGGCTACAAGGCGCTCAAGAGCGTGCTCGATGGTTCGGTGGCTGCGCAGTCGGACAATGTGCTCATCTATGCCACGTCGAACCGGCGTCACCTGATGCCCGAGTACATGAGCGAGAACCTGAGCGCCAGGCACCAGAGTGATGGCGAAATCCATCCGGGCGAGACGGTCGAGGAGAAGATCTCGCTGTCCGAGCGTTTCGGACTGTGGGTGGCGTTCTACCCGTTTCGCCAGGACGACTACCTGGCGGTGGTCAATCACTGGCTGGCCTATTTCGGGTGCGACAGGCAGGTGATTGCCGACGCGCGTGCCGATGCGCTGCGCTTTGCGCTCGAGCGCGGCTCGCGCTCGGGCAGGGTGGCCTGGCAGTTCGCCCGCGACCACGCCGGACAGCGTGCGCTGGACTAAGTATCGGCCCGAGCCGCCCGGATATCCGGCGGCTTGCGCCAGCCCGTAGCCAACAACGAGGGGAGACCACCATGGGCGCCACGCTCTTTGCCAATGCCACGCTGATCGACGGCGAGCACGCCGACGCGCGCGAGGGTTTTCACCTGCTGGTCGAGAATGACCGCATCAAGGAGGTGTCCGACCGGCCGATCACGACCGACCAGGCCGACCTGCGCCGGATCGACCTGAAGGGCGCGACCCTGATGCCCGGCCTGATCGATGCCCATGTGCATGTCAAGGCCACGGTGATCAACCTGGCGCTGCTCAACGACGTGATGCCCAGCTACCTGTTCGCCGGCACCACCCAGATCATGAAGGCGATGCTGATGCGCGGCTTCACCACGGTGCGCGATGCGGCCGGCGCCGACCGCGGCCTCGCCGACGCCGTCGAGCAGGGCCTGATCATCGGCCCGCGCCTGTTCGTGTCCGGGCTCGCGCTGTCCCAGACCGGCGGCCATGCCGACATGCGCCCGGTCACCCGCCCGGGGGTCATCACCTGCGCCTGCCAGGTCTGCAACGAGCAACTGGGCCGGATCGCCGATGGCATAGACGAGTGTCGGCGCGCCGCGCGCGACGAACTGCGCAAGGGCGCCCACCAGATCAAGATCATGGCCGGCGGCGGTGTCGCCTCGCCCAGCGACCCGATCCAGAACACCCAGTACTCGATCGGCGAGATCACCGCGATCGTCGAGGAAGCGACCGCCTGGCACACCTACGTGATGGCGCACGCCTACACGCCGGCCTCCATCCAGCGCGTGGTGCGCTGCGGCATAAGGTCGGTCGAGCACGGCAACCTGCTCGATGCCCAGACCGCGGCCCTGATGGCCGAGCACGACGTCTTCCACGTGCCGACCGGTATCACCTACGTGGCGCTGGACAAGCACGGCAAGGAGTTCGGGTTTCCTGACGTGTCACGCCAGAAGTTGCGCGAGATCGTGGCTGCCGGGCTGCGGGCGGTCGAACTGTCCCGCGATGCCGGCGTACAGATCGGCCACGGCAGCGACCTGCTGGGCCCGACCCACCACTACCAGGCCGATGAACTGTTGCTCAAGGCCGAGGTGCTGGGCGCCCACGGCGCGATCCGCTCGGCCACGTTCACCAATGCCCGGTTGCTGGACCGCGAGGGCGAACTGGGTACGCTGGCGGTCGGCGCCAAGGCCGACCTGCTGGTCGTAGACGGCGATCCGCTGCGCGACATCGCCCTGCTGACCCGGCAGGGACGCGATATTCCGATGATCATGCTCGACGGAAAAGCCTGCAAGGACGAACTGGGCCGGGTTTGAGGTAAGCTTTCACCACCAGAAAGGGAGGGATGCCGAGGTGGTCGGCATGCTTTCCGCCAATTCGGAGGAAACCGACATGAGAGCATTCACCAAGGCAATCGGCGCCGCGCTGACCGCGGGCGCCCTGCTGGCCGTTGCCGCGCCGGCCCAGGCCAAGACCTTCAAGTACGCGTTCCAGGGCGACGTCCAGACCCTCGATCCGCACGGGCTGTTCGAGACCTTCACGCTGGGCTTTCAGCGCAACATCTACGATCCGCTGGTCATCCGCAACGACAAAATGGAATTGGTCGGCGCGCTGGCCGAGAGCTGGAGCAACCCCGAGCCGAATGTGTGGCGCTTCAAGATCCGCAAAGGGGTCAAGTTCCATGACGGCAGCGACCTGAAGGCCGACGATGTCGCGTTCTCGGTCGAGCGCATCAACACCGAGGGTTCCGACATGAAGGTCATCGCGACCCTCATCAAGGAAACCAAGATCATCGACGACTACACGATCGACCTGATCACGCCGACCCCCAATCCCATCCTCGTGCCACAGCTCGAGATTTTTTACATCATGGACAAGCAGTGGGCCGAGAAGCACAAGACCACGGCAGCCACCAACGTCAAGGGCGGGGACGAAGGCAACTACGCCAATCTCAATGCCAACGGCACCGGCCCCTACATGCTCAAGGAGCGCCAGTCCGGCGTCAAGACCGTGCTGACCCGCAACCCGAACTACTGGGCCAAGGTGCCGGGCAATGCCGACGAAGTCATCTTCACCCCGATCTCGCAAGACGCCACCCGGGTGGCGGCACTGATCTCGGGCGACATCGACATGGCATTCCCGATCCCGGTCCAGGACTGGAAGCGGCTCGAAGACGCGGCCGGCGTCAAGCCGCTGACCGGCCCCGAGGCCCGCACGATCTTCCTGGGCTTCGACCAGGTCCGTGACGAGCTCAAGGCCTCCAGCGTCAAGGGCAAGAACCCGTTCAAGGATGTCCGTGTGCGCCAGGCGTTCTTCCAGGCGATCAACATCGACGCGATCCGCGACAAGGTGATGCGCGGCGCCGCCACCCCGACCGCGCTGATGCTGGCGCCCGAGATCAACGGCTTCAACCCCGAGCTGAACAAGCGTGCCCCGTACGACGTGGCCGCGGCCAAGAAGCTGATGGCCGAGGCCGGCTATCCCGATGGCTTCGAAGTGACGATGGACTGCCCGAACGATCGTTACGTCAACGACGAGAAGATCTGCCAGGCGGTGGCCTCGATGCTCGCGCGCATCAATGTCAAGATCAACCTGCTCGCGCAGTCCAAGTCCAAGTACTTTGCCAAGGTACTGGCCCAGAACGGCTACGACACCAGCTTCTTCATGCTGGGCTGGACGCCGTCCACGTTCGATGCCCACAACGTGATTTCCGGGCTGTTCGCCTGCCGCGGCGGACCTGACAAGGTCGGCGCGTTCAACCTGGGTGGCTATTGCAATCCGCGGATCAACGAACTGGCGGCCGCCATCCAGGGTGAAACCGACCAGGCCAAGCGCCAGGCGATGATCGACGAGGCCAACAAGCTGCACCGCGACGAGTTCGGCCACATCCCGCTGCACCAGCAGCCGCTGTCGTGGGGCGTGTCGGACAAGGTCTCGGTCGTCCAACGGCCGGACAACGTGTTCGATCTGCGCTACGCGATCGTCAAGTAACCCTTTGCGCCAGATCACCACCGGGCGTACGCCCGGTGGTTCCGCCTGATGTTCTCATTCATTGCCAAGCGATTGGTCCAGTCGGTGCTGGTCATGCTGACCGTCGCCCTGATCGCATTCGGCCTGTTTCGCTTCGTCGGCGATCCGATCAACAACATGGTCGGCCAGGACACCACGCTCGAAGATCGCGCCAAGCTGCGCGAAAAACTCGGCCTGAACGATGCCTTCCTCGTGCAGTTCGGCCGCTTTGCGCGCGATGCCGCCCAGGGCCAGTTCGGCTTTTCCTACCAGCATCGGCGTCCGGTCAGCGACCTGATCGCCGAGCGCCTGCCCGCGACGATGGAACTGTCGATGGTGTCGGCGCTGATGGCCTTGCTCGTCGGCATTCCAATGGGGGTCTACACGGCGCTGCGCCGCAAGGGCTTGTTGTCGCGCTCGTTCATGACCTTGTCACTGGTCGGCGTATCGCTGCCGACCTTCCTGATCGGCATCCTGCTGATCCTGTTTTTCGGCGTCATCCTGCGCTGGCTGCCCACGTTCGGGCGTGGCGATGTCATCGACCTGGGTTGGTGGACCACCGGCTTTCTGACCGCTTCAGGCCTCAAGTCGCTGATCATGCCGGCGATCACGCTGGCGCTGTTCCAGATGACGCTGATCATGCGCCTGGTGCGCGCCGAGATGCTCGAGGTGTTGCGCACCGACTTCGTCAAGTTCGGCCGCGCACGTGGCCTGCCCGATCAGCACGTGCACTTTCGGATGGCGCTCAAGAACACCTTGGTGCCGGTGATCACCATCACCGGCCTGCAACTGGGCTCGATCATCGCGTTTGCGATCATCACCGAGAGCGTCTTCCAGTGGCCCGGCATGGGGCTGATGTTCATCCAGGCCATCGGCGAGGTCGACATCCCGGTGATGGCCGCCTACCTGGTGCTGATTGCCTTCTTCTTCGTGGTCATCAACCTGGTGGTCGACATTCTTTACTTCGTGGTCGATCCGCGTCTGCGCGTCGACAGCGCCGGCCACTGAGGAATCGCGACGATGACGCCAGGCACGCAATCACCGGCCGACGAGCTGCCCGCCACCACCCCGGGAGCCGGCCGGCTCGCCCTGACGCCGCCGCCCTCGATGCTGCGCCGCTGGCTGGATAGCGACATCTGGTTCAGCTTCATCCGCTCGCCGGCGATCATCCTGTCGGCGCTGATCACGGTGCTGTTCTTTGCTGCTGCGATCTTCGCGCACTGGGTTGCGCCGCACGATCCGTTCGACCTGGCCACGATCGATCTGCTCGATTCCAACCTGCCCCCCGCCTGGCAGGCCGAAGGGGATTCACGCTTCCTGCTGGGTACCGACGACCAGGGCGCGACGTGCTGTCGGCGATCATCTACGGCACCCGGATCTCGCTGATCGTTGGCTTTGCGTCGGTGATCTTCTCGCTGGTGCTCGGGGTGACGCTGGGACTCGTCAGCGGCTATGTCGGTGGACGGCTCGATGCGGTTCATCATGCGCGTTGCCGATGTGCAGTTGTCGTTCCCGGCCATTCTCATCGCGCTGCTGATCGACGGCGTCGCCCGCTCGGTGATGCCGCGCAGCGACATGCACGCCGAGCTCGCGTTCTACGTGCTCGTGTTCGCCATCGGCATCTCCTGGTTGGGTCCAGTACGCCCGTACCGTGCGCGGCTCGACGCTGGTCGAAAAGAACAAGGAGTACGTGCAGGCCGCCCGGGTCATCGGCATCGGCCCGGCTGTCATCCTAGGCGGCACATCCTGCTCCAATGTCATGGGGCCGGTGCTGGTCATCGCCACCATCCACCTGGCGCTGGCGGTGATCACCGAGGCCACGCTGTCCTTTCTCGGGGTGGGGGTGCCGCCCACGACCCCGTCGCTGGGCACGCTGATCCGCATCGGCAACGACTACCTGTTCTCGGGCGAGTGGTGGATCACGATCTTTCTCGGCATCGCGCTCGTCGTGATGATCCTCGCGATCAACCTGCTGGGCGACCGGCTGCCGATGCGCTCAACCCCTGCTGCGCTAGGAACGGTTATGTCACTGCTCGACATCAAGGACATGCGCGTGGAGTTTCCCAGCCGCCGCGGCCATGTCGTGGCGATCGCCAACCTCACGCTCAGCCTTCGAGCCGGGCGAGATCCTCGGCGTCGTCGGCGTCGGGCGCCGGTAAATCGACGATCGGCAATGCGGTGATCGCCTGCTCGAGCCGCCGCCAGATGACCGCCGGCCAGGTGCATCTGGACGGCCTGCATCGACAACCTGGACGACGAAGACAAGCGCGCGATCCGCGGCAACCGTACCGGCATGATCTTCCAGGACCCGCTCACCTCGCTCGACCCGCTGCAAACCGTCGAGGACCAGCTGATGACCACCATCGATCATCACCTGCAACTGGGCGAGCTGTCGCGCGAGCGCGCGATCAAGCTGCTCGACGCGGTCGGCAGCCCCGACCCGGCGGTGCGCATCAAGCAGTATCCACACCAGTTCTCGGGCGGGATGCGCCAGCGGGTGGTCATCGCGCTGGCCCTTTGTGCCGACCCCGAACTGATCATCGCCGACGAACCCACGACGGCGCTCGACGTGTCGGTACAGGCGCAGATCCTCGATCTGGATGAAGGCGCTGTGCCGCGAACGAAACGTCGGCATGATCCTGATCACCCACGACATGGGGGTGATTGCCGAGACCGCCGACCGGGTGGCCGTCATACCGGGGCAGGGTGGTCGAAACCGGCACCACCGCGCAGATCATCGGCGCCCCCACCCACGACTACACCCGCAGCCTCATCTCCGCCGTACCGGCCCGACGTGCCTGCACCGCTTCCCGTTGGTGACCTACATCGAGACGCGAGGAGCGCCCCGAGGGGCTGAATCTGCTGGCCACCCACTGGCTGGGCCGTCAGTCAGCAGGACTTTGGCGAGAAGCGCTGACGTGCTCGTCAGTGTCAAGAACCTGTCGATGCGCTTCGTTACCTCGGCACTCGATCTTCAGGCGCAACCGCCTGTACCTCGACGCGGTCAAGCAGGTGAGCTTCGATATCCGCCCCGGCGAGGTCTTCGGCCTGGTCGGCGAGAGCGGCTCGGGCAAATCGACGATCGCCCGGCTCATCACCGGCATCTACCAGCCCAGCGGTGGCAGCATCGAGTTCGCCGGCCAAGACCTCACCGCGTTGCGCACCCGTGCCGAGGCCGCGCCCTGGCGCCGCCAGATGCAGATGATCTTCCAGGACCCGTTCTCGTCGCTGAACGGGCGCATGCGCGCTGCGCGACATCATTGCCGAGCCCATCCACTTCCACAAGCTGGCCGCCACCAGGGCCGAGGCCAGCCGCATCGTCGACGACCTGTTTCGACGTGGTCGGCCTGGGCGCCGCGGCCGCCAAGCGCTTTCCGCACGAGTTCTCCGGCGGCCAGCGCCAGCGCACTCCATTGCCTGCGCCCCGGCCACCCGCCCCCGCTTCCTGCTCTGCGACGAGCCCACGTCGGCGCTCGATGTGTCCATCCAGGCGCAGATCCTGAACCTGCTCAAGGACCTGCAGGAAGAACTCGGCCTGACCATGCTCTTCATCAGCCACGACCTGCCCGTCATCCGCCAGATATGCGACCGCATCGGCGTGATGCGCAACGGCCAGTTACTCGAAGCGGCCGACGCCGAAACCTTGTTCACGAACCCGACCCACGAGTACACCCGGCACCTGCTGGACCTGATGCCCAAGCTCACACCTTGCTCGCGGCATAGAAATGTTGAATGCCATCGAGGAAGCGTTCCGGAAGGCATCCAGGATGAACATCAAGCCATATGACGCAGTAGTTCTTACCGAAAATGTCCCGAATCGCAATCTTATGGCGGAGACATGGGGGCGGTGGTCGAGGTACCTACATCGTTCCTTGCGCAAATGAAAAAGGCAGTTGAAGATGTCCCCGGAAATTGAACAGTTTCGCAAATGACCTGCTCAAGTCGATTCGCCAGATGAAGCAGGGGAAGGCGGCGCGTGTCACCAGAGTTCCGGTTCCGGCTGCGGCTGAGGCGCGTTCCCGAACGGGGTTGTCGCAAGAAGACTTTGCCCGCCTACTCGGCGTCTCCGCCCGGACTACAGGACTGGGAGCAAGGGCGCCGCGAACCGACTGGTGCCGCGCGTACTTTGCTGCGTGGCAGTAAGTCATCCGGAAGTCTTGCTCTCACTGGCTGAGTGAGATCCCACAATACGCTGCAGGTAACGGTTCATCGATGAATGACTCACGCCTCGATCGACATCTCGCCTTTCTCGTCGAGATCGACAAGCTGAAAGGCATCGTTCGCGCGACCTCGCTGATCGACCAATCCAGACGCGAGAACAGCGCCGAGCATTCCTGGCATCTGGCGATGTACGCGCTGACGCTCGCGGAGCATGCGTCGGCCGGGATCGATGTCGCGCGCGTCGTGCAGATGCTCCTGATTCACGACATCGTGTCGATGCAGGAGATAGCCCCCTTCACGGGACCGGGGATCTTTCCGAGCAGAGAACGAAGGAGCAGCGGCAGCCACCTCGATATTCGCTGCTGCCCGATCGGCAAGGAGAGGCATTGCGCGAGTTGTGGGGACGAGTCGGAGGCGGCAAACGGCCGATGCCCGGTTCGCGAAGTCGTCGGATAGACTGCAACCGCTGCTGCACACATCGCCGTTGTAACGGTGGCAAAACGGTCTGAGCAGGGCGTTGGCTACGAGCAGGTGCTGATCGGTATGGTCCGACGATAGAGGCGGGCTCGACCGGACTTTGGCAGACGACAAACGTCTCGTGGCCCGTCACTTGGTCGCCAGACACTTACTCGCGATCGGCCCATGAACCTCGAGCAGATTGACCACGTCTTTTCCGTCCGAGGCCGAACGGCAAATCGATTCCTGACCTGCTGGCGAACCTGCCTCTACTGTCGACGAAGCCATCGAGCATTGATCTTGGCTTGTACCTGGCACCCCGACTGCGGTGATCCGCAGGCGTTCTGGATCAACGCGGTTTTCACCTTCATCACCACCCGGGCATCATCGGCGGAGGGCAGCCGGGCCTCTTTGTCCATGGCGGAGCAGGCGCAAAGCACGGTCGCGTAAACAATCGACAGCAACAGTCTATTTGGCATTGTGCCCTTCCTTGAAGCTTGCCGCCTCGATCTGGCGGGTGAGCCCATCGCACATCTTGCTGTCTTGGGCGACACCCAGGCTGACCAGCGGCAGGAAGGCCAGCCAGCGGACCCGCAGCAGACGCCAGCAATCCCGACACAAGGCAAGCGTGCCGGCCAGTGATGACCGGTCTGAAAGCGTCGGCGACTTCAGGGTGCCCCGGACATGCAGCGGCGTGGGAAGGCGGGCATCGAGAAATCCTTCGGCCTGGGCTCGAGGACGAGGTCCAGGCCTTCGGCACACGTCACGCTGCCATCGGCGACGATCAGGGTATCGGTCGTGTCGATCAGCGCGGTGGTGATGTCGAAGAGGCCTTGCTCAGCGTATTGTCCACCCACGCGCAATCGACCGTGCCGCCCGTTGCCAAAACCATTCGGTTCAGCAAGGCCTTCGACCGGGTCGAGGCCGGCGAGTTCGGAGAAGTGCGCTGTTGATCGTGCCGCCGGTCATCAGCAGGTAGATGCCGCCATCGGCCGAGCCCAGCAATCTGCCGACAGGAAGCCCGCGGACCCACAGCGTCGCCCGGCCCGCGACGATCCCGCGGCCGAGTTGCCGGTCAGGGTGTCGGCAGGCATCAGTTGGCGAAGATTGATATCCCGGACTTTATGACCAGTCGCCCTTGGGGCAGCGCTGCAATTCATCGAATCAAGTCGAGATTCACGAACCCGTTGGCAACATCGAAATCGATCGGTTCATGGATCGCCCCGGTGAACCGTCATGTCGATCAGCAGATCGTTCAGCACGCTGCGGCCATTGACCTGCTTGGCGCGGTAGACGACATGGCCTTCGAAGGCATCGGCGATCCGGCCCAGGTTCAGCGGCGCGGTCCGGGAACCAGGAAGGCCAGCGGCCCTCGCCCTGGCCAGCCGCCGCTGCGACGGCGCGAATGATTCACTGGACGTCCGGTGCCGCTCCGATCAGGCCGGCGATGTCGTCCAGGTCGAGTTTTTGCAGATGATGTCTGCGTACAGCGCCGGCAGGCTCCTCTCCCGGCACATAGCGGATACCGCCCTGCGCATCACTATCCCCTGACCCGGGCATCGAAGTGACGCAACACGATCGCCGCCGGTCGTGGTGACCTGCTCCGTGAGCCGGTAGCGGCAGACTCGGCAACGGAAGGCCCAGCAGCGGGGACAAGCGGTTCGGATTCGGTCCCTTCACCATGAACTCGAGGCCCAGCTTGTGCAGATCGAACGGCTTTTGCACGGCCCCTGTCACCGTCAGGTCGGTCCCCGCCACCGAGGCCTTCGCATCGATGGTAGTTCCGCCTGTTCGATGTCATGCTGGCTCAGCGGTGACGTCCGTATGTCCAGCACGAACGGGTCACCTTGATACTGCTCCTCGCCGGTGAGCACGAGCTTTTGGTCCTGAGTGCTGGCGGGATCACTGTCGGCCGGATCCAGCCGGATCGACAAGGTGTCTCTCGCGGACGCCACGTGGTGATCCGGGACGGTTCGAGCGCCAGCGATCGAAGCCAGGCGGGGACCGGGTACGGACTTTGCCGGGGCCGGGGGCATCGGCGGCTGCAAAGGTGCCCGGCCGCTGGCCGGTGACGCCAAAGTGGCGCCAAGTCCATGGTGGCGCCCAGGAGCCGCTGACCACACCGGGATGGCGGTTCTCCAGCCCGGCGATCTCGCGATCAACGTGGCGGGAATGGCGGGATAGTTCGGCGCGCAACATCGCCCGTTCCGATGCTTCACGCAGGTTGACCCGGCCGCCAGTTCGATCGACGCGTCAGCCTGTGCCCGGCTATTGACCGTTACGACGCCAATCCCGTCATCCACGATGATCGATCCGACGACCTCGCGGAATTCGGTGCCCCAGTGTGCCGGTCCGCCCGGATCCGGATATCCACCGATCCGTCCTGCAGGAGGGCGGCAGCCGATTTCGGTTCCACAGGTGCAGGATGATGCTCGTCGCGCTCCGCCGGCAGGTAGCTGTCGATCGCGGCCAGCAAGGGCTCGATCGCGAGCCGCCTGGTGGTCAGGTTCGCTGACAGTTCCGGTCTCACCACTGCCGGACCCTCGGGAACGCCATTGCCCGGCGACATCGATCATCAGCTCGCCCACCACGAGCGTTCCCTGGTCGATCGAGGCGGTCAGTGCCGGTTGGCTCTTGACGCCGATACCCGCGACCGTTCCGGAGGCGGCAATCTCGATCGTCGGCGCCGCTGGCTTGGTCAGCTTTGCCTCGAGCGAGAACGGTCTCTCCGGGGAGCGCCTATCCTCTGTTGCAACATCGCTGGAAAGCAGCATCCAACGCGTATCCGGGTAGATCGACCCGTGCCGACAAAGCAGCCAGACGGCCATCGGCGTCCAGCGTCGCGAAGATCACCTGATCGGGACGGCCGGTCAGGGTCAACCGGGAATCGTCGGA
Organism: Burkholderiaceae bacterium; assembly: GCA_041396665.1. GTDB lineage: Bacteria > Pseudomonadota > Gammaproteobacteria > Burkholderiales > Burkholderiaceae_E > JAUIAI01. The sequence continues at coordinate 38,490 of JAWKYE010000020.1, forward strand.
GCGCAGCGCCGATGCCCAATCCGTCCACCCCGAGGGTCTGTCCGGAGTGCTGTCGACCAGGTGAAGATCGAGCCTGCCATCGAGCCGGCTCACGGTCGGCCAGGTCGGCATCGTTTCGTCCAGGGCCGATCGGTTGCAACAGGAACTTGGCCAATGGCGCTTTCCCGATGGTGCCCGTGATCGCGCCCTTGGCCGGCGAAGAAAGCCGGACATCGACACTGGCCTGGAAATCACCCGGAACCACCGCTTCGGCGGCATCCGTGCCGGTCACCGCAATCTGACCGGCAAGATCGGCGCGCGATTGCCCGTGCGGGTCGATCGCGCCGTCCAGGTTCTTCACGACCAGGTGTTGGACGCTCGTCGAATCGGGATCCGGGTGGCGCAACCGGATGTCGCGAAGGACCAGTTCGTCGACCACCGGCATCGATTCCAGCCAGGCATTCCCGCTTGCAGCAGGACCGGACGATCGTCGCCCGGCAAAGTCGGACGGATTCAGCGTGACATCGCTGACCTCCATCCGTGAGATCGTCATCTGACCGGCGATCGACTCGGCAAGGTCGATCTGGACCGCGAGGCGCCCGATCCGCAGCGGGACTGATTCGGCTGTCTCGGTGACGGGTCCCACGGTCAGCTGCGTCACGGTGAGGCCCGGCTCTGTGCTGAACAGCGTCGTGTCGACCTGTCCATCGACCCTGGCCGGCATGCCGGTGCTACGCTCGATCGTCGACACGAGCAGGTAGGCGGCGGCCTGGTCTTTGAACACGACGACCAACACGACAATCAGCGCAACGGCTCCCGACAAGACCAGCAGGGCGGTGCGCAGGGCGGTTCGAGCGGGCCGACGGTGCTTCGACATGGCGGTGATATCCGTTGCGGGTGTGTCCAACCCGGGACGGGTTGGCGTGTTGCTCATCAACGATCATCCACCACGCAATTCCCGTACCCGTCGATCGGGTCGGCAAATCCACCGGGCGCGTGGCTTGCTCCGTGGGGCGGTCAGGATCAATGAAAGGGGTTTTGCATGAGCATCGATGAACCGGCGTCGGCGATCCGCGGTTGGACGGGGCGGCCGGGCATCGCAGGACGCGTGGCACGGCGATGAGCCATGCCCGCCTATGGTTGCTGGTCGTCAGCGGGGGGGTGACGCTGCTTCTCGTCGCGATCACGGCGTTGCCGGTGTCGAACAGCAATCAATGGTGGGTCAGGGTCTGGGACTACCCACGACCGCAGGTTCTGGTGGCCGCGGCACTCGCCCTGTCTGCGTTGGTGGCCGGTACATTGATCACGCGCAAGCTGTCCAAGGCCACCTATCTGATGTCGCTGGCCCTGAGCTCGGTGATGGCCGTGCAGCTGGCCAAGATCATCCCGTACACGCCGGTCTGGCCGTTGGAAGTCGATCCGGTGGCCGCCGATGAATCGCACGCCTGCATCAAGATACTGACCAGCAATGTCAAGATGGAGAACCGCCAGTCGGCGGCATTGCGCGACATGATCGAGCGCGAGAAGCCGGACGTGGCGTTGATCCTCGAAAATGATCAGTGGTGGAGTGATCAGCTCGCGCAAGTGACGAAATCCTATCCCCACGTCCTCGATCAACCGCAGGACAATACCTACGGTCTGCTGTTTCTGACGACCCTCGATCCCGGTCTTCTCGAAATCCGCCATCTGAGCGACCCGGCCATTCCCTCGGTGCGTGCGACGCTGAGCCTGGAATCCGGTGAACGAATCGTCTTCTACGGTGTCCATCCGACGCCGCCCAGAATCGGCCAGGATACCGACCTTCGGGATCACGAGTTGATCCTCGTCGCCCAGGACATCCGCTCAGACGACAGGCCCAGCATCGTCAGTGGTGATCTGAATGATGTGGCCTGGTCGAAAACGACGAATCAGTTCAAGAGAATCGCGCAGGTTCTGGATCCACGCATTGGCAGAGGGCTGTTCGCCACCTTCACGCGGACCATTGGCTCTTTCGGTGGCCGTTGGACCATGTCTTTCATACCCCGGTTCCGAGTTGCGCAGTCTTCGCGTGCTCGAGTCGATCGGCTCCGATCACTTTCCCCTGGTGTTCGAGTTGTGCCGGACCCGGGCCGCTGTCACCGAGAACGGCGAGCCGGCCGAGGTTCTGCCCCGGATGTCCGACAGGTCCGCCAGGCGAACAAGCCGGCTGGCCCTGAGAGCGCCGGTCCGAAGTGACGCGAAGTAACGCGATGAGGGCGGTGTCGAGCACCGCCGGTGTCGTCACGTGATAAGTCGTCTTTCTCACGTGATGCGTCGTATTGCCATTGTCTTGTCGGGCGGCCCGCCGGCAATCCGCGTTACAGGATCGGCGGGCCGCAGTGGCATCCCGACTACGCGCGGTTTCCCCGCTCGTCTGCTGATGCTTGTCCTTGACCGACTCCTGAACATCGCCAGCCTTTTCCTGCGCGGTTCCCTCGACCTGCTTGGCGATGCCCTTCGCCTGCTGCTCCTTGCTGCCAATGGCTTCGCCGACCTTTTCCTGTGCCTGACCGGCGACGTCCTTGACCTTGCCCTTTACCTGATTCTCGTTCATGTTGAAAACTCCTGTGGCTGACGGGCCGGATTGGCCCATGCTCCGGCAAGCCGAAGCGGCACTTCCCGGCGCCTGGTTGGATGCCCGCTGAATGCCTGACCTGTATGAGCAAACGCTGTTCCCGCGTGTTGCGAACGGCCGCCATCCGGAACCTGTGGTGCACACGCGTGCGGGAACACCTCGGAGGCGTGCGGGAACACCTCGGAGGGGAAACGCGGGCGGGAACAGGAGTTGCCTGTTCGCAGTGCGTCGGCGCATGAAGCCAGTTGTACCCAGGGTGCCCGCTGGCGCATTCCCCATCAATAGGAGAGCACCATGAAATACCCCGTCGGTTTCGCCGCGGGCCTTGCCAGCCTGTTCCTCGTAGGCTGCAACACCATGAGCGGGATGGGTGAGGATATTCAGACCGGCGGCGAGAAGCTCGAGAAGGCCGCCGAGAAGCGAAAAGCCAACTGATCGATCACCTGATCGATCGGGCGGCGATCGTGGATGCTATAGCCGATGGGTCGTGACGGTTTCGCGGACGACCTTGTCGATCCGCTGCGCCTGCGTCAGCGGGTCGTCTGATTCGTTCTGACGGTTCGGGACCGGTGATCGAGCGCGATGCGCTCGAAATGCCGATCAATCGGTAGGCCGCGATCATCGATTGATGCAGGCCCTCGGGTGAGATCGACAGCACGTTCATCTCGCCCGCGGTCGTCGGATAGGCCAGTGTCAGATCGTATCCCTCGAACAGTCCCGACAACGTGGCGGACTCGTCGGCCAGCACCAGGCCCACCCGGGGTTCATGTTTGCCCATCAGCATCACGCAGACGGTATTGACGATTCCGACCGCCCGGGCGGAGTTGGTCAGCAGCGGATAGTGCCCGCCGGGCTGGCAGGTGCTTTGCGGCTGGATGAAGGCCGAGCAACCCTTGGTCCCGCAGATGAGGGAGAACTTGCCATCGGCAGAAACCTGCGCCAGCTCGACCAGCGTCTCGTTTTCGATTTGGGTGATGGACCAGGGTTTGGGAATCGCATCCGGCTCTGCCTCGGCCTGCATCGTCGGCAGGGACTTATCGGCGCCTGGCGCTGCCGGCGAAGCGGTGCCAGGCAGACCGAGGGTCAAGCCGGTAAAGAGCAGGGGAGCGGTTTGGCGCAAGCACTTCATCGCGGCACGGTTCATCGCGGCACCTTTAGGTTGTGAGCCTGACTGGCTGACAGACGCAACTGGCGTGCCCGGATCGGCCCGGGGCATCGTCAGAAGTGGAAGCGAAGCCCCAGCGTTGCCATCTCCAGGTCTTGATCATTGGCCTTGAACTTGAACCGATGGCTTTCCCATTCGAGCGTCAGTTCGATCTTGTCATTGAAGCGATACCCGGCCCCGACCCCGTAGCCCAGACCGAAGCCTTGCTCGGTGCCCGAGGCATCCCCGGGCAGGCTGGTGTCGGTATCGGTATAGCCGTAGGTGCCGCCCACCTTGCCGAACAGCGTGAAGCCGCTCGAGAACGGCAGGTAGCCGACCACGCTCAGATTCAGGCCCTGTGCGTCCTGGGTGCCGCCCCCGGTCTGCGCATTGCCAAAGTTCAGGTAGGCCAGTTCCAGTCCGTAGCGCTCCGAGCGCAGCCCGCCAAGCGCAAGCTTGAACGCCCGCTCCTTGTCGTCGCAGGTCGAGCCGGGCAGGCAGTCGGAGTCGAATCTGGAGTTGCCCCCGGCAAAACTGATGTAGCCGCTGGCCGTTCCGGGCAGGTACGAGGTGCGGTTCGCATCATAGCGGGCGGCGGGCTGATAGGTCACCTGCGCACTGGCAGTGGACTGGTACGCCAGAGCGATGACGACGACCAGCGTGGCGCCGGCGATGGGTCGGATCAAGGGGCGGTTCAGAGACAGGGTGGTCTTCATGGCGATTCTCCTGAAAATGTTCAAACGGATGGGTTCCGCTCCGGTTCAGCAAATTCCGGACCCATCCGCGTGCAAAAGCTGTGCGACGGGCAGGCATCTTGCGGGCGGGCCTATCTATCAGGCCTCTTCTCTTGAAGGAATCGACACATGTCTCACAAACTCTTCGAGCCGGTTACCGTCGGCAACCTGTTACTGCCCAACCGCATCATCATGGCGCCCCTGACCCGGAACCGGGCGGGCTTGGATGGGGATACGGTCCACGCGCTGCACGCGAGCTACTACGCCCAACGCGCGGGCGCCGGGTTGATCATCTCGGAAGGCACGCAGATCTCGGCCGAGGGCAAGGGCTACTTCCGTACCCCCGGGATCTACACGACGGCCCAGGTCGCGGCCTGGAAGCAGGTGACGGCGGCGGTGCACGACCGGGGGGGACGGATCTTTGCGCAGCTTTGGCATGTGGGGCGTATTTCCCATACCTCGCTGTTGCCTGCGGGTCAGCAGCCGGTTGCGCCTTCGGCGATCAAGGCCGATGCCAAGACGTTCACCGCAACCGGGTTCGCGCCGACATCCGAACCGCGGGCGCTGGCGACCGACGAGATCGCCCGCCTGGTGCTCGACTATGTTCGCGCGGCCCGTTGCGCCCGGGATGCCGGCTTCGACGGCGTCGAACTGCACGCGGCCAACGGGTATCTGCTGGATCAGTTCATGCGCAAGGCCTCCAACCAGCGCACCGATCAGTACGGTGGCTCGGTCGAGAATCGAACCCGTCTCACCGGGCAGGTGCTCGAGGGCCTGGCGACGATCTGGGAACCGGGCCGGATCGGCATACGCCTGAGTCCGTTCTCGCATGCCAACGGGGCGCTCGTCGACGATCCGATGCCCACGTTCCTGGCGGCGGTCGGCCATGCCGAACGGGTCGGCCTCGCCTATATCCACCTGGTCGAGGGCGAGACCGGGGGAGATCGAACCGCCAGTGCGCGGGATCTGGCGGCGCTGCGCGAGGCCTTCAGTGGGGCCTATATGGCCAACAACGGCTACGACCGGTCGATGGCCATGGAGGCGGTCGAGCACGGGCAGGCCGATCTGGTGTGCTTTGGTCGGCCCTACATTGCCAATCCCGACCTGGCCGCCCGCCTGCAGCGGGATGCGCCATTGAACGAACCCGACCGGGACACGTTCTATGGCGGCACGGCCAACGGGTATACCGATTACCCGTTCGCCCATCGGAGCGGCGGGGACGACAGCGGGGAAAGCGCGCCGATCGACACCGATGGCGCGTTGAAGACCATCGACCCATCGGATGGCCGTCTGATCAAGACCTATCCGTTGATGTCCGCCGATGAACTCGAGCAAGTCGTCACGAACTGCCACCTGGCGTTCGGCGACTGGAAGCGCCGCGATCCGGCCGGGCGCGCCGGGGTGATCAGGCAGATCGGCGCGGCCCTGCGGGACAACAAGGAGTCACTTGCCCGCCTGATGACCCGCGAGATGGGCAAGCTGCTGCAGCAAAGCCGTGACGAGATCGATCTTTGCGCGGCGATCTGCGACTGGACTGCCGACAACGGGCCGGACCAGTTGGCGCCGCAGTCGCATGAATCGCCCGACGGCAAGCGCGGGCTGATCATCCGGGCCCCGATCGGGGTGGTCTACGGCATCCAGCCCTGGAACTACCCGGCCTACCAGGTGATCCGCTATGCGATCGCGAACCTGATGGCCGGAAACGGTGTGTTGCTCAAGCACGCGGAATCGGTGACAGGCACCGGCCAGCGCCTGCAGGAACTGCTGCTCGACGCGGGACTGCCGCCAGGGCTGTTCGCCGCGCTGCTGATCGACCACGAGCAATCGGATGCCGTCATCGATCATCCCCTCGTGCGCGGGGTCACCCTCACCGGAAGCCCGGCCGCCGGTGCCTCGGTCGGCGCACGCGCGGCCGGCAAGCTCAAGAAGACTGTCCTGGAACTGGGCTCGAACGATGCGTACCTGGTGCTCGAAGACGCGGACCTCCCGCTGGCGGTGAAGGTCTGTGTGCAGGGTCGGATCTACAACAATGGCGAGACCTGCATTGCCGCCAAGCGCTTTGTCGTGGTGGACAAGATATACGAGGACTTCAAGGCGGCGTTCGTTCAGCAGATGCGCCAGCTCAAACCGGGTGATCCCACCGAGCCAGGCCACGATCTGGGGCCGATGGCCCGGCAGGATCTGCGCGACACGCTGCATGCCCAGGTCACCAAGAGCATCGCGCTGGGAGCCGAACTGCTGTGCGGGGGCGAGATGCCGCAAGGACCCGGGTTTTACTACCCTGCAACGGTGCTGGCGAACGTCTCGCCGGGACAGCCCGCGTATGACGATGAACTGTTCGGGCCGGTCGCCTCGCTGATTCGTGCGCTCGACGAGCAGGATGCGCTGCGAATCGCCAACGACAGCCGGTTCGGACTGGGTGGCGGCATCATCAGTCGCGACCCCGAGCGGGCGATCGAGCTTGCCAGCCAACATTTCGACACGGGCATGGTGTTCATCAATGCCTTCGGCCTGGCAAGTCCGGACATGCCCTTTGGCGGGACCAAGCAGTCGGGTTATGGCCGCGAGCACGGCGGATTCGGGATGCTGGAGTTCGTCAACACCAAGGCCATCAGCGTCGCGGTGCCCGACTAGGGCCGACGATGACCGTGGATCATTGAGGGGATTGGCTCACTGGTCGATTGCCATTAAGATCGCGAGTCAGAAAAAAAGCCGAATACGGGGGCGGGACGGTTGATTGGCAAGGCCTCGCCGGAAAATCGCCAGGTGGCGACCGATCCAGCCTTCTCTGCCGGGGAGGCGAGTTGGGTCGGGCGATTCGCGCGTTCGATTGGGCGGAACGGCCCTGGGTGCGCCCTCGTCCTGGCCCGCCGGCCTGCGTACATCGATCCGGCTCGCGCTTGGCGCGCCCGCAGGCGGCCCTGGTCCTCTGGGGTCCGGAGCTGGTCTGCTCGTACAACGATCATTACGCCCAACTCGTCGGTCCGAGCAAGCACCCCGACATCCTGGGCAGGAAGGCCGCCGTGGCCTGGGCGGAGTTGTGGCCGCTGATCGGTCCCCAGTTGATCACGTGATGCAGGGCAAAGGCCCGGTCATCGAGAAGAACCGCCTGATCCCCATCGTGCGCGATGGCCGCCTGCAGGACCTTTATCTGGGACTACGCCTACCTCGCCGATCGATGATCCGGATGCGCCAGGTGGCGTCGGCGGCGTGATGGTCACGGTGACCGAGCGCGCCGAGCACCTGGCAGCGCCAGGCACGAGCAGGCGCTGCAGGCGGCGCAACTGAGTGAGGCGCGATTCCGGGCGGCGGCGGAACTGACCGATGACGGTTTTCATGTTGTTTCGCTCGGTTCGCGATTCAGCCGGCGAGATCATCGATTTCATGTGGACCTATGCCAAACCAGGCGGCTGCCCGGATCGTCGGCAAACCGGCGGACTGGTTCGAAGGGCGCCTGCTGTTGCAGGAGAGACGGGCAACCGCGAAGAAGGGCTGCTCGATCTCTATGTCGGTCGTCCGGAACGGGTGAGAAGCGCGAGCGCGAGTTCTCCTATGTCCATGAGGGCCCGAACCACTATTTTCGCAACAGGGTCGTGCGGGTGGACGACGGATTCGCCGTGGGCTTTACCGACCCGACGCAGGTCCGGCGCGCCGCTCAGCAGGCCCAGGAGCACATTCAACGATTGCACTTGCATTGACGTCACCCAGTCGTCGGCTTCGAGTGGCTGATCGAGCTCGATCGCATCGAGTGGGGCGGCGCGGATTCCGGCTGCCGGGCTGGCGCCAGAGGCGCTGCCGAAAAGCCTACGCGCGCTACGTGCATCCGGATGATGCGGCGCGGCTGGGCCATGCGATCGAGGCGGCCACGAGCAGCGGCCAGACCTTCGCCGCAGAGTACCGGGTTCGCTGGTCCGATGACAGCTTCCGGTGGGTCAGCGGGCAGGGCATTGTCATCGGCACAAACCGTGAACCCAGACGAATGGTGGGTGCGATCGCCGAGATCTCGGAACGCAAGCTGCTCGAGAGGCAGCGGTTGGAGCTTGCCGAAAGACGCTCTTCCGAGGAGCGTTTTCTGAGCAATGTGTCCGAGCTGCTGGCCGATATCCAGGATTCCGCCCAGGCCCTGCAATCCTTCGTTCAGCTCGCGACCGAAAGGTTTTGCGACTGGTGTCTCGTCGATTGCTTCGATGGCCAGGGGCGGCTGCAACGGCTTGCCAGTGCGCACCGGGATCCCGCGCTCTCGCCCGAGATCGCCAAGGTACCGGCCCGCTTCCCGGTGACCGGCGAGTCGGCATCGATCAACGCCAGGGTCGCGCAAACTGGCCGGGCCGAGCTGCACGCGGTGTATCCGCAGGATGTCCTCGACGCCCTTTGCCAACAGCCGCAGAACAGGCGGATCGTCGAGCTCATCCAGCCTCGGTCCTTCATCGCGGTGCCGCTGGTGGTCCGCGCAAAGATACTCGGAGTGATCGGGTTCGGCAGGGGCGGGGACGCGGCGATCGCCTTTGATCAGGATGCCTTTGCGCTGGCGGGCAACGTGGCGCTCAGGGTTGCCGTGTGCCTGGACAATGCCAGCATGTTCAGCGACCTTCGCGCCGCCGACCGGTTCAAGGATTCCCTGCTCGCCACCCTGGCCCATGAGTTGCGCAATCCATTGGGCGCGATATCCAACTCGGTCTTCCTGATGGAGCACGCGACCACCGACCCGGACACGCTGACGCGGGTCATTCCCATCCTTCGTCGCCAGACCGCACAGATGCGCCGCCTGGTCGATGACCTGATGGACACCAGCCGTCTGCGTGAAAACCCGATCGAGGTCACGCGCGCGCCCACCGATTTGAACGTCATCATCCAGGATGCGCTGGAAATGGTTCTGCCCAAGCTCGAGGAGAAGGGCCTGCGGCTGGAGAAGAGACTGCCATCGGGCCCGGTAAAGCTCGATGCGGACCATGGCCGGCTGGTACAGACGCTGGTGAACCTGCTGGACAATGCGTGCAAGTTCACCGAGGCTGGTGGCTGGTTGCGGCTTGCCGTCGAGGCCGGCGCCAGCGAGTTGTCGGTCTCCATCCAGGATTCCGGCGAGGGAATCGATCCGGCCGAGTTCGAGCGCATCTTCGAGCAGTTCGCCCAGGTTCACGGCGATCGGCCGGGGCAGTCCGGCCTCGGCATCGGCCTGACCCTGTCTCGGTCGATCGTTCACGCCCACGGCGGGCGGATCGCTGTGTCCAGCCAGGGACGCGGCTCGGGCACGACCTTCACCGTCCACCTGCCCCGGCGCCCGGCGACCTGATCCGGTCCGCGTCGCGCCAGCATTTCTCCAACCCGCTGGCGCCGCTGGTCCCGTCACTCGCATATCGCCATCCTGGCAAAGGACGGCTTCGAGCACTCGGATCTGTTCGAACCGAAACGTCAGCTCGGGCAGGCGGGTGCCGGTGCCTGCGGCATCTCATCGGAAGCGGGATCCCTCAAGGTCCGAATCGCGCGCCCGCTCCGATGGCTGACTACTTCTTGAGACGCTCTGTCGCTTCGGTCTCCCACATGTTGGTGCTGACGTCGACCGATGTCCCGAGCTTGGTCTGCGGATTCATCTCGATCTGCACCTCGTAGCTCTGGTCGCCCTTGACGATTTCATACTCGACATGATCACGCTCGCGCTCGTTGACGGACGAGATCGTGTAGCCCATCTGTTCCAGCTTCGCCCGGTACTGATCCGGGGTCTGATTGGTTCCCAGCGCCTGCTCCAGCTTTTCCTTCTCGTCGGTCCAGGCCTGCTGGTAGCGGGCGTCGCTGTAGCGTCTGCTCTCGGGGGTCGCGGCCAGGGGCCCGGCATGCCGGTAGTTCGGATCGGACATCATCCGCTTGGTCGACGAGGCCCGCCACAGGTTCGCCTTGACGTCCACCTCCTGCAGGCCCACGCCGTTCCTGGCGAACTCTGCTTCCACCTCATAGGTGCGATCGCCGTTGACGATCTCGTACTCGACTTCGTCGCCGTCATCCTCATTGACCGACGAGATGCGCCAGCCTTCCTTTTCCAGCATCGCGGCAATGTCCTGCTTGCTCTTGGCGCCCTTGAGCATGGCCTCCAGGCGCTCCTTCTCATCGTTGGCCGAGATCCCACGCTCGGCAGCGGGTGCCACGGCGGTGTTCGTTCGTGGCGCCGTCATCGGCGCAGATCCGGAGGGCGCCGCGGCGGGCTTTCCGGGCTGGGTCGTCTGGGCGGCAACCATTGGCGGGATCGCGAGGGTTGCCAAAAGGATGGCAATGGTGGTTTTGGGGGAACGCATGAATAACTCCTTGGCCTTTCGGCAGTGTGCACTTCTGGTGCGGGATGACCGCTAGCAATTCGCGGGCCCGGCCTGCGGACGAGATCCGACGCAATCCGGCCGCCCCTCGCCAGAACGCTGCCCCGACAGCCGGGGGTGGGTCTTCAGTGTTGCGGATACACAAGCAGGGATGACCATGATCTCGATCGCGCGTTCGGGCCGGTTCGCAGCCGCATCATCGGTCGTTGCGCGACCGGTACGCCATCGGCCGTCACACCTGGAGAATTCAACCCAGGCGCCGTCCCGATGGCGATGTCGCTTATGCTGAGCGCAGGATTCTGCGAAAATGCAGATCGTCTCCGGTCTTTGCCGGGGATGGCGTCCCCACTATCACTTTTGCGCGCATTCTCGTTCAGGCGCAAGCCGGGGTGTCCCCGTATAGTGGCGGAGTTCCTACCTTTGGAGGCGCGACGATGATGTCTAACATCGAAGTGATACGAGAATTCGTTCAAGCATGGAGCGAGCTGGATGCCGCGAAGCTGGCCGGCTATTTCACGCAGGACGGCTGTTACCACAACATGCCGACTGCCCCCGTGAAGGGGCGGGAGAATGTCGAGAAATTCATCGAGAAGTTTCTTGCGAACTGGACACAGACCCAGTGGGAGATCCTCAACATTTCGGCGCAAGGTGACTTGGTGTACTGCGAGAGGATTGATCGCACGAAAACCACGACAGGCGATGTTGACCTGCCGTGCTTCGGGGTTTTCGAGATGAAGGACGGGAAGATCCTCGAGTGGCGGGACTACTTTGATCTGGCAACCTATACGAGGGCAGTGAGTGGTGAGAAGCGGTGAGGCGACGTTTTTCATTCCTGCCACCAACGCGATGATGGCGGCGCCGAATGTGCCTTTTTTGCGGTAGCCGTGAAAGCCGTTGATAGACGACCATGAAGAGCCTCGAGCTCAGGGTGCCGCCGCTGATGGTGTTTGCGGTCTTCGCGACGCTTGACGTGGCGATCGGTTACGCATTGCCGCAGTTCGACCTGCCGTTTGGCGGGCACAGGTTCGTCGCGCTCGCCTTGTTGGTGCTGGGCGTGGCGATCGCCATTGCCGGGGTCTTGGCGTTTCGCCGGGCCAGGACATCTGTCGATCCGTTGACGCCGACCAAGGCAACGTCGATCGTGGCGACCGGCGTGTACTCAGTCAGCCGCAATCCGATGTATCTTGGCATGGCGCTTGCCCTGCTGGGCGTGGCGGTGTGGGTGTCGTCGGTTCCGGGCTACTTGCTGGTGCCCGTGTTCTGCCTCTACATCACCAGGTTCCAGATCCAACCCGAAGAGCGGGCGCTTGTTGCCGCGTTCGGTGAGCCGTTCCTGGCGTACATGGGCGAGGTCAGGCGATGGGTCTGAGCGCAAGCGCTATGGTGTGTTCATGAGCCAGAATCCCTCTGTTCGATTCTTCGACGAGCAGTTCCAGCGCCAGATCGCCGAGAACAGGCATGAGCTCAATCCGTTCGAAATGGCCGCGCTCCCGTGGGTCAGGGGAAAGGTGTTGGAGTACGGCTGCGGCATGGGCAATCTGGCCGTGGCCGTCGCCCGCAACGGCTGCGAGGTGCTGGCATTGGATGCCAGTCCTGCCGCGATTGCCCACCTGGGCGGATTGGCCGCGAGCGAGCGCTTGCCCATCACCGCGCAGCAGGCCGATCTTCGAACCCACCGGATCACGGGGGTTTTCGATACCGTGATCTGCATCGGCCTGTTGATGTTCTTCAATTGCCCAACCGCTTACCGAAAGCTGGCGCAGCTACAGTCGCAGCTAGCCCCGGGCGGGGTGGCAATCGTCAATGTCCTGACGCGGGGCACAACCTACCTGGACATGTTCTCTGCAGACGGGTACTGTCTGCTCGAGCAGCAGGATTTGTTGCAGCGCTTTGCCGGTTGGGAAATCCTGGGTCTCGAACGCGCGTCCTTTCCCGCCCCGGGAAACACGCAGAAGGTCTTCATTACAATCACCGCGCGCAAGCCTTCGGTGCCTTTGGCCGCCGGTTGAGCCCTTTTCTTTTCTTATCGATCCCGCTTCCGATGGACGCTTCGAAGGGGTTTTCAGACGAGGAACTGGCGACCCGCCGGCCTGTCTGGGAGGCGTTGTCCGGGTTGTTTGTGGACACCGATGTTTCGCTGCAGAGGGACTGGCGAATCTCGGTGCTGGCCGATTCACCCTACTCGGTGGCGCAACTGGAGGCGGTGTTGGTGGACGAGGTGTCGCCGGTCTGCCGCGGCAATCTGTTCAGCGTGGCTGGCGTATGGACGGGCTTTGACTGCCAATGGCTGGAGAGCGAGATCGTGCGCCGGCGATTCTCGCCACTGCGCCTGCTTCGCGCGTTCCGGCCCGCACGGGTCGGCCCGGGTGTATTGAGCGAGTGGCAGGCCACCAAGGCCGGCATTCTCGTTCTTCGCCGGCAAAGGCCGCCCGTCGCTTAGGCAGCTACCGTTGAACCAGACGGGGAATTGGGCGATGATGCAACCGGAGTCGGTTCGGCGGGGCGGGTAATGATGGTCAAAGTAGATCCCAGGAAGTCGATGAAGGCGTTGTACCAGCCTTCGGCCAAGGCGGTGGTGCAGGTCGTGGTGCCAAGTTTCCGCTTCCTGATGATCGATGGCATGGGCGACCCTGAAACATCCGCGCAGTACTCGCAGGCGGTGGAGGCGTTGTACTCGGTTTCCTACGCGGCGAAATTCCTGATCAAGAAAGGACCCGAGCCGATCGACTACGCGGTGATGCCGCTGGAGGGCTTGTGGTGGGCCGATGACATGTAGCCTTCGCGGCGAACGAGCGCAGCGCGTGGAAGTGGACGATGATGATCATGCAGCCTGACTGGGTGTCCGCCGAGGTTGTCGCACAAGCCATCGAGGCGACACGGCGCAAGAAAGACCTACCGGTCATGGCGTGTGCGCTTCGAACCCTTCGACGAAGGGCTTTGCGCCCAGGTGCTGCATGTCGGACCCTTTCGCAAGAAGGGCCCACGATCGCGAGATTGCACGAGTTCATCGCCCGTACGGTTGCCGGGTCGGCAAGCACCACGAGATCTATCTGACTGACATCCGGCGCGCCGACCCGGCAAACTGGAAAACCATCCTGCGCCAGCCGATGAAGGCGAAGCCAAGGTCGCCGTGATCTCGGGCGATCAGGACTGCGCCTGCATCCGGGCCAGGTGTTGGTCCAGCGACCGGTGGAAATGCACCGCGGCCTTCTCGAACAAGCCGAACGTGAAGTGGGTGTTGCCCTGGCCGGCCAGGCTGGCCTGGGCGGACAGGGCCGCGGCCCGATCCTCCAGCAGCCCCGAATCCTTGACGAATGCGGCATCGCGTCTGGCGCGCTCCAGCGCTTCGTCGGTCTGGCTGTCGCCGGGCAGGGTCAGCCGGTACAGGTGCCAGCGGGTCTGTGCCGGGTTGATCGGCTCGAGGATCACCACCTGGTAATGGTTGGTGAGAATCGACACTCGGGCATTCGGGAAGATCTGGGTGGTGTAGGTGCCGTTGCCGATCGCCTGACGCTCGCGCAGGCAGCGCGCGTTGCTTTTCGATGCGCCGAAACGGAAACGTGATCCGTGAGTTCGGCCCGAAGGTCTCGACGACGTTCTGGTTGTCGTAGCCGTAGGGGTAGAAGCTCTCGTGGTGCAGGGTCTTGATGTGATAGCCTCCATCGCGAATTCTTCCAGCAGCTTCCAGTTGGCCTCGTCAACGAAGGTGGTGTGATCGAACACGCGTTGGTCGGGCAGCAGGATGTCGGGCAGCGACTGAGTGCGCCGGCCGACACCGGTGGCTTGTGGGACACGAACACGAACCCCGCTCGTTCCTTGGCATGCACCGGCACCAGGCCGTGTTCGTAGGCCTTGATCCCGGGGAACCTCGCTACCGCCGGCGATCCGTTTCAACGCGCCGTTGAGGTCGTAGTTCCAGCCGTGGTAACGGCAGACGAACCCGCCGCGCACCTGGCCTCGCCCTCGGCCAGCATCATGCCCTGGTGGCGACACGCGTTGTGGAACACGCGCACCGTGCCATCGGCCCCACGCACGGCCAGCAACGGGGCGTTGCCGTGCACCCGGGCGACGTAGGTCCCCGGGCCGGGCAATGCCGCGGAAGGACAGAACGCGGTGGGCACTGAGCGCAGCAGCTCCATCTCGAGCGCGAAGCGCTCGGCGCTGCGGTAGTTCTCGACCGGCTCCTGCCAGACCGTGTCGCCAAGGTCGGTGGTGCCGGCGGCCAGGTGGTCGAGCACCCGCTGGACGAGGTCGGCATCGTTCATCGGCACGGTCATGTGGATCTATCCTCTTGTTGGTTCGTGGCGATAGGTTGAAGGCTCCATCGCAGGCACGGCCTCGGCGCGCTTGCCCAGCCACCATCCGCCAGCCGGTGGCACCAGGCCGAAGCCGTCGAGGCCGAGCTTGCGTGCTGCGTCCATCGGCCAGTTCGGGTTGTAGAGCATCTCGCGGGCCAATGCAACCAGGTCTGCGCGGCCTTGCTGCAGAATGGCCTCGGCCTGGTCGGCATGCACGATGAGCCCCACCGCCACCGTGCGGATGCCGGCCTCCTTCTTGAGCTTCTCGGCAAACGGCACCTGGTAGCCATAGCCCAGCGGCACGCTCGAGCCGCCGCGCATGCCGCCGGCGCTGCAATCGATGACGTCTACGCCGAGCGCACCAAGCTCGCGGGCCAGCCGCACGCTGCATCGGGCGTCCAGCCCGAGCCGTCATCGACCGACAGGCGCATGAAGAGCGGCTTGTGCGTCGGCCAGGCGGCACGCGGGCCTCGGCGACTTCCAGCGCGAAGCGGAACCGGTTGGCTCGCTGCCGCCTACCGATCGGTTCGCTGGATTCGCCTCCGGGGACAGAAACTGCGGATCAGAAATCCGTGTGCGCCGTGGATCTCGACGGCGTCGAACCCGGCGACATCGGCCCGCCGTGCACCTTGCGCCCACGCGTCGGCCAGCGCGACGATCTCGGCCTTATCCAGTGCTCTTGGCACTGGCGATCGGGTGTCCGCCGGCACGGCGCTTGGGGCCACCAACTCCCATTCATCCCAATCGGGCACCAGTGCGGCGATCTCGGGCGTGCGCTCGAGTGGCCGGCCGCCTTCCCAGGGGCGCTGGATGCGTGACTTGCGACCGGAGTGGCCGAGCTGGATGCCGATGGCGGCATGGCATCCGTGGGCGAACTCGACCATCCGCCGCATGCCCGGAATGAACTTGTCGTCCCAGAGGCCCAGGTCGCCCACGGTGCCGCAGCCACGCCTATCGATCTTGGTCGACTCGACGAAGACCAGGCCTGCGCCACCGGCGGCATAGCGGCCGATGTTCACCAGGTGCCAATCGGTGGTGAAGCCATGCTCGGCAGCGTACTGGTGCATCGGCGCGACGACGACCCGGTTTTTGAGTTCGAGGTCGCGCAGGGTCAGCGGGCTGAATAGCAAGGGTGTGGTCATGGCAGGCGGGCGCAGAGTCGGGGTGCAGGATCGGTCGGTTGCTTGGCAACCAATGATAGGGGAGTTCGATGCGGGCGCCGCCCCGGGGCTGCCCCGTGTGCCGGCAGACCTGGTCGGGCGCCTGCCCGAGCGGCAGGTGAGCCGGCCGTTTCTTGACACCTGTCGGGGCCGTCAGTAAGGTAAATCTCCTGCACGATCGCCAATCCGGCGCGTGAGCAATGACGGGGAGACATCCGATGGCCAAGCTCTTTGCGATCTACCAGCAGCCCGAGGACGCCAAGGCGTTCGACGCGTATTACTTCAGCAAGCATGTTCCGCTGGCCAAGACACTGCCGGGCCTCAAGAGCTACGAGGTTACCCGGGGCGACGTCATGGGCATGGGCGGCAAGCATGGCGTGTACCTCGTCGCCATTCTCGAGTTCGAGTCGATGCAGGCGATCGGGGCCGCGATGGCCTCTTCCCAAGGGCAGGCGACAGCGGCCGACCTGGCAAACTTCGCCTCGGCGGGGGTCGACGTGATGATGGCCGAATCAGAGAAGATTTAGGCAATGCTCTTTTTGCTACAGCCGACCCGCGCGCGCAATTCGTGGCAGTGCCCCGGGTACATCCGATCGGAAGCTGATTGACGACCTGTCCCTGTCAATCCGGGCCCTCGGAGGTGTCATTCGGCAATCCGAGTCGATGATGGAGTACCCTGGGCTGATCACCAACGGTCCGGCGGGTGCCGTGCCAGTTCCGTCCTGGTGGAACCGGGGGTCAGACTGATGACGCTGCTCCAGTGCCGATAGCAGTGTCAATGGAGTCCAGTCATGTTCATTCATTGGGATTCATCGTTCGAAACAGGCCAGATGCTTGTCGACACCGAGCATCGCCTGTTGGTCTTTCTGTTCCGAAAGCTCGATGTGGCGATCAAGACCGGGCAGTCTCAGAAGGTCGTCAACCAGGTGATCGGAGAGCTCAAGCGCTACGTGGAGTTTCATTTCGCCAGCGAAGAGAACGTGATGCGCGAAACCGGATATCCCCATCTGGTCACGCACCAAGAGATTCACCATCAACTGCTGGCCGAGTTGGGTTTGTTCGAATCCAAGCTGGCGGCGCGCAAGGAATTTCCCGAAGACCTGCTGTTCTTTCTGAATCAATGGCTGTTCGATCACATCGCCAAGCATGATCAGCATGTCGCCCGACATGTCAGCGATTCGGTGGATCGTCCGATCGCCGAGTATGCCTATGCCGAGTATCTGACAGGGGCGCCGAAGTAGTGCACGTCGGCCTTCCATCGGGCCGCCGCGCAAGACCGAGGTGACCCGGGGCCGCTGACGATGCTGACGGTCCTGCTGACGGCCGTGCTGCCGGTTTTCGCCGTGATCGCATTGGGGTTCTGGCTGGGCAGGCGGCAGTTTCTGTCTGCCGAAGCGACCACCGGAATGGTGTCCTTCGTGGTCTACGTCGCGTTGCCGGCGTTGCTGTTTCTCAGTCTCTCCCGCCAGCCGCTCGATGTTTCGCAATCGGCGAGGGTCGCCGGCGCGTATGCGGCTGCGACGATCCTGCTTTACCTGTTCTCGATCTGGCTGGCCAGGCGCAAACCGGGCCTGGACACGGCGCAGCAATGTCTGTTTGCCATGGCGGCCACGTTCTCGAACAGCGTCATGGTCGGGGTGCCGCTGGTGCTGTCGATGTTCGGCAAGGCGGCCCTGGTGCCGCTGACCCTGATCATCCTGTTCAACACGGTCGTGCTGCTGGGAGGGACGACGGTGCTGATCGAGGTGCGCGGCGCACCGGACGGCAACTGGTGGGCATCGCTGCGCCGCTCCGGGCGGGCCGTTGTCGGCAACCCGATCATCATGGCGATCGCTGCTGGCCTGGCCTGGGGCTTTGTCGGGTTTCCCACCGGCGTGATCGTCGGCCGTTTCCTGGACATCCTGGCGGGGGCCGCGTTGCCTTGTGGCCTGGCGGCATTGGGCGCGTCGATGGCGCACGCGCCAGCGCCTGGAAGCGCCAACGAGAGTCGGCATCGCCTTGCTCAAACTGGTGGTTCATCCATTGCTGGTCTGGGTGCTTGCCGCAGGCGTGTTCACGCTCGAGGCCCGCGACATCCAGTTGGTCGTCGTGGTGGCCGGTCTGCCGATGGCGGCCAATGTCTTCATCCTGGCCAAGCGGTACGAGCGCTTCGTGAACCGTGCCGCAACCGGTTTCATCATCACCACGGCCGCGTCGATACTGACCCTGTCGGTGATCGTCAGCCTTGTCGTTTCCTAGGCGCATCCCTCGCGTTGCCGGTCGCGAAGTCAAACTTGGCGAGTTTCTCTCTGCGTCCAGGTGATAGTCTTGGTTTTTCGTACGGACAAGCGGTGACAGGAGGGCGGATGAGCCAGGCTGATGTTCAGGATCGAGGTGTGACACTTTTAGCCGTCGTCACCACCGTTTCATCGCGTGACGAGGCGCGGCGCATGGCCGCATCGCTGGTCGAGCGCCGGCTTGCGGCCTGTGCCCAGATCAGCGAGATCGAGAGCTTTTATTGCTGGCAGGGCGCGGTGCAGCATGATCCCGAGTGTCGGCTGATGCTCAAGACCACCACCGAGCGCTACCCGGCGCTCGAGTCGGCGATCCGGACTCTGCACAGTTACGAGTTGCCTGCCATATACGCCGTGGCGATCGAGCAGGCCTTTGAACCCTACGCGCAATGGGTGGCCGACGAGACCTCTGGCGCAGGCGGGGCATAGCACAGGCCCGGCGTGCATTGCGAGGGCGTTCGCAACCTGAGGGGCGTGAATATCAGTGCCCATGCCGTTGTCTGTGGACACGATGCAGTGAACGACCACCCGACCGCCGCCTGAAATGCCATGCGATTGGGTTGGCATCGATTGCGACCGTCGACAAAGGTCAACCCAATATGGGTATGATGCGATCAGACGAACCGGAGATCGCTAATCATGGCAGGCAGTCAGTATCAGGATATTCTCTACAGTGAGAAGGACGGCGTCGCGCGAATCACGATCAACAGACCCGATCAGTTGAACGCGATTCGGGGTCGCACTGTCGAAGAGATGATTTCGGCCTTGCAGGCCGCCGGCTGGAACGACGCGATCGGCGTGATCGTGCTGGCCGGTAGCGGCGACAAGGCATTCTGCGTCGGCGGGGATCAGAAAGCCCATGACGGACTCTATGATGGGCGCGGCACCATCGGCATGCCGATCGAGGAGTTGCAGTCTCTGATTCGTGATGTGCCAAAGCCGGTAATCGCCAGGGTACAAGGTTACGCGATCGGCGGCGGCAATGTCCTGGCCACGTTATGCGACCTCACCATTGCGGGCGAGAGTGCCCAGTTTGGACAGGTCGGGCCAAAGGTGGGCTCGGTCGATGCCGGTTTCGGGACCGCCTATCTTGCGCGGGTCGTAGGCGAGAAGAAGGCCCGCGAGATCTGGTATCTGTGCCGACGCTACTCGGCGCGCGAGGCCATGGCCATGGGGCTGGTGAATACCGTGGTGCCCGATGCCGACCTGGATGCCGAAGTCGATAAATGGTGTTCAGAGATCAACGAGAAGAGCCCGACTGCGATTGCACTGGCCAAACAGTCGTTCAATTGCGATAGCGAGCAGATTCGTGCGGTGAGCGCATTCAGCATGCAGGCGCTGAAACTTTATTATCAGACACCCGAATCGCGCGAAGGGGTGCAGGCTTTCCTGGAGAAGCGCAAACCCAATTTTCGAAAATTCGTCGGCAATGCGGGCGGCAACGAGCCCTCTGTGGCCGACTGAGCACCGGCAGATATGGCAAATCGCACCGTGTTGGTCGTCGGTGGCAGCCGTGGCATCGGCCGTGCCTGTTGCCTGGCCTTGGCCAACCCAGACACCAGTGTCGCGTTTCTCTACCGCTCGAACGAGCAGGCGGCCGCCGAGGTGGTCACCGCAATTGAAGCGACAGGCGCGCGGGCGCTTGCCCTGAAGGCCGATGTCTCACTGCGTGCGGATGTCGACTCTGCATTTGGCGCCCTGGTCGCGCAGTTTGGCGGCTTGGATGCGATGGTTCATTGTGCCGGCAGCATGGTGTCCTGGCAGCCCGTCCGAGATCTCGATCCCGCAGCGTGGGTCTCTTTCATCAACAATGATCTTTGCGGTGCGTTTCATACGATCCAGGCTGCGGTGCGCCTGATGCGCAAAGGCAAAGGCGGATCGATTGTCGCCATCTCCTCGATCGCGGCACAGATGTGCCAGCCCAGGAACAGCCAGGGTGCCGCTGCCAAAGCGGGCCTGGAGGCCCTGATACGCGTCGTGGCAAAAGAAGAAGGCCATAGCGGCATTCGCGCGAATGTCGTGTCGGTCGGCCTGACCGATACGGACATGACGGCTGATGCCCGCGCAAGCTGGGGAGATGCAACCATCGAGAGGATCATCAAAGGCTTTCCGATCGCCCGCATCGGCAATCCCCAGGAGATCGCC
Source organism: Burkholderiaceae bacterium (assembly GCA_041396665.1). GTDB lineage: Bacteria > Pseudomonadota > Gammaproteobacteria > Burkholderiales > Burkholderiaceae_E > JAUIAI01. The sequence goes on from JAWKYE010000020.1 coordinate 59,118, forward strand.
CGTGCGGTGCAGTTTCTCACCGATGAGGCGACCTACGTCACGGGACAGGTGTTGCAGGTCGATGGCGGTCAGTTCATCGCCGGTTGATCGATCTGCGGTTGCCCGGATCAGCTCTCGACATGGCCGGCAAGGAGTTCGCGCGCAATCGTCTGGCGTTGGATCTCGCCGGTACCATCGGGAATACGCATCGTACGCGCGAATCGATAGCCGGCCTCGAGCCGCATCTCGCTGGTCAGCCCCATGGCGCCGTGAACCTGAATCGCGCGGTCCATCACGCGATTGAGCATCTCGGTCGCAAAGGCTTTCACCATCGAGATCTCTTTGCGCGAGCGCTGGCCCGAATCGACCCGCCAGGCGCAATTGGCCACCATGTTCCTTGCGGCGTAAATGTCGATCGCGCAATCGGCAAGCAACATCTGCACGGCTTGGTGCTCGGCGATGGGTTTGCCGAATGTCTGCCGCTCCTTGGCGTAGTTGATGGCTCTTTCGAGCGCCCATTGAGCGAAGCCGACACAGCTTGCCGCCATGCAAAGCCGACCGTTGCTGATTCCGCCAAGTGCCACCGCAAGACCTTTGTCGACTTCCCCGAGCCGGCACCAGTCGGGGACTTTCACGTCGTCCAACGAAAGGATGGCGGTGTCGCCACCGAGGTGGCCGAGCACCGGAATGACGCTGTCCACTTCGAATCCGGGCGTCCGGGTCTCCACCAGGAAACCGGTGATCCCGCCGCTTCTTGCAGCGAACGCCTGCGGATCGGTCACCGCAAAGATCATCGCGTAGTCCGCGTACGGACCATTGGTGATCCATTGCTTGGAGCCGTTCAAGGTCCAGTTGTCCCCGCTACGGGTCGCGCGGGTCCGGATGTTGAAGACATCCGATCCGGCGCCCGGTTCACTCAGCCCAAAGCAGAGTGTCTTCTCACCCGAGCGAATCCCCGGCAGGAACGCCTCCTTGGCCTTGTCCGACATGTTGATCAAAATGGGTGACAAGCCGTTGGTGAACGGCGAGGGAATCACGACCGGATGAATCAACGGCCGCTCCGGTCCGTACACCTTTGCAATCAATTCGAACAGGTGAACGGATTCGGTAGACCCCAGCCCGACGCCGCCGAGTGCTTCCGGGCCCAGCATCGTGTAATAGCCGGCCGCAGCCGACTTCATGCGTACCCGTGTGCGCAGGGCCAACACTTCTTGGACGAAGCGGCCGCCCGGGTCATACAGATTGCGTTCATTCAGAAGCAATGAACTGTGCTTCTCTTCCAGGGGTACCACTTCCTGATCGATGAACCTGAGCAGATTGTCGCCAATCAGCCGTAGCTCTTCAGAGATGGAAAAATCAGTCATGCCGCCGCCTCCTCATTGCTGTTCAAAGCCCAAGATAGGTTTCCTTGACCTTCTCGTCCGCGCTCAGTTCGGGTCCGGATCCCTCCAGCATGATCCTGCCGTTGTCCAGCACATAGGCGTAATCGGCAAGGCCCAGGGCCATACGGGCATTTTGTTCGACCAACAGGATATCGACGCCGCTTTTCGAGATCGTCATGATGATCTCGGCAATCGTGTCCACGATGGCCGGCGCCAGACCGATCGAAGGTTCATCGAGCATCAGGAGCCTGGGCGACGACATCAGCGCCCGGCCGACGGCGAGCATCTGCTGCTGGCCACCACTGAGGTCACGGGCCAGGCTGTCCAGGCGCAGTCCAAGCATCGGGAAATAACCCAGCACACGATCAAAGTCGGCGCTGATCCCGGTTTCATCCGAGCGGGTGTAGGCACCGACCCTGAGGTTGTCCCGCACGGTCATCGAGCCGAACAACCGACGGCCTTCGGGCACCAGCGTCAGGCCCTGCCTGACAATGCGGTCAGCCGGCATACCGATCAGTGACTGGCCATGGAAGTCGATTGAGCCCCTGGCGGGCGTCACCAGGCCGGCACAGGCCTTCATCACGGTCGTCTTGCCGGCACCGTTCGACCCCACCAGCGAGGTGATCCGGCCCCGATGCACGACCAGGTTGATGCCATTGACGGCGCCGACGCCATCGTATTGGACGACAAGGTCGCGTGTCTCGAGAACCACCTCGGCAACAGGTGGGGCCGGGCAGAGGGTCATTTCGGCGCTCCCAGGTAGGCATCGATGACAGCCTGGTTGGCGCTGACTTCGGCCGGAGTCCCCTCGGCCAGCAATTCCCCGTGATCGAGCACCAGGATCCGGTCGCAGACGCGCATCACCGCACGCATATTGTGTTCAACCAACAAGATGGTGACGCCTTGTTCGCTCCGCAGTTGCTCGAACAAGGCCAACGCACGGGCAACCTCCTGCCCTTGCAATCCGGTCAGCGGCTCGTCCAGACACAGCAACCTGGGGCGTGTCGTCATCGCGATGGCGATACTCAACATCCGTTGGCGTCCGTGCGGCAGGCTGCCGGCCAGATCATGCAGGCAGTCGTCCAGGTTGGTGAGCGAGGCGGTTTCGCGAACTCTTGCATCACGGGCTGTCTTGCTGCCGAGTTGCTGCATTGCCGCGACGAGCAGGTTGTCGTAGACCGACATGTCCGACAGCAGGCTGTTGTGCTGGAAAGTGCGCACCAGACCCATCCGGCTGATCACAGTGGCACTGCTGGACGTAATGTCCCTGCCCAGGAAGGAAAGCCGTCCGGTAGTGGGCGCCAGGAAGCCACTGATCACATTGAATGTCGTGCTTTTGCCCGCACCATTGGGTCCGATGAGCCCGACGATCTCTCCGGAGCGGATCTCAAAACTCAGTTTCGAAACCGCGACGTTTCCACCGAAGTGGCGGGAGATGCCGTCCGCTCTGAGCAGTGTCTCGCCGTGGGCCGTCATACCGCCTCTTTGCCGCGGCGCCTCGCCCCGGCAGTGGGGGCGAGCCTGCGCACTTGATCGACGACGCCGATCAGCCCTTTTGGCATCAAAAGCATGGCGAAGATGATCGTTGCACCGTAGAAGATGTTCTCCCCGATTCCGAATCCGAGCAACCATTGCGCGACCAGCGTCATCAGCACCGCGCCCAGTACGGCGCCGACGATATGCTCTTCGCCACCGATCTTCACGTAGGTCAGTGCGAGTACCGCAACAAAGAAAGTGAAGTCGCCAGGGGTGATCACATGATTGGTGAACGCGTGCAAGCCGCCGCCCAAGCCAAGCGCGGCGGCTGCGATGGCCACGCACAGTACCTTGATGGCCATGACGTTGATGCCGACCGAGCGTGGAATGTCCTCGTTGTTCTGAATCGCCTTGAAGAGCTTGCCAAGGCTCGAGCGTTCGATCGCGTACAGGCCGAACAGAGTGGCCATCAGCAGGCTGACGACAATGGCGGGAAACCACGGATCGAGCTCGATCGGACCGTAGATTCCGACGATGCCCGAATTGCCTCCGACGAGGTCGGTCTTGGTGTAGATCAGGCGAACGACCTCCGTGAACGCGAACGAGATCAACAGAAAATAGGGCCCCTTGGTTCGAAGCGTGATCCAGCCAAACACCACACTCAGCACTGCGGCGACGATTGGTGCGATCAGCAACGACAAAACAAGGGGCATCTCGAACAGCGTCGACGCGACAGCGGCCGCGTAGGCACCGATACCGAAAAATGCCGCGGTGGCAATGTTCAGTTCCCCGATCAGCAAGACAAAGCGCAAAGCCGCGGCCAGCAGTGCGTTGATCGAAATCCAGATGACCACCTGGACATAATAGGTATCGTTGCTGGTCAGGACGAAGACAATTGCCGCAATCGCGCACGCCACGCACAGGAAAATGCCGCCTTTATCGTTCTGCACGGCCCATGATTCCTTGTGGTCGAACCAACAGCAATACCATCACCAGCGCGAACATCGCGATCGTGGCCGTCGAAAGATCAAAGTAATGCCCGCCGATGCTTTCAATCAGGGCGACGAGAAAACCCGCGATGATTGCCCCGGAGACACTGCCAAGACCGCCGACGATGATGATGATGAATGCCTTGACCAGAAAATCATCACCGCCAACGGTCGTGATCGCGTGCAGGGGCGCCATCAGCGCGCCGGCACACGCCGCGAGAACCGAGCCAATGAGAAAACCGTATAGCGCGACCCGCCGAAACCCGATGCCTTGCAGCATCGCGGCTTCGTGGTCCTCGGCGGCAGCGCGAAGGCTGAGACCCAGCTTCGTCTTCTGAATCAGCAGCCAGACCCCGAGCGTGATCAAGGCGGCCAGAATCATGACGACCAGTCTCTGGCCCATCATCGACGCACCGAATATCGTGATGTTCCCCGTGACCAGCGGCGGAACCGTGCGGGGGGCGCCACCGAAGATCCACAAGTAGATCCCGTTCAGGAGCAGCAGGATGCCGATTGACAGAATGAAGGATCCGATCAGGTCCTGAAGGTAGCGTTGAAATCCGACCAGATAGATGACCGCGCCAAGTACGCACACCAGCGCGATCGCGGCGCTGGAGCCGAGCAGATAGGCAAGCCAGACCGGTGCGCCGAGCTCGGTCATCGCCCACGGCATCACGACCGACACGGTCAGTGCGGCGGCAGTGAAAAAGGCGCCGTGGGCGAAATTCACGATCTTCATGATGCCGAAGATCAGCGTCAGGCCCAGCGCAAACAACACATAGACCGTACCGATCTGGAGTGCGTTGAGCAGCAGCTGTGCGTACAGATCCATCGCGATCGCTTCGTGGCTTCAGGGCAGGGAACGTTCGAGTGCTATTTCGTTCTTTGCGCGAGTTCCTTGGGCAGAACCCGCTTGACCTCGACGACCTTGCCGTCTTGCACCTGTGTCACGATGGTTGGAATCAGGATCTGCTGCGGGGATCCATAGACGTCCTGGCCGCCGAACGCAGTCTTGCCGTACGAGGACTCGAACACGATTGTCGGCAGCGTCTTGGCGATGGTCTTGGGATCGAGAGAGTCCGCTTTCTCGGCGGCAGCCTTCCAGGCCATGATGGCATCCCAGCTGCCGATCGTGATGACATTGAGCGACTCGCCAAGTTCTTTTTTGGCTGCGGCATTCAGTTCGCGCTGTATCGGGGTCGCTGCCGGGCCGTCATAGTCGGCAGCCAGGCCCATGTAGACCCCTTCGGAGGCAGCACCCGCGGTCTTCAGCAGCTGGGAGGCGGATGTACCGGCCGATACCGACTTGACGCCTTTCCAGCCAAGCACCGCCAACTCCTTGAGGATCGCCCCGGCATCGGCGGGCGGGGTTGCGGTGAAGTCGATGATGTCGGGCTTGATGCTTGCCAGGCGGGTCGCAATCGGCTGGAACTCGGTCGTACCGCGTTCGTAGGAGTCCTTCGCCACCACCTCGATCCCCTCGTCGGCCCACGCCTTGGTGGCAAACTTCTCCGTATCCGTACCGGTTGCGTCATTCGGATAGAGCAGCGCCACGGTCTTGACGCCGGGGTTCTCATGCTTGATGTAGCCATAGAGCTGTGGCAGGACCTCGGCAGGCGTGTTGATCTGCGTGAAGGTCAGCGGGAACTTCGGGCCCTTGACGCTCATGCCCCAGGCGGTCGTGAACAAAAGCACGCCTTGGCGCTCGGAAAGCGACTGCAGTGCCTTGACCGGTGCCGTGCCCAGACTGCCGATGATGAACGAGACCTTGTCCCGGTTGAGAAGGGTCTGGGCAACCTTGGTCCCTTCCGTTGCGTTGTACTTGTTATCGTAGGCCACCACTTCGACGTTGTAGGCCTTGCCCTGGATCTTGATGCCGCCGTCCTTGTTGATGCGCTCTGCGGCCCGCTTGGCAGCCCATTCGAAACCCAGACCCCAGGATGCGGCGGCACCGGTCGTTGGCGCAGACATCCCAAGCTTGATCGTCTCCTGCGCGAGTGCCGGAAGCGCAGCCGCCAGAGTGACGGAAGCCAGCAGGCCCGTGTGCACAATGCTCTTCAGATATCGATTCATGATTGCTCCTCTTGGTTAATCTCAGGTCGATCCACCATTGGCCATTCCCGGGAACTCCCGGGATTGGGTTCGGTCATAGCGCTGGCCAGATTCCGCCAGCCACGGGTAGGATCGCGCCGGTGATGAAGCTCGCTTCCTGGGAACACAGAAACAGAGCCGCATTGGCAATGTCCTCAGGTTTGCCAAGCCGCTTCAGCGGGGCGCGCGTTGCATACTCGTCGATGAGCTGCGGCGCAGCCCGCTCGAGGACCGAGGTCTGAATCAAGCCAGGGGCGATGCAGTTCACCGTCACGTGCGGTGCAAGTTCCATGGCCAGGGATCGCGTCAGCGACGCGACCGCTGCCTTGGCCGCACCGTATTCCGGCTGAATGGCATCGCCGGCAAACGTCACTGACGAGATGTTCAGGATGCTTCCCCGAGATCTCGCCACCATGCCCGGCGCCGTGGCCTGCACCATCCAGAACAGCCCTTTCAGATTCAGATCGAAGGTCGCATCGAAGCGTTGCTCGGTCATCCCCAACAACGGCATCGTCAAGGGCTCGCCGCGAACTCCGCCGACCACGTTCACCAGGATATCGATCGATCCCAGTTGCGCGGTGACGGCCGCGACAGCCTGCTCTACTTCGGTCTGCACGAGGACGCTGGCCCGGATGGCGGCAACCCGGGATCCGGGATTCGACTGCCGCAGACTCGCCGCCGTGGCCTCCAGCCTCTTGGCGGATATCTCGATAAGGCCGAGGCTCGCCCCTTCGGTCGCAAAACGCGCCGCAATGGCTGCCCCCATCGGCCCGCCCGCACCGGAAATCACCGCTGTAAGGCCTGCAAGCCGGCCACTGTGCGCACGAGTTGTCGTCGTATCCGGCATCAAACCAGCTCCTGCAGCTTCCCGCTGGCGAACCGATCACGCAGTTCGCGCTTGAGAATCTTTCCCGACGGGCCCAAAGGCATGTCGGAAACAGTGAAGACGCGTCTCGGTACCTTATAGGCCGACACATGTTTCTTGCAATAGGCGATGATCTCTCCGGTCTTGATCTCACAACCCTCTTTCGGAACGAGCACGGCAGCCGGTATCTCTCCCTTGTCCTGGTCCGGCAGGCCGATGACCGCGCAGACCCTGACCGCGTCGAACGAGTAGAGCACATCTTCCACTTCGAGCGGATAGATGTTGAAGCCACCCGAGATGATCACGTCTTTCTTGCGATCGACGATGAACAGGTAACCGTCTTCGTCCAAATAGCCCAGATCGCCACTGAGCCAGCCCTCGTCAGTGAAAGTGGCTGCGGTGGTTTGGGCATCATCCCAGTAACCGCCGCCGACGACATCGCCCGAAACCCGTACCTCACCAACCGCGTTGGCGGGCAGCAGGGACCCATCGTCATCGACGATCTGTATTGCGGTGGCACCGATCGGCAGGCCGGCGGAGCCGCGCTTCTGGATGCCCAGTACCGGTGCGCCGGTCACGTATCCGCTGACTTCGGTCGCGCCATAGACCTGTACAAGGGGCGCGCCCAGCTTCTGTTGGAACTGCTCGACAATGGTTGGCGACACCGGGGCGCCGCCGGTGGCTCCAAGCCGGATCGATGACAGATCGTGTTGCTGCGGATTGAAATCGCGCAACAAATACAAGAACATCGTCGGCGATCCGGCGATGAAGGTCGCCTTGTGCTCGGTGATCGAACGAAGCACCAGTTCGGTGTCCCAGCGCTCGAGCATGATCATCGTTGCGCCAGAAAACACGGCGGCGTTCATCATGCAGGTCGCACCGAAATTGTTGAATAGCGGCAACGCATTCATGAACACTTCGGTGCCCCAGCGAAAGCGATTGTAGACAGTCATATCGCGCAGCGTCGCGTATAGGCTGCCCTGGGTCTGGATCGCGCCCTTGGGGGCGCCGGTGGTACCGGATGTGAAGAACAGCGCGGCAGGATCACCGGCAAGCCCCGGGAATGGGTCGAAAGCGTCTTCGGCGGCGCGCATCAGTGCATCCGCATCGAGTGCGTCGTCTGTCGGGCCGTCGGTCGTCAGCAGTGTCTGGGGATTGCCGAGGCGGGTACGGGCTTCGAGGGCAAATGGCAATGTCGAGTGGTCAACGAGCATCACCTTCATGCTGGTGCGCGAAATCACCATTTCGATCTCGCGTTGCCGATTCATCGAACTCATCGGTGCCGCCACCGCACCGAGCTTCTGACACGCGTAGTAGCCGATGGCGATGAAAGGCTTGCTCGGCAGAAAAAGGCCGACCACGTCGCCCGGCGCGACGCCGGCTTCGCGCAGGACATTGGCAAGCCGGGCGGCGGATCGATCGAACGCCGAGAAAGTCAGCGTCTGTTGGGGCGTGACAAGGTAGGGCCGACTGCCAAGCAGTCGTGCAGCGCTCGAAAGGCTCTCAGCCAAGGTTCTCAAGTCAAGCTTCCTCGCGTCTTGGGTGCCGCAAGACGGGTGCCATCGGCCCTCACGTTGCCGACCCCTGCTTCTTCTCGTAACGCCGATCGAGCAAACGCCGGGGCTTACCCTCGCGGCCCAGGTTCGCCTTCTCTGCCAGATCACCTTGTTCGACCAGCACGACGGCCACCTTCAATCCCAGGTCGGCGCGCAGCCGATCCTCGAGGTGTTGTTGCAAGCCGCTACGGCTGCCGGCATCGCTTCTCACTTCCACCTCGACGGTCAGCGTGTCCCGGATCACGCCGTCTGCAACCGACCGCTCGGCGATACAGAACCATTCACCTGTCGTGCGCTTGTCGCTGCGTACCGCCGCCAGGCAGCCCATCGGGTAGACATTGTTGCCGCGAATCTTGACCATGTCGTCACTGCGGCCCAGAAAGTGGTCCATGCGTCGGAACGAACTGCCCAGTGCACTGGGCGTGCCGTTCGAGATGATCCGGCCAAGGTCACGCAGATTGAATCGAATGATCGGAGGGATGTTGCGGAACAGCGAGGTGGCGACCAGATTGCCCGGCTGACCGGGTTCGACCGGTTGTCCGGTCTCGGTGTCGATGACCTCGATGTAGATGACATCCTCCATCAGGTAGAGCCCGTCCTTGTCGGGTCCTTCGAACGAGGCGTGCGAGATCTCATTGGTGCCATAGTTGTCGTAAACCGGGCAACCAAACATGTCTTCGAGTTCCCGGCGCAGCGAGCCGTCGGTGTCCGGGCCCAGGTAGGTCGGGATGAACGCCAACCCCAGGTCGCGTAAGTCCCTGCCCATTTCGTCGCGCCCGACCTTTGCCAACTGGGTCAGGTATTCCGGAAAGCTCATGATGATGTCGGTGCCGTAGTCAAAGGCGATCTCGACCTGCCGGATGCTCGAGGTCACGACACCGCTGCCCGTCGTGATCGGCAGCACGCCAAGGTAATTGTGACAACCGTGGTAGTGCACCCAGGCCAGGTTCGCCAATGAGCAGGTTGCCGGAATCTGCATGACGTGTCCCGGGCGTGCCCCCTGGATGTAGAGGCTGCGTGCCGCCTGGAGTCCGTTCATCTCCCATTCGAGGGCACCGAACATCGTCGGGCGTGGCTTGCCGGTCGTGCCTCCGCTGGATTGGATCTTCAGCGGATTGGTGAGCATTTCCTTGCGAAAATCGATCCCGGTGAAGTCGCCAAACGGGGGCGCCTCGCGCTGACTGTCCTTGATGTCGTCCGAGTTGAACGTCGGCAGCTTCAGGATATCGTCTAGCGAGCGGATGTCGCCCGGCTCGATCCCCTTGCCCGACCAGAGATCCCGGTAGAACTTGTTGTTCCATCCGGCGGCGACAACCTGACGGAACCGCGCATCCTGCAACTCCCGGACGCGGGATGCCGGCCATTTGAAAATGGTTTCAGCGTAAACATCCGGTGCCGGGAACTCCCGATCGAACCAATGCCAATCGATCGCATTCCGATACAGTGGCAGTTTGGTTTTCGGAAAAGACTCCATCATCGCTATCCCCGCATCTGAACAGATCAATCAATGCCGACTATGTCTCAGCCATTCATGGTCAGTCCGCCCGACACGCTTATAGTCTGGCCGGTGATGTAGTCGGCATCATCACTGGCAAGAAATGCGACCAAGCCTGGGTAATCGTCAGGCTTGCCGATCCGGCGAAAAGGAATTGCCTTGGTCAGGCTGTCGACGATGCGACTGTCCGGCCCAGCGAGATTGGAGAGCAACGCGGTGTCGGTGGGGCCGGGACATATCGTGTTGACGGTAATGGCATGGCGCGCCGCTTCACGGGCAATGGACTTGGAAAAGGCCGCGATTCCTCCCTTGCAGGCGGAATAGACGGCTTCGCCAGTGGACCCCACGCGTGCCGCATCGGAGGCAATATTGATGATTCGGCCACGGTTGCGCTTCATCATGCGCGGCAACACCGCATGATGCAGGTTGAGAGGACCATAGAGGTTGATTGCGACAACCTTTCGCCAGAATTCAGGTGTCGTATCGACAAACGGCGAAAACCTGTCCCAGCCGGCATTGTTGACGAGGATATCCACGGCACCCAGGGTCTGTTCGACCTTTGCAACCGCCTCGGCCACCACGTCGTATTCGGTGATGTCGACCAGGAAAGGGTGTGCCAAGGCCTTGAGCCCGGAAGACGATGCCGACAACTCGGCGCTGACCTGATGGATCGCCGCTTCGTCGATATCGAAAACGGCGACTGTCACGCCTTCCTGAACCAGGCGTTCGCAAATGCTGCGACCGATACCGCCGGCCCCGCCTGTCACAATCGCAATCCTTCCCTGCAGGCCTCTCATTCGTCCTTTGCCCCGGCAACATCATGACGAGCGACCGAGTCCTGGCAATGCCACCCTCGTCGCTGACGGTTAGCGCGCTCGAAAGCGAAACGTGTCTCCTAACCCAAATTCATTATTGCATAGGTTTCGGTGCCATATGCCAGATCCATGCTGGTTCGAATCATCGCGCTCTGACGCCGGACCAGGTTCGGTCGCAGGGGTTGCCGCGAAGGGTTCCGACCAACTCGCCAACGTGCCCTGGGGCATGCTAATGTGAAGCGTGATGGGTGAAGCGCGATGGGTGAAGTGCGATGGCGCGGGCAAATCCTGCCCACGATGCGCGGACCGACGTCGCGCCAAGTGGGCACGGTGGGCTTTTTCTCAGGAGGCGACAATCCTTTGACCGCCGATACTGACCAGCGAGGGTTTCATGCGCATCCAACTTGAAGGCCGGACCGCGTTGGTCCTTGGTGGCACACGAGGCCTGGGCTGGAGTTGCGCGCTGGCGCTCGCAGAGGCAGGCGCGCGAGTCATCATCAACGGCCGCGAGCCGGTGCATGGTCAGGCAGCCGCGGCGCAACTGGCCGACGGCGTCTTCCTCGCCGCTGACCTGGGCGACGGTGTCCAGCGACAGAAAATGATCGGCGCCGTCAACGACATCAAGGCGCCGGACATCATCGTGACCAACGCTGGCGGACCGCCTGCCGCGCCGTTCGAGGAAACCAATGCCGAGCAATGGCGGCATGCGTACGAAACGAACTTGCTGGGCCCTCTGGAGGTCGTCCGTTGCTGGCTGCCGCATATGCGCACCCAAGGGTTCGGTCGGATCCTGAACATCACCTCGTTCGTGGTGAAAGAACTGTATCCGAACATGGCGCTGTCCAACAGTTTGCGAGTCGGCCTGACCGGAGCGATGGGCTCCCTTGCCCGCGAGGTGGCCGCTGACGGCATTACCGTCAACGGGCTGTTGCCTGGTTTGATGGACACCGGGGCGTTGAAGCGAGTGATCCGCGACCGGGTCGAGCGGCAAGGCATTCCCGAATCGCAAGTGCGCCTGCAGATGGCCCAGAGCATTCCTGCGGGTCGCCTCGGTTCAGCCGAGGATTTCGGGGCTCTGTGCGCCTTCCTCGCGTCCGATCGTGCCGCTTACATCACCGGCCAGAACATCTGTATCGACGGCGGGCTCACGCGGAGCGTCATTTGAACCAGGATGACCGAATGAAACAGGATGACCGTATCGTTCGCGAAGCCCGACGCGCTGCCGACAAGCGGGCGCTGGGCTACCGGGCGCGCGCTTTGGCCCTATATCCCTGGGTGTGCGGATCCTGTTCGCGCACCTTCACGCAGGGGAATCTTCAACTCCTGGAGGTTCACCACAAGAACGGTAATCATGACGACAATCCACCAGACGGCAGCAATTGGGAATTGCTCTGCACCTATTGTCACGAGCACGAGCACTCCAAACTGAAAGACCTGGCGGGACGGACAGGCACTGCCAGCGCCCCGTCCCTATCGACTTTCAATCCCTTTGCGAATCTGAAAGACCTCGTGGCGGGGCGCGAAGGCGAGCCCGACTAGCGGAACCGACCTGCCACTGCTGCGCGCCGGGCCGCCAATTCGACCGACACGGTCCGTGACCAAGGCCGCGGCGCGGCCTCGATCTCCCCAGTTCGATCATTGATACACACTGGTACCGGCCAGCCAGTGGCGGGTAAGATGTGCCGACCATCCTTAGAAGGCCGGGCAACCCCGGCCCATTGCCTTTATGAGCACGATCGAGCGTATTGCGCATGGCAGCCATTGGGGCGCCTACTCGCTACTGGTGCAGGATGACCGGGTGATCGGGGTCGAACCCTACGCGGCCGATCCCGATCCGTCGCCGATCATTCACTCGGTGCCGGCGTGGGCCGACGAGCGCCGGCGCGTGCTGCGCCCGATGGCGCGCCGTGGATGGCTGGCGGCCCAGCGGGCCGGGCGACTGGCGAGTGCGGCAGAACGCGCGGCGCGCGGCACCGACGGGTACGTGGCAATCGACTGGGATGAAGCGCTGGCACTGGCGGCGGCCGAGGTGCGACGCGTCGCGAACGAGCACGGCAACCGGTCGATTTTTGCCGGCTCTTATGGTTGGACCAACAGCGGGCGGTTCCATCACGCATCGTCGCTGTTGCGGCGCACGATGAACCTCGTCGGTGGCTACACCGGCCATGTCGACACCTACTCGGTGGCCGCCGGGCCGGTGATCCTGCGCCACGTGTTGGGCAGTTCCGATGCCTGCCAGGGCCGGGCGAGCACCTTGCACAACATCGCGGCAAACACCGAGACCTTGGTGGTGTTCGGGGCCATATCGCCACGTACCGCGCAGAACGAGGCCGGTGGCCTGGCGTTGCACCGGCTCACCGATCAGCTGCGGGCGATGAAGGCGCGCGGCATGCGCATCATCCACGTGTCTCCGCAACGGGACGACCTGCCCGACTGGCTGGACGCGCAATGGTGGCCGATCAAGCCCAACACCGACACCGCGCTGATGCTGGCACTGGCGCACGAGATCGTGGCCGGCGGAGCACACGATGCGGCGTTTCTCGAGCGCTATTGTTCGGGCAGCGAGCCCTTCCTGGCCTACCTGGCCGGGACCAGCGACGGGATACCCAAGACGGCGCAGTGGGCGGCGGCCATCACCGGACTGGATCCGGCGCAGATCAGGGCATTGGCCGGTACGCTGCCCACTACCCGCAGCATGTTGTCGGTCAGTTGGAGCCTGCAACGGGCGCACCACGGCGAGCAGCCGTTCTGGGCGGCCGTGGGCCTGGCCGCGGTGATCGGGCAGATAGGCCTGCCCGGCGGGGGGGTGGGATTTGGTTACGGATCGCTGGGGGGCGTTGGCGCACCGGTCACGCGCTCCCGCCCGCCGGCGATGTCCCAGCTGGGCAACGATCTGGACAGCTTCATTCCGGTGGCCCGGGTGACCGACATGCTCGAGCAGCCGGGCGCCGCCTACGAGTACGAGGGCAAGACGCGGCACTATCCCGATATCCGGCTCGTCTACTGGGCCGGTGGCAATCCGTTTCACCATCACCAGGACCTGAACCGGTTGGCCCGCGCCTGGGCCCGCCCGGAAACGATCATCGTCCAGGACCCGATGTGGACGGCCACGGCGCTGCGCGCCGACCTCGTGCTGCCGGCGTGCACATCGATCGAGCGCAACGACCTGGCCGGCAATCGGCGCTCGGACCACATCGTCGCGATGAAGCGCGCGATCGCCCCGGTCGGCGAATCGCGCTCGGACTTCGACATCTTCTCGGCGCTGGCCCACAAGCTTGGGGTTGGCGAGGCCTTCACCGAGGGCCGCGACGAGATGGGCTGGATCCGTCACCTGTACGAGCAGGCGCGCGGCGACGCGAGCGAGCGCTGCGGCGCCGACCTGCCCGGGTTCGATTCCTTCTGGCGCCAGGGCGTGGCGCAGTTGCCGGCCGACATCGACCACACCTATCTGGCAGACTTTCGGCGTGACCCGCGCCAGCACCCGTTGGCCACCGAGAGCGGCCGCATCGTGCTCGGCAGCCGGTTGTTGGCCGACAAGGCCTACGACGACTGCCAGGCCCATCCGGCCTGGATTGCGCCGCACGAGTGGCTCGATGCGGCGGCCGAGACGGCGGGCATGTATCACCTGCTGACGCCGCAACCCGAAGGCCGCCTGCACGGTCAGCTGGTGCACGCGGGCCCCAGTGCCGAGCGGATACCGGACGGGCGTGAGCAACTGCGGATGCATCCGGCCGATGCGACGCGCCTCGGCCTGGCCGAGGGTGATCTTGCGCGTGTGAGCAACGACCGGGGCGCCTGCCTGGCGACCGTGGTGCTCAGCGACGACATTCGGGCCGGCGTGGCAGCGCTGCCGACCGGCGCGTGGCTGACCCCCGCCGCGCGAGCTGGCGAGCCCGAGTTGTCGGGCAATCCCAATGTGCTCACCCGTGATGTGCCGACATCGGTGTTCGGCCAGGGATGCGCGGCCCAGACCTGCCTGGTGACGATAGCGCGCTGGTCAGGCGATGCCGAGGATGCGGGGCTGGCCTACGACAGGGACCTGGCCCGGCGGTTCGTCGGCTGAAACGATCTTGAGCCGCGCCTTGAATGCCGGCCTGCGTCTAAACTAGGCCCTGGCCGGTTCACCGACCCATTGTCCGAGGATGGGAATGCTGATGCAGGACGACACCCGGGAATCCCTTGAAGCCGCGCTGGCGTGGCTGATCAATGCCGACGCCGGCGACTACGCGCTGACCTGGGAGCAGGCGGCCTCCTATGCACGCGTGCAGGTGCCAAAGGCCGAGTGGGTGGAAATGATGGCCCGGTCGCGCGAGCCGCTGGGCGAGGTGATCGATCGAATCCCCGTGTCGTCGCAGCGGGCGGACGAACTGCCGGGCGCACCGTCCGGCGAATACGCGGTGCACGAGTTTCGCACCGTCTTCAGTGGCGGGGCCGAACTGGGCGAGCGGGTCACGACGATGCGCGACGGCGATGGTCAGCTTCGGGTCGCCGGCTACTACCTGGTGTGAAGGCGCGTGCCGGTACGGGAATCCCGCGAACCTGCACGAAGGAGCCTGAATGGCATACGACGAGAAGCTAGCCGCCCGGGTCCGGCAGGCACTGGCCGACGATCCGGCGGTCACCGAGAAAAGATGTTCGGCGGCCTGGCCTTCCTGCACCGCGGGCTGATGTTCGTCGGCGTGTCGGGCGACAAGCTGATGGCGCGGGTGGGCAGACCGGCCTACGCGGACTCGCTCGGTCGCCCCCATGTGCGCGAGATGGATTTCACGGGCCGGCCATTGCAGGGGTATGTCTACGTCGACCCACCCGGCATCCGAACGGCGGCCCAGTTGCGATTCTGGCTCGGTCGCTGTCGCGAGTTCGTCACGACGCTGCCGCCCAAGGCGGCCCGGGCAACCCTGTCCCGCTTCGAAGGAAGGTAGATGCCCCTCGACACCTGGTTGGCCTTCGCGGCCGCCTCGATCATCCTGCTGGTGATTCCGGGGCCGACTATCCTGGCAGTGATCAGCTACTCGGTGGCCCATGGCCGGCGGGCGAACGTGCCGCTCGTGGGCGCGGTCGCGTTGGGCGACTCGACCGCGTTGTTCGCGTCGCTGGTGGGCCTGGGCGCGGTACTGGCCGCCTCGGCATTCTGGTTCACCGCGGTCAAGGTCGTGGGCGGCCTGTACCTGGTCTACCTCGGGGTACGGTTGTTGCTGGCGGGCGCATCGCCGATGTCGGTCAATGCGCCGGCCAGGCTGGGCTCGCGCTGGCGGCTTTTTCTGAACACCTACGTGATCACGGCGCTCAATCCGAAAGGCATCGTCTTTTTCGTGGCCTTCCTGCCGCAGTTCGTGTCGCTCGATCGCGAGGTCGGCCCCCAGCTCTGGATCCTGGCCGCGACCTTCGTCTGCCTGGCCACCGTCAATGCCACGCTGTACGCGGTTTTCGCGGCATCGGCACGCCGTCTCCTGGCGTCGCCGAGGGCCCAGCGCCGCTTCGGCCTGGCGGGCGGGACGCTGCTGATCCTCGCGGGCGTCTGGGCGCTGCTCGCACGGCGGCCGGCATGACGCCCCAGGGCCATGAATCGCGGCATCCGGGCGATGGCTGACGCCCGCTACGTTGCCCGGGCCACCTGGGAGCGCGGCGGACAGGCGTTCGTCGACAACCGCTATAGCCGCGCCCACGTGTTGCAGTTCGATGGCGGCGCCCGCGTGGCCGCCTCGTCTTCACCCCACGTGGTGCGCACGCCGTTTTCCGACCCGGCGGCGGTCGATCCCGAGGAGATGTTCGTGGCCTCGCTGGCCAGTTGTCACCTGTTGTGGTTCCTGTCGATCGCGGCCGGCCGGGGGTTCTGCGTCGATCGCTACGTGGACGACGCGATCGGCACGATGGGCCGCGACCCCGATGGCAGGCTGGCGATGTCGCAGGTCGTCTTGCGACCGCAGGTGCAGTTCGGCGGCCCGTCGCAACCCGCCGCGGCCGACGTGATCGCGATGCACGAGCAGGCGCACGACGGTGCTTCATCGCCAACTCTGTCCGATGCACGGTACGCTGCGAGCCGGTCTTGCCATGATGCCGCTCGCTTAAAGGGAGCCCGGTATGGGGTTCGTCGTCAACGAAGGGGTGCGCATCCGGTTCGACACGGTCGGGCAGGGACGGCCATTGCTGCTGCATCACGGGCGCCTGGAAGACGCGTCGGTCTGGCACGAGTCTGGCTGGGTCGAGGCGCTGCAGCCGGGGCGACAGCTGATCCTGCTCGATGCCCGGGGTCATGGCGCGAGCGACAAGCCACACGAGTCGTCGGCCTACGGGGCCCGGACGATGGCCTCGGACATGGTGGCGGTACTCGATGCGCTGGCCATCGAGAAAGCCGACGTGTTCGGTTACTCGATGGGCGGGCGGATCGGCTTCATGGGGGTGGCGTATTTTCCGCAACGCTTCGGTGCACTGGTTGCCGGCGGTGCCGCGCCGTATGGCCCGGCGCTCGGGCGCGACGACGAACTGGCGATGTCGGCAAGCCTCGCCGGGGGCATGACAGGCTACCTGGCGCGGCTCGAGACGATGCTTGGCTGCCGGATCACCGGCGCCAAGCGCGCGGCGCTGTTGGCCAACGATGCCCTGGCCGTGGCGGCCATGACCCGCGCGATGGCCGACTGGTCCCCCGTGGTCGACCTGGTGCGCGCCTCCGGCGTGCCGGTACAGTTGTTCGGTGGCACGACCGATGCGCTTTGGCCGCGGATCGGGCAGTGCCACGAGGCGCTGCCCGGCTCGGCATTGGCCGCGCTCTCCGGGATGGACCACATCGAGGTCTTCACCCGGCGCGACCAGGTGTTGCCGATCGTTGCGTCCTTTCTGGCCCGGCATGCCTGACCAGTGCCAGCCACGGCAAGGGCATCGCGCCTCGGGGCTTCGGTTCATGGATCATCCGCGGGCCCCGGTGGCAGTCGAGGCGCGGGGCCGGGTGTTGCCCGGCTGACCCGTGGTGCGGCATCGCTTCATGTTTCTTCGCAAACGGTAACGGGGCGCTCAGCCGCGCTCCCTACGATGGGCTTGTGTCGCCATGGGTGGCGACGCGCACCGCGACGACCGTCGCCCCGGACCGACCGGGCGAAGTCGTGGTGGTCCAGCCTCTTCACCACAGGAGTCAACATGAACACCACCCTGAACCCTTCCGAATCGATGATGGATCCGCCCGCACCGGCGCCGGCGCAACGGCGGGGCCGGTGCGGCCGCGCCGGTCCATGGCGTATCGCCGCGATCGTTCTGGGCTTCATCATTTTCTGGCCGATCGGCCTGGCGCTGCTGGCCTGGACGCTCTGGCGCGATCAGATCAAGGCGTTTCCACTGGTGCAGAAGCTGACCGGCACCCGTGAGGCGATCGCCCCGCACATGCACGCCTACATGGCCCGCCGTCCGGACAACGCGGCCCTGGCCGAGTACCTCGATAGGGAGCAACAGCGGCTTCGCCAGGAGCAGGAAAAGCTGGCCGAACTGGTCAGGGCCTTCGAGCAGTTCCGAGATGCCGAGCGTCGCAGTGCCGACCAGCGCAGCTTCGACCAGTTTCTGCGCGAGCGCGCGACGGCGCCGGACGGTCCGGCGAAAGCCGACTGACGCCGGCAGGCGGCAGGTCAGCCAAAAGGGGGCCGTTGGCCCCTTTTGGCATTTCGCTTTGGCCACCGGGTGATTCCGGGCGTCGACTGCGTGTTGATCGTCGGCGAAACGGGGCGCCGAACCGGCTCGCGGCATCGGCTGACAGGGTGCGGGTCAAACGCCCCAGGTGACGTCTTTGCCAGCGGCCAGCGAGCGCCTGAGCATGTCGAGCAGGGGGCTGGTATGCGCCGCCACCGACGCGGCGTCGTCGGGAGTGCCCATGTTGCTGATCGCGTAGATGGCCGCCTGCATCTGCGCAACGGTGATGACGCCGGTGGGCCCCGGCTCGTGGCCGATCGCGTGCATCACCTGTTCGGCAAGGTCGTGGTTCATGGTGACTGACCCGGTAGCGCGGGACTTGAAAGTGTAGGTCATCGGGTACTCCAAGAAGCAGGTGCGTATCGGACGATCATTCATCCTGTCTGATTCAATCTTGCTACTTTGTGACGGCGCTGTCCAACGGCTGGCCTGCCAGATGGCGGGCGGGCGATGTCGGTTACCCTTTGGCAACGGCTCGTCACGGGGAACCTCCAGCAGATGCAGATCACGTTTCTTGGCGCCGCCCGTGAAGTCACGGGCTCTTGCTTCTGGTCGAAACCACCCAGTGCCGGTTCCTGGTGGATTGCGGCATGGTGCAGGGCGGTCGCGAGGCGGCCGGGCGCAGCCACGAGGCGTTCGCGTTCGATCCGCGCAAGATCGATTTCGTGTTGCTGACCCACGCGCACATCGATCACAGCGGATTGCTGCCCAAGCTGACCCGGGCGGGGTTCACCGGACCGATACACGCCACGCAGGCCACCGAGGATCTGCTGGGCATCATGCTGCCCGACAGCGCGCATATCCAGGAGATGGAAGCCGAGCGGGCGCAGCAGAAAAGCAAGCGGGCGCGCCGCAAGAACCTCAAAGGGGCCGCCAGAGCAAGTCCGGCCACCCCGCTCTACACGCTCGAGGAGGCCAGGCGCTGCCTCAAACAGGTCCACGGCGTCGGTTACGACACGCAGGTCATGCCGCACCGGGACGTGCGGGTGTGTTTCCGGGATGCCGGGCATATCCTGGGGTCGGCGATTCTGGAGGTTTGGCTGACCGAGGATGGCCGTACCGAGAAGCTGGTCTTCTCCGGTGACCTGGGTCAACCCGGGCGGCCGATCCTTCGTGATCCGACGATCATCGACGAGGCCGACACGTTGGTGATCGAGTCGACCTACGGTGACCGGGACCACAAGGGTCAACCCGCGACCGAGCAGGAGTTGCTCGACGTGATCAATGACACCATCGGCAGGAACGGCGGCAACGTGATCGTGCCGGCGTTCGCGGTGGGGCGCACCCAGGAGATTCTCTACCACTTGCACAAGCTGCATAGCGACGGGCGTCTGAAGGCGCTGAAGATCTACGTCGATTCGCCGATGGCGACCGAGGCGACCAAGGTGACGATGAAGCACAGCGACTTGTTCGATGCCGAGGCGACGCGCCTGGCCCGCCAGCGCGGGAACGGTGGCGCGCAGGCGGACATCACGTTCACCGCCTCTGTCCAAGAGTCGATGGCGCTGACCAGGCAGCGGGGTGCCGTGATCATCTCGGCCAGCGGCATGTGCGATGCCGGGCGCATCCGCAACCACCTGCTGGCCAACCTGGGCAAAAGCGAGAACAGCATCCTGATCACCGGCTTTCAGGCGCAGGGGACCCTCGGTCGGCGGCTCGTGGACGGGCTCAAGCGGGTTCGCATCCTGGGCGAGCAGGTCAGGGTGAAGGCGTCGGTGCATACGCTGGGCGGCTTGTCCGCGCATGCCGACCAGGCGGCCTTGCTGGCCTGGGCACGGGGGATGCGCCGCCCGCCCCGCAAGACCTTCGTGGTGCACGGCGAGTTGCCCGCCGCACAGGCGTTGGCCGACAGGCTCACCCAGGACCTGGGTTGGTCGGTGAATGTTCCCGAGCAGGGCCAGTCGTTCGAGCTGCCGGGTCGCCCGGCGGCCTCGGCAGCCTCGGCGGCCCCGGCGGCTTCGGCGGCCTCGGCGGCCTCGGCGGCCTCGGCGGACGCCGGCGCGCCGCCAGCGTCGTCGACGAGCCGGTCGGCCTTCGCGCCTGCCGGGGCGCGGCCGGATGCACCGACGGGAGCCGGCGCCGAGCCGCCGGGCAGCGCAGCGTTATCGGCGGACCAACGGCGGCAGATGATCGAGGCCATCGTCCAGGGGCCCGCCCATCGCCTGGCCAACGAGGATCTGGACTTTCTGGACAGCGACGATCTGCGCCCGGTACGCCTGCAACTGGAACTGCTCAAGCCCGAGCGCGCACTGCGCGCGCACAGGTGCGCTCGACGGTCGTCGTGTTTGGCAGCGCGCGCACCTTGCCTGCCGACGAGGCGGCGCAGGCGGTAACCGCGCTCGAGCAGCGGCTGCGCGGCGCCCGCGAGACCGAGGCGCTCGCGCAACGGCTCGCGCAGGCCCGGCAACAGGTTCGCCAAGCCTACTATTACGAGCAGGCCCGGCAATTCGCGCACAATGTGTCCAGCCGGTTTCAGCGCGCCGACAAGCGCGAGTTCGTGGTCATCACCGGCGGTGGCGGCGGCGTGATGGAGGCCGCCAACCGAGGGGCGCACGAAGCGGGCGCCCGCTCGATAGGCTTGAACATCACGTTGCCGCGCGAGCAACTGCCCAATCCATACATCACGCCGGAGCTGGCCTTTCGGTTTCGCTACTTCGGCCTGCGCAAGCTGCACTTCCTGCTGCGGGCCAGGGCCTTGGTGGCATTCCCGGGCGGGTTTGGCACGCTGGACGAGGTGTTCGAGGTCCTGACGCTGTTGCAGACCGGCACGGTCGCGCGTATTCGGTGGTGCTCGTGGGCCGTGAGTTCTGGTCCAAGGTGGTGAACTTCGACTTCCTGGTCGACCAGGGCATGATCGTCGCCGACGATCTCAAGTTGCTGACGATCGTCGAGACCGCCGACGAGGCCGTGGCGGTGTTGGTGGACCATTACCGGGAGCAGACACCCTGAGTGTCCAGATGATCGCGGCCCCGCTGGGCGGAGTTGGGCCTGTTCCTTCTCGGCATGTGGATGATGACCGAGGGACTTCGCCTGGCCGCCGGCGGACAGTGCGCCGCATCCTGGAGCAGGCCGTGCGCACCCGGCTACGCGCACTGCTCAGCGGGTTCGTGCTGACGGCGGCCGTGCAGTCGTCCGCCGCCGTGACCGTCGTCGCGATCGGCTTCGTCAGCGCAGGTCTGTTGAGCCTTGGGCAGATCGTCTGGGTGTTGTTCGGTGCGAACGTGGGCACGACGATGACCGGTTGGCTGGTCGTGCTGATCGGACTGGATTTCAAGTTCGAGTGGCTGGCGCTGCCGCTGATCGGTGCCGGCATGCTGATGCACCTTGGCAACGGCGAATCGCGGCGGGCGCACATCGGCCTTGCCCTGGCGGGCTTTGGCGTGCTGTTCCTGGGCATCGAGATGCTTCGCTCGGCCTTTGGCGCTTTGCCGGCGCAATGGGTCTTTCCGGCGGCTGACGGACCTATGGGCCTGGTGCTGCTGGTACTGGTCGGCGTCGTGCTCACGGTGCTGATGCAGTCCTCGAGTGCGGCCACCGCCGTGCTGCTGACCGCGGTGCAGGGCGGGGTGCTCGGCCTCGAAGCGGCTGCCGCCGTCGTCATCGGGGCCAACGTGGGCACCACCGCCACCGCGGTGTTGGCGGCGATCGATGCCACGGCCGACGCGCGCCGCGCCGCGGCTGCGCACGTGTGCTTCAACGTCTTCGCGGCGATCGTCGCGCTGTTCGCGCTGCCCTGGCTGCCCCAGTGGGCCGATGCGCTGGCGAAGGGGCTGGGCTACCTGCCCGAGCCACCGTTGTTGATCGCGTTGTTTCACACGGCCTTCAACCTGGTCGGCGTCGTGCTGATGTGGCCGGTGGCCGGCCGGTTGATCCGCTGGCTGGAACGGCGCTTTCGTACCCGCGCGGAGGACGAGGCCAGGCCACGGTTCCTGGATGCCGCGTCCGGTGGCGTGCCGGAGGTCGGGGTCGAGGCGTTGTCGCGCGAGGCCGCGCGGTTCGGACAACTGGTGACGGGCGCGGCGGCCGACCAACTCGATGCCGCCGCGCCGCCGGATGCCCCCTGGCAGGCGCGGTTGCGCCTCCTGTCCGGCCTCGATGCCGCGATCGATGCCTACGTGGTGCAATTGAACCGGGGCAGCATGTCGGCCGATGCGGCCACCCGTCTTGCCGCGGTATTGCGTCAGATGGCGTACTTCAGCGAGATCAAGGAGATGTTGCCCCGGATCGCGGCGATCCCGCACCACATGCAGTTGCACCCTTTGGTCGAACGGCTTGGCGTGCGTCGGCTGCGACAGGACGCGGCGGGCTTGTTCCGCCAGCTCGATCCCGGGCAGGTCGCCGGTTCGCTGG
The DNA here is from genome assembly GCA_041396665.1 of Burkholderiaceae bacterium. Lineage (GTDB taxonomy): Bacteria > Pseudomonadota > Gammaproteobacteria > Burkholderiales > Burkholderiaceae_E > JAUIAI01. The sequence continues at coordinate 81,787 of JAWKYE010000020.1, forward strand.
ATGACCTGGCGGCCACTGTCGCGCGGTGGGACAGGGAGTACCGGACGGTCAAGGCAGCATTGATCGAGGCGGGCGCGCTGGGGACGCTCACCCCGTCCGAGATGGAGGCCTTCGTGCGCTCGAACAGCGCGCTGCGTCGGGCGGTCCAGCAGGCGCTCAAGGCGCGCGCCATGCTGGCACCCGCCAGGCAGGCCGACGCGGATGCCGCCGTTGCGCCGCCTCCGGCGGGTGAGCGGGCTTGACCTTCGTCAAGATCGCCCCGCCTGGTTGACCGATACTGGGCTTTCAGCCTGGACGGAGAAGACGGATGGATGCACGCCTGACGCAAGGCAACTCGAAGGCATCTCGACGGTGCTGAAGGCCCGTTATGCGGCACTGCGCGAGACGATGCACGAGGCGCTGGCCGAGTCCGAGGACGATGACCACTCGACGCTGGCCGGGCGGGTGCACGACACCAAGGATCAGTCGCTGTCCGACCTGCTGTTCGGTGTCGACCTGGCGATCGTGAACATGCACCTGGGCGAACTCGCCGATACCGAGGCGGCGCTGGAGCGTCTTGCCAACGGGGATTTCGGCCGATGCGCCGACTGCGGTGACGACATCGATGCCAACCGCCTGCTGGCCTACCCGACCGCGCGTCGCTGCCTGGGTTGCCAGGAGGCGCGGGAAGCCCGCGAACACACGAGATGAGACGGTGCTCAGGCCTGCCGGGTCTTGGTCGGGCTGCCCTGGCGAGCCGCGAACCGGCGCAGCAACTTGGCCCCTTCGGCAAACCAGAGCGCCAGGCTGGCCATGCCGATACAGGTCGTCCATTGCGACAATGACAGCGGGGTCGTGCTGAACGCCGCATTGAAAAAGCCCACCTGGACCACCATCACCTGCAGCGCGGCTGCCGTGACGATCGAGATCCAGAGCCAATGATTTTCGAATAGCTTGACCGCGGCGCTGTCGTGATCGGAGCGAGAACTCAGGCAGTTGAACAACTGGGCGAACACCAGCACGGTGAATGCGGTGGTGCGGGCGGTGTCGAGATCGTCGGTGCCCGCGATCAGGCCACCGGGCAGGTACATGTCGAGGGTGAGCAGCGCCGACAAGGCCATCACCAGGCCCATGCCGGTTGCCCAACGCCACATTGCGGCATCGATGATGGGCCGCTCCAGCGAGCGGGGAGGGCGCTGCATCAGATCGTCGGCCGGTCGGTCCAGGCCGATCGCCAGCGCCAGTCCCGAATCGGTGATCAGATTGATCCAGAGGATCTGGGTGACCAGCAACGGCATTGCCACACCACCAGCCGGATCGGCCAGGCCGAACACGCCGGCCGCGATCACGCCCAGGAACACCGTCAGCACCTCGCCCATGTTCGATGACAGCAGGTAGCGCAGGAACTTGCGGATGTTCTCGAAAATCCCGCGACCCTCGCGCACCGCCCGCACGATCGTCGCGAAGTTGTCGTCGGCCAGGATCATCCGCGCGGCCTCGCGCGTGACCTGGGTACCGGTGATGCCCATGGCAATGCCGATATCGGCAGACTTGAGCGCCGGGGCGTCATTGACGCCATCGCCAGTCATCGCGACCAGTTCGCCCTGCGCCTGCAGCGCATCGACGATGCGCAACTTGTGCGCCGAACTCACCCGCGCATAGACGGTGGTGCCACCCACGATCCGCCCGAAGGCCTCGTCGTCCAGATCATCGATCGCCATCCCGGTGACGACCTCGCCCCCCTGGGGCAGGATCCCCAGGTCGGCGGCGATGCGCGCCGCGGTTCCCGGGTTATCGCCGGTGATCATCACGACCCGGATGCCGGCGTCGTGGGCCTGGCTGATGGCCGGGGCGACTTCCTCGCGCGGGGGGTCGATGATCCCTACCGTGCCGACGTAGACCAGGTCGTGTTCGAGCGCTTCCCCAGACGCGGGCTCCTCGCCCGCCTCGAGGCGGCGGTAGGCGACAGCCAGCGGACGCAGCGCCGCTTCGGTCAACTCGTCCACCTGCGCCAGGATGCGCTGGCGCGAACCGGCATCCAGCGCGACCTCCTTCGACCCGACCCGCTGATGGGTGCAACGCTCGAGCAACACGTCGGGCGCGCCCTTGGCGACCAGCGCGGGCTCGTCGTCGCGGTCGTGGTCGGCCTGCACGGTCGACATCATCTTTCGATCGGAGGTGAAAGGCACTTCGACGAGGCGCGCGAAGCGTTCTATCCGCTTCTCATGCACGCCCAGCTTGCGTTCGGCGACCAGGAACGCGGCCTCGGTCGGGTCGCCCTGGATCGTCCAGCGTCCGTCGGCGTCTTGCGCCAGTTCGGCGTTGTTGGCCAGGCATCCACCGCCGAGCAGGATCACCTGCTCATCGAGCAGCGGACCGGGTTCGAGCGCCTGCCCATCGACGCTGACCTCGCCCGCGGGATCGTAGCCGCTGCCGGTGAGGTCGGTGCGACCCGACGCGCTGACGGCGCGCACGATCATCATCTCGGAGCGGGTCAGCGTCCCGGTCTTGTCGGTGCAGATCACCGAGATCGCGCCCAGGGTCTCGACCGCCGCAAGCTTGCGCATGATCGCCTTGTGGCGCGACAGGCGTTGCACCCCGAGCGCCAGCACGACCGACAGGATCGCCGGCAGGCCTTCGGGTACGGCGGCCACCGCCAGCGAGACACCCAGTAACAACACGTCGAAGAATTGCGCGCTGCTGGTCACGCCCGACATTGCCAGGACGCTGCCCACGACGATCGCGGCGATCACCAGCACGGCGATCGCGAGGGTCCGACCGATCCGGTTGACCTCGCGTTGCAGCGGCGTGATTTCTTCCTCGGTGGCTTCGAGCAGCCTGGCAATCGCCCCCATCTCGGTTGCCATGCCGGTGGCGGTGACCAGGGCCAGCCCGTCCCCTGGGCGACGGCCGTCCCCTTGTAGACCATGTTGACGCGGTCGGCCAGGGCCGTGGCCGATTCCAGGCACTGGGTTTGCTTGAGGACCGATTCGCTCTCGCCCGTGAGCGTGGCTTCCTGGATGCGCAGCGCGTTCGCCTCGATCAACCGGGCATCGGCGCCCACCGCATCGCCTTCGGCGAGCACCAGGATGTCGTCGCGGACCAGGTCGCTGGCCGCAATGCGCTGCAACCGGCCATCGCGGCGCACCGAGCAGCTGACCTCGGCCAGGCGGCTCAGTTCGGCCACCGCACGGCTGGCCCGGGCTTCCTGCAGGTAGCCCAGAACTCCGTTCAGGAGGACGATGGCGGCGATGACCACGGTATCGATCGGCCACCCGGCGAAGCCTTCGATCGCCCATGAAGCGTGGTGAACGACAACGCCGCCAGCAACAGGTAGATGACCGGATCGCGGAACTGCGCGAGCAAGCGCAGATAGCCCGGCACGGGTGGGGCGGTGCGCAGCGTGTTGGGTCCGTCGGCGAGCAGCCGGCGGGCGGCCTCGGCCGACGACAGTCCTAGCTGCGGATCGACGTTCCGCTCGTCCAGCAATTGCCCGCTCGGCACGAGCGAGGGTCCACGTGGCCTGGCGGGTCATCGGTCATGGAGGAACGGGCCGCGAGGCGCAGCGCGCGGGTCAGGCCTTGGCGCTGGGGCGGGCGGCGATGGCGGCATGCCAGCGCGCGACGTTGGCGCAGTCGTCGGGCATCTGCACCTTGATCCACTTGACGAACTCGACGAACATGAACGCGTCGATATCCGCGGCGCTGAACGCGTCGCCGGCTAGGAACGGCTGCCCTGCGATCAGGCCATCGAGCGTGGCGAAGAAGCGTTGCGCGCGCAGCCTGCCGCGCTCGGCCAGCGCCGGGATCTGCTCGTAGTTGTGCGGGCCGGTCAACGCGCGATCCTTCATGGCCCGCGCGGAGTTGCGCAAGGCCTCGGCCACGGCCGACAGCCCGCCCGCCTCGACCTTGCCGATGAGATCGGCGATACGGCCCTTCTCGGCGTGATCGCGGCCCAGCAGCGGTGGCTCGGGGTAGCGGCTTTCGAGGTAGGCGCGACATCCGGCGGTGCTCACCAGCCGGGTGCCGTCATCGAGCGCCAGCACCGGCACCGTGGCGTCCGGGTTGATCTGCAAAAAGCCCTCGGATAGCTGTTCGTTCTCGCGCAGGTTGATCTCGACCGTGGGAATCGTCAGGCCTTTCTCGGCGATGAACATGCGCACGCGGCGCGGCGACGGGGCGGTCTGGCAATCGTAGAATTTCATGGCGCTCGTGCAGGCATAGGGTGGTGGAAAGGGTCAGGCCTTGGCGCTGGGGCGGGAGGCGATGCCTTCCATCCAGGCCGTGATGTGGGACAGTGCGGGATCGACCGGTTGGCCTACCCTGGCACCGAACACGAGAAACGCGTAGAGCAGGATGTCAGCCAGCGAGAAGCGATCGCCGCAGATGAACGGGCGCGAGCCCAGGTTGGCATCGAGCCAGGCAAGGTTATCGCGCGCGATCGCCTTCAGGCCGTCAGCCGCCTCGGGCAGCACGCGAAAGCGATCCTTGAACATCTTCAGACCTTCGGCGGCGCGGTAGCCGTTGGCCAGCGGCTCGCAGATCGACAGATCGATCCGGCGCACCCACATCCGGGTCCGGGCCCGCTCCTCGGCCGTGGCGCCGATCAGCGGGGGCGACGGATATTTTCTTCGAGGTACTCGCAGATCGCGGTGATCTCGGTGATGTGCTGCCCGTCGTCCAGCGCCAAGGCCGGACACTGGCCGCGCGGGTTGACCTGCGACAGATACGGTTCGCGGCGGTTCTCGCCGCCGCGCACGTCGATGTCCTGGGTCGGCAGTTCGACGCCTTTTTCGGCGAGGAACATGCGGACCACGTGCGGGTTGGGGCCGACGGAATTGTAGAGTTTCATCGTTGGTTTCCAGTGTCTGTTGATCGATCGGGTCAGCGCATCGTGAAACCGCGGCTGGCCAGGAATTCGCGCATGTGCGGGCGCGACTCCTTGCCCAGCAGGCCGACATCTGCTCGCTCCAGCTTGCTTCCTTCGGGTTGCCCGAGCGGCTTTGATAATAGGCCCGGACCCGTTCATCGTACTCGCCGATGATCGCCGCATCCTCGCTGTCGTCGTAGGTGTCCTGCTTGAGCACCACCGGCAACGGCAGACGCGGCTTGACCTCGGGGTCTTGCGCCGGAAAGCCCAGGCAAGCCCGAACACCGGGTAGACCCCCCGGGGTAGTCCGAGCAACTCGCTGGCCAGTGCGGGATCGTTGCGGATGCCGCCGATGTAGCAGATGCCCAGGCCCATCGACTCGGCCGCGATGACCACGTTCTGCGCGAACAGCGCGACATCGACGGTGGCAATGATGAAATGCTCGGTCATTCCCTCGCCAGGCGTCTGGCCATGGCGCTCGCAGCATGCGTACGAGCGTCGCAGGTCGGCGCAGAACACCAGGAACTCGGGCGCCGCGGCGATGTGCTTCTGGCCGCCGGTCAGCGCGACGAAGCGCTCGCGCACCTCGGGCCGGGTGACCCGGATGACGGTCGTGCCCTGCAGAAAGCTCGAGGTGGCCGCGCCCTGGCCGGCCTGGATCAACGCCTCCAGCACGCCAGGCGCCAACGCCTGGTCGGTGTACTGGCGGATGGACTTGTGGGCGGTGAGCAGGGCGACGGTCGGATTCATGGCTACCTGGGAGGCGATCGTGAAGGACCGTCAATTTACAGGAATGTCCGGCCGGCCCGGTTCCGCGGGCTTTGTCGCGGTCGCGGACTCGTCCACGGGCGTCGGCCTGGTCCGCTTCGAGCCCGGCGGGGCCCGTTGCCGCTTCAGGGCGACAGGGTCAGCAGAAAGGCTTCCAGATCGGCCAGCTGATCCTCGTTGAATCGCAGCGGGCGCAGGATGCGTTCACCATCGGCATGCAGGCGCTCCTCGTCCAATTCGTTGTAGTGAACCAGCACCGCCGTCAGCGTCGGCAGGCTGCCGTCGTGCATGTAGGGGGCCGTGTGCACGAGACCGCGCAGCGTCGGCACCTTGAACTCGCCGAAGTTGCGATGGGTGATGCGCACATGGCGGGTGGCCACCGCGCCCCGGCCGGCATCGTCGGCATACGGCCCGAGCCGGTTGAACCGGCTGGCGCGCAACGCCTGCAGGCCGCCGTGGCGACCCGGATCGACGCCGCCGGCGGGCAGGAAGTGCGGCCGTCCGGTATCGGCGAACTCGCCGTTGGAAAATGCCGCTCCGGCATGGCAGAGATGGCAGCGGGCCTCGCCCATGAACAGCTTCAGGCCGCGCGCCGCCGCCTCGGGGTAGCGGGCGAGGGCCTGCTCATCACCACGCGCCAGGGCTTCGCGCAGGCGATCGAACGCCGTTGGAGGCGAAGTCAGCGTGCGTTGGAACGCGGCCAGCGCCTTGGCCAGGTGGACCAATACCTGTTCATCGCCGGCCCGGGGCCCGCTGCCGAACACCGCCTGGTAACCGGCCCGCAGCACCGCATCGTCGCGCACCAGCGCGGCCGCCGCCAGGGCGGAGAACGCCATTTCGTGCGGGTTCAGCAGCGCGCGCGCAGGCTGGCCGCCCAGAGCGAGTCGCTGGCGCCGTCCCAGCCATACCAGCGCCTGCCGGCGACGTCGAGCAGGCCCGGCGTGTTGCGCGTGCCCCGGGCCAGCCCCTGCGCGACCTCGCGGCCGTCCTGGAAATAGAGGTCGGGCCGGTGGCAGCTGGCGCAGGCGACGCTGCCGTTCGCCGACAGCCGCGGATCGGTGAACAGGCGCGCGCCCAGCGCGGCGGCGGCGACGCTGTCTGCCCAACGGTTGCTGGTGTCGGGGGCGGTCGGTGCCGGCCACGGTCCGTGGGCGAGAATCGCCGCGCGTTCGGCCGCCGAAAACGTCCCGGCGATCGCGGGGGCGGCCAGTGCCAGGGCGAGTGACAGTGACAATAGCCGTGCCAGGAAGGGGAGCACGACAGGAGTCGAACAAAGGGTCGGCCACGCGCCGGTGCGGCGGGCCGTCACGGCAGCACGACGGCCTGGCGCAGCCGCTCGATCGGTCTGCCCGATCCGCCCGGGCGCAGATCGAGGGTCAGCTCCCACTGCCCGGCCATGTGCCACAACAGACCGTCGACGCGCCAGCGTCCGGGCTCGAGCTCGGTGATCGAGGGCGCGTAATTCATGCCGTGCCGATGCGCGGGCATCGTGGCGTCGACGCCGACCAGGTCGCTGTCGGCAGGGCACGCCCGCACGATCAGGGAGAAAGGCGTGGACATCCGGACCGGGCCCCCTGGCAACTGCCAGGCCGCCGTGACGGTTTCACCGGTCAGCAACGTGCCGTCGCTTTCTGTCAGCGGGCAGGCCGACGCGGGCGTGGCCGTGGCGGCGGCCAGCAGCAGCGCCGGCGCGAATGCCGACCTCGAGCCGCGGGCTTTCACGTGGGGCGCCGCACGCGGGCGATCAGGGCTTGAGCGCATCCCGCATCGCACCAAACAGCCGTTCGCCGTTTTTCCAGGCGATCTGTTCGGCGACCCTCGTCGGGCAGGTCGGCCAGCCACTCGCGGGTCCAGCGGGCATGCTCGAGCACGTAGTGCCAGCGCTCAGGCGTGAAGGTGTCGGTGCCGACCAGGAACCGGTCGGGGAACTCGAGAAACGCCTCGCGCCATTGCGGATCGACCTTGCCGGCGCTGGCCTGGTCACTGCGAAACGCCAGGTCGGCCCAGAGCCCGGGATACCGGCGCAGCATGTCGCGCACCTTGTCGGGACTGTCAAAGCCGCTGTGCGCCCAGAGGATGCGCGCGTGCGGGTCTTGCGCGAACTGGCGCTCGATGGCGTCGGCATCGGAATGCGAATGCAGGAACAACCGGTGTTCGCGGGCCAGCTGCACGACCCAGCGGACCACCGGCAGATCGGCATCGGCGCCGTAGACGTGGTACTCGCCGATGGCGACGTAGCGATGGCGTGCCAGCCTCGCTTCGAGGTGGGCGATCACGCTGTCGTCGTGCAGCCAGGTGCTGATCTCGCCACGCCTGCGATACGGACGTAGCGAGGGCAGCACCAGGTCGGGCGCCGCTTCGAACAACAGCTGGGTGCCATCGTCGCTGCTGCTGCTCACCAGCGCCTGCGACAGGCCGGCCTGGCGCAGCAGGCCGACCGCAGCCTGCGGTGGCAGGTTCTCCCAGGCATCGTGGCTGTAATGCAGGTGGGCATCGAAGATCGGCCGTTGGGTCTGTGCTGGGCAAGGCCGCCGCAGGATCAGCAGCGGGGGCAAGCACGAGGGTCACGAGCCGCCGGGCACGGTGACCGAGGGGGTTGGCGAACATGGTTGTCGTGGGCGGTGATGACGGAACCGCCAACATACACGGCGCGCGCCCGTCGCGCAAAGTCGGGGGCATTGCTGCGGGGGGCTGATGCCATAATGGGCGCTGGAGACAGCCGGGTCCGCCCACGCGGCCGGCGATACACACCCTTGGAAACGCCTGTGGCCAATGATCAAGCCGCGTATGACCAGGCGGCCCGGGACCGGGCCGCGGGTTTCGTGATCACCGAGCGCTTCGAGCGCTTCGCGCAGCGCAACGACATCTACCGGCGCTCGTTCTGGGACAGCGCGATCCGCTCGCCGCTGACCGAGCGCTTCTACAAGACCTATCGCGAACCCTTGTCCGAATGGCGCAAGGCCGACGGCTTTCGGCAGCGCGACTATGCGTTGCGCAACGCGTCCTGGCATGTCAGCGACCTGTTCACCGAGGCGCGCCGCGACCAGGACCGGCGCGAGGGATTTTCCGATCCCTACACGCAGCAGTTGCCGCCGGCCGCCGACAAGGTGGTGTTCGATTCGCCCGCCGATGCGGCGCGCGAGATCAAGCGGGTCGCCAGTGCGTTCGGCGCCGGCGACACCGGCATCACGGCCCGCGACGAGCGCTGGATGTACACGGCCAAGATGAGCGACATGAGCGGCATCGAGCGGCCGGTGGACATTGCGCCCGAACTGGACCAGGCAATCGTGATCGTGATGCCGATGGACCGGGCGCTGCTCTCGACCGTGCCCTCGGCACTGTCGGGCGCCGCAACCGGCCTGGGCTACTCGCACGACACGATGACGTTGCTGGCGCTGTGCCAGTACATCCGCAACCTGGGCTACGAGGCGATCGCCAGTGCCAACGATTCGGCGCTGGCCGTGCCGATGGCGATCCAGGCGGGGTTGGGCGAATACGGCCGGCTGGGCCTGCTGATCACGCCGCGCTTCGGCCCGCGCGTGCGTCTGGGCAAGATCTTCACGAACCTGCCGATGGCCCACGATGCGCCGCGCCCGTTCGGTGTCAAGGCGTTCTGCGAGATCTGCCAGGCGTGCGTCAAAGGCTGCCCGGTCAAGGCGATTCCCGCCGGTGTGCCAGGGCCGCCGCCGCCGGGGCCGTCCTACCTGCAGGGCGTGATCAAGTGGACGGTCGATGCCGAGCGCTGCTTTGGCTACTGGGCCAGGCAGAACAGCGACTGTTCGATCTGCATCCGCGTGTGCCCGTACAACCGCGAGTTCGGCACCTGGCAGGCGCGCGTCTGGCGCTGGCTGGCGGGCACGCGCTGGCGCCGCCTGGCCTTGTGGATAGACCACAAGCTGGGGCACGGCCGTCGGCTGGCGCCCGCGCAGTGGTGGCAGGGAGGCGGCCGGTGAGCGCGGGCTTTTCCGATGCGCGCCGGGTGCTGCTGCGCGACTACTTTCATGCCAAGGACGAGAACCGGCCGCACCTGCTGGCGCAGGTGTTCACCGAATCGGCCCGGCTGACGATTGCCAACCGATCGGCGAACATCGCCTTTCCCGCGCAGATCACGGGCCGCGAGGCGATCGCCGCGACCTGCTGGTGCGCGATTTCGGGCGGACCTACGAGAACATCTACTCGTTCTACATTGGCGAACCCGACGAGGACGCGCCGTGTCGCTGCGACTGGCTGGTGGTGATGACCGACAAGCAGGACAGACGGATCCGCGTGGGCTGTGGTGGCTACGAGTGGACGTTTGCCGGCGAGGGTCGCAACCTGCTGGCCAGTGAGCTGCGGATCGCGGTCGAACTGATGCAGTTGCTGGACGGCCGGCACACGGACGAGGTCTATCGCTGGCTCGCAACGCTGGGCTACCCTTGGCTTTCGCGTGCCGGGCTCGCGACCGGGTGGCCGCCTATCGATGGGCTGGGTGCGGTGCGAAAGTGGTTGCTGCGCAAGCACCGGCCCGGTTCACGGTAACGCTGGAGGACAGATGGACATCGAGACTTTCATGCAGGGTTACAAGCGCGCCTGGGAGGCGCGCGACGATGCGCAGTTTGCCGCGCTGTTCACGCCCGACGGCATCTATCGGAACACGCCGTTCGCGGTGCAGCGCGGCCACGAGGCACTGGCGCGCTACTGGGACCGCGTCAAGCTGCAGGAAGATGTCGAACTCACCTACGACATCCTGGCGCATTCGCCGGGCGGCGGAATCGCGCACTGGCATGTCACCTACCAGGTGGCTTCGAGGAACTGTTCGAGATCTGGGCCCGCTCCAGCGGCACCAACCTGATCGCGCGCCGCCCCGGCGACCCCCTGCCGCGGATGGTGTTGGACGGTGTGCTCAACGCGCGCTTCGACCAGGGACTTTGCACCCATTGCGAGATCTGGTGGCACAATCAGCCGCAGCCCTGATCCGGCGGCCACTGTCGGACGACTGAACAGCGCCCGCCGGGTCGGCGGTTTTTCGCAACGTGCGCGGACATCCTGTGCCAGACTAAACGCTGCGCGTCCGAGCGTCAATCCGGGTGTCTTGTCCGCCACCCCAGAATCCGGCCAACCTTCCTGATGACTTCGCTTCCGTTCCCTGTTCACGGTTTTCGTGTCCGCGCTGCTGACCGTGGTGGCGGTCGACCTGGGCCTGCGGGTGTTCATCCCGGACGAGAAAAAGCGCGAGGTCAGGGAAGGGTTGCGCGACCTGGCGGCGGCCGACCCGGAGGTGCTGGTCGTGGGCTCCAGCCACGCGCGAACCTTCCACGTGCTCGGCGAGGAACTGGCGAGCCGGCGCGGCGGCGGCATGCCGCTGGTGGCCGTGCCACTCGAGAACGGCAAGCTCATCCCCTACCAGTGGCTGGTGCGCAACCGGATCGAGCCGCTGGTCGACGAGGTTGGCGGCAATGGGCGCCTGGTGCGTCCGTCGCTTGGCCGCTTCATCCTGCTGACCGAATGGTGGGACAGTTGCCCGCATCCGGACGGCGTGCACTGGAACCTGCCCGCGCGGGCATGGGGCTGGCAGGAGTATGTGGCCGACCTGGGCCGCAACGGCATCACCGACTACAACCGCAACTATCCCAAGTCGTTGCTGCGCCAGTACCTGGTGTCGTCGCCGCTGGTGCAGAACCGCAGCAGCGATACCGTGCGCGAGATGCTCTACCGGCTGATGCGCGGCCAGGATGTGCGCCAGGGCCGGCGGCCCGAGGACGAGCAGGACTTCCTGCAGGGCTGGCAGCGTACCGCCGAGCAGGGCGTCGGCTGCATAGGCGATCCGGGCCAGATGGCGGCGCTGGTCGATCTGCTCGACTTTGCGCAGGCGCGGCGGCTGGACACCACGATCGTGCTGTTTCCGCGCAAACCCGCGACGGTCACCGACAAGGCCTGGCGCACGACGTTTGCGCAGTTCCATCACAAGGTCGAGAAGATCGCGCTGTCACGGGGGGTTCGCCTGCTCGATCTGTCGCGCAGCACCCCGCTGCTCGACGAGGACTTCATGCAGGACTTCGATCACGTGAACGCGCAGGGCAATCGCAAGTTCGCCCGATGGGCGCTGGCCAACGACCTGAAGTTCCTGCTCGAGCCGCCCGCGACGCGCCACACACTGCCCGGCTCGCCGGCGGTCACGAACTGACCGCTTCCCCGGGGATCCCTTCCCTTTACGACGCCGTGGCGGCGTCGGCCAGGTCGGGTCGCTGCAGAACCTCGGCATAGGCCGACAACACCTTGTCGCACATGCCGGCCAGCGAGAAACGCTGCTCGTACCGTGCCCTGCCGGCCTGCCCCAGCCGTTCACGAAGCGCCGGGTCGCTGGCCAGCCGTGCCATGGCGGCGCTCAGTGCCGCGGTGTCGCCCGGGGGCACCAGCAGGCCGGTCTGTTCATCGACCACCACTTCGGGCACGCCGCCGACCGCGGTGGCGATCACCGGCAGCCCGGCGCGCATCGCCTCGATGATGGACAGTGGCATGCCTTCGAAGCGCGAGCACAGCACGAACACGCCGGCGCGCGCGAGCAGCGCCGGGATGTCGGAGCGCGCGCCCAGCAGCTCGACCCGTTCGGCCGCGCCGCCCGCCCACTCGCGCACCTGACCCCGAAACGCTGAATCGTCGGTCTGGCCGCCGGCCAGCAGCAAGCGGGTGTCGCCAGGCAACCCGGCGAATGCGCGCAACGCCATCTCGTGATGCTTGGCATGGGAGACCCGCGCCACCATCAGGAACGCATCGGCGGTGCCCGGCGCGGCCCGCAGCGGCACATCGGGCACACCGTTCTCGACCACCTGGTACTGGCCGGCTTTCAGGCCGAGCGTGGCCTCGCCCGCGGCGGCATCGGCGCGCGAGACGATCAGAAAGCGCGCGGTGAAGCGCATCACGGCCTTCTCCATCCCGGTGATGATGCGGCCCTGCAGTGCCTGGCGGCCGGCGCCGAAGCCCCAGCCATGGACGGTGAAGATCACCGGCTTGCCCAGCAAGGCGCCGGCGATCCGGGCCACGAAGCCGGCCTTGGAACTGTGCGCATGGAGCAGGTCGATCCGCTCGCGGCGCACGATGCGCAGCAGCGCGCGAATGGCCGCGATATCGCGCAGCGGGCTGATCTGGCTGCGGATCTGCGGCACGATCTCGGTGCCGATGCCGGCCTGGCGCAGCGCCTGCTCGATCGGCCCGGCCTCGCCGAACACCACGTGCAGCGACAAGCGCGGTGCGCTGCGCTGCAACTGCAGCGCCAGGTCGCGCACGTGGATGGGCGCGCCGGCCAGGTCGGCATTGGTCGAGACCAGCAACACGCGGGGACGGGCCTGTTGCGAATGCCCGTTGTCCTGGCCGTGGGAGTTCATGCCCCGAACGGCAACGGTTGCGGTCGCGGGTTCTCGAAGGTGCCGCGCACGCCGATCTGCTCGATGCGGTCGCCGTCGACGAGGACCTCGGCCGGCATCGGCTGGCTGAGGAAGCCCACCGGACTGGCCGACAAGCCGTAGGCGCCCGACTGCAGGATCGCGACCGTGTCGCCCAGAACCGGCAATGGCAGCGGCGTGTTGCGGCCCCAGGTGTCCAGCGGCGTGCACAACGGCCCGACGACCGTGACCGGCGTGTCCGAGACCGGCGCGTCGGCCCGGCTGGCGAGCAGCAGCGGGTAGTCGCGCTTGATCACCTGGCCCAGGTTGCCCGAGGCCGCCAGGTGATGATGCATGCCGCCATCGGTGATCGCGAACCACTGGCCGCGAGACGCCTTGACGCTGACGACGCGGGCCAGATAGACGCCGGCCGGCCCGGCCAGGTAGCGGCCCGGCTCGAGGATGACCCGGGCCTTGGCCAGCAGCGGATCGGCATCGAGCAGGGCGAACAGCGTCGGCATGCCCGCCTGCAGGTGCGCCAGGTCCAGCGGCTGGTCCTTGCCGTGGTAGGGGATGCCCAGGCCGCCGCCCAGATCGATCGTCTGCAACGGGCGGCCCAGTTCGCGGGCGACCCGGCCGGCCACCTCGATGCCGTGGCGCCACTGGCGCAGCAGCACGCCGCTATCGAGGATCTGCGTGCCGGCGAACAGGTGTACGCCGACGATCTCCAGGCCGGGGCTGGCAGCGAAGCGGCCGATGACCGCGGGCAGGGTTTCCTCGTCGATGCCGAACTGCGCGGCCTTGCCGCCCATGCGCATCGAGCCGCCCTGGGCGGCATCGACCGGATTGACGCGCAGCGACACCTTGATGCGCCGCTGCAGGCGGCGGGCGATGTCGACCAGGCGATCCAGTTCATCCTCGGCCTCGGCGTGGATCTCGCCGATGCCGCGCGCGATGACGTGTTCCAGTTCGGCGGTGCTCTTGCCCGGTCCGGCAAACAGGATGCGCCCCGGATCGATGCCGGCGCGCCGTGCCGCCTCGTACTCGGCGCCCGAGGCGATCTCGGCGCCTGCCCCCTGCTGGCCGAACACCTGGATGATCGCCGGGTTCGGATTGGCCTTGACCGAGTAGTAGACGTCGATCCGGCCGAGTGTGGCGCCGCGCAGGTCGGCCAGCGCACGGCGCAGCAGCGCGGCATCGTAGACGAACAGCGGCGAGCCAAAGCGCGCCGCCAGCGCGGCGGCATCATGGTTGCCGATCGCCAGGTGACCGTCGCGCACCCCGTGCAACTGCTCGAGCAGTCGGCCGGGCAATGTCGGGGTCTGGGGATCCTGGGGCATCGGCTCAGGCTCCCGGGACCGTGTTCGATGCGGCTGCCGGCGCGCGCGCGGCGGCGAGTGCCTTGTGGTCGACCTTGCCGTTGGGGCTCAGCGGCAGCGCATCGACCAGTTCGATATCGCGCGGCAACATGTAGGCGGGCAGCGTGGCCGCGCACTCGCGCAGCAGCGCGCGGACATCGGGCGGCGCATCGCCATCGAGCGCGATCGCGATCGCGTGCACCCGCTGCCCGATCACCGGGTCGGGCAGACCGATGACCGCGACCTGCCGCAAGCGGCCGCTGGCCATCAGCGCCTCTTCGACCTCGGCCGGACTGATCCGGTAACCGGACGACTTGATCATCGCGTCGTTGCGGCCGACGAAATACAGGAAACCCTCGTCGTCCATCGTGACCAGGTCGCCGGACCAGCAGACGGTGTCGGCACCCTCGTCCGCGGGCCGCAGCGGATTGGGGCGCAGCACGCGCGCGGTATCCTGCGGGCGGCGCCAGTAACCGCGCGACACGGTCGGGCCGCGATGCACGAGGATGCCCGGCTCACCGGGAGCGGCCCGCCGGCCGTCCTCGGTGACGACGAACACCTCGCACTCCGGGATCGCCTTGCCGATCGATGTCGGTCGGCGGTCGAGCTCGCGCGGGTCCAGCCAGGTCGAGCGAAACGCCTCGGTCAGGCCGTACATCAGCACCACCCCGGTCTGCGGCAGCAGTTCGCGCAGCCGGCTCACCGTCTTGCTGGGGACCGGCCCGCCCGAGTTGGTGATGTAGCGCAATCCGGGCAGCGGGGTCTTGCGCAGGCTGGGGGCGGCCTGGGTGAGGATGGCCCAGATGGTCGGCACACCAGCCATGCCGGTGATCTGGTAGCGGGCCAGCGCGGACACGATCTCGTCGCCAAAGCGAAACGTGAACGGGACCAGCTCGGCGCCCTGCTCGACGGTGGTGATCAACTGGTTCAGCCCGTAATCGAAACTGAGCGGCAGGATGGACAACAGCCGATCGGCAGCGCTGATGCCTAGGTAGGTGCGCACGATGCGTGCGCCGGCCAACAGGTTGGCATGGGTCAGCATGACCCCCTTCGGACGCCCGGTGGAGCCCGACGTGTAAAGAATCGCGGCCAGATCCTCACCGAGGACGCGCGCAGTGGCCGCGGCCAGCGCGGGATCGGACTGCCGGCCGGCATCGCCGTCGGGACCGCCGGCAAAGGGCGGGGAATCGTCGATCGACAGGCTCGAGGCCGGCAGCACCACGGGGGCCAGCCCGGCGCCCGCCAGGTCTGCCTGTGCCGCGGCCCAGAGCGCATCGTCCGCGATCAGGACGCGGGCTTCGCAGTCGCCGACGATGTGCGCCAGTTGCGGGCCCTTGAGCAGCGGGTTGACCGGCACGAACACGGCACCGGCCAGGCTCGCGGCAAACAACGCGCAGCATTCGAGCAACCCCTTGGGCAGGTAGATCGCCACCCGGTCACCCGGGCTGACGCCGTTCGCCAGCAGCCGGTGCGCGATGGCGACCGCATGGCGATGCATCGCCTGGTAGCTCATCGCGTGCCCGGCATCGCGCAGCGCGATCGCCGGGTTCTCGTGCTGGCGGGTCAGCAGGTCGTGCAGCAGGACCGGCATAGCGGGTTCAGCCGGCATCGACCTTGCCGTGCACCAGCCTGGCCAACGAGCCCAGCGTCTCGAAATGCTCGGGCAGGAAATCGTCGTCGGCGATCTCGACCTCGAAGGTCTCGGCGATGAAGGTGACGATCTCGAGGATGCCCAGCGAATCGATGTCGCCGCCATCGGTGAGCGGCGTGGCCGCATCGATGGGGCGGGCAACGGTGGGAAAGCGGCTGGCGATGAATTCGGCCAGTTGCGACTGGATCTGCGACAGGGTCATGGGCGTCCGGAGCGATCGGATCGACGGGCACGGGCTGGGCGGGCGCGTCGAGCGGAGACAGGAAGGGAGGGGCATGAGTTTGCCATAGCGCGATCACGGCCCGGTGACCGAGGATATTTCATCGTGTGTCCCGGGCAGCCGGGGTGATCACGCAGGGGCTGGGCGCAGTGTCATCATTGGGGACCAGCCAGTGCCCGGCATGCGGATCGACGGCCAGCAGCCGGTAGTGCTGCGTCATCCAGGCCGAGAACGCCGGCGCCCGGTCGTCGATGACCTGTGACGACTCCCGGTTGTCCAGGTAGATGAAGCGGGGCATCGCCGCACGGGTCTGCTCGAACAACTGCTGCCACTGGGCCGGCAGCAGGATGGGGCTGAGCTGGCCGGTGATCGTGGTGGCGGGCAGCAGGCCGGCCGCGTGAAACAGCGCCGGGCTGCCAAAGACAAGGGCCGAGCGACAGGTCTGGACCGCCAGCCGTTGCGGCAGGCCGGGGGTGTTCTTCACGTACGCGTGCAGATCGCCGACGACCGTTTCCCCCTTGGGCAGCGAGGGGCGCATGCTCCAGCGTCCGGCGTTGATCAGCAGGCCGGCCAGCGCGATCAACAGCACCAGCGTGTGCCAGCGACGGGTGCTTGCACCGATGCCGCCGCCCACGACCCCGGCGGCGGCCAGCAGGCCGATCGGCCAGATGAAGGTGACGAAATGGTAGGCATGCCAGGACAGGCGCTGGGGAATGACCACGGCCAGGCCGACGAGGATCCACGCGAGGCACGACCAGAGCAGCTGGCGCGAAGCCCGGGTGGCGGTGCGATAGAGGTTGATCGCGCCCAGGACCGCCGCGGGTATGAGCAAGAAGGTGACGCTGCCCAGGTGCAGGCTGGAATCGACGAAGCGCGAGATCGGCCGGCTTTGCAGCAGCGACAAGGCCTTGGGCGGGTAGATGAACTGGGTCCAGACGAATTGATCGAACAGGCCTTGCTGCACGAACGGCCAGAGCGCTGCCGCCAGGCCGGCCAGCCCGCCGGCCACGGTGGCGAACCACATCGGCAGCCGGGAATCGTCGGGCGAGGACATCGGCGCGGGCATCGGTCGCGCGCCCAACAGGCCGATGACCAGCATCGCCGCGGCAATCGGTGCCAGGATCAGCTTGAAGATCGCGACCACGGCCGCGCCCAGGCCGGCAAGAAAGCACAGGGCCAGCCGCTGGCCGCCCGGCGGGACGCGGGGGACCAGTTGCAGCGCGGCGATGATGCCCAGCAGGGGCAGGAAGATGAGGCTTTCGACCTGCGCGACCGAAAAGTAGTCGAGCCGGAACACGAAGGTGCCCAGCGCGAACACCGGCACGAACAGCCAGGCCGGCCCGTCGGGCAGCGCCCGGCGCATGATCAGCACGGCGATGACGGTGGCCAGGGTCAGCCACAGGGAATTGAGCAGCAAGACCTCGCGGGTCAGCGGGCCGCGCGTCGGATCGCCGTCGAACAACAGGCCGGCCGCCTCGTAGAACCAGTAGATGCCCGGTTGCTTGAGATCCCAGAAGTCGCGGTAAAGCCAGCCACCGCGTTCCAGCACATCGGCCCCCAGCCGGAACAACGCCTGGTCATAGTGATCCAGCGGCAGCAGCCAGATCAGGGTCGTCAGCAGGAAACTGCCGAGCGCGACCGCACCGACCGTCAGCAGGCTTACGGTCGTGGACGGAATCGCTTCGGTGATCGGCAGCGGGGTGGCGGGCAAGGGCTTTGACGGTTCGGTGGGCGGAGCGGGTCGGCGGAAACCTTGGACACGGGCCACTGGTCGGGAGAATTGACAACAGTCTGGTAGGTTGTCTGTCGTTGGCACCAGTTTAGCGAACCGTGCCTGTGTCATTGTGAATTAGTGCGCCACCGCCGGTATCAGCGGTCGATTGGCCGCCACCGGCGCAAGACATGTGACGGAATCGATTGGTCGCGGGTGACCGAATCGAGATAATCCGGCCATGAAAATGCATCGAGTCTTCAGCCATGTTCGAACCCGCCGGTCAGCCCGAGGCACGGTCGTCGATGATCCCGCTGGGTCAGGCGGCGCCGATCGTGATGAATTTCTGGCGCACCGTGCGGCGCTTCAAGTGGCTGATCCTCTCGTGCGGGCTGTTCGCGGCGCTGCTCGGCTTCATCGTGGCCAAGCTCATCACCCCCAATTACGTCGCGACGGCGACGCTGCTGGTCCAGGGTGACCGGCCGGCCGCGCTGACCTTCGAGCAAAGGGTGCTCGGGCCGGGCGACGAGCGCGATCGCAACCGCACCCAGGCCCAGTTGGCCGGTTCGCGCGACGTGGCCTTGCGCGTGATCGAGAGGCTCGAGCTTGCGCGTCAACCGCAGTTCCGGGATGCGCTCGAGGCGACCGGCCCGCAGGCGGACCGCGATGTGCAACTCGATGCGACAACGGCGGCGCTGCTCAAGATCTACTTCGAGAACCTGTCGATCGAGACCGTGCGCGATACGCAGTTGATGCGCATAGGCTTCAATTCCTCCGATCCGGTGCTGGCGGCACGCATTGCCAACCAGGTGGCGGAGTCGTACATCGATGTCGAGATGGCGATGCGCCTGGAAGCGATCCAGGCGGCCAACACGCTGATCAGCAACAAGCTGCGTGAACTGCGGCTCAAGTTGGATGATTCGCAGGCCCGCCTGCTGGTCACCGAGGGGCGCCAGTCGATGTCCGACGAGCAGGCCGGCCAGCGCGGCTCGGCGCTGGCCCAGGTGGCAGCGCTCAACGAGCAGTTGGTGCGAGCACGGGTCGAGCGCACCCGGCTCGAGCAGATGGTGAAGGCCGGGCCAGAAGCGCTGGCGCGCCAATCGGCATCCATCCAGACCGACGACGGCGTGGTGCGGGCACGCGAGGCACTGAGTCTGGCGCAGACCCGGTTGGCCCAGGCGGCCAATACCTACGGGCAGTCGCACCCGTCTTACCGAGCTGCGGCCGTCGAGGTCCAGACCGCGCAGGCCCGGCTGGCCCGCGCCGAAGACACGGCGCGCAACGGCCTGGTGGCGCAGGTCGAACTCGCGCGCCTGAACGAGACGTCGCTGGAGCTGGCGCTGGACGAGGCCCGCAGCAACCTTCAGGAAACCAATACCCGTGGCGCCGGTCTGACGCAGCTTCGCCAGGAGGTCGAGGTCAATCGCCAGATCTATCAGGCCTTCCTGACCCGGATGCGCGAGACCAGTGCGGCGGCCAACGTGCAGTCGCCGATCGCGCGGATCGTCGAGCGCGCGGTGGCGCCGGAGCGGCCCGATTCGCCACGCACCTTGCTGATCGCGTCGGCCTGCCTGCTGATCGGCCTGCTCGGTGGCCTGGCGTACGCGCTGCTGCGCACGGCGGCCGACCGCACGTTGCGGACCCAGGGCGATGCCGAGGCACTGCTCGGTGTTCCCGCACTGGCCGCGGTGCCCGAGTTTTCGCCCGAACTGCGCCTGCTGCGCGGCCACCTGGTGCACTCCAACCCGTCGGAGTTCTTCAGCGAAGCGCTGCGCTCGGCCGCCGCGCAGATCCTGACCTCGCTGCCACGGCGCGGACCGTGTCAGACGATCGCGATCACCTCGGCCACGTTCGAGGAAGGCAAGAGCACCATCGCCTGCAACCTGGCGCTCGAGCTGGCCCGCAGCCGGCGTGTGCTGCTGATCGACGGTGATGTGCATCGCCGCCGGGCAGCCGCGTTGCTGGGGATCTCGCCGCGCGCCGAAGGCCTGGTGCAGTGGCTGGACACTGATCCGGGCACGCTGCCCAGGATCCACGAGGTCGCCGACTCGACGCTCCAGGTCCTCAGTGCCGGTCATGTCAGCAGTCACGGGGCGGCACACTGCCACTTCGGGCGGTTCGAAGACCGCCTCGCCGTGCTGGCCGACAAGTACGACCTGATCATCGTCGACACGCCGGCCATCGAGGCGGTGTCCGATGGCCTGCTGATCGCCGGCGCCTGTTCGGCCTTCGTGCTGGTGGTGCGTTCGGGCGAAACACCGGTGGCCGTGGCACGCCGCTCGATGAACCGCCTGCGGGCTGTCAACCGGGGGGCGCTTGGCGTGATCATCAACCGGCACGATTTCGATTCGGCCGAGCGCGATTTTGGCGAACCGTCGGCCTTCTCCGGTTACCGGCACTACGTGCCGCGTACCCAGAATCCGGCGGTCTGACCGCGGATGAAGGCACTTGCCCTGGTGTGGGGCCTGGCGATCCTGATGCCGTACCCGGCATTGCCGGTGGGCGCGTCCACCGGCGTGCAGTTCGCGCACCTGATGATCGCGCTGCTGCTGCCGCTGGCCTTGATCAACCGGGCCTCGATTCCGCGGGCCTGGTTTTTCTACCTGTTCATCTCGACGGCGCAGATCACGTCGTTGCTGGTGCACGGCATGCAGCAGGTGGACCTGAATGCGACGATCATCAATCTGTTCGCGTTGCTGGCCATCCCGGTGACCGCGCTGATGTTCCGCTTCCAACCCCGGGCGATGCTCACCGGCGTGGCGCTGATGATGGGCGTGCACGGGGTGATCGGCCTGATCCAGTATCTCGCCTTTCAACAGAACGAGTTTCCGTTCGGCTGGCTGTACGTGAACCCGTCGTTCGCCCAGCTGACGCCCGAGTGGTTGCTGGTCTATGCCGAGTACGTCAAGCGGCCTTTCGGGTTGTTTCCAGAGCCCTCGTCGTTGCTGGCGGCGGTCGGTCCGTGGCTGGTGATGCTGATCGCCGCGATGTTCGACACCTCGCGTCAGGATGATGGCAAGCGCTGCCTGGGCCCGATGCCGCTGATGCTCACGGCGGTCGCGCTGATGGGCACGCTGATGATCATGAGTGCATCGGGGGCGCTGCTGTTCGTCGCCGGCGGTGCGACGCTGGTGCTCGCGGTGATGACCTACCGCAACGGCACGCGCCGGCCGGTGATGACCGGCTTGGTGATCGTCACCGCCATCGCGGCCGGCATCGCGCTGATCGGCTTTCTCGGGGCCCGCGCCGATAGTGAGTTCGCGCAGGCCAGCGGGTCTTGGTTCGAGCGCCTGTCGTCGATCCGCCTCGGGCTGGACGTGATCGCCCGATCCGATCTGCTCGACCTCTGGCTGGGCTACGGCGCCGGGCACGTGTCGTATCTGGCCGGCAAGCTGGGCGCACTCGATGCGGTGCAAAGCTGGATGCTCTCGCACATCGTGGCCAACGGCTTGTTCGGCGCGATCGGCTTGTTGGTCTGCGCGCTACTGGTGCTGCACGCGGTCAGCCGCACCTCCGATCCGCTGATCTGGTTGATCTGCCTGGCCGTGTGGGTGGCCGGTCCGTTGGTCGTGACCGCCTACCAGGACTTGTTCGGCATCTGGGCCTTCATCGCATTGCCGCTGGCCGTGGCCGATCGTGCGGTGAACCCGCGGGTCACGCTGCGCGCCACCGAGTTCCGGCGCCAGTTGCAGTATCGCCAACCGGCCTACCGGGGCCAGGTGGCCTGACCCGGCGCCCACCCTGGCGCCATGCCGATCAGGTCTTTTCCCGCACGCCCAGCAGATCGACCACCCCGCGATTGCCGCACAAGCCCAGCGTGTGGGTGCCGGTGGCATTCCAGGCATCGGGCGGGCTGAGCCGGTAGACCGACTCCTCGTCGTAACCCTGCGGATCGAGACGGGTGATGCGAAACACCTCGAGCCCGTTGCCGTAGGCTTGCATCGACTGCAACTGCCCGCAGCGGTACAGCCCGGTGGCATCGCGCAGCAGCCCGCCGTTGCGCGCGCCCAGCGAGTTGACTCGCGCGGGGTTGCCCGGCAGCGGCGTCCACTGCTCGCTCAGCGGCGACTCGGCATGGTAGATGTGCAACTCGGCCTGGTGATCGGGCGCCGCGCCGCGATCCCGGTTGGTCAGCATCCACCAGCGGCCCTCGTGCTCGAACAGCATCGTGTCCGCCGCCGAGACCTGTTTCATCACGACTTTCTCCAGCGTCCACTGCATCGGGAAGGACAGGCAGCGGTAGACGCGGATCTCGTTGGCCTCGTAGGTCTCGGGGCACATGAACAACGCCCCGTCGTACTCGAACAGGAAAGGGAACGACAGGTGGAAGGCCTCGCTGATCACCGGCCCGAGGCATTCCCAGCCCTGCGCCGACTCGCGCAGCACGCTGATCCGGGCACGGCCCTCGGCATGCACGAAATCCTCGACGAAGCAGTGCAGCGTGTCGTTCGCGTCGCGCCACAGGAAGGGGTCGGCATAGAACGAGCCCGGCGGTGCCTCGATGAACTGCACCGAGTGCTCCAGGTCGCGCGCATCGATGCCGGCGGCCGATGATCGCGCATGCGCCGGCAGTTCGAACACCGCGACCGACCAGGTACGATCGCCGCGCTGCGCATCGCGCATCAGGCGCAGCGCGCTGCCGGCCCGGTTGAACGGGTAGGTGAGCACATCCAGCAGCGATACATCGGTGCCGGCCGTCGAAGCGGCAGCGCGTGGCGCCGGGCCTAGCGATTCGAGCGAACGTTCGCGCAGCGGCCGGTAGTGATCGAAATGGCTCAGCAGCACCGAGCCGATGCGATCCCACAGCGCCGCCTGGTTGAGCGCGTACAGCAGCTTGGTTCTATTGCTGCCATCGAATAGCAGTTTGCCCTGCGGCGCATCGGCGGAGAACGCCAGGATGCGAAAGTGGGTCTGGTCGTGTCCCTCCAGCACCTCGCGAAACCCGATCCGGTGGGCTGCGCCGACCGAGCGCGGACGGGTTTCGATGACCAACACTTCCGCGCCGGGGAAGCGCGCGACAAGCCGGCCGGTCAACGAGGCGTCGTCGGTAAGGATCACATCCGGCGCGGCGGTGTCGGTGCCGCCCGCTGCGGTGACCTCGTCGACGAGGCGCAAGTGCCGGGCAAAGACCTGGGTCAGCCGGGTGTCGCCGGTGGCCAGGCTGGCAGTGCGCCAGGCCTGGTTGCGGGCCACGCGTGCCATCGCCTTGAGCGCGGCGACCTCGGCCGCCAGCAGCAGCCGGCTGAGCAGGATCTCGGTGCGCAGCCCGGTCGCGATGTCGGCATCGGCCCCCGGGCAATGGATGAAAAGGTGCGGGTGCACGCGTCCGCCGGCGACCAGGGCGTCGATCACCCTGCCCACGTAGGCATGCGAGGTTTCGTCCCGGCCGGCCCACGCGAGCGCGAGCGGCCGGGGGGGGCTACAGTTGGAGATAAGCCAGCTCCGAGTAAAGGTGATCGACACCGCGCTCGTCGTACGGGCCCTTGGCGAACCGGCGCTTGAAGAGCCGCAGCGAGCTGACCGGGATCTCGGCATCCTGCGGGGCCTCGAACACCAGGAAGGGTCGGCCCCGGCCAAGCAGGTAGCGGCTGATCGGGCCGATATTCTGCATGAACACCGCGTGCGAAGCGGCGTAGATCAGTTCGGCGCCGCGCAACAGCTTCGCCTTGTCCTTGGGACGCAGCACGATCGGTTGCGGTCCCTGGCGCGACTCGACCACGCAGAGCAGGCAGCCCAGTGCCAGGTGGTCGGCGAACGCCTGGTGCAGCGGATGTCCTTGCAGTTGCGCCAGCGCGGCCTGGCCGCTGGCCAGTACCGGTGTCGCGCCGCGGACCAGCGTCGGATGCAGGGCCGGCACGATGACGAACTGGTGGGCGATCGGCCGAAAGCCCACCAGGGGAAGCATCCGGGCGACCGCGGGGGTCGCGGACAGGTCGGTATAGGTGACCGCGGGATCGGCGGTCGCCTGGCGCAGCATAGCCAGCGCCTGGAAGCGGGCGCGCGGCTCGATGAACCAGCTCGACAGATTGGTGACCCGTCGGGGCGTGTCGTCGTCCGGGCGCAGGCTGGTGTAGCTGAGCATCATGCCGGCCGGGCCGTCGCCATCGGTCAGCAGCAAGCCGGCCGTGTCATCGCCCGACTGCGGCGGCACCGCCAGGCGACGGGCAAGCCCCTTGCGCCAGAGCGTGGGCCGATCATCGGGAAAGCCGCGCTCGAGCATCGCCTGGGCAAGCGGCCACTGGGCCGTGGTGAACGGCTGTAGCTCGAAGCGACGCGCCGGCTTACTCATGACGACTGCCCGGGCGACGGCTGGCCGTGGTCCAGCAGTTGCCGGTACAGCGCGAGCGTCTGCTCGCCGGCCCGCTGCCAGCTGTTCTCGTCGGCGGCGCGGGCCAGTGCCGACAGCAGTTGGCCGCGCGGCCTGGCCAGCGCGGCCTCGATTGCGGCCAGCAGGTCATCCGGTTCGGCCGACCGGGCCACGCTGCCAAGGCCCAGGCCGCCGACCGTGTCGCCCAGCGCGCCGGCCGGGGTGCAGACCACCGGCACCCGGTAGGCGATCGCATCGAACAGCACGCCGCTTTGCGCGGCGAAATCGGTGTAGGGCAGCAGCAGCAGCGTCGCCCGCTCGAACAGCGCGCCAACCCGGCCCTCGGGCACGTAGTCGAACATCGCCTGCACCGAGCGGCCGGCCGCGCGCAGGCGCTCGATCCGCGGCAGCACCTGCTCGTTGAAATACGCCTCCTCGCCAACCGGGCTGCCGGCCACCACCAGCCGCCAGTGCGCCGGCGCCCGGGCGAATGCGTCCAGCAGGTGGTGCAGGCCCTTGTTGGGCCGCACCGTGCCGTAAAACAGCAATACCGGCGCCCCGCCATGATCGGTCGGTGCCGGCGGGGGCGGCACCGGATCGGCCATTGCGTCTGCATCGGGGGCATCGGGCCGCCACACCCCGTGGGCGATCACGTGGACCCGGTTGGGCTGCACCGGGTGCTGGGCGAGCAGGCCGGTGCGCAGCGACCCGCCGTGCACGATCAGTGCGTCGGCCTGGCGAAACGTCAGCGAGCTCCAGAAGCGATGAAAACCCGCGGGCGTGAAGCGGCGGCGCCGGTGCGGCTGCAGGTTGTGCACGGTGAGCACGACCTTGCGCCCCAGCAGGCGGCGGGCCAGCAGCAGGATCAGCGGGCCGGTGTGAGGAAGTGGATCTCCTGCAGGTGCACCAGGCGGTAGGCCGGGTGGGCGGCGGCCAGCCAACGCACCAGTGTGGATTCCTGGCGCAGGTGAAAGCCCAGCCGGTTGACGAACCAGTGCAGGATCGTCGGGAAGGTCTCGCGCGGACGGACCGGTTCATTGGCGCAGGTGATCTCGTAATCGACCCCGGCATAAATAGGCGGCACCGGGCAGGTCGTCAGCAATCCGATGCCGGCGGTGCGCGCGGCGCATCGGCCTGGTGGGCGGCCTCGGCCAGGTGGTGGGCATAGCGCAGGTGGCCCTCCTGCGAAGGGCACCAGACCAGGATCCTGATCGTCATCGGTCGGGCGCCTCGCGCATCAGCGGCGAAGCGGCGCAACGCGCTCGCGCATCCATCGGATGATCTTGCCGACGGTGGCGCTGCGCACCGCCGGCGGACGGCGGCATACCAGTAGACTGCCAGCGCGGCCAGACCGATTGACAGGGTCTGGGCGGCACGCCAGGCCGCCGACATCAGGCCTGGCGAGACCGGCGCCAGTGAGGTCAGCGCGAGCGCCAGTGCGCCGGCCACCAGCAGCGCCAGGTAGGTGCTGATCAGCAACTGGCGACCGGTCGCGCGATCCAGGCAGCCGACCCGCGCCAGCAACATCGGGTGCACGATGCTGCTCACGAGCAGCGCCGTCATCTACCGCGATGCCCAGGCCGGCGATCCCCATCGCCGGCACCAGCACCAGTGCCAGCCCCAGGCTCAGCGCGGCCTCCAGGTACACCGGGATGAGACTCAGGCCCTGACGGCCGATTGCCAGCATCGCGAGGTTCTTGGGCAGGTTGATCTCGCGCAGGATCATGATCGCCACGTAGGCACTGAGCGCGCTCGCATGCTCGGCCGAGAAACGCGCGGTGGCCACCCATTGCAGCAGCAGCGGCAAGCCCGTGGCCACGCCCACGGCAATGGCCAGCAGGCCCATGCCCAGCAATGGTGTGCCCCGCGTGATGATGCTGCCGGTGCGGCGGCGATCGCCGCTGTCCAGGGCGAAGCGTTCGGACAGCTCGGGCAACAGATTGCTCAGCACCGCCCAGACCAGCCCGCTGATCAGGCCCAGCAGCGACAGCGTGATCGAAAACGCCACCACCGCATCGGGCACGTCCTTGGCGATCAGCACCGTGTGCACGCCGATCAACGGGATCTGCGCCATGCCCGACAGCGCGGCCGGGATCGCCAGCGCGAACAGGCCGCGAAACTGCGCGCGGACCGCGGCCCGGTTCACCGACGCGATGCTGCGCCACTCGCGCAAGACCAGCCACACGGCGAAACCCAGCGTCGACAGTGCCGCCACCAGATAGGCCACGCCCACGCTGCGCACGGTGCCCACCAGCAACGCGGCGCCCGCGCAGAGCAGGGTTACCGAGCCGTGGCGCAGCAGGTTCACGGGAATCAGGCGATCGACCCGGAAGATGCCCTGCAGGTAGCCCGACAGTGCGTGCAGCGGCAGCAGCGTGGCCGTGCCCGCGATGGCCAGCAGGAACACCAGGTGCCAGCGCGTCTCGCCCAGCGCCCGGGTGGCCGGGGCATCGAACGCGCCTGCCCGGTCCAGCCCGAGCAGCACCGCCAGCGCCAGCGAGGCGGCCACCAGCAGCGACAGGCCGGCGGCCACCAGCAACGCCACCTGGACCGGCGGTTCGCGACCATGGCGCGCGACCAGCGTCGAGCTGGCCGGACCTATGCCCAGGTGCAGGTGGCCGATGTAGGTGCCGATGGAGAGTGCGTACAGCCACGCGGCCGCCTCGAGCGGCTCGAGCGTGCGCACCAGGATGGCCGGCACGACCATCGCGGGCAGGATGGACAGCAGCCCCAGCGCGACCGAGCGGATCGCATTGAACGAGAAGCGGCCCGCGCTCATGGCCCGCCGGCGGCCATGTGGCCAACGCCCGCGCGAGCCCCGGTACCGCCGGCCACGCCGGCCTCGCGGCGCGAAGCGAACGGTAGAATCGACCGCGGGGCATGGGGATGGGAACTGGCACGAAGCAGGCGCGTGAGGAGCATGGGGAAACCGGAGAGGAACGAGGATTCTGCCAGCATCGTCCGGTTGCGCCGTGAACATTGACCGTTTGCGACAAATGGCCGGTTGGGTGTGCGCCGCCTGCACCGCGTTGCTGCCTGTTCCGGTTGCCGCCACCGGTGCGCAGCCTGCGTTGTCAGGCGACGAGAGCGTGCTGACACGCTTTTCGCCGTTGCAGGGGCCGCTCGCGAACCCCGAGCGCGGTCTGGCCGGCTGGGCGTTCGATCTGGCCCGTCCCTGGGCACAGGGAATCGCCGCCGAGGCGCGTGCCGGCTACCGGCTGCAACGCAGTCACATCCAGCTGGACGACTTTCGCACACGCGACCTGTCACCGGCCTTCCTGGCGCGCTTGGAGCAGGGGTTTGCCATCGTGCGCGAGGCCGGGGTCAAGGTGATCCCGCGCTTCAGCTACAACAGCCCGGCCGCGGATTTCCTGTTGCGCCTGGGCGCCGCCGACGCGGCGCTGCCCCAGGTGTTGCGGCACATCGAGCAACTGGGGCCGGTCATGCGCGCCAATGCCGATGTGATCGCGTATCTCGAGGCGGGCTTCATCGGCGCGTGGGGCGAATGGCACAGTTCGGGCAGCGGGCTGGATTCGCCGACCGCCAAGGCGCAGGTCCGCGATGCGTTGCTCGCGCACTTTCCGGGCGATCGCTTCATCCTGTTCCGCGATCCGGCCGACCTGCGACGCTGGTACCCCGACCCGGCCGCGGCCGCCGCTGCCAGGATGGGCATGCACAACGACTGCTTCCTGTCGGGTGACACCGATGCCGATACCTACCCCGATCCGACGCTGCGCGATTATGCGGCCGGGCTGGCACGACAGGCGCCGTTCGGTGGCGAAACCTGTGCCCACACGCCATTGCGCACCCGCTGCGACCAGGTGCTGGCCGAAGGAGCCCGGTACCGGCTGACCTGGCTCAACCGCTACGGTGCGATGGCGAAGTTCGAGCCGGCCTGGCGGGCGCAGGGCTGCCATGCGCGCGTGCTCGCGTCGATCGGATACCGGTTCGAACTGGTGTCGCTGACCCATCCGTCGCAGGTCGATCCGGCATCGGGGGTGTCGATGCGGCTGGGCCTGCGCAACACCGGCTGGTCGCGGCTGCACAACCGGCGCGCGCTGGTCGTCGGGTTCAGCGAGGTGGACACCGGCGAGCGCATCGAACACCGGCTCGAGGCACTCGATGCCACGCAGTGGTTGCCCGGCCCGCCGGCGTCCCTGATCGAACAGACACTGGTCGTGCCGGCGCCGCCGGCAGGCCGGTGGCGGATCAGTCTGGGGCTGCCCGATCCTGCGCCTTCATTGGCGGCCGATGTGCGCTACGCGATCCGTTTCGCCAATGCCGACCAGGTGCCCGACGGCGCCCGCTGGGACGCGGCCCTGGGTCGGTTCGACACCGGTGCGGTGGTGTCGGTCAGGGCGCCTCGATGACCAGCGCCCCGACGATGTAGCGCCCGCGCGGCGCATCCCCGCCCAGGCCGAGCGCCGGTTCGTGGGCATTGGCGAAGCGGATCGCGTAGCGCGCATCGGTGGCCAGCGCCGGCGCCGGGTCGGGCAGGCCGATGCCCACGGTGTAGGTCCCGGGCGGCAGGTCGGCCGGCAGTGCGACGGTCGGGTCGAGCGCCCGCGGGGCCTTGGCGGGTTCCCAGTCGGCCGCGTCGCTGCCGGCGACCGGCAGGCGCACCGTGACCTGGTCCGACTGGCGGGTGAGCGAGACCACCAACGGGCGCGACAGCGCCAGCTTCGCCCAGCCGACATTGGTCACGCCCAGCGCGATCGTCAACGACCCGCCCGCCCGGGCACTGGCCGGCAGCGTCACCGAGTCGACGACGAAGCGGTAACCGATCGAGCGGCTCACCTGGGCGAGGCAGCCCTGCGCCGCCCACCCACGCTGGTAGGCACCGCTGCCTGCGCCTTCGCTGTTCAGGTAGCTGAGCGAGTAGCGCGGCCCTTCGGTGAGGATATCGGCGCAGGATTCGCGGGTGAAGGCGTTCGGAATGCTGCAGGTTTCGCCACCGTAGGGCGCCAGCCGGTTCAGTTGGGCCGTATAGTCGCGCAGCCCGGGCATGTCGTCGGGGAAGGTGTCGCCATCGGTGGGGGTCGACAGGAAGCAGTCGTTGTGGATGCCGACGCGTCGATCGCCGTTCGCCCGCACGGGCACCTGCGCGGGACTGGGGTACCAGCGGGCCAGGTCGGCCGGATCACGGAACAGGATCGGTCGCTGTGCCGGGAAGGACGCCAACAAGGCATCCCGGATCGCCAGTTTGCCGGCCGGGCTGTCCAGGTCGTTGGTCGAGCCGTGCCATTCGCCCCAGGCGCCGATGAACCCGGCCTCGAACCAGGCGATCACGTCCTGGTTGCGGGCCAGCACCGGACCCAGCTGGGCGATGTGCCGCAACACCTGGGCCAGCGGCGCATCGGGCGCCTCGCCGATGAAGCCGACCGGCGGGCTGACGTAGGCAAAGCGCAGGATGACCTTGGCGCCGGCGGTGCGCAGGTTCGCAAACCCGGTATCGAGTTGCGCGAGGTAGGGGGCAGGCAGGTCGGTGCTGCGGTACTGACCCAGCAGCGTCTGCGATCGCAACAGCGGGTAGCCGGCCGCGACCTCGGCCTGCAACTGCCCAACGAACGATTCGGCCAGGTCGCCCGCCCAGCCGGTCATGCCACGTTCGGGATTGGGGAAGTCGGTGGTGATC
Source organism: Burkholderiaceae bacterium (assembly GCA_041396665.1). Lineage (GTDB taxonomy): Bacteria > Pseudomonadota > Gammaproteobacteria > Burkholderiales > Burkholderiaceae_E > JAUIAI01. Next base: position 111,643 of record JAWKYE010000020.1, read on the forward strand.
GCCTTTGCCGGGCGGGGCGTGCCGTCCTGTGCCGCCGGATTGAGGTCGGTGATCGCCGGGTCGTTGTCGACATTGGACGGCGCCGGGTCCGCAGACGAGCCACCCCCGCCGCAGGCCGCCAGGGCGCCGGCCAGCAGCAACGGGCCGAGGCGGTGCAGCAGCGGGGCCGGGCTGGGTAATCGAACGGGACAGACGAGTGAGAAGGTCGACAACACGGGCGGGATCCTGGAGGAGGGTCCACATCGGGGCGGGCCTCGCTGTGAGTGTGCCATCGGCAGTCGAATCGGGCGGGAAGGACCGACCTTGGCGAAGGGCCTTGGGCCGGCCGCGTCAGCCGCTGCTCGTCAGGCCTGGCGCTCGGCGCACGCCGCCATCACGGTTTCGTAAAGCGCCAGGTGGCGGCCGACGCACCCGGACTTGTCGTACTCGCGATGGATCATCTCGTAGAGCCGGCGCCCGCGAGCCAGGGCCTCGTCGTAGTCATCGAGCACCGACGCCATCGCGTCGGTCAGGGCGGCGGGCCCGACCAGGTAGCCGCGCCCGTCGGCCAGCAGGCCGGGCAGCGCGCCGACCGGCGAGGCGATCACCGGCATCGCCATCGCACCAGCCTCGAGTGCGGCGATCGGCAGGCCTTCCCACAGCGAGGGCAGCACGAAGACATGGGCGTCGCGCATCAAGGCATCGACGTCGCCGCGCATGCCCAGGAAGCGCACGAACGACGTGCAGCCGTGGCGCACCGCATAGGCCTCGGCCGCGGCCCGTTCAGGGCCGTCGCCGGCGATCTGCACCTCGATCCGGCGCTGCGGGTAGCGGGCGCGCAACTGCGCCGCCGACGCGATCAGCGCCGTCACGTTTTTCTCGGGCACGAGCCGCGACAGGAACAGGAACACGAACGGCTCACCGGGGCCCGGCGCATGTCGCGCAAGGGGCGTGTCCGGCACCCGCACGCCGTTGGCGATGATGGTGGCCGGATCGGCATTGATCTCGGGATGCTGTCCGGGGCCGAGCAGGATGTCGGCATGCCTGAACCGCTTGGTCAGGCGCAGGAACAGGCTGCGCGGCCGGGTGAAGCCGGCATAGTTGTGGCTGGTGAAGACCAGTCTCACCGACGGGTGCACGGTGCGCAGCAGCGTGGCCAGCAGCACCGGGTGAAACAGGTGGGCATGGATCAGCCGGATCGACTCGTCGCGGATCATCCGGTGCAGGCTGCGCAGCGCCCGCATCAGCGACAGCAGCGTGTGCTGCATGTCGAGCACCCGGATGTCCAGGCCCGAGACATCCGAGAACGGCACGATCTCCAGATCGTTCTCGAGCGCGACCAGCACGACCCGGTAGCCCTCGTTCTGGTAGCCGCGCGCCAGATCGAGCACCAGCCGCTCGGCGCCTCCGACGCCCAGGCCGGTGATGGCAAGCATCACCGTGCCGCCCGCCCGCAGGCCGGTCGGCGCGATCGCCGGCGGACCCAGCACGGGAGGATTGGCAAGCGAGTCGGTCGGGGACAACGGCATGGACAACGGGGGCAGCCGCGCAGGGTCGGCGATCATCGGCATCGGTGTTTCAATCGTAGAGGAGCGACAGAGAAACGCCGCGACTTTAGTCCTGTTTGAGGACGATGGTGGGGTCTTTCCTGTCCGTGGACACAGACTGTTACCGTCGTGCGGCGCAAATTTACGTTGGCGCGCGATCTGGTCTACCCTGCGCCTCTGTCCCTGTTGCAGGAAGCCCGACGATGAAAAAGCACACGTTGCCCGGCACCGAGTTGACCGTGTCGACGGTCTGCCTGGGCACCATGACATGGGGCGAACAGAACACCCAGTCGCAGGCGCATGAACAGTTGGCGCTGGCGGTCGCGCAGGGCGTCAACTTCATCGACACGGCCGAGATGTATCCGGTCCCGCCGCGTGCAGCAACGCAGGGCATGACCGAGACCATCCTGGGTCACTGGCTGGCCGGGCGGGCGCGCGGTGATCTGGTGATCGCCTCGAAGGTGGCTGGCCCGGGGCGACGGGACTGGATTCGCAACGGCCGCACCGACCTGTCCCGGGAGGTGATCGCCGAAGCCGCGCGCACCAGCCTCGATCGGCTCAAGACCGATTACCTGGACCTGTACCAGATCCACTGGCCGCAACGCAATGTGCCGGCCTTCGGCGCCCCGGCCTTCGACCCGGCCTGCGAACGCGACGGGCCCTCGATCGACGAGCAGGTCGAGGCGATGGCCGCGCTGATCGATGCCGGCTTGATCCGTCATTACGGCTTGTCCAACGAGACGACCTGGGGGGTCTGCGCGTTTCACGAGGCGGCACGCCGCCAGGGGGTGCCCGGGCCGGTCACGCTGCAAAACAGCTACAGCCTGGTGTCACGCAATGCCGATGGCGACTTGGCCGAGGCCTTGCACCGCGAGCAGATGTCCTTGCTCGCGTACAGCCCGCTGGCCGGCGGCATCCTGTCGGGCAAGTACCGGAGGATGGCGCGCCCGCCGAATGCCCGCTACACGTTGTTCGACACCGTCGGCGTCCGATACCGCGCGCCCTTGGTGGCCGAGGCGGTCGAGGCATTCGCCGGGCTGGCCGACGAGCTCGGCATCAGCCTGGTCGAATTGTCACTGGGGTACGTGAAGAGCCGCTGGTTCACCGGCGCCACCCTCGTTGGCGCGACGACGACCGCGCAACTGGAACAAGACCTGCTGGCCGCGCAGGTCGAACTGGATGGCGCGGCGCTGGACCGGATCGCCGCGATCCACCAGCGATATCCGAACCCGGGCATGTGAAAGGTAACGGCAGGTAAGGCTCGATCTCGTGGAGAGTGAAATGGTGTGGATTGAATTGGTCACGGTGTTGGCGTTGCTGCAATTGCTCGGCTTCGGCGTGCTCGTCGGTCGTGCCCGCGGCAAGTACGGCGTGCAGGCGCCGGCGGTCACCGGTGACCCGGTGTTCGAGCGCTACTACCGGGTGCAGATGAACACGCTCGAGTTGTTGCCGGCGCTGCTGGTCGGCCTGTGGCTGGCGTCGCGTTACTGGTCGCCGGGGTGGTTGGCGGCGATCGGCGCGCTCTACCTGCTTGGCCGACTGATGTACCTGAAGGCCTATGTCCGCGACCCGGCCGGCCGGGGCGCCGGCTTCGGGCTCAGTTTCCTCGCGGCGGCCGTGCTGCTCTTGCTGGCGCTGGCCGGCATCGTGCGCAGTGTCCTCTGATCGGGCCGGTGCCGGCCCGCGGGCGATCCCCGTTTTCCAACCAGCCGACAACCCGGCCTTCTGATCGCCGGATCACCGATCCACCGCCGGCAACGGCACGATTTCCAACCAGTCGCCCTGTGGTCGATGCCGGTCGACCGAAGGGCGCCGGCGCACCCGTTCGCCGGTTTCGCGCCCACCCGTCGCGCCTTTGATCGGCCAGCCTGCCCCGACGGTGAACGTCTGGTGCGGGCCGCCGACCCGCGCCGCACCTGCCGGATATTCAAGTCTGTTCCCCGCGGACCGATCACTGATGCACGAACCGCTGGCGCCCTGGCTGCGCGGCCGGTTCAACCCGCCATTGCCTGTCGGTGGCGGCATCGATTTTTCGTGAAACGAGTGCCTTGCACTCTCTGGTACCAGCAAAGGATACTGACAATGGCATCTCTGATTTCCAGCTTGACCACCGCTCAGATCGGGCAGCTTTCCACCACGACGATTGCCGGGCTGGGAACCGAGGATTGGGCCGCCTTCACCACCGCGCAGATCGCCGAGCTGACCACTACCCAGGTCCCCGCGATCAATGCCGCGGGCCTGTCCGCACTGACCACCGCCCAGATCGCGGCGATGGAGACGGCCGATATCGCCGCGCTGACGACCAAGCAGCTGGTCGGCCTGCCGACCGCGTCGGTGGCCGCGCTGACGACCGCGCAGATCGTCGGGCTGTCGACCGAGCAGGCGGCCGCGTTGACCGGACCGCAGATCGGTGCGCTGACCACCGCCCAGGTGGCCGCGCTCGAGACCGCCGACCTGGCCGCCATTCCGGTCAAGCAACTGCCATCCGTGAGTACCGCGCAGATCGCGGCGCTGACCACCGCGCAGGCGGCGGCGCTGACCACCGAGCAGGTGGCCAAGCTTGCAACCGACCAGTTGGCCGCGATCGAGACAGCCGACGTGGCCGCGCTGACGACCGCCGGCATTGCCGCAATCAATCCCGCGTCGATCGGCGCGCTGACCAGCGCCCAACTCGGCGCACTCGCGTCGAACCAGATTGCCGCGCTGAGCACCAAGCAGGTGTCGTCGCTGACGACGGCCCAGGTCTCGACGCTGACGACCGAGGACCTGAACGCGCTCACCTCCGACCAGATCCCGAGCCTCAAGGCCGAGCAACTGGCGGCACTGACCACCGCGCAGGTCGCGGCGATGACCACCGATGACGTGGTCGCGCTGACGGCCAAACAGGTGGCCGCATTGCCGACCGCGTCGATCGCGGCGATGACCACCGCGCAGGTGGCCGGTCTGACCACCGGCCAGGTCGTGGCGCTGACCAGCGAGCAGGTCGGGGCCCTGACCACCGCGCAGGTGGCGGCCCTGACCACCGGCGAAGTCGCGGCACTGACGGCCAAGCAACTGCCCGGCCTGGGCACCGCGTCGATTGCCGCTGACGACCGCGCAGGCGGCCAACCTGACCACCGCGCAGATCAGCAAGCTGGAGCACCGAGCAGGTGGCCGCGCTCGAGACCGCCGACGTCGCCGCGCTGACCACCGACGGTATCCAGGCGCTGAGCCTGCCGGCGATTCAGGCGCTGGGCACCGCGCAGCTGGGCGCCTTCACGTCGGCGCAGATCCCGGCGATGACCAACAAGCAGGTGGCGGCGCTGACCACGGCGCAGGTCGCCGGACTGGCGACCGATGACCTGAACGCGCTCTCGAGCACGCAGATCCCCAGCCTCACCGCCACCCAATTGGGCGCGCTCACGACCGCCCAGGTGGCCGCGCTGACCACCGACGATCTGACCGCCTTGACGCCCAAACAGATCGCGGTCCTGACGACCGATTCGATCGCGCTGACCACCGGGCAGGTGGCGGCCCTGACGACCGCCCAGGTCGCCGACCCGACGACCGCCCAGGTGGCCGCGATGGAAACCGCCGACGTCGCCGCTGACCACCGCCGGCGTGGCCGCGCTCGATGCGGCCAATGTCGCCGCGATGACAGACCGCCCAGGTCACCGCGCTGACCAGCGCGCAGGTGGCGGCGATGGTACCCAAGCAGTTGGCGTCGCTGACCACCGGGCAGGTGGCCGCGCTGGCCTCGGATGACCTCAACGCGTTGTCGACGACGCAGATCGCCGGCTTCTCGATCGAGCAGGTCGGGGCGCTGACGACCGCGCAGGTCAGCACCTTGAGCACGACCAACCTGGCGGGCCTCACGGCCAAGCAGGTGGCGGCGCTGACGACGGCGAATATCGCCGCGCTCACCACAGGTCAGGCGGCCGCGCTCACCACCGAGCAGATCGCCAAGATGACGACCGAGCAGATGGCGGCGATGGAAACCGCCGACGTGGCGGCGCTGACCACTGCGTCGATCCAGGTGATCCCTGCGGGCAGCCTGGCCGCGATGGGCACCGCGCAGGTCGACGCGCTGGGCTCGGCACAGATCGAGGCGCTGACAGCCAAGCAGGCCGGTTCGCTGACCACGGCCCAGGTGGCCGCGCTGAGCACCGCCGACCTGAATGCGCTGACCACGCCCAGGTGGTGAACCTGACCTCCGAGCAAATCGGGGCGCTGACCACCGCGCAGGTCGCCGGCCTCACGACCGATGACCTGGCCGCCCTCACGGTCAAGCAGTTCGTTGCGGTCGGTACCGCGAACATCGCCGCGCTGACGACCGCCCAGGCCGCCGCGCTGACGACCGAGCAGGTCGCCAAGCTGTCGACCGACCAGTTGGCCGCGATCGAGACCGCCGACATTGCCGCACTGACCACGGCCGGGGTGGCCGCGATCGATCCACGCAGCATTGGCGCACTGACCAGTGCGCAACTGGGCGCCCTGACCACGGCCCAGGTGGGCGTGCTCACCGACAAACAGGTCACGTCGCTGACCACCGCCCAGATTGCCGGGCTGGCGACCGATGATCTGAACGCGCTGACCACCGCGCAGTTCCCCAAGCTCACTGCCGAACAGCTCGGTGCGCTGACCACGGCCCAGGTGGCCGTGTTGACGACCGATGACCTGACGGTGTTGACCGCCAAGCAGGTGGCCGCGCTCACCACCGGCTCGGTGGCGGCGCTGACCACGGCCCAGGTCGCGGCCCTGACCACGGGCCAGGTGACCAGCCTGACCACCGAGCAGGTCGATGCGCTGACCACGGCCCAGGTGGCGGCCATGACCACCGATGGCGTGGCGTCGCTGACCGCCAAGCAGATCGTCGCGCTGGGCACTGCCGAAGTGGCCGCGCTGACCACCGCGCAGGTGAGCGCGCTGACCACCGGGCAGCTGAGCAAGATGACGACCTCGCAGATCGCCTCGATGGAGACGGCCGACGTGGTGGCGCTGAGCACGGCACAGGTGGTCGCGCTGTCGGCCGAGCAGGTCGGCGGGCTGACGACGGCGCAGTTTGCCGCCCTTGAAACGGCTGATGTCGGCGCCCTGACGCTCAAGCAGATCAAGGGGTTGACGACGGCGCAGATCGACGCGTTCACGACCGCCCAGGTGCCCGCACTGAGCACCGAGCAGATCGAGTCGATGTCGATGGAGCAGATCTCGGCGTTCTCGAGTACCGACATCGGCGCGATGACCGCCGCGCAGATCGACGCGATGTTCGCCGCGACACCGATCATGCTCGATCTGGACGGAAACGGCATCCGCACGGTGTCCGCGTCCAACGGGGTGCAGTTCGGACATCAACGCGACCGGCATGTCCTACCAGGTCGGTTGGGCCGCGCCGGCGACGGCTTCCTGGTGATGGATCGCAACGGCGACGGCGCGATCACCGACGGACGCGAACTGTTCGGCGGCGGAACCTAACTGGACAACGGCCTGCGGGCAGGTAACGGTTACGCCGCGCTGGCCCAGCACGACAGCAATGCCGATGGCCAGATCAGCGCCGCCGATGCCGACTTCGCCAAGATGGCGGTGTGGGTCGATGGCAACCAGGACGGCATCACCGACGCGGGCGAACTGCGCTCGCTCGATGACCTGGGCATCGTCAGTCTCGATCTCGGGGCCACGGCAACGACGGTGATGGATCACGGCAACCTGGTCGGCCTGGTGTCCACCTACACGACCGAGGATGGCGCCGAGCACCAGATGGCGGATGTCTGGATGGCCAAGGACCGATCGGTCGCCGGCATCCCGACCGACCTGTTGGTGGATCCGGGCGAGTCGGTCCTGCCTGGCGATGCCGCCGCCGATGCCCCGGTCTCGGTCGCCAGTGTCGCGGCCCCGGTGGAGGTGCTCGGTGGATGTCGCCGCGGTATCCGTCAGCTGGCAGGAGACGCAGCCGCTGCTCTGATCCTGGTTGCTACCGCGTCAGTGGGGACCCGGCTGCTAAGGGTCCCCATTTTTTTTCGATCACGTCGGAGAGCAAGCGGCTCGTCCTGCTTTCTCTCACGCAGATGCTCCATTGTGAGTATGAAGTCGTGGGGCTGTTCGGATAGGCTGAAGCTCGATCCTCAAGTTCACCAAATGGAGACGACATGGTCTACCTGACAATCTATCGGTGGCGCCCCGAGAACCGCAAGGCCATCGTTCAACGCTTCATGGAAACCGGCGGGGTGCCGCCGCCTGGGGTCAAGCTGCTGAGTCGCTGGACAGACGTGGCCGGCGGTCGGGGCTTCTCGCTGACCGAGGCCGACGATCCAGTCGCCGCATCGAAATTCGCTTACGCCTGGAACGACCTGATGTCGTTCGAGATGGTTCCGGTGGTCAGCGATGAGCAACTGTGTGCTGGCGATACGCCGGGTCGTTCGGGCTAGCTCCTGGTCTCTGAAATATCCGGCGCGGGCGGCTCGTCCTGGCTCAGCCAGCGATCGACACCCCGCCCAGTGACCAGAGCAGGATGTTCGCCAGCTGCCGGTCGTGCAGCGCATTCAGGTGCGCGATGCGCAGCCCGTAGTGGTCGCGCTCGGTGCTCATCACATCGAACAACGATCGCCGGCCCAGGCTCTGCCACTGCTTGAGCGTGAACACCCGCAACGCGTTCGAATCGGCGAGGATGTCGCGGATGTCGTCGGCCTGGCGGGCCAGCGACTCCGATTGGTCGTATCGTCGCCGATCCGCGCGGTGCGCTCTCGCGCACCACGTCGGCGCGCTGCATCCTCGTGGCCTCGGCGCGTTTGAGCGCCGCCTGCTCGGCATGGCGGGCAGCGGGTTGTACAGCGGGATCGCCACCCGGATGCCGACCTGCCAGTCGGTGGCATCGGTCGCTCCGCCGGTGTGGCCGTACTGGGTGTTCCACTGCACCCCAGGTTTTCGGTCGGCGGCCAGCGCGCCGGCAAACGCTGGCGGCGCGCGCCTGGGCCTCGATCGCCTGCACGTCGCTGGACTGCAAGGCCGCGCTCATCACGGTGCCCAGCGCCGGGGTGCCGCAACACGGTCGTCAGGCCTTCGAGGCGCGGTAGTGGTTCGCCGACGAAGCGCTGCAACCGGAGCTCGACCTGGCGCTTGGCATTCATCGCCATGTCCAGCGACTGGGATTCCTGATAGGTCTTGCGTGCCTGCACCAACTCGCTGCGCCGCCTGCCATCGAGCTTGACGATGCGCTCGAGCGCATCGACCAGGCAGCCGAGGCGGCGCATGTGCTGGCGATAGACCTGGCCGTGCTTGTAGTAGCGGCTGCGCTCGAGCGCGAGGCTCAGCGTCTGCAGCGCGACCTGCTCTTGCAGGCCGGTGCGGCTGTCCATCGCCGCCCGGGCCAGTTCGGTGCGCCAGCGGGTCAGTTCGCTGACCCGGCCACCGTCGCAGAGCGGGCCGCCCATCTGCAGGCCGATCCGGCCGATGCCGCCCTGGTACTGGCGGATGCCTTCGACATGGCTGCTGGCGTGGCCGACCCCGCCGGTCAGGTCGATCCGGGGCAGGGCGCCGGCACGGCCTCGTCGATGTCGATCCCGGGCGGCTTCGGCCAGCGCAAGGGTTGCGCGCTGCCGGATCTTCTCGCTGGTGTCGATCGCCTTTTTCACGAGCTCGCGCAGCACCTGCCGGGCACGCCCGGTGGTGGCCGGGGTGTCGCGCACGATCACCGAGGTGAGCCGGGTCTGGTCCTCGTCGCAGACGGCGATAACCGACGGGGCCACGCCCAGCAGCAGCAGGCCGACGGCGACCGCCAGGGCCGAGTGCACCCGGGTTCGCAACCTGGCAGGGGGGGCGGTCGCGGCCTTGGCCGCGCTCCGGGACAGGGAGACAGTCACGGGATGGGGGCGGGGGCGCTGACACGGGCGCGGGCAACAGACATGGGGGCGGACCCGAAGGCACGGCCCGGCAGGGGACATGCCTACGAGTAAATCGCGACTTTGAGGGTCGCGGATCGCGCGATAAGCGCGGTTAGGGCCGCCGTTTATCCCGCGAGCGGCCGATCGGCGGCGTTCACTGTTCGCGAAAGGCTTCCTGGCCGCGCAGCATCGGGCGCAGCAGGTAGCTCATCACCGAGCGGTCGCTGGTGCTGATCTCGACGCTGCCGGTCATCCCGGGGCGCACCGGCAGCGGCTCGCCGCGCCAGCGCAAGGTCGAGACGTCGGCCGCGATCCGCGCCCGGTACCAGGTGGCATCGGGCGTGTTGCTGCGATCGGCGTCGCCGAGCGCGTCGGGGCTGATGTACTCGACGGTACCGCTCAGCCCGCCGTAGGTGTTGTACTCATACGCCGACAGCTTCACCTTGGCTGGCTGGCCCTCGCGCACGAAGCGATGTCGGCGGGCTGACGGGCTTCGACCAGCACCTGCCCGCCGAGCGGCACGATCTCCATGATCGGCGAACCGGCGGCAACGATGCCCCCGACGGTGTTGACGCGGATGTTCTTGACCAGTCCGCGGACTGGCGAGCGCAGCATGGTGCGCTCGAGCGCATCGTCGCGCACCACCAGTTGGTCATCGAGGCTGGCCAGCTCGGTCTGCACGCGCACCTGCTCGGCGCTCGCCTGCTCGCGAAACTGCTGGTGCGATCCTGGCTCTGCTGCTCGAGCTCGCCGACCTGGCGGCGAAGGCATGACCTCGACCTCGGGCATCAGGCCGCCGGCCGCCATGCTCTGGGCAACCTTGAGCTCGCGGCGCATCAGCACCAGGCTTTGTTCGGTCGACTCGAGCGCATCCTGCAGCGCCTGGCGGCGTGCCTTGTAGGTGGCGGTCTCGCCCTGGACGATGCGTGGGACTGCCTGAACCTCGGCTGGAAACACCAGTGGCTGGCCGGTCATCTCGGCGCGCAGGCGCGCCAGCGTGGCCCGCAGCGCGAGTTGCCGACTGCGGTCCTCGCTTGCAGCGCCGCCACCCGGGTGGGATCGAGTTGCGCGACGATGTCGCCGGCGTTCACCTCCATGCCCTCGCGCACATTGGAGTTCGCGCAGGATGCCGCCCTCGAGACTGGCGATCGTCTGTTCCCGGCCATCCGGAATGATCCGGCCATCGGCCTGGTCACCACGTCGACCCGGGCGAGCATGGCCCAGCCGAACACCGCCAGCACGAACAACACCATCAGGTACAGCGCCCAGTTCACGTAGGGCATGCGCTCGGTCACGCCCGCCGACTGCAGCGGGCTGAGGAACTCGCGGTCGCCCGGTCGCAGTGTCGGACCGGTGGCGGCCGGTTTGCTGGTCGTTTCATCGAAGCGGCCTAGGCGGGCTCGGCCGCGGCCGGCTCGGGATTCACCGCCGGGGTCGCCGGCGTGGCGGCGGAGGACAACGCGGCCGGAGGCCGCCGCCGGCTTGATCGCGGGCGCCGGCGCGCCGACGGGCAGGCCTGCCCCGGGTGCCGCCTGCGCCTGCGCCGGCCGGGCGCCGGGCCGCTGACTGGCCAGCGCCGCCAGCACACGGTCCTTCGGTCCGTCCAGCAGCAGGCGGCCGCGGTCGATGACCGACACGCGGGTGGCCAGTTCCAGCACCGCCGGGCGATGGGTGATCATGATCAACGTGCACTGGCCGATGGCGTCGCGCAACTGGCGCAGAAAGGCCAGCTCGGACTGGGCATCCATCGAACTGGTCGGCTCATCCATCAGCAGGATGCGCGGCCGGGTGATCAGGCAGCGGGCCAGCGCCACCAGCTGGCGCTGGCCGCCGGACAACAGGCAGCCCATCTCGCCGACCGGCATTTCCCAGCCCTGCGGATGCGCGGCGATCATCCGGTCCAGCCCGGTCAGCGTCGCGACCTCGGTCAGGCGCGAGGCATCGGCACTGGCCCGGCCCATCAGGATGTTCTCGCGCAGCGAGCCCTTGAACAGCCTGGGCTCCTGCGACACGAAACCGACCTGCGAGCGAAAGTCGGCCGGGTCGATCTGGCGCAGGTCCATGCCATCGACCTCGACCTGGCCCTCGAGGGGCTGGTACAGGCCGGCCAGCAGGCGCAGCACCGTCGACTTGCCGCTGCCGATCTGGCCGAGGATCACCGCGCGTTCGCCGGCCTGGTATTGCAAACTCAGGCCATCGAGGATCAGCGGCGGCTTGTCCTTGCCGCGCATCGGGTAACTGAAACTCACGTCGCGCAGCCCGATCCGCCCGCTGATCTGCGGACGCGGCACGTAATTGGCCTGCGCGTCGCGCTCCTGCGGCTGGGCCATCAGGTGGTTCAGCGTGCGCAGCGCAACGCGCGCGCCCTGGTAGCGCGAGGCCAGCGACACGACCGCCCCCAGCGGTGCGACGGCGCGCGCACCGAACATCACGCAGGCGATCATCGCGCCCGGGGACAGGCTCTTGGCATCGATCAGGTAGACGCCCCAGATCAGGATGATCAGCGTGATCAGTTGCTGCGACACCGCCGAGACGTTGCTGGTGAAGCTGGAGATGCGCCGCGAGCGCAGCGCTGCCTCGTTGGCGGCGGCGGTGGCTGCCTCGAAGCGATGCAGAAAGCGCCCCTGGGCACCGGTGGTCTTGATGTCCTCCATGCCCTCCAGCGACTCGACCATCAGGCCCTGCAGGTCCGCCTGTTGCGCCATGCTTTCCTTCATCGAGCGGTGCAGCGAGCGCTGCATCAGCAGCGCCATCAGCACCAGCACCGGGACCGCGGCCACGAGTACCCAGCCGACGCTGCCGCCGATCGCGAAGGTCATGCCGATGAACAGCGCGATGAACGGCAGGTCGGTGAACGTGGACATCGTCGCCGAGGCAAAGAAATCGCGCACGGTCTCGACCTGCGCCATGTGGTGCGAGTGCGCCCCGGCCGACTCGGGCCGATGCTCCAGGCGCAGGCCCAGCGTCTGGCGGAACAGCATCGTGCTGATGATCAGGTCGCACTTCTTGCCGGCGGTGTCGATCAGCAGGCTGCGCAGCTGGCGGGCCAGCAGGTCGAACACGATGGCCACCATCGCCCCGCCGGCCAACGCCCACAGCGTGACGAATGCCTGGTGCGGGATCACCTTGTCGAAGATGATCGCCGTGGTCAGGCCGGTCACCAGCATCAGCACGTTGCTCAGCAGCGCGGCGATCATCGTCGAGCGGTAGTACGGCAAAAGCGCCGCAGCGTGCCCCATAGCCAGTGGCGCGTGGGGTCGCTGGGCGAGGACAGCGTTACACCGGTCGCCGCCCGGCAGCAGTTGCGGGCGCGCGGCGATCAGCAGGCCGCTGTACTGTTCGAGCAGGTCCTGCTCGGCCAACACCGTCGTGAACGGCTCGGCTTCGGGAATCACGACCTCGTAGCGGGTCAGGGTGGGCACGGGGTCGGCCACCGGGTCAGCCCGCCTCCGCGTGGTGCGTCGGCCGGTACGTCAGCGCTGCGCCACTTCGCGGCCGGTCAGGATGCAGGCGCCGCCATCGCGCATCAACAGGATCACCGGCAGCATCATCGGGTGGATCTGCGCCAGCGGGCGCTCGAGCACGTCGGCCTTGAAGCCCGCCTCGCGCAAGACGCGCACCGCGTGCTGGCCGGTGAGCGGCGCGGGCAGGCCCAGTTCGCCAAACAGCGCTTCCACCGAGCGCACCCGGCCATGATGACCGGTCATCCAGCTCAGTGCGTGGGCCAGTGAGGGATCTTCCATCAGCCCGCCCGCATGGACGTGGCCGGTGTGCCGCGGATCACCGGCGGGCGTGCGAGCAGATCGAGAAAACCGTTCTCGATGTCACGCACCCGGGCCGGCAGGTCGAACAGCGGCGACTGGCGGCCGTGCTCGGCCAGGTAGCGCTTGTACGACGCGATACGTTGCGGTTGACGACCCAGCGCGATCGCGCGTTCGCGATACTCGTCCAGCGTCGTCGTGATCAGGTCGGGCAGCCCGACATTGGTCAGCAGGCTGCCGGCCATCCGCGAGATATAGGTGCGCCCCGAGCGGGTGAGCAGCGGGGTGCCCATCCACAAGGCATCGCTGGCGGTCGCCCCGGCGTTGTACGGAAACGTGTCCAGGAACAGGTCGGCCAACTGGTAGCGGGCCAGGTACTCGGCCGGCCCGACCCGCGGTGCAAACACGAGGCGCTCGCGCGCCACCCCGGCAAGATCGGCGCGGCGCAACATGTTCTCCCTGGCCCACCGGTTGTCGGCCAGCAGCCAGAGCACGCTGCCCGGCACCGCCGCAAGAATGGCCATCCAGGTATCGAACACCGGTTCATTGAACTTGTGGTTGTTGTTGAACGAGCAATAGACGAAGGCGTCCTCGGGCAGCTCGTAGGTGGCCCGCTCGGGCCGGGGCGCCACCGGCCGCTGCCGGTCGCTGACCTGGTAGCAATGCGGCACGATCATCGCGCGCTCGGTGCAGTACGGCTGCAGCTCGGGCGGCATCACATAGGGATCCGAGATCATCCAGTCGACCCCGGGCAGCGCCGACGTCGCGGGCAGGCCCAGGTAGCCGACCTGCACCGGGCACGGGCGCAGCGCCAGGATGCCGGGGCGGGCGCCGCTGCTCAGGCCCTGCAGGTCCACCAGCACATCGATGTTCAGGTGCGTGATCAGCTGGGCGGCGGCCCCGTCGTCCAGCCCGCCGAGGCGCACGTGGTGATCGAACGCGGCCAGCAGTCGCGCGCGTTGCGGGCTGCCGTCCTCGCGACTCCAGCAAAAGGCGAAGACCTCGAAGCGCTCGCGGTCGTGTAACTCGATCAACTCGGGGATCAGCAGGCCCATCGCGTGCAGGCACAGGTCGCCCGACAGGTAGCCGATGCGCACCTTGTCGTTGCGGGGCCGGTCGGCCTGGTACATCGGTTTGCCCGGATCGGGCGGGTACTTGTGCGCGACGAACCGATGCGCGGCCAGCAGTTGCATCGCCGGGTCATCCGAGGCGCTGAGCATGGCCAGCGCCGAGGTGTTCATCAGCAACTGGTTGGCCGTGACCTCGCCCACCGGCTGATAGACCGGCCATTCGCACTGCTTCTGACGGATGTGCACGTAGTGCTGGATCACGTCCGGTTGCTGGGCCTTGAGTTCCAGGCTCTGCACCAGGCAGGCCTCGGCCTCGTCGAGGCGCCGCTGTTGTTCCAGCAACCGTGCGCGGTTGTTGATCGCGTGCAGGCGCAGGTCGGTCTCGGGTAACGGGCTGCCGGCGAACGGCCAGTCCCACACCTGCTGCCACTGCGCCAGCGCCTCGTCGATCCGTCCCTGGTGCTCGAGCTGGTGACCCAGGTTGAGCCGGGCCTGGACGAAATCGGGCTTCATCTCGAGCGCCTGGCGGTAGGCCTTCTCGGCCTCGGCGTGGCGGTTGAGCGCGCCCAGCACCGCGCCCCAGTTGAAACAGGCGACATGCCGGTGCGGTGACTGCGTGTGCGCGATCCACTGCTCGTACAGGCGCGCCGATTCCTCGGCCAGGCCGCGTGACTGCAAGTCGTTCGCGCACGACATCAGTTCGGCCAACTGCATGTTGCCCTGGCGTGCGCGCTCCTGCGGTGCCGTGGCGGCAGGCGCCGCAGACGATACGGTGGCGCGGGGCGCCGGCTTGCGCGTCGCGGATTGACGTTTCATTACCCGGTTTCTCGGACTTGGATACGTCGATACTATCGGTGCGGCCATCCGTCGATTCGGTCGAATAGGCGGGGAAATGCCGCGAACTCGACCGATCGCGGCACGCCGGCGGGGGGACGACTTGTCACCTTCGGGAACTGTTTGGTACGCTTTTGGCCAGTGTCTGCCTGTCATGTCGAGGGCCCCTGAACATGAACGTCTTTCGCCTGATTGCCGAGCAGCAGGCGGCGGTGGGATCGCCGCTTTTCGCGGTATCGCTGGTCGCTGTCCGTTGTGCGGATACGCCGGTCATGCTGCTGCTTCACTGGCACAGGCTGCAGGCCGCGGTGCCGTCGCTCCCCGGGCTCACGCCGCAACTGCGCTCGCTGCCCGGTTCGGCGATCCAGATCAACGAGCGCTGGCAACGGCTGGCCCAGGTCGAGGCGGCCGCGCTCGATGCCGCCTGGCAGGCGGGCGCCTGGGACCTGCAGCGGACGATCCACCGGGCCTGCAACCTGCCCTCGAGCACGGCGACCGAGGCCACCGACTGGCGCCGTGCGTTCGGCGACTACCGGCTCGATGCCGACGATGATCGCGAACACCTGCTCGATGACGGCGCCCCGGATCGCGCCGAACTGATGGCGCTGGCTGCCCGTCGCGGCTATACCCGGTGGCTGTTCCGGCCGGTCGCGGGCGGCCTCTGGCAGCAGACCGCCGATGACGTCACGCTGCAATCGGACTGGCAGCCGTCTGCCGCCAGGTCCGGTGAAGGCGAGGCGAGCCGATGCCCGCACGCTGCGCCGTTCGCCGGTTTCGGCGGACCACCTACCGACTGGGTCGGGGCGCGGGGCTGGTGCGCGCCGGCTGAGCCTCCCTGTCGGGCAGGCCTCCCCCGGGATTTCCGATCATGAAAAACCGGGCGGATCGGCCCAAAAATTTTTCTCCGGAAGGCTCTTGAAATCCCAAAAACGCCGCCGAGATTAGATCGACAGCGCGAGGCTTCGCGGGCCTCGCCGACCGTGCCGCCAGCGCCGACTGATGCGGCCTGCGCCGGTCCAACCTTGAAACTTTGGTGATCTTTCTATTGGAGACCGATATGAAACTACGTCCCCTGAATGACCGGATCGTCATCAAGCGGATCGGAGATCGAGAAACGGACTGCCTCGGGCATCGTGATCCCCGACTCCGCGGCCGAGAAGCCCGAGCAAGAGGTCCTTGCCGTAGGCGCCGGCAAGTGGCTGGATGACGGCCGGCGCCAGACGCCGGCGGTCGCCGTCGGCGACAAGGTGTTGTTTGGCAAGTACGCCGGCCAGGCGGTCAAGGTCGATGGCGACGTGAGCTGCTGGTGATGCGCGAAGACGACATCCTTGCGGTGATCGAGGCGGCTGACCGACTGGCGCTGAAAAAGGCGGGCCTGAGGACGATCAATCCAGGCCTTCGAACCCTCATTTGTTGAACACCATTAGCGGAGAAAGGTGTTGCGGAGCCAGCGTGTTCATTTTCTAACGAAGACGCGCGCGCGGCCATCGTACGCGGCGTGAACATCCTGGCCGACGCGGTCCAGGTCACGCAACTGCGGGCAATGTCGTCATCGACAATAGCTTCAAGCCCGTCATCAAGGATGGCGTCAGCGTGGCCAAGGAAATCGAGTTGAAGGACAAGTTCGAGAACATGGAGCGCAGATGGTCAAGCAGGTCGCCTCCAAGACTGCGGATGTCGCCGGTGACGGCACCACGACGGCCACGGTGCTGGCGCGGGCGATCGTGCACGAGGGCATGAAGTTCGTCACCGCCGGCATGAACCCGATGGACCTCAAGCGGGGCATCGATCTGGCCACGGCCGACGTGGTCCGCTCGCTCGAGAAGATG
Source organism: Burkholderiaceae bacterium (assembly GCA_041396665.1). Lineage (GTDB taxonomy): Bacteria > Pseudomonadota > Gammaproteobacteria > Burkholderiales > Burkholderiaceae_E > JAUIAI01. The sequence goes on from JAWKYE010000020.1 coordinate 128,516, forward strand.
TCCCGCAGCATCTCGGGCAGCAAGGAGATCGCCCAGGTGGCCGCGTTGTCGGCCAACGGCGACGACGGGGTGGGCAGGATCATCGCCGACGCGATGGACAAGGTCGGCAAGGACGGGGTGATCACCGTCGAGGACGGCAAGTCGCTGGAGAATGAACTGGACGTCGTCGAGGGCATGCAGTTCGACCGCGGCGGTCTGAGCCCTTACTTCATCAACAACCCGGACAAGCAACTCGCCGAACTGATGACGCGCTGGTGCTCGTGCACGACAAGAAGATCAGCAATGTCCGCGACCTGCTGCCCGTGCTCGAGGCGGTCTCCAAGGCCGGCCGGCCGCTGCTGATCATCGCCGAGGATGTGGACGGCAGGCGCCGGGCGACGCGGTCGTCAACGCGATGCGGGTGCTCAAGGTCGTCGCCGTCAAGGTACCCGGCTTTGGTGATCGTCGCAAGGCCATGCTTGAGGACATCGGCGCGCTGACCGGCGCCATTGATCAGCTGGAGAACTGCATGTAGCTGGACAAGGACGCTGAGCATCTGGGCGCGCTGCTGGATCGAGGTGCGCAAGGAGGCGACCACGATCATCGGTGGCGAGTGGCACGCGGGATGCGATCGATGTACCTTGACCGCCGGGTATGCCCGCGCCCAGCTGGAAGATACCACCAGCGACTACGACCGCGAGAAGCTTGAGCGCTGGCTGGCGCTGGCCGAAGCGGGGTGGCGGTGATCGGGCGTCGGCGCGGCCACCGAGGTCGAGATGAAGGAGAAGAAGGACCGCGTCGATGATGCGCTGCATGCCACCCGGCGTGGCGGTCGAAGAGGATCATCCCTCGGCGGGCGGCGGGCGCTGCTGCGGGCGACTGAATCGCTGAAGGCGGTCAAGGGCTGAACGGCGTGATCAGGATGCGGGCATCCAGATTTGGTGCAAGGCCCTCGAGGCGCCGTTGCGGGCGATCGTTCGCAACTCGGGCGGGGAACCGTCGGTGGTGATCGCCAAGGTGCTCGAGGGCAAGGGCAGCCACGGCTACAACGCGGCCGATGGCAGCTACGGCGACCTGATGGGCTGCGGGGTGATCGATCCGACCAAGGTCACCCGTACGGCGCTGCAAAATGCCGCGTCGGTGGCCGGCCTGATCCTCACGACGGCGGCGATGATCGCCGAGGCGCCCAAGGAAGAGAAGGCCGCGGCCCCGGCGATGCCGGACATGGACTTCTGAGGCGTCAGGCGTTCCCGGCGGGCCGCCCGGTGCGAACGGGGCGGCCCGCCTTGTCCATGCAGCGGCGCCCGGCGGGCGCGTCAGCCCGGCTTGAACAGCGGCACGAACTCGGCGTAGCCGGCCTCGGCCAGCTTCGTCCAGCGGGATGAAGCGCGCAGCGACGCCGAGTTGATACGGTAGCGCAGGCCGCCACGGTCGCGCGGGCCGTCGTCGAACACGTGACCCAGGTGGCCGTCGCCGTGCGCCGCCGAGCGCACCTCGGTGCGGACTGGGCGCCGGTGGCTGGCGTCGCGCTTCATCACGCCCGGCAACCACTGGTTGCGCGTGAAGCTGGGCCAGCCACAACCCGAAGTCGAACTGTCCAGCGACGTGAACAGCGGTTCGCCCGACACGATGTCCACATACAAACGCTTGCTTGCCGTCGAACGCGTTGCGAAACGGCGGCCTGGTGCCGCTTGCTGGGTGACCCGGAATTGCTCGGGGGTCAGGCTTGCTGATTGCCTGGGCATCCTTGGTGTACTTGCTGTCATGGAGCAATTCCCGTGGGACGTCGATCGACGGTGGGGACGGATCCGGCGATCCCAGCGACCGCGCCCGCTTCAATGCGCGCCGGCGAAATACGTGCGCCACTGTGGTGCTGGTCGGCGATACGCCGGATGTAGCTGCAGCGCAGCACGGCATTCCGCCGGGGCCTGCATCCATTCGAAGCAGCCGATCACCAGTTGCTCGCCGGCGCCCTGGCCACGCAGGCCGGCGGCACGTACGAGTGATCGAGCACGATCGCTCGCCGTCGACCGAGTAATCGATATGCGCGACGCCGTCGGGCAGTGACAGCTGAACTGGTGCCGGTCGGCATGCGTTCGAGCCTGGGTTTTGCGGGGGCTTGTTCCATGAGACCGATATTAGCGCCGATGCGCCGAGTTTTAGCTGTGGTTGGCCGCACTGCGATGATGACCATCCTGAACTCCGGGGACGCCGGTCCGGCTCGCCTCGGTTGGCTCAGTGATAGAAGGCCTCGACCAGGAACATCGGCACTGTGGGCACATAGGTGCAGAGCATCAGCACTGCCAGCAGCACCCTGATGAAATAGATGTTGACCTTGCTCACTTCCAGATGCCGGTCTTGGCGATCGAGCAGGCGGTGATCAGCACCGAGGCCACCGGCGGCGTCTGCTGCCGATCGCCAGCTCCAACGTGACCACCAGCCCGAAGTGCACCGGGTCGATGCCGACCTGCTGGATCAGCGGGACGACGACAGGGATGACCAGGATGATCGCGGCGACCGAGTGCAGGAAAAAGCCGATGACCAGGAAGAACACGTTCAGGATCGCCAGGGATCACATACTTGTTGTCGGTCAGGGGACATGCTCTGCGCCAGTTCCTGCGGCACCCGGCGCGCGAGTGAGAAAGCCGCCCATCAGCGCCGAGGCTGCCACCAGCAGCATCACGACGGCGGTCTGCATGCCCCCTCGACCAGCGCGGCACGTAGCCTGTCGAGGCGATTCACCGTACCAGAGCCCGATGGCCAACGCGGCCACCACCGCCAGGCCGGCCGCCTCGGTGGTGTGGACCAGGCCGCCGAAGATGCCACCCAGGATGATCACTGGCAGCGCGAACGTGGGCAGCGCCGCGATGAAGGTCTGCTTGACCTTGCGCAGGTTGAACGCTTCCTCGACTGGCAGGTTGTAGCGCCGGGCGAAGCCGTAGGCCACGGCCATCATGCCGGCGGCGCCGATCAGGCCCGGCACGAAGCCGGCCACGAACAACTCCTCGACACTGGTGTTGGCCGCGACCGCATAGATGATCATCGGGATCGACGGCGGAATGATGATCGCCAGCGAGGCCGACGATGAGGTGATCGCCGCAGACAGCGCGCCCGAGTAGCCGCGCTTTTTCATTTCGGGGATCATCACCGAACCCAGCGCGGCGACATCGGCCACGGCCGAGCCCGAAATTTCGGCAAAGAACAGCGACACGCCGATGTTGACCATGCCCAGGCCGCCGCGCACGAAGCCGATCAGCGATGTGACGAAGTTGATCAGCCGGTCGGTGATGCCGCCGGCGTTCAGCGATGGCGCCGGCCAGCACGGAACATCGGGATCGCGATCAGCGAGAAGTTGGTGGAGCCGTCGTACATGTCCAGCGCCACCGTGACCAGCGCATCGGGCCCTTCGGTCAGGTACAGGCCGAAGATGGCGGCCACCGCCAGGCCGATCGCGATCGGCACGTTGATGCAGATCAGGGCCACCAGCACCAGGAACAAGACCAGGGTGATCATCAGCGCACCCCGCTGGCCTGGATTTCGGCCTCGATCTCGGCATGCTCGGCCGACTGGCCGCTGGCGATCATGCGCAGGTAACCCGGCATCGACAGCAGTTCACAGACAACGAACAGGACCGCGCCGATCGGTATCACCGACTGGGTGAATTGCGCAGGCACCCAGGTCAGGCTGACCAGCGTGTCGCCCTCGAGCACGTCCAGCACCACCATGCCGGCCCAGGCCAGCAGGATGAAGAAGGCAATGACGACCGCCTCGGCCAGCAGGGCCACCGCCAGGCGTGCATCGGGATCGCCAGCAGCACGCCGTCGAAGCCGATGTGTTTACGCCGCAGCGCGGCAAGGGCCGCCCCGTAGTAGGTGATCCAGGCCAGCATGATCGAGGCGATCTCGTCATACCAGACCAGCGGACGCGTCCAGCTTGCGGTAAACGACCGCCATGACCACCACGATGGTCAGGAGCACCACCAGCAGCATGAGGATCCATTCGAGCAGCCGGCCCAGGATGCCGGTGATGCCAAGAAGTCTGTCCATGTTCGGTTGCCGCCAGGGCGATAGGGAGCACAACGAAAAGCACCGTCCGCCCCGGGCAGGCCGTAGGCCGGACGGCTCGCCGGAGGCGTCAGATCAGCGTGCGACCGCCCGGACGGCCTCGATCAGCGCGGGTCCGCCCTCGACGGTGGAGGGCGAACTGGTCGTAGATCTTCTTGATGCGGCGATGAAGGCGTCCTTGTCGGCCTCGTTGACCTGCATGCCGGCAGCCTTCAGTTCGCCCAGCAGCTTGTTCTCGAGGTCGGCCGCCATCTGTACATGATCGGCAGACTCGTCGGCCGCTTCCTGCAGCGCCTTCTGGATGTCGGCCGGGCAGTTTGGTGAAGTGCTTTTCCGACACGGCGACGTAGGCCGGCGAGTACACGTGGCCGGTGATCGACAGGCACTTTTGCACCTCCTGGAACTTGGCCGACCGTAGATCTGCGCGTACGGGTTCTCCTGGCCGTCGATGACGCCGGTCTTGAGGGCGGTGAACACGTCGGAGAAGGCCATCGGGGTCGGATTGGCGCCGTACGACTGGAACATCTTCACCCGCCACTCGCCGTTCGGGGTCCGCAGCTTGATGCCGGCGAGGTCCTCGGGCTTGTTGATCGGGCGGGTGTTGTTGGTGATGTGCCGAAAGCCGTTCTCGAAGTAGGTGAGGATCCGATAGCCCTTGGCCTTGGCCGCCTTGTTGAACACGCTCTCGCCGATCGACTTCTGCACCGCCATCATGTGCTCGCGCGACTTGATGATGTAAGGCATTTCGAACACGCCGAACTCGTCGGCGACCGACGACATGATCGACGACGGCAGGCTGAACGTGATCTGGCCCAGCTTGAGCTTTTGCAGCATTTCCTTGTCCTTGCCCAACTGGCTCGAGCCGAACACCTGCACTTCGGCCTTGTCACCCAGCTTGGCATTGGCGATGCGCGCGAACTCGTTGACCGCGCCTTCGTACAGCGAGCCGGGGTCACCGACGTGACCGAACTTGAGAATCATCTTCTCGGCATGGACAGGGGTGCTGGCAACGACGAGTGCCACGGCACCGAGGGTCGCGAAAAGTCGACGCATGTGAGTCTCCTTGGTTTGTATGGGGAAGCAGTTCGTTGACGATCGGACCGGACTGCCGTTTCTCAGTCAGATTAGTATACCCAACCATGCCAATGATGAATGAGCGCGATCGCGCAACCGCCGTCGGCGATGCGCCGCAACCGGACACGCGACCGCTGGTGCAGGTGGCCGTCGGCGTGATCCAGGACGCCGCCGGTCGCGTGCTGATGGCCTGCCGGCCCGAAGGCAAGCCCTATGCCGGATGGTGGGAGTTGCCCGGCGGCAAGCTCGAGCCGGGCGAGACCGTGGACCAGGCGCTCGCCCGTGAGCTTGCCGAGGAGCTGGGCATCCGCATCGGTGCGTCGCAGGCCTGGGTCTACCGCGAGCATTCGTACGCGCACGCCCGGGTGGCGTTGCACTTTCGGCGTATCCGCCGGTTCGCGGGCGACCTGCAGGGTCGCGAGGGCCAGGCGCTGGCCTGGACCGATCCGGCGGCACCGGATGTCGAGCCGATGCTGGCCGCCAGCGTGCCGCTGATGCGCCTGATCGCGCTGCCCGATCGCTACGCGATCAGCCATGCGCAGGCAATGGGGGTGCCGGTGTTTCTCGAGCGGCTTGCCGGGGCGCTGGCGCAGGGCGTGCGGCTGCTGCAGTTGCGCGAGCCGGGCATGGCGCCCGCGCCCTTCGAGGCCTTGTTCGAGCAGGTGCTGGCGCTCTGCCGGCTTCATCGAGCGCTGTTACTCGTCAACAGCGCGCATCCGCGACGCTTCTGGGAAGCGGCCGATGGCGTTCTCACTGGCGTGCGCACGATCTGGCGGCGCGTGGCGGCGCGGCGACCCACGATCGCACGGCGGCCGGGACCAAAGACCCGCCCTGCTCTGGCAGGCGGCCGTCGTGCCATGATGCCGCGCAACTGGCGCTGGCCGCGAAGCAGCGGGTGGACTTTGCCGTGCTCGGACCGGTGCAGCCGACCGAAAGCCATCCGGGTCGGGCGGCGATCGGTTGGCGGGGCTTGCCCGGCTGGTCAGCCTGGGACAGTGTGCGGTACCGGTCTACGCGCTGGGCGGATTGACCCCTGCCGATGCCGCGCAGGCCTGGGAGCACGGCGCCCATGGCCTGGCGATGATCCGGGGCGCCTATCGGTCTGCCGCCGGTCAGTGACCGCCGTGCCCGTCCTCGTCCAGTGGGGGTTCCTGCGGATTGCCGGCGATCCGGTACTGCTCGCTGGCTCCAGGCGCCGGTCGATGGTTTTGCAGCGCCTGCTGCAAAACGGCCGCCACGGTGATTGTCGGTTCTGGTAGATGACCAGCTTGCCGCAGGTCGGACAGGGGACGCCTGGGGGCCGACCGGGGGCCGGCGGGAGGCGTCTCGCTCATACCTTGGTCAGAGATTGCACAGCGTGAGTTGAAAGGGCGATCGATCGCTCGATCGGCCGCGGCCGGGTCCGGCGATCGAAATGGTTGAAGCGGATCCAGAGCAGTGTACTTGCTGGCGCCGATCTCGGGCACCGCACCCAGCGCCGGGTCCAGGCGCAGCTGCGCCATCTGGAACGGCTGGCCGCCCAGCGAATGCTGGCAGCTGCCATCGGTGGCCTCGAGCGACAGCGGTCACACTTTCCCGGAGCAGGCGCAGGACGAGACGCAACGCGCTCGTCAGCGGGTCGAACGGCGTCATCCACTCCTTGAAGCTGCGCATCCGCTGATCGAGCGGGGTTGTTCTGCCACGCCCAGAATGAGGGCATGTCGTAGTCCGCGGCGCTGCCGGCGATCAGGATACGGCTGCGCACCGACATCAGCCATTCATTCTCGCGCACCGCCTGGCCCGGATTGTGGTTGGCACCGGACAGCTTCTCGTGGTTGCTGTAGATCTCGACCGTATCCTTCAGCAACGCCCGACACGCCGGGGCTGTTGCGAAAGGCTGTGAGCGCGCGGCGCTGGCGCTCGAGCGATTGAGCAACTCGGCCCGGGTGTCGGTGCGCGAGAACAGATCGACCAGGTCGAACAACATGGCAACCGCCTGCACGTGGTCATATGCGGATTGTCGCGATGCCGGAAATGCTCGAAGCGGCTGAGCACGTCTTCGAGGCGCAGCAGGCCGCGAATGGTCGCATTCAGGGGGTATTCGTACAGGATCACGCTCGGGGCTCCGCTCAGGGGCTGCTGCGATGAGCCCGCTAGCCAGCTCGAGGTAGCGTTCGTGCAGTTGCGCCACCGCACCGGGCAGGGCGCCGGGCGTCCTGCTGTTGTCGATGACATCGTCGGCGGCGGCCAGCCTTTGCTGGCGGCTGCCTGTACCGCAATGATGGCCTCGACCTGTTCGCGGGCCAGGCCGCTGCGTCGCATCACACGGCTGATCTGGATATCCGGCAGGCAGTCGATGACCAGCACCCGGTGAACCCGCCTGGCGCCAGCGGCCCGATTCCACCAGCAGGGGGACCCGCGAGAATGACATAGGCACTGGTGGCGGCCGCCACCTGACGTTCGCTCTCGCGACGGATCAGCGGATGCAGGATGCCCCTGAAACCGCTGGCGCATCTCGCTGTTTCGAACACCAGCGCGCGCATCGCCGCCCGGTCCAGGCGCCCGTCGGCAGCGATCACGCCGTTGCCGAAGGTCTGCTCGATGGCCGGCATGGCCGCGCCGCCGGGCACGGTGAGCTCGTGGGCGATCAGATCGGTGTCGACGAGCACGATCCCGTGGGTCGTGAACAGGTCGGCCACCGTCGATTTGCCACTGCCGATGCCGCCGGTGAGCCCGACGATGAAGGCACCGGAGGCTGCGGATTCGAAGCTGGGAACGGAAGACTCGGCCATGGTTGGCAAGTCTATCAGGCGCGTCGGCCGCGCCGTGGCCGGACCGGCGCAGCCCGCAGGGCCGGGGCCCGTGTCAGAGCAGGTAGAGGCCCTTGATGCGGTCGCCGAAGTAGAGCATCAGCAATCCCGCGCCGGCCAGGTAGGGGCCGAACGGAATCGGCACCTGGCGACCGTGCCGGGCCAACACGATCAGGCCTATCCCCGCCGACGGCGCCGACCAGCGATGACAGCAGGATGACTGCCGGCAGCGCCGCCAGCCGAACCAGGCGCCCAGCGCGGCCAGCAGCTTGAAGTCGCCGTAGCCCATGCCGTCCTTGCCGGTGAGCAGCTTGAACGCCCAGAAGATCGTCCAGAGGATCAGGTAGCCGAACGTTGCGCCCAGCACCGCGTCGGGCAGGGGCACGAACACGGTGTGCAGGTTGAGTAGCAGACCGATCCAGATCAGCGGCAGCGTCATGCTGTCGGGCAGCAGCTGGGTATCGAGATCGATGCCGGTCAGACTCACCAGGAAGAAGGTGAGCAGCACGGCGGCCGCGCCGGCCAGCGTGGCACCGAAATGCCAGATTGCCAGCGCGCTGAGCAGTCCGGTGGCCGCTTCCACCAGCGGGTAGCGGATCGAGATCGGGGTCGCGCAGCCTTTGCACCGGCCGCGTAACACCAGCCAGGAGACGATGGGGATGTTCTCGAGCACGCCGATCTTGTGCCCGCACTTGGGGCAGGCCGAGCGGGGCACGACCAGGTTGTAGGGTTCGGGATGCGGCGATTCCTCGCCACGCAGCTCGGCCGCCTGCGCCTCCCAGTCACGCTGCATCATCACCGGCACCCGGTGGATGACCACGTTCAGGAAACTCCCACCAGCAGCCCAAAGACCAGCGCGACCCCGATCGCCAGCGGTGGGGGGATTGTTGAAGAAAGATCAAGCATGCGTCATCACTTCAGGCCGGGCGCAACTGCCTGAAACGGCGTATCTGAGCTGGCCGCCGGACCCAGCGGCGAGCGCCGGCCGCCCTGCCGCCGCTGGTCCGGGCAGCCCCATGGGGAAGGGAGCGCAGCGACCGGGGCTCGCTAACTCAGACCACCTGACCAAGCTTGAAGATCGGCAGGTACATCGCGACCACCAGGCCACCGATGATCGTGCCCAGCACGACCATGATCAGCGGCTCGAGCAGGCTCGAGAGGCCATCGACCGCGTCATCGACCTCGCGCTCGTAGATGTCCGCCGACTTGGACAGCATCGAGTCCAGCGAGCCCGACTCTTCGCCGATTGCCGCCATCTGCAGCGTCATGTTGGGGAACACGTCGGCGTTTTGCATGGCCACGGTCAGGCTGGTGCCGGTCGACACTTCCTGCTGGATCTTCTTGGTGGCCACCAGGTAGACCACATTGCCCGACGCGCCGCCAACCGAATCGAGCGCTTCGACCAGCGGCACGCCGGCCGCGAACATCGTGGACAGGGTGCGCAACCAGCGTGCGATCGTCGCCTTGCGCACCACGTTGCCAAAGATCGGCGCCTTGAGCAGCAACCGATCCATGATCATCTGCATCTTGGGCGAGCGTTTCCAGGCCTGCATGAAGAAGTAGCCGGTGCCGAAGATGCCCCCGAAGATGATGTACCAGTAGGTGACGAAGGTGTCCGAGATGCTGATGACCAGCTCGGTCGGTGCCGGCAACGAGGCCCCGAAGCTGGAGAACACCTCCTTGAACGCCGGGACCACGAACAGCATGATCACCGCGACGACCACGAAGGCCACCACCAGCACCGACACCGGGTAAAACAGTGCCGACTTGATCTTGCCCTTGATGGCCTGCATCTTTTCCTTGTAGGTCGCCAGCCGATCGAGCAGGTCGTCCAGGATACCGGCCGCCTCGCCGGCGCCAACCAGGTTGCAGAACAGCGCGTCGAAGTAGAGCGGGTATTTGCGGAACGCCTGCGACAGCGCGGTACCGGTCTCGACGTCGCCCTTGATGTCGGTGAACAGCTTGGCCACCGACGCGTTCTCGGCGCCGCGTGCGACGATGTCGAACGCCTGCAGCAGCGGCACGCCGGACTTCATCATCGTGGCCAGCTGGCGTGTGAACAGCGTGATGTCCTTCTCGGTGATCTTCTTGCCGCGCTTGGTGCGCCGCTTGGAGACCTTGACCGGGGTGATCCCCTGGCGGCGCAGGTTGGCCTGGACGATGGTCTCGCCCGCGGCACGCATTTCGCCGGTGATCTTCTTGCCTGCCCGGTCCCGTCCTTCCCACGAGTAAGTCGCCTCGATCTTGCGCGGCGCGGGTTTGGCGGCAGGTCTGGATTTGATTGCGCTTGCCGTACTGGCCATGGGGTGTTGCTCCTGAAAATCGGGATGTGCGTGTTACCGGTCAATCGTTCGTACAGCCTAGGACTTCCTCGATCGTCGTGTGCCCTTGCATCACCTTGATCAGGCCCGAGCGGCGCAGGTCGTTCACGCCGTCTTTTCTGGCCTGGGCGGCGATGTCCATCGCGTTGCCGCTGGACAGGATGATCCGCTGGATCTCCTCGGTGATCGGCATCACCTGGTAGATGCCGACCCGGCCCTTGTAGCCATTGCCACCGCAGCGGTCGCACTTGCCGGGGCCGTAAGGTTGCCAGGTGCCGTCGAGGTCCGACTCCAGGAAGCCCGCCTTGAGCAGGGCCTCGTCGTCCATGTCCAGCGGCACCTTGCAGTTGCAAAGGCGCCTGGCCAGACGCTGGG